>JAMLHF010000007.1 GCA_023957275.1 Lentimicrobium sp. | reverse complement strand
ATGCACTGAGCCTGCCGAAGTGGCACAAAGGCACCAAGTTGCACAAATTTATTTTTCTCATTTAGTGATACTTAGTGTCTTCGTGTCTTTGTGGCAAATTCTTTCTTCATTTTATCCGGACAATGGTGATTTAAATATTGGGTTGTTTAATTTCGGAATACGAAGCCCGGATGATGATGCGGAAAACGACTGTGTAATCCATGCAACCTGAGAAGATATTTAATTTTGATTTTTCATCAGATTCAAGGGTGTAATTATGTAATTTTCGTTGCCGGGACACAGTTTCCCGCTTTGCAGGAAAGAGCTGTCAGTGTTTGGTCGCCCGGATTGCGAGCATGAGCTGTTTCAGCACAATCCCGGCCTGATCAAACCTGAAAGTTTATGATCGAAACAGAACGTTTGTATATCCGGCCGCTTCCATACGCCCAGCTGTTAAAATACAGCCTGGCTGACCGTTCGCTGGAGCAGGAGCTGAACGTGCAGGCGCTGCCTGCTGAACTCTCTCCCGACCTGAAGGAAGCGCTCGAAACATCCATCCTTACCAATGTTGCCGGTGCAGGATCCGATTATCTTTATTTTACCCTCTGGAACATTGTCTTAAAATCCCGGCGTGAAATGGTAGGCGACTTGTGCCTGATGGGGCGGCCCGACGCGAAAGGAACCATTGAAATCGGTTACGGGATTCATGAAGCTTTCAGGGGATATGGATATATGGCAGAAGCCATTGCCGGATTGATCGGTTGGGCGGCCGGCAGACCGGAGATCAGGGCTATATGCGCATCTACTGAAAAAGACAATCTTGCTTCGCAAAAGGTGCTGATGAACAACGGTTTTCTTCTTCAGTCAGCATCCGGAACCCTGCTTAACTGGTGTCTGGAGTTAAAATCTGCGGCTTACGGGCCTATAAAAACTTCAGGTCCCGACCCTGCAGTTTCCGGGGAATTGTAAGATATTTGTCAAGACTTAAACGGATTCAAGTATATGGAAAAAATCAGCATCTTTCAGGTAGACGCCTTTACCGGCCGGCTGTTTGAGGGCAATCCGGCGGCGGTATGTCCGCTGGATCAATGGCTCCCTGCAGCACTGATGCAGGATATTGCGGCGGAAAACAATCTGGCAGAAACCGCTTTCATTGTCCCGGCAGGGAAAGAGTATGAGATACGCTGGTTTACCCCGGCAGTGGAAGTTGATTTATGCGGACATGCCACGTTGGCTTCGGCTTATGTATTGTTTGAGTACCTGGGTTATCCCGGGCAGGAAATTATCTTTCATTCTGCAAGAAGCGGGATGCTGAAAGTGTCCCGGCGCGGTGATTTGCTGCTGATGGATTTTCCGTCCGATATACTGGAGCGGGTGTCACTTGAAGATGAAATTCAGGCGGCCATAGGGTTGCGCCCGTTGGAAACCTGGAAAGGAAGATCCGATCTGATTGCCTTGCTGGAGGATGAAAGTGCGGTGAAACAGCTGTCTCCTGATTTTACCAGGGTAAACCAGCTTGATTGCCGGGGACTGATCGTTACCGCTGCTGGCGATACTGCTGATTTTGTCTCCCGTTTTTTCGGACCCCGCGTGGGCATCAACGAAGATCCGGTAACGGGTTCCGCCCACACCTCGCTTACTCCCCTGTGGTCGGCCAGACTGGGGAAAAAAGAACTGACTGCCCGGCAACTCTCAAAAAGGGGAGGTTCGCTCCGCTGCACCGATCTGGGAGCGCGCTGCCTGATCGGAGGGGAGGCAAAACTTTATCTTACCGGAGAAATTAACATCGCATAACCATGAAATACCTTGCCATTGAACAGGATACCGGTGCAGACGGACAGGCGTTTACTCCTGAGTTGCTGCGCAGTGAGGCTTTCAGGGCCCATGAACTGTACCTTGAAGGAAGTATCCGAGAGCTTTATTTTGATGAAAACCATTACGCCGTGCTGGTGCTGGAATGCGAAAGCAGGGAAAAAGCCGGAGCCGTGCTGGCCAGCCTTCCGCTGGTTAGTAACGGATTGATCCGCTTTGCCATCAGGGAACTGCATCCTTACACAGGCTTCGGAAGGATCATCGTTGATCCGGGCTTCGGATCTGTATCTTGCTGAAAGCATTCGCAATTTAACAGTATCTGCGATTTAAAAGCGGCTACCTGAATGCCGTGGTTGTTGATTTATTAATTTATTTAAATGCAATTATTTACATTGAGAAAATGGCAGTTGTCAGACCTTGACAGTCTGATGAAACATGCCGATAACCGGAAGATTGCCGACCGGCTCACCGATCAGTTTCCCCATCCATACACACGTGAGAGCGGCGAAGGTTTCCTGAAAATGGCAATGGCAAAGGACCCGCCCAATGTTTTTGCCATTGATGTTGAGGGAGAAGCGGTTGGGTGCATAGGGATTTTCCCGCAGGAGGATATTCACCGGCTGAATGCCGAGATGGGCTACTGGCTGTCAGAGTCATACTGGGGTAGGGGAATTATGACTGCTGCCATCCGCCGGATGGTGGACTATGGTTTCAGTACTTTTGACATAATTCGCATTTATGCCCGTCCTTTCGGCACCAACCTGGCCTCGCAGCGGGTACTCGAAAAGGCCGGTTTCACTTGCGAGGCCCGGTTCGAAAAAGTGTTGATCAAAAACGGTGAGCTGCTTGATGAAATCGTATATGGAATAAGGAGAGCGACTCATAATTTATAAAATCTGTGTTTATGATTACCATACAGAACCTCGGGGACTTAAGTTTTGACACGCTGTTTGAAGCTTTTGACGCCGCTTTTGCGGATTATGAAATTTCTGTTAACAGGGAAGAGCATATCCGGATGCTTCAGCGGCGGGGTTTTGATGCTTCCCTTTCGTTTGGCGCTTTCGACGAAGGCAGGCTGGTAAGTTTTACCTTCAACGGAACCGGTACTTTTCAGGGCGTACCCACGGCTTATGACACCGGTACAGGTACCCTGAAGGAATACCGGGGCAGGGGCCTTGCCTCTCAGGTGTTTGAAGCTTCGCTGCCGTTTCTGGCCGGAGCCGGCATAAGGCAATACCTGCTTGAGGTGCTGCAGCACAACGAACCGGCAGTGAAAGTTTACCGCAAGCAGGGATTCAGGGTTACACGTGAATTCAATTATTTTGTGGCGCCTTCCGCATCAGTTAAACCCCGTGTTGAAAATCCCGGTCCGGAGATACGCTGTAAACCGATTCCTCTGCCCTTGCCTGAAGAAGTAATGCCGATGTGGGATTTTCACCCCTCGTGGCAGAACAGTTTTGAAAGCATAAGGCGGCAGGAACAGGATTATTTTATCATGGGCGCATTTGTGGGATCGGATTTTGCAGGCTACGGCATTCTGGAACCATCCACCGGCGACCTGACCCAGCTTGCCGTGCACCCGGACTTCAGACGGAGTGGGGTAGGCAGCATGCTCCTGGCGGAATTGCTCAAAAAAAACAGCCTCCCGTCCGTTAAGGCAGTCAATACGGATGTTGCCTGCACTGCCATTACGGAATTCCTGATTGCCAGCGGATTGCCCCTGAAAGGCAAGCAGTTTGAGATGGTGCGGATGATTGACTAGCGGAGTCGGTAACTTCCAAGGTAAGCTGTGAACGGTTCATGCTGCCGGAATTGCTTTTCGCAGGTGATTATCTGCGCTTCACAGGCAATTATTTTACTTCTTTTTTTCATGACTTTACATTTGCCACATCTTTTTTCATCAGTTCAAATAATTAGAGATTCTTCAAGCTTAAAAAGTCATGAATGCAAACGCACCTGCCAATTCAACAACCGCAGCCCCGCTCGAAGCGGCGCTGAGCCTGGTCAACAGCAAACTGCACATTACCGGAAAAGCCGGTAACTTCGAACCCATTGATACGGATTACATCCCGCCTTACGGTGATGGACTCGGCTACATGCCCCTGCAGCTCTTCCTGATCAGCTTCGGCGCCTGTGCTGCCGGCGCTTTGCTCACCCTGCTGCGGAGAATGCAGAAAACCATCACCGGATTCGATATGAAAGTAAGCGGTGTCCGCCGCACGGAACATCCTACATCTTTTTCTTCAATAAGGGTGGAATACCACATCAAATCTCCCGATGTAAAAACAACCGATGCGGAAAAAGCAATTGCACTTTCTGAGCAGTCGATTTGTCCTGTCTGGGCAATGATTAAAGGCAACGTTGATGTTGAATCGGTAATTTTTATTGAAGAATAGCTAACCTTTGCTGAAATATGGAAAATCATGCAATACCGGAAAAGGCTGCTGTATGCGGCCTCTATTGCGGAGCCTGCGGAATTTTTCTGGCAACGCAATCAAACGACACGGAAAAGCTGGCGCAATATGCCGTCAGGCTTAATCAGCCGGTCGAAGAAACACGCTGCCTCGGATGCCGGTCAAACACCAAAACCGCCTGGTGCCGGGCATGTAAAATGGTAAGCTGCGCCGCCGGAAAAGGGGTGGATTTTTGTGGATCCTGCAACGAATATCCGTGCGAAGCTTTAAAAGATTTTCAGGCCATGATGCCGCACAGGGCCGGATTATGGGAATCGCAGGCCCGGATTGCCGAAGCTGGACCTGAAGTGTGGATGAGGGAAATGGAAATTCATTTTGCCTGTCCGGCATGCGGTAAAGCCAATACTTCCTATGACATAAAGTGTCCTTCATGCGGAAACATACCGGGAAACCATTTCGCCGGGAAACATTCCGCCATGATCAAAGAATATTTGTCAAAATTGTCAAAATCCTGATCAGCTATGAATAAGGAATTGCGCATGCAGGCCATCCGGTTCGGCCGTTTTGCCGTGTATATGAATATCTCCGGGGTCATTTTTTCGGGCCTGGTATTTCCGTTGCTGGCCCTGTGGCTGCACCCGCAACCTGCCTGGCGCGACGCTGCATTGTTTGCGGAATCATTCCATCCTTTGCAGACCGCAACCTTCTTTCTTGGATTTTTTCTTGTAATCGGTTCGTTGCTCACCTTTATTTCGCTGTATTTTCTTTCCAGCAGCGAAAAGAAGATCTATGCACTTTCAGGACTGATTATAAATACCGTATTTACGGCTGTGGTATTTATCAACTACATCATTCAAACCACTTACATTCCCTATCTGGCTACCCACTATCCCCCTGAAACAGCAACCATTTTACCGGCCTTCACCATGGCCAATCCCGGTTCTTTCGCCTGGGCGCTCGAAATGTACGGATGGGGCGGCATAGGGCTTTCATTTATTCTGATGGCCTTTACTTTTGATAAAAACAGAATGGGAACCTTGCTGAAAGCACTGTTTCTGATCAACGGATGCTGCAGCGTGGCCTCCGCGCTGATCACCTCCTTCGATATGACCTGGCTGTTTACCTCCGCCGGATTATCTGCACTGGTAATCTGGAATCTGCTTGTACTGATCATAGATATTTTCCTGCTTCGCTGGTTTGCCTTGCAGCAGGCGCATCCCGAAACGGCATGACAATGCTTCCTGATTGGCCGGAATAGAGTATTTCAGATAGAAATGCGGTCATCTATGGCTCCACCCAGAGCACCGAATTGCCGGTGCCCTGTGCATTGGCCTCCCAGACTTCGTTGGCCGGATCAACCATCCACTGTCCGTCTACAATGAACTTGTAGGTGTGCTTCCCCGGGCTGAGAAATACGGGGCAGGTCCACACCCCGTCCTTCAGGGTCATCGCGCAGGCGTCTTCGCGCCACCCGTTGAAGCTTCCCGTGACAATGACTTTTTTCGCATCCGTAAACATCGCCAGGGTAAAAGTGTAATTGGGCCTGAAGGTGAGTACGGAATTTTCGAAAATGCCTTCCCCGACACTTTCCGGGTTGGCGGGATCGGGCATCCATTGCCCGTCGACAATGAATTTATACTCGTGTAAACCTGGTGCCAGGTGGTAAGTCAGTTTCCATCCGTTATCCGTTTTATCCATCAGCAGCTCATTGGGGTTCCACCCGTTGAAACTCCCGGCCAGGTAAACTTTTCCGGCGGTCTGAAATCCGCTGAGCCTGAATGTCATGGTGTCGCCTATGCCCAGGTATGAATTGAATGAGCCGTTGCCATTGTCGCGCATCACCGGGTTGTCCGGATCGGTTATCCATTTTCTGTCAACAATAAACTTATACGCGTGGGTTCCCGGGCTCAGAAACATGGGCAGTTCCCACCCGCCGTCTGTCTTGTGCATCTTCAGCTGATTCCTGTTCCAGTTGTTGAAGCTGCCGGCCACATATACTCTTTTTGCCTTCGGATATCCGGCAAGCCTGAAGGCATGGTTGTAACAGTAAACTGCACTGTTGGAGCCGCCCTGTCCGTCATATTCTTCCAGATTATTGGCAGGGTCGGGTATCCATTGCCCGTCCACAATATACTTGTAGAGGTATTTTCCCGGCTTCAGATGCAACAGGCATATCCATCCTTCACTGGTTTTCCGCATGACCTGCTTCCGGGTGCTCCAGTTGTTAAAGGTCCCCGAAAGAACCACCCGCCGGGCGTTGGTGTATTCTTTTAAAAGGAATGTTGCCGTATCATTACTGAAGCTGAATACAGACGGATCTTTAAAATCATTAACTCCATAATGCCATGGCAGCGTGCGGAAGATACTGATGAATGACGGTCGCCGGGGTTTCCTGATTTCCGTTTCGCAGGGATGTTCGCCCTCAAGCATTTCATCATCCAGCAGCAGTACATCATGGGTGCCCATATCCAGCGAAGGGGCTTCCAGTTGTTTGGAGATCTCCACGATATGGTGATCGATTCGGCTTACCGACCAGATTGTATTCCCTGATAGAATTTCATTTTCTGAAGTCTGAAGGGCCTTTTCCACCAGGGCGCTGTCGAGGCTGAAAAGCCTTGAAATCTCACCTTTGCGCTGTGCCGACCAGCGGTTATCAAGCTGAAAATGGATGCGGTTGTCGCTGATATAACATACATTCCCGGGTTTAGACTGCGACAAAACCATGTGCGGTACAAGCAGTAACATGACCAATGCGATCAGCATGATTTTTTTCATTGCCGGTCCCCCTTTCTCACATTAAAACCAATCTCTTCTTTCCGGAAGTTAATACTATAAATGCCTTTTATCCAGAAGTCATAGCCAAGCATGCCATCAATCGTGCATCCGTAAGCTTCACTCATTGCTGTCAGGTCCATGATTACGGTTCCCATAATGCCAAACTGGTGACTGCCAACTTCAAGTTCATTCATGATGCCATACAATACTTCTGATGACCGTGAAGCAGCGCCTCCGACCGGTGCCCGGCGGCTGATCTGCACGGTTTCCATTACTTTCTTCGATACATTCCGGTGCAGGGCATTGATTTCAGCTCCGGTGTCGAGGCAGAAATTCAGGGTCTTATCGCCGATTCTGCCCCTGACCAGCATTATTTTGTGATGGGTTTCTATTTTCTGCCTGAAGTTAAACTGCGGCAGATCATTGTTATTCTCTGTCCGGTTGCCCTCCAGGTCGGTTTGCACCAGTGTCAGTTGGTTTGCCGCGGCATCGAAAATCACCTCCATATCATCGATCATTTTCATTCCGAATAGTCCCAGGATTTTCACTCCGCGTTTGTCTTCAATATGACCAAGATCGGCCATATCTGCCGGAACTTTTTCATAAAAAAAGCCTGAGGCGTCAATCTCTTTAACGATGGTCCCGTAAACTTTGCTGAAATTGCCCGTAATACCACCGGCACCGGGCTTTTCATAGGCTGCATACTTCCTGAAATACGTGCGGTTGAGCACCAGTCCGGTGGCGCCTGTGTCGAAGATCAGATTTCCTTCCTGATCGTCAATCCTGGCTTCTATCAAAAAAAGCCTGCCTGCCTGTTTTAACGGAATAACTACTGAACTGAGACTCTCCGGAACACTGCTTCCTTTCAGCAATAAATTTACCTTTACCTTTTCAGGATTTATATTTCCCGCCGCTGCAGCAAGCAGCGCCGCGACTGTCAGAAGAAATGTGAATCCACCAGTCTTTAAGTTGATAAAATACAAAGATTCTTTTTTCATGTGAATGCCTTTGCCCTGTTCCCGTAAAGCTAAAATAATTCATTTAATGCAAATCAGGCCACGGATAAAGTTAAATATTTGACCTGCTTTGCCGTTAAATTTGAATTCGTTATCTGATAAAAAGGTGCCTGGTTTTCGCACCTGCAGTCGTTACGAAATTATATCAGTTATTGGTTGAAATATACATTGTTGAGGCATTGCCGGTTCCAAACCATTGACGAGACGTCTGATCAGGCAATAACCCGGGGTCTGTTATATAAATAAAAGGCCGTTTCCATTCCGGAACGGCCTTTTCATTACCAGGGCGAAATCCCTGCCCCGGAGGGTTGGTTACTTTCGGCTGAAGTCACTCATTACCCTGATATTAAACCAGGCCAGGGTGTCATTGGTTTCTGCTTCACTTTTCAGCAGTTTCAAATGTCCGTTGCGCAACAGATAGTACCTGTAAATATGGTTTTGTGGGGCAATTTCCCAGTTCAAGGGATCATATTTTCCGCAATTACTGCAGTATCTGTATAGGCGGCAGCCGTCGCGACGGGAAATAAATTCCATAAACACTTGGCAGAGGGTGTCGCCCTGACAGGTAAGCAACGGTAGCAACTCATACTGGTGCCCGTTCATCCGGTAGGCTGTCACGCTGTTGTTGGGGACTTTTAGAACCTGGCCTTCGGTAGTCATAACCCGGGTGTGCGAAAATCCGGTCGTCATGTCCAGAATCTGGTAAGTCATCCCTTCAGCGACAATAAAACCCTCCCCTGATGAATTTGCATGACCTTCCGGCGATAACAAAGCCAGGATCAGTATTATCAGAATAGCTTTCATGGCGTTGATCTTTAAATGGTTAATACGCGTCCCGGTCAATTCCTGTTTATGCAAACAGTCCCGTTTTTGACAATTATATCGCCTTAATCCCGAAGAAGGGAAGGACTGTTCCGGCATTTTTACAATCCACAAGTAAATAGAACGCGCCATCTTTGAAAACATAGTAAACAGTCTGCAGGTGAGCCGGTTGATAGTTGCATTTCAACAGGTCGCCACATTCGCCGTACTCGCAGTATTTATAGAGCCTGAGCCCGTTACGCGAGGTTATATACTCCATAAGGGCAGTTTTCCCCCTTACCGCACCTTCATAAATCACAGGGAGGCGTTCATAGAGTTTTCCATCACGGTAAACCGCATCCACTTTGCTGTATGGAATTTTAAGGGTAAATCCATCGCTTGTTACGATGTTTGCACAGAATAATCCGGATCTTACTTTCCGGCAGAAATAGGTCTTACCACCGGAAGTCAGGTAATTGGTCGTTTCTTCGCCTGCTTTCAAGGCAAGGGCTGTCATGACCAGCAGCAGCACAGCTAAAACTTTTTTCATGGTACATTCCTCCGTTTTTCAGGTTGATTATTGGTGAAGTAAAGTTATGTAACATGCTGGTCTATAAACAAATATAATCGATTACCTGTGCAAACAAATCGGTAAAGGTTTCACCGGATGAAGAGGCCGTTACACAGACTTCAGGGGCCGGTTTACCGATTTTAAAGGAATTTATCTTTTTCTGGCAGGGAGTTGAAGCATCCCCTGAAGTATATTTATTGACGGGGTTGGTAAATATGGAGGATTTTCCGGAAGAGCCGGGATTGTTTTTTCAGCAAGAAGGCTGTTGCCTTTTCTTAATTTGACGGCAGGTAAACCCTGAATTCACTTCCTTTGCCTGGTTCACTGCTCACGTCTATTCGGCCTTTATGCATTTCGGCCAGTTCTTTGCAAAGGATCAGGCCAAGGCCTGAGCCGGGCTCCTGGTCTGTGCCCCTGGACTTATGCACGGTCCCTAATTCAAAAAGTTTGCCAGCTTTATCTGCAGGGATACCAATGCCGTTATCTCTTACACTCAGTATGCAGAAACCCCGGCTCTCCTGAATGCCTACATCGATTTTGCCGTTTCTGTTGGTGAATTTCAGGGCATTGGTCAGCAGATTCCGCATAATGGTATTAATCATATTGACATCCGCCTGAATGGCTCTGCATTTATTGAAACTGGTGCTGATTTCTATATTTTTACGAGCCGCCTGCACCGTGATATGTCCGATGCTTTCCTCTGCAATGGTTTTAAGATCTACTTTTTCAGGGCTGTAAGCAATTGATCCTGTCTGCGTGCGGGCCCAGAGCAATAAATTTTCAAGCAATTCATGCGCCTGTTGCGAGGATGTCTTTATATTTTCCAGCGCTTTCTGCAGTTTAACCGGATCCATATTGTTGAGTGTTATCAACAGGACATCTGTAAGTCCGATAATGGTATTAAAAGGGTTGCGCAGGTCGTGGGCGATGATGGAGAAAAACTTGTCTTTGGCGGCATTCAGTCCATTGAGTTCTGCATTCTTATCCAAAATTTCTGACTTTTGTCTTTCAATCAACTGCGTTCTCAGTCTTACCCTTTCTTCCAGTATTTTGCGTTCCCTGATAAGGTGCCTTTCTCTTATCCTGATATAGAGGAAAACCAGGAACGCAAGCATGAAAAGGTAAGCAGCAATGGCCACCCTGCTTTTCCACCAGGGAGGACGGATGATGATCGGCAGGCTGACGCCGGTTTCATTCCAAACCCCGTCGTTGTTGCATCCTTTTACCCTCAGGGTATATTCACCGGGGGGAAGATTGGTAAATGCCACAAAATTCCGCGTGCCGATTCCGGTCCAGTTATCATCAATCCCTTCCAGCATATAAGCATAGGCATTTTTCGAAGGATTGGTAAATTCCATCGCGGCAAACTCTATGGTAAACGTGTTCTCGTAGTGCTTCAGTCTGACTCTTCCGGTCTCTTCCAGATTGATATCTATCCTGTTTCCTTTGCTGATTTTATAAGCAGAGGTTATGGTAATAGCCGGAATATGAGGATTTTCGAGGAGCGAATCAGGGAAAAATGAGTTCAGGCCGTTCATCCCTCCGAAGAACATCTCTCCACGTACGCTTTTAAAAGCTGCACCAAGATTAAACTCCTGTCCCTGCAGACCATCCGCTTCGGTAAAAGTTCTGAAATTGTTGCCTTCCGGATTGTACCGGCAAAGACCGTTGCCTGTTGCAAACCAAAGGTTATTCCGGTTGTCCCTGAGTATGCTGTATACAAGATTGCCCGGAAACCCATGCGCCCTGGAATAGCAGGTAAACTTACCTTTCCCGCGCGAGTAAAGGTTGACATAGGAATTCGTGCCTACCCAGATATTGCCTGCATGATCTTCGCACAGTGCTGTTATGAAGTTATCAGACAGCGAGCCGGGTTTATTGTCGGTTTTTCTAAAATGGGCAACTACCGGGGTGCCGGGCGTAATCACATCCAGACCGTTGGCCGTGCCAATCCAGATGTCGCCTTTGCTGTCCTCAAGAACTGCATATACAAGATTTGCACTGATCTCACGCCCGGAAGGCCCTTCAGAGTGAAGATGTTCTGTAAGTTTTCCGTTTTCAGCAAGATTATAAACGCCCTGATTGGTTGCAATCCAGTAATTGCCCCTTCCGTCCTGTAACATGCTGGTAATCCTGAGTCCGGAGAAATCAGGGAAACTGGTCAGGGCCGGGAATTCAACGGGTCGCTTAAACATTCGCTCTTTCGTGTCAAATACCATAAGCCCGTCTCTGCTGCCAATCCAGATGTATTGCCTTCTGTCCTTAAATATTACGTGTACAAAATCATTCGGGATATAAGTTCTTCCGTTACCAGCAGTTGAATAGTGCTCAACAAGGCCTGTTTTTCTGTCAAAAAGATTCAGGCCCTGTCCCCAGTTGCCGATCCACAACACGTCATGATCGTCCAGGTAAACCGAAGCAATCACATTTCCGGCAAGGTCAACGGAATAGGGAGAGTCGTTGCGCTGATACAGGTTGAAGTTTCTTTTTTTCAGGTCGGTTTTATTCAGACCCGACAAAGTTCCTATCCATAAATTACCGGAGTTGTCTGCCAGAAGGGAGAGGTTGATGTTGTGATTCAGCCCGTTATCCTCTGCAGTATAAGTTTCCGCGATCCGGAGTCCCCCTTTGCCGGATTTTAGCCTGTTCAGGCCACCGCCTTCGGTAGCTACCCAGATATTGCCTGCATGATCGGAAAGGATGGCCCTGATGAAGTTATTGCTGAGCGAACCGCTGTCACCGGGATGGCTCGGAAAACGGATAATCTTGTTATCCCCCTTTTTCTTGCAGTTCAGACCTGTGCTTGTGCCAATCCATAAATTCCCCTGCCGGTCAAGGTGCAAAGCTGTGATATTGCTGCCTGACAAACTTTCGGGATTGCCGGGCCGGTGAAGATAAGTTCTGAAGGTTTCGGTTGCGGTGTCAAAAGCGGCCAGCCCTTTTGTTGACGCGACCCATATTTTGCCATTGTTATCCTGAAGCACAGGTATGTTGTTATCTTTTACACTTGGATCATACTCAAACGGAACAAGAAAATGACGGAATGATAAGGTCGCCGGATTGCAGATTGTAAGCACCGGAGGTGTATTGATGATAAGGTGCCCGTTTTTTTCACAGCTGACATCGTAAACATAATCAGTTACAGGCTTGTCAAAAGGGATTTCGTACCTTACTGAGGTAAAGCGGTTTTCTTTTCTGCTGTACCTGACAAGCCCCCCCTTTGTACCTATCCAGAGATTTGCTTCTTTGTCTTCCGTAATGGCATATATCCAGTTGTTGGGGATTGAACAGCTGTCATCCGGATTATAGGTAAAAACTTCAAATTTATATCCGTTAAACCTGTTCAGCCCGTTTTGTGTGCCTATCCACAGATATCCCCTTGAATCCTGAAAGATGCAGTTAACGACACTCTGCGAAAGGCCGTCGCCGATAGAGTATCCTGTAAAATAGAACTGCTGTGCCATCGTCATTGAAATGGCGGCCTGGAGCAGGATAACGGTTAACGCAGACTTGATTTTCATTTCCAGCTGATGGTTAAGGGTTTTTTTCCGGAAATTATTGTTGCTTGCAGGTTAGAGCAGAGAAGAACAGTCAGCAAACGCTTTTTGCAGATGATCTCAAATATACAAAATATTTATAAGTGTTTCAAGCTGAACTGATAAAAGATAATGAGTAATCGCCCCGTGCATTTACTGAACCATCGACAGGGCTGATTTTTAAACTGAATTTTTCCCCGGGCTCAGGATATTCTGATTAATTATTGGCGGGGGAGTTCTTGAACCGGATCCGTCGTGAATACTAAGTCAGGGTGGCCTGTAATAATGGCAATGGTTGACAACAAGACTTGCGGAAGTAAATACTATTTTTTTCTTTTCTCTATGATGTCGAAGAAATTTTTCAGGTATGTGTCACTGACAGGTATGCGCTGGTCTCTTATTTTGATGTGTTTCCGTTCCACAAAGTCGATTTTATCAATGGCAACGAACCATGACTTGTGTACCCGGCAGAACCTGGGTTCGTGCAGGTTTTCTTCAATGCCGCGGGCGTTCATCAGGGTCATTATTCTCCTGTTTGTAGTAACGATGCGCCAGTAATCGCCCATACCTTCCACATAAAGCACTTCTGAGGTGTTAATCTTTTCGATGCGGGTTTCGGTTTTTACAAAAAAATAATCCTGCATTCCGCCCGTGGTCTGAACCTGGTTTTCCTGTTTTATAAACGGGGTGGTTTTTTCTCTGAGCATCCGTTCATAAACTTTGTCAATGCCCCTGACAAACCGTTCAAATGAAATGGGTTTCAGCAGGTAGTCCGCCACGTCGAGCTCGAAGCCTTGCAGGGCATAATTGTCATAAGCCGTGGTAAGGATCACATAGGGCTTTGTCTTCAGGGCATTGAGGAGTTGAATGCCGGTGAGGTCTTCCATCTGTATATCCAGCAGTAAAAGGTCCACACTGTTGTTGCGCAGGTATTCAAGCGTTTCCAATGCATTGTCAAAAGTACATTGAAGATTAAGGAAGGGTACCTTGGCACAATATTCCCTTAAAATATCGAGGGCCAGGGGCTCGTCATCTACGGCTATGCAGCTGATTTTCATATTAATCCATGATTTCAAGTTTGATGCTGAATGTGTCTGCTTCTTCGGTAATCTTCAGATGATGCTTATCCGGATAAAGAAGTGCCAGCCTTTTTTTGATCAGGTTCAACCCGATGCCGCTTTCACTCTCATTCCGTGCCAGAGATGTTTTCCGCAGATGATTGACCACCTCATAGGCAATGCGGTCGTTTTTGACCGCTAACCTGATCACTACAAAGGGCTGATGGGTTTTGCTGCCATGTTTAAAGGCGTTTTCAACGAATGAGATCAGCATCATGGGTGCAATGGTCCTGCCGTCGGTATTGCCTTCAATCGTAAATGAAACGGACTCCGGATGCCTGATCCGCAGTTTCTGCAATTCGATGAAACTCCTGAGGTATTCAATTTCTTTGTCAAGCGGAACACGGTCGCCGGTTGCGTCATAGAGCATATACCGCATGATTGACGATAGTTTCATTATTGCCGGTGGAGCTTCGTCCGACTTTTTGTAGACCAGTGAATAAATGTTGTTCAGCGTATTGAAGAGAAAATGCGGATTAATCTGCGACCTGAGCAGAGCCAGTTCTCCCGCCTGTTGTTGTTTGACAAGTTCATCACTGAGTTTCTGCGTTTCAAATGAGCGGATCATAAACCATATCAGCACGGCATAAATTCCGGTAATAATCACCAGCCGGAGGTTATTCCAGAAATAAGCCCATTCGAAAACCAGCTCTTCCGGAGGCATACTGCCGAACAATTTCCAGGAGATGAATTCCAGTGGAGTTCTGAAAGATGTCAGTATGGCGATAATCACCAATCCTGAAATCACGGCAGCAATCCGGTTTTTAAAGTTCATCAACCCCGGAAATGTAAAGTAGATTGTATAAAACGTAATCACATTCATCAGCGTAGCCAGGCAAACCTCAAACAAGTATTGATGATTGTCCAGGAAAGATTTGTCAACTTTCCCGATGTACATGGGGAATAGGGCCTGATTGATGATGTAGAACCAGTAAAAAAGATGGATCAACAGCACATATTTTCTCTTCATCGCTTTTTAGGTTGCTGTGATTTGCTTGCTCAAATATAAGCAAAATAAGGGAATTCAGGGTGTTGTGAAATGATCAAATCGATGAAACCGGAAGAACAAACGGTAAAATAATTGCAGGACTCTGTGAAGCATCAATCAGGTCATCAGGGTTTATATAATAACCCGGAGATTTTTGTTTTCCTGGTCAGATTTCAGAATGAGATAAAGCTGATGAATATTTAATACAACTCCTTCTTATCATAATATGGTCAGCAGAAGGGCAGCATGAAATCAATATGGTAATTGTATCTTTGCAATAAAGATTTGCCTTTTATGTTCGACCTGCAGAAAGAGATTCCGGCTTACCTGATGCTGAAAAGCAATATTGTCAGACTGATTCTCTTTACGGCATTCTTTGCTCTTATTTTCATCAATGTTTACGCGCCTTTTGGAGTTGATGTGTGGTTTCATACCACACGCTGGCAATTGTTGCTCTATTCGAGTGTAATTACGCTGACCGGAGTGCTGGTGGTGGTGATCAGCCGCATCATTATGTATCATACACGAAGGGCAAAGCTGCTAAGGCTCTGGCAATACCTGATATGGGTCCTTGCCGAGGTATTTTTCATGGGGTTGTTTTATACCCTCTACCAGAAACTGATTTTGCATGACCACAGGTTTTTTCCCGATCTGCTGACATTGTCGGTTCAGAATACTGCCCTTGTGCTGTTGCTGCCTTACAGCGTGCTCTGGCTCTACTTTTCGTGGGAGGATAAAAAGACCAGGCTTGAAAAGATAAGGGAGGAAGGAATTCCTGCTGAACCGGTAAAAGGAATGATTCATTTCTGCGATGAAAGAGGGGGGCTGCGCTTTTCATTAAAGTCGGATAATCTTCTGTACATTGAAGCAGCCGATAATTATGTTTATATTCATTATCTCGATAACGGGAAACTTAACCGGCATTTGCTCCGGAGTAATCTAAAAAGGTTGGGCGAAGAGTTACATGGCTCCGCTTTGGTGCGCACGCATCGTTCGTATATGGTCAACAGTGATAAGGTAAGTCTGATCCGCCGCGCGAAAGAAGGGCTCCGAATAGAAATGGAAGGCCTTCCCGATCTGTCCCTTCCCGTTTCGCCTACTTATACTTCCGTGGTATTAGACGTTTTTACTCAGATCCGCAGCTAATCTCTCCGTGCACAACCGGATGATCAACCCTTATTGAATAATTTTCACGGCTAGTTTCTTGTATAAGCCCTGATTTGGTTGTATATTTAGCATGGGATTTTTAATATATGTCGATATGGAAAAGTATGCAGTCATTGAGCGTTTTGGTGGTCTGGTAAAAGAAGAGTCACTTACCTGTCTGGATGATAAAAGCATGATGCCTCACGCCTGCATGCTGGAGGCCATCGCTCCGTTTTCAGGATATTACAACGATGTGCGGGGCGTTATGAAACCGATATATCTCTTTCTGGTTCTGGATGGACATTATCCGCTCGAGAAAATTATCCGTGCTACTTTGGCCGTGCATCAAAAAATTAAAAAGCCTTTTGATGCGGCGTCAGGTAGTGTAACGCTGTTTGATCATACCTGTGAGGTGATCAGGATACGCGACCTGAAACAGTTTGACGATATCCGTGAACTGCAGGTACTTTATACTGAGCATGGGTTTAATTACAGGAAGAAGATGAGAAAAATCAGCAACGACAAAGGAATAATCAAGCTGAGGAAGTTTTTCTACCTGGAGCCTGCCGGCGATGGACTTTATATTGACAGGGCTCAGTCGCATCATGCCTATTTCACCATCCCAAGGGCATTGGAGTTCGGGGAGTTCCTCGAAGTGACGAAAGAGGCAAAATATGATACGGGGATTCTCTATTTTGATGCAGCCTACGCCTGGTTTTACGAAGATAAAGGCATTAAGGAGATGGTCAGGGTGTATCGGGAAAACCTGACCCTGGATAAGCTGAAAGCCATCCGTGACCGCTATCTGACTGTTATGAAATAATTGCCGGATTGAAAAGCTGCTGATTCAGGCCTGGTTCTGAAAGAGAAGGATTAAAAAGGAGGACCGGGTTTTTACCGGAAAGGCTTTCCGGCCTCACAGTTTGCGGTTAATTGTCAACGCGGCGGGATGAACTCCTGCTTTTAGCTGCATAAAGCCGGTTTAACCCCTGTTATTTACGTTTCACTTATAATTCTTTACCTTCCAACGGATTTACCTTTTTCAAAACAGGGAATTCATCTTTAATTTGCTGAAAAATTGTGATGAGTGTTCCGCAGAACCGGAGTTCATTAATTTGAATGCCGGAACCTTTATTGTCGGGGAATTATAAAAACGTTAGTGTTTAAAGACAAGAAGGTTAACCAGGAATCATTGGGAGGTTAGCGGTTAAAAATTGAACTGAATATCTGATATACACCATAATACTACACCTATGAAAACAGCAGTCGTTTACCGTTCGCACCACGGAACAACCGAAAAGGTTGCCGGTATGATTCAGCAGGCGCTGGGCGCCGGGAACTGTGCCCTTTTCAATCTGAAAACGAATACAAACATAGATCTTGGCGCCTACGACCGGGTGATCATCGGAGGCTCCATCCATGCGGGGAACGTTCAGAATAAGGTGAAGGAATTCTGCAATAAAAACCAGGATGTCCTTCTCGAAAAACCCCTTGGATTGTTTCTGAGTTGTATGGATGAACAACAGGCGCAGGATCAGTTTAACCGGGCTTATCCCGAAGTGCTGAGAAGTCATGCGAAAAGTTGTAAAATAACGGGTGGTGAATTCAACTTTGACCGTATGAATTTTTTTGAGAAACTCATTGTCAGGAAGGTCTCGGGGGTTGAAGGTTCGGTTTCAAAAATCGACGGGGAAAAGGTGCAGGAGTTGCTCAGTGAAATGGCGGACTGAAATTTCAGTGTGTTACAAAGAACAATCCATTGACCACAATTTGATTATACAGAAATGAAATCCCCGAAAACCATTACCATTCTTTTGCTGGCAACCGCCCTGCTGGCCGCCGTTGCTTCGGCCGGAGGGATTTTAATTGACAAAGGCAATGGCCCGTATAATTATACAACCATTCGTGGTGAGCAGATTACCATATCCGGAAGTGGTTTGTATCATCATATGTCGGCAGATGTCGCAATTCAGGGCGTGGCACAGGATTTTGTCACGCTTTTTACAGGAGTTCCTCTTTTGCTGATATTGCTCTGGTTAACCGTGAAAAAGAAAGACTTATGGTTACTCATTCTGCAGACTGGTTTGACAGGATATTTTATGGTAACATATTTCTTTTACCTGGCCATGGGCATGTACAATCAGTTCTTCCTGCTTTACGTGGTGCTGGTAACGTGCAGTTTCTTTGCATTTTACCTTCAGATGCAGCGGCTGATGAAGAGTGACTATGCCGGTTGGTATGGAGATAAAAGGCCCGCTTTTGCCGGCTGGTTTCTGATGGCCAATGCCGTTATGGTAGGCCTGATGTGGCTGGGTGTCATCGTGCCTCCGCTGCTTGATGGCAGCCTTTATCCGGCCGGACTTGACCATTATACCACCATGATCGTTCAGGGTTTTGATCTGGCCGTTTTATTGCCTGCTTCGTTTGTGACCGGGCTGCTGTTTGTCAGGCGTCAGCCCGCCGGATTCCTCTGGGCTCCGGTATACCTGGTGTTCCTTACTTTGATGATGACAGCGCTCACCGCCAAGATTGTCGGCATGGGGTTAACAGGGGTGGATACCCGGCCGGCGATCTACTTTATCCCCCTTACAGCCGTGCTTTCAGCAGCAGGCGCATGGATCAGCCTGAAAAGTATAAAAGCAAAGGCCGGGGAATCTGCCCGGCCCTGAAATAAGTTGTCTTAAAGTAAAAGGTTTAATCCGTTATGATTACCAGGTACTTTGATGCAGACCAGAAAGCTTTCGGATTTGTAATCACGATGCTGTCGACAGTTTTCTCGCCGTAAATTTTGTACGATTGTGCAGGGTGGGTTGTGATGATGTCTGCTTTTTTGCGCAATACCGGGATTGCTCTTAGTTGTGTGATATCCACACGGGTGAAATAATCCTGGCTGAAATCTTCTTTCATCTTTTTATTTCTTCCGATTCCGGCAAAACCACCTTCCATGGTAATAATGTTCTGATCACGCAATTCCTTCTTTGTGCCGATCACATAATACGCTGTATTCAAAGCCTCTGTCTGCTCGTCGATTACCTGCGATTTGGCTTCGCCTTCAGCGGTCAGTGTTTCAATGTTTGAACTCAGTATCTCAATCTTGATGTTCATCTGTTCAAGCTTATCCCTGAGTTGTCCGATTTCCACATCTTTTTCTTCCATTTGCCTGGTCATCCGGTTAATCATTTCTTCGAGGGACGAAACCTGCGCATTTGATTTTTTCAGTTTCGAGCGAAGGTCAGCAATGGTTTTTTTGTTCTGCTGCAGCATCTCGTAGATCATATTGATGTCGCGGTTGATCTGCTCTTTCACTTCAGGCTGCACTTCCCCTTCGGTGGTGGCGGTCTGCGTGATGATCATCTCCGCCGTCTTGATTGAATCGAGATTAGCCTGGATGGCATTGAAGGATTCCAGGTAACCGAGAATGGCGGTATCCTTGGTGAATCCTATGGAGAGCAGGCTGTCGTAGCGCACCCTCAGGGCATCATATTCCTTTTTCCTGTTGTTGCAGCCAAACAACACGGGCACCAGCAATGCAATCAGAATCAGCTTTTTCATGTTTGCTAAGGATTTTTAATTGATAATACAAAGGTATGTTAAATATTCATTGTGAATAAAACCTTATTCAATGCGAATGCGTTCGTTAAATCATTGTGCTTAAGGGTCATGCCATCCGGTCGGCAACCCTGTAAATCTCAGTAGAGCCGGCGGATAATTTCAATCAGCATGGTTTTCCCCTGATTCCCTGTTTCAATGCTGAGTTTTCCGGTGTTCCCATCCCAATCCCACTTCGAGGGAGACAGGTATGAATCGTTGATCCTGATACCTGCCGGTTTCTCCTTGATATTGTGAACGATCAGCATAATATCATGGCTTGATTTTTCAAAAGTTCCTCCAGCCCTGGTTTTGCTGTAGCTGATTTTCAGGGAGAGGTCGCTTTCGGCGGCGGTAAACTCCGCGATTTCGTAGCTGCCTTTCTCATAGGCGTAGGGGGTCTTACCGTCGTCGTTATAAAGGCTGTACCGGCTTGTTTTTAAGGTGGTATCGGCAAAATAATGCAATTCGAACCGGTTGAGGGAATAATCCGCAGTTGACTTAGCTTCAGGCATCATGGGTATAAAGGATCCACCTTTTACATAAACCGGAATGTTTTCAGGATTCAGCGCGGCATAAATGTATTTTCCTCCCTGATGAACCTCTCCCGAATAGAAATCGGTCCAGGAGGAGCCGGCCGGCAGGTAGATCCGCTGTTGGCTGATTCCGGGACTTTTTACCGGCGAAACAAGGAATGCGTCTCCCCACATATAGGCGGAATCGTATGTAAGAAGCTGGTTGTTCCCGGGTTCATTAAAGAAGAGGGGGATCATCAGTGGTTTCCCTGTCTGGTTGTTCTCGAAAGCCATGTTATAGATATATGGCAGGAGTTTATACCTGAGTTCGATGGCTTTTTTTGCCCTGGCTTTGGTGGTTTCCTTCTGAAAAACGGGTTCAGCCGGGATATGTTCCTGTGCATGGGGCCGGTATATTGGCTGAAATACCCCATATTGCAGCCAGCGGGTGTATAGTTCATTGTCGATGGTGTCGCCACCGGCAAATCCGCCGAGGTCGGAATGCATATATGCCAGCCCCTGCATACCCATTTGCAGCGAAATCTCAGGCTGGGGTATCAGGCCTCCCCAGGTACGGTTCACGTCACCCGTCCAGGGAATCATACCGTAACGCTGAGAGCCGGCATAACCGGCGCGCATAAGGATAAACGGGCGGGTGTCGGGGAAATCGCGGCGGTAACCTTCAAAAATCAGTCCGGCCCACTCATGACCATAAGCATTGTGGACTTCATCGGCCGTGCCGTTCACATGCTGCAAACCGGCGGGATGAACCTCCGGTTCCCCAAGGTCGCCCCACCAGCCTCCGACGCCTTGTTGAGTCAGGCCTTTGTAAATATTCCAGAACCACTCCCGGGCTTCCGGTTTGAAAATATCAATCAGTCCGGTATTGCCGAAATAGAAATCGTAGGTGTAGGGCTTCCCTCCGGAGTCAGTGCCGAGTACCTGGTTGTCCACAGCTTCCTGCCAGCGCCTGGAAGTGGTCAGTATAAATGGCTCTGTAACCAGAATGGTTTTTACGCCTTTTTTGCTGAACTGCTTCATCATCCGCTCAGGGTTGGGGAAACTGTCGCGGTACCAGTCAAGATTGCCCATATGGCCCTGAATGTCTTTCCCGAACCAGTAAATATCAATGATTACGGCATCGAGCGGAATCCCTTCTTTGAAAAACTTCCTGACGGTGGCTTCGGTTTCCGCCTGTGAATGATATCCAAAACGGCTGCTGAAATTTCCGAACGCCCAGCGGGGCGGCAAAGGCTGACGGCCGGTGAGCAGGGTATATTGCTCTATCAGGTTATACCAGTCAGTTCCGGCAACTACATAATAGTTTGGTGTGCCCGAAGCAGCTTCGTAAATTACGTCATTGGTCTGTCCGCTGTCAAGGTCCAGAAATCCTGTACCTGCATTATCGAACAGCACGGCATATTGTTTTGAAGAAATAAACAGGGGCAGGGTATAATTCATAAGTTCCGACCGCGTTTCATAACCATAATGAGCCCTGTTGTATAGCTTTAGCCGGTTTCCACGGCGGTTCATGCCCAACACCCGTGCACCACCTCCATAAAGAATTTCATCTTTTTCGATCCCCAGGTTTATCAAATACGTTGAATCAGTGGCTATATAACCTTTGTTCTCAGTGATCAGCAGGCGGTCATTGAAATAATAAGAGATCGAAAACGGTGATTTTGTTATTTTCACCTGAATGCCTTTTGAGACAATGCTCAGATTGTTGCCGGCTTCGGTCAGGGTAAATTCTACCTTCTTGGGCTTCAGGCCGGAGGCATATGAAAAGTCTTTCAGGGTCTTTCCTTCAGGATAAAAGGTGGTGTGAAAAATGCAATCGTTTAAGGGCGCGATCAGATATATCCCGTCATTCACCTTTATTTCTATCTTTTCTTCAACAATCCTGATTTCTTTGAATTGCCGTGAAGATGCCTGAGCCTGCAATTGCTCATTGGGAAACAGCATCATTATCAGGAAAAGAGGCAAACAGGTAATCCGGAAGAATAATTTCATTTTTCTGAATATTTCAGGCAGTGATAAATCAGGTAAATTTATAAAAATTCAGGCAGATTGCCTTTAAGATGGAATTTCGACCCCTGGTTTTTAAGACCGTTTAGCTACCAAAGTAGCTTTGATGATGTTTTTCAAGCATTCCGGGCGATAAATCGGGGCGATGTAACAGATCTGAACCAACACACATGGCGCCGGCTATACTACCCATTTCCATGCATTTTCTGATGCCATATCCTTTCGAAAATCCATAGAGCAATCCGCTGAAGTAGGCATCTCCGGCCCCGTTGCTGTCGGCCATTTTGTATAAGTCAACGGCCCTGACTTCAATCCACTCATTATTTTTCGTCAATCCGGTAGATCCGTTCCGGCCATGTGTCGTTACCACCATTTTTTTACCGGTAGCAATCATTTTTTGCATAAAGCGGCGGTAATCGGGCATATTATCGGAACTTAAGACAATGTAATCGCCCGAATTCACAAAATCATCGTACCAGGGATTCCGGCCGTCATAGTCATGCAGATCTGTCCAGACCGGTTTTCCTTCAGTTTTTGCAACCGGAAGCAGTTTTTTCGTGTAACTGCCCAGGTTAATCACCACATGGTCTGATTCCTTTATCAGGCGATTGAACTGTGAATAGTCAATGCCGGGATTTTCGCTCACATTATTTGTAAAAACCGAGATGCGTTCTCCTGCGGCGTTCATGATGTTCGTGTGTCGTTCTGTGCCGGAAACATCAATATCGTAAAGAAAAGTGAGGTCAGGATGGGTGAGCAGCTTCCGGGCCTTTTCACCATAGCTGTCATCCCCGATCATGGCATGCAATGTTACATCAAACCCAAGTCTGCAGAGGTTAAGGGCTTTCCCGCTTCCTGTGGAGCCAACAGTCTCGGCAAATCTGCAATGGTGAATGGTTTGCGGCCTTGGAGCCGGGAATTCGGGGAGATATATGATGCTGTCGATGGAAACGCCTCCGGCGATAAAAATTTTCTGCATGGACTGGCTTGTTTGTAAGTTGCTGTCCTGGGAAGGGCTGCTCTACAAATTTACGTCATTTGATCTTTAAGCTGTAAATTTGCCAAAAATCATACGATATGGAAATTGCAGCGAAGATCATTCTCAGCAAAGGCCGCGATGAAGCCGTGCGCAGGTTTCATCCATGGGTGTTTTCGGGAGCCATTTCAAGGGCGGAAGGCAAACCTGTTGACGGGGATATGGTCGAAGTGTGCGATTATCAGGGTAATACGCTTGGTTATGGTCATGCCTGCAGCGGCTCCATTGCCGTGAAGCTGTTTTCCTTTGGCGTAACCCGCCCCGGTGATGATTTCTGGTACCGGAAACTGTCCGCTTGTTATCAGTTACGCAAGGATACCGGGTTCACCGGCAATCATCAGAGCAATGCTTACCGTCTTGTTTTCAGTGAAGGCGACGGACTTCCCGGGCTGATTGTTGATTATTACAACGGGGTGGCTGTGCTTCAGGCGCATAGTACCGGGATGTATCTGAACAGGATGCATCTGGCGGAAGCGCTGAAACGGTTGTATGGCTCCGGCCTGAAGGCCATCTACGACAAAAGTGCCGAAGCCCTTGGAAAATCCGGTGCATATTCGGAGGGAGACGGGTTTCTTTATGGCGAAGAAAGTGTGGCCGAAATCCTTGAGAATGGCCACCGCTTTCAGATTGATTTTATAAACGGCCAGAAAACCGGTTTCTTCCTTGATCAGCGGGATAACAGGGCTATGCTGGGCCGTTTTGCCCATGGCAGGAAAGTGCTCAATGCCTTTTGTTATACCGGAGGCTTTTCAGTCTACGCGTTGGCGGCCGGAGCCGTTCATGTTACTTCACTCGACAGTTCGCGCAAAGCGATAAATACGCTGGAGGCCAACCTCAGTTTGAACGGACTGGAGGCTGAAAGGCATGAAAGTGTGGTGGACGATGCCAAAACTTATCTGACAGGAATGCCGGAAGATTTTGACCTTATCGTGCTCGATCCCCCGGCATTTGCAAAGCGCCATGCCGATCGTCACAAGGCGCTTCAGGGTTACCGCTATATCAATGCAGCTGCCATGAAAAAAATTAAGCCGGGCGGCTTCCTCTTTACATTTTCATGTTCGCAGGCGATGAACCGGGAGATGTTTATTTCTATGGCAATGTCTGCAGCCATGGAGTCCGGCCGGGATGTCAGGATTATTCATCATCTCGGCCATTCTGCCGATCATCCCGTAAGTATTTTTCATCCCGAGGGGGAATACCTGAAGGGACTGGTGCTGAGGGTGGAGTAAAGGAAGCGCCAAAGGCAGATATTAAGGCTTTTCGGGCCCTTTCAACCTGTCGATCAGTCGCCTTTCTTTTTTAGTGGGCCTGCCTGTTCCGCGGTCGCGGCGTTCTGCATTCAGTTCCTGCATAAATTTGATGCGTTCGTACTCCTCGGCAGGGGTGAGGTCTTCGAGCGATTCAGGCACCAGTTTTGCAGAAACACGGTTGTGGATCAGTGCTTTAACCTTCACCGTGCGTGTAAGCGGACCAAGGCTCACCGTGATGATATCTTCCGGTTTGATGATCCGTGAAGGTTTAACTGAAATCCCGTCAATTTTAACCTTTCCGGCCCGGCAGGCTTCCCCGGCCATGGTACGGGTCTTATAGATACGTACGGCCCACAACCATTTGTCGATTCGCAGATCGTCAGCCATCACGCTTTATTTTTGCCGGTAAAAGATTTCAATGGGGACGCCATGGAAGTCAAACTGCTCACGCATACGGTTTTCCACAAATCTTTTGTAAGGATCCGCTACATATTGCGGCATATTACAGAAAAATACAAATGCAGGGTATGCCAGCTTGAGTTGCGTGATGTATTTGACCTTTACGAATTTTCCTTTTACAGCCGGTGGCGGGGTTTCTGTTACAATCGGCAGCATGATATCCATCAGCTGGCGGGTGGGTATGTTCTGGCTGCGCGCTTTGTTGACTTTGTTGGCGGTTTCCAGGGTCTTGTGGATGCGCTGTTTGTTAATGACTGAGGTGAAAATAATGGGGACATCGGTGAATGGCGCGATCCGGCTTCGGATCAGCTCTTCGTAATCCTTGTGGGTATTGGTTTCTTTTTCCACCAGGTCCCATTTATTCACAACAATCACCACGCCCTTGTGGTTTTTCTGTATAAGGCTGAAAATATTGATATCCTGACTTTCAATTCCCTGGGTGGCGTCAAGCATCAGCACGCAAACATCGCTGTTCTCAATGGCGCGGATAGAGCGCATCACGGAGTAGAACTCGATGTTTTCGGTTACTTTCCCTTTTTTCCTGAGCCCGGCCGTATCCACCAGCAGAAAATCAAAGCCAAAACTGTTGTAACGGGTATAAATCGAATCACGGGTGGTGCCGGCAACGGGGGTAACTATATTCCGTTCATCGCCCAGCAGCGCGTTGATCATGGATGATTTGCCGACGTTGGGCCTTCCTACAAAGGCGATTTTCGGAAGGTCGGGAATATCTTCCTTTACCGTATTCTCAAACTCCCTGACAACATCGTCGAGCAGCTCGCCGGTTCCGGAACCATTGATGGCCGATATTTCATAAATTTTTTCGAATCCCAGGGCGTAAAACTCGATGGCATCCGCCGAGCGGTTGCTGTTATCCACCTTATTGACAACCAGAAATACCTTTTTAGGAGAGCGCCGGATCAGATCAGCCACATCTTCGTCAAGGGGCGACATGCCTTCTTTGGCATCTACCATAAAAAGGATCACATCGGTTTCTTCCATGGCAAGTTCTACCTGCTTACGGATGGCATCTTCAAAAACATCCTCGCTTCCAATAACCACGCCCCCTGTATCAATAACTGAAAACTCAATGCCGTTCCAATCTGAAGTTCCATAGTGACGGTCGCGGGTAACGCCGCTCGTCGGATCAACGATGGCTGCCCTTTCGCCGGTAAGGCGATTGAAAAAGGTCGATTTTCCTACATTGGGCCGGCCAACAATTGCAATAATGTTTGACATCTTCAGGGTGGTTTTATCATTCCGGGTTTTTTCAGTAAACGCCCGGTTCAGGTGATGGTGTAAAACAACAAAAGCCTTGATTACAAGGCTTTTGTTTGATTTTGGTAGCGGGAGCAGGATTCGAACCTACGACCTTTGGGTTATGAGCCCAACGAGCTACCTCTGCTCCATCCCGCACTATAATTCCGGTTTTTTAACCGGACTGCAAAGATATATTTTGTTTCTTTGCCGTGCAAATTTATTCTCAATTTTTTTTCCAGATGAGCCATAAGTCGGGTTTTGTCAATATTATAGGGCATCCCAATGTAGGGAAATCCACCCTTATGAATGCCCTTGTAGGAGAGAAGCTCTCCATCATAACCTCTAAAGCCCAGACTACCCGTCACCGGATTATGGGAATCGTAAACGGAGATGATTTTCAGATCGTGTATTCCGATACCCCCGGAATGGTCAAACCTCATTACAAACTTCATGAGTCGATGATGAAGTTTGTGGATGCGGCCATTGAGGATGCCGATATTTTTCTGCTGGTTACCGAAAAGGAGGATGCTGCCTTTGAAGATACTTTTCTTGCCCGGCTCAACTCCCTGAACAGGCCTGTAATCGCTGTGCTCAATAAAATCGACCTCTGTACCCAGGAAGAAGTGGTAGCCCTGCTGGCAAAGCTTGAAGCGCAGTTACCCGGGGCTATCGTAATCCCGGTTTCTGCCCTGCACCGCTTTAATCTTGACCGCGTGTTCGATACACTGCTTGAGAAACTTCCGGAATCACCGGCATACTATCCCAAGGACGAACTGACGGACCGCTCCATGCGGTTTTTCGTTTCCGAGATCATCCGCGAAAAAATATTGCTGTATTACAAACAGGAAATTCCTTATTCTGTGGAAGTCGCCGTTGATGAATACAAGGAGAAAGAGAATATTACCCACATTGCTGCTACAATTTATGTAGCCAGGGAGTCGCAGAAGGCTATTATTCTCGGGCATCACGGCAAGTCCATCAAAGGTTTGGGTATGGCCGCCCGAAAGGATATTGAGGCTTTTATTGAAGGGAAGGTTTATCTTGAGCTCAGGGTTAAGGTGAGCAAGGACTGGCGCGATGATCCGCAACAACTGAAGCGTTTCGGATATGAACTGTGATGATTTTATGAGCATTTGTTCATAATAATCGAACGGTCGAATGCGGATATTTATACAAACTATTGATGTTCAATAGTATAAATAAGTATATAAATACATACATAAATAAATATACTTTTGGCTATTTTTAGTTGATTTTCTTACTTTAGCGCACTTTTAACTTCCAAAAAAAATCTTATGGAACATGGTTTACATGAAAGCATTCCCTTGTATGCTTCTATTCCGTTCTTTGTAATGCTGATGATGATTGCGGTTGGCCCGTTGATGTTTCACCACTGGTGGGAGAGCAACAGAAACAAGCTGATCGTTTCCCTTGTGTTGGGGATTCCTACGGCCATTTACCTGATTGCCACAGGATTTCTTCACAATCTCGAACATCAGTTGATTTTTGACTACCTGCCATTTATTATTCTGCTGGGTGGATTGTTTATCATTACCGGAGGGATAAACCTGAGCGGGGATATTGAAGCGAAACCATCCATCAACACGCTATTTCTGGCGATTGGCGCGGTGCTTGCCTCCTTTATGGGAACCACAGGAGCCGCCATGCTGCTGATCCGTCCGGTTATCAATACCAATTCCGAAAGGTGGTACAAGGTGCATACCATATTGTTTTTTATTGCCATTGTCGCCAATGCCGGTGGTCTTTTGACACCCCTGGGCGATCCGCCTTTGTTTCTGCTTTATCTGAGGGGAGCCCCTTTTACCTGGTTCTTCCAGCTGGCTCCCGAGTGGTTATTTACCAACGGGATGTTGCTGTTGCTTTATTACTTGACTGATAAGTATTTCTATCGCAAGGAACCGCCTGCCAACATTATTTTCGATAAGACCAATATTCAGCCGATAAAGCTCCGGGGCCGGTTTAACTTTTTCTTCCTGGCCGGTGTTGTGCTTTCGGTAGCCTTCCTTAACAAGCAATACATCCCTGCCATAGAGCACAACCATTATCTGGCGTTCGTGCGCGAAGCCGCCATTCTTATCATGGCCGGACTATCACTTTACTTTACCTCAGCTAAACTACGTCAGGCCAACAAGTTTACCTATGGCCCTATCGTTGAGGTGGCTTATCTCTTTCTGGGTATCTTTATCACTATGGTGCCGGCCCTGCTGTGGCTCGAAGCCAATGCAAAATCCCTGGGCGTTGAAACCGTAGCCCAGTTCTATTATGCCACCGGCGCCCTCAGCTCATTCCTCGACAACGCTCCAACGGCCGTATCATTCTACAATCTCGCGCTTGGCCTTACCGATGCGTCCGCTACCGGACTCGTAGCCGGAATCCCGGACTATATGCTCAAAGCCATCTCGGTAGGTGCCGTTTTCTTTGGTTCCATGACTTACATCGGTAACGGTCCCAACTTTATGGTGAAAGCGATTGCAGAAGAAAACAAGATAGATATGCCCGGATTCTTTGGTTATATGATCAAGTTCTCCCTGGTTGTGCTATTGCCTGTTTATATTCTTACACAACTGCTTTTCCTGTAATCTTTTATCAAGAAATCCAAAATAAGAAGGCTCCGGACGGGGCCTTTTTTATTTTAAGACTGATAGCTCATGCTTTATCCGGCCCTTAAATATGTTGACCCCGGCTTAATCTTACGAAAGTGTTTAACGATTAAGTGCTTGTATTCGGCATAATAGTATTTTATAAAACAAACACTGAACCGGGCTTATCTATTATAGATCAAGAGCTCAGCCCTGTTGGATCTTATCAGTGAATCCGGTATTCTGTTTTCATGATTTATGAGCAGGTATTCATACATTCATCCGCTTTAGGTTTGGACTACATTTTTAAACCAGTATTCCAAAAAGCAATAATCTTCCATCAGCAACGCGGATTATTAAATACGACCCGGATCGTCCGAAACCGTCCGCAATACGGCAGAATGGTTATTAACCCGGGGGCGTAATCAATAACCTTCATTCTGATCTTCAACTCCGATATTGGGATTGGCCAGTATTTCACTCAGCGGAAGAGGAAAGAGCATCTGATATGGTTCCGTAACGGTTGAAACTGCATGCATTGCCCTGCCTGTCCTGATCAGGTCGAACCATCTTTTGCCTTCAAATGCAAATTCAATTTGTTTCTCCCGCTCTAACAGTCCAAGAAGTGATATGGCTTCACCAGATGATACCGGTGACAATCCTGCACGCTTCCTGATAAGATTGAGGTCAGACAGGATCAGCTGTCTGTTGGCGGCAGAATCTATGTTAAAAGCTGCTTCGGCCCTGATAAGGTAGATTTCGGCATTTCTGAGCACAATTACCCGGTCGCTTCCGGTGGTAAGGTCGGCATACTTCCTGGTATAATAAACGCCGTTGTGTGAGGCGGCGATAAGTCTGTTTCTTACGTCGGCAGTGTCGGTACTGATAATCGCCGGTGCCGGTGCGTTTTCATGTCTGCCTCCCAGCGTGTTCGGAAAATTGTATTCGGCCAGTCTGTTTTTATCGGTAGCGCTGAAAGGGATATAAAAGATTATCTCCGGATCGGGATCGGTTTTTCCTGAGAAAAGAACAGAATAATCATTGCTTAAAGAGGCGCCCGCCTGAAGTGCAAAATTGGCATACTGATATGCTGCTGTGTAGTTCCCCCGGGTAAGTTCCACGCTGGCAAGCAGGGAATTAGCAGCTTTCCGGGTGGCTTTTTCGGGGGAAATATTGACAATATTCAGCCTGGCAAATCCGAGATCAGCAACTATCTGGTTGTAAACATCTTCAACGCTGCTGCGTTTCAGGAAATTTTCAGGTGAATCGTTCAGGGTCGGCAGGAGCTTAAGAGGAACTCCGCCATAAAGCCTGACGAGATTAAAATAATGCAGGGCCCTCAGAAAATGAAGCTGCCCTTGCATGTCCTTAAGCTCATCAGAATTAAAAAAATCTATATCTCTGATTTCATAGAGCATGTGATTTACGCGGTTAATGGCGACATATATATCTGCCCATATCCCTTCTACGATGATATTATTGGCAAGAAGACTGTTTTTATCCACATCATAGTATTCAACTTTAGTCCCGTTTGCAAGTGAATTATCTGAAGCCAGGTCTCCGACAATAATCAGGTTGCGACCATAATAATGCTGGAGCTGAAGTGCATCGTAACATCCCGTAAGGGCCGCCAGCACATTCTCGCGGCTGCTGAATGCTTCCTCTTCCGATACCTGGACCTTTGGGTTGAGATCAAGGTCAGTTTCGCAGGCAGATAGAATGATCACTATAAAAATCAGAAATTTACGCATATGCCAAATGTTAAACTCATGGGTTGGGGACAGGTAAAAAAGTCGGTTCCCAGGGCCAGGTGATTCAGTCCGTTGTAATTCACTTCAGGGTCCATCCCTGAATATTTTGTAAAAGTGAGCAGGTTTCTGCCGGCTATATATACCTGAAAATCAGATAAGCCTGCACGTGAAACGAATTTCAGCGGCAGATTGTAGTTCAGCCTTATATTGCGAAGGCGGAGAAACGAACCGTCTTCAACGAATCTCGATGAAAACCGCTGGTTGAAAACCGACGCCTTTGGAATGCTTGTTACATCGCCGGGTTGCTGCCATCTTTTGAGTATGGCTGTTGTCTGGTTGCTTAGTGAAATGGTTTCTGTATAGATGCGGGTGGAGTTAAATATTTCATTCCCCTTTGAAAATGAGAAAAGTATGTTCAGGCTGAAGTTCCTCCATTCGAGATTCGAGCCGAAACTTCCATAGAAGTCAGGGTGGGGACTGCCGGTTTTTTTTCGGTCGAGGTCGGTAATTTTTCCGTCTCCGTTCAGATCTTCATAAATCAGATTTCCGTCATTGGGGTCAACACCCAGTGCATTAAATCCATAGAAGAAAGAAACAGGTTCTCCCACTTCAATGCTGCTGGAAGCACGTCCGATATTTCTGATTGGCTGATTTTCATACAATTCTCTGACCCGGTTTCGATTTGCTGTAAAATTTAAGTACAATTCCCATGAAAACGCACCTGTTTTAACCGGCAAACCTGCCGAGATTTCAATCCCGCGGTTTTCAATCCGGCCGATGTTTGACATTATATAGGCATACCCGCTTGATGTGGGCATGGGCTTCTGAAGGAGCAGATCTTTCGTTTGTTTATCGTAGAAGTCAACCCGGAGTTTAAGTTGCTCTTTAAACACAATCTGGGAGCCAAAATTAAAGTGATTGGTTGATTCCCAGCGCAGTCCGGGATTTGCAATCTGCGTCGGGCTGACTCCGCCTTCGCCGTTGTAATTATTGCCGGCCGAAAAGAGCCCGAGTGACAGATAGTCGCCGATCTGATCATTTCCGGTAACACCATAGCTTAACATAAAGATAAGCCCGGAAACCAGCCGGGAACTGAAAAAGTCTTCCCTCGAAGCATACCATAACCCTGAAATGGAAGGAAAGAAGCCAAATCTGTTGTTTTTACCGAATTTTGAAGATCCGTCACTTCTTAAATTGAGGGTAAAGATGTACCTCTCATTAAAACTGTGTTGGAACCTGGTAAAAACTGAAATGGCTGCTGACTGGGTTTCAAAGGATTGTGTGGCAATCGGCGTAGCTGCATCCTGCAGAAACTCAAAACTGGTGCCTGCAAAATTCTGGGCCCTGAGAAAAGTATCATGCTGGCGGTTGCTTTCAAGGCTGAATCCGGTAGTTGAAGCAAATTTGTGCCGGTTGACCATTTTAACAAAATCAAGATACGAGCTATGATAAAATCTCAGGGAATTGCTGGTGGCTTCAATACCCAAACCGTTGTATTTTGCGCCCTGGCGGGTTGTTTTCGGGGCAAAAGCCCGTTCCCTGAGATTGTAGAAATCTATTCCTGACAGGCTTCTGGCAGTTAAGCGCTCATTGATTCTGTAGTTTGCTTTAAAGTGAAAGGTATTGCGATAGGTATATGCCGGATTTTTCTCTAATCGCGCAATAGAAACCGGGTTTGCATAGGGTCCGTCGTTGTTGTAACTGCCGTCACTGTTCAGTACCGGATAAATGGGTGAAAGGGATATGGCATTGGGAAGCGGACCGTTGAGGGTCTGGTCTCCTTCAACCCGTTGATTTACGGAATAGGAGAAACTATTTCCGGTTTCTATAATCAGCCTGTCTGTTATATGGTAGTCATAGTTCATGCGGAGATTGTACCTCCTGAAACCCGAGCCGATAATGATGCCTTCCTGATTAAAAATGTTCCCGCTGATAAAATGCCTTGCTTTTTCGGTACCTCCCCTGATCGAAAGACCGGTTTCCCATAGTGGTGCTACCTGAAATACCTGACTTTGCCAGTCGGTGTCAACGACATTGTTTAATATTTCTTCTTCACTGTAAACCGGCGGACGGCCGCTGGCGACCGCTTGCTCATTCATCAATGTCATCCATTGTTCCGCATTCAGCATATCAAGTTTTCCGGTGGTTTGCTGAAATCCGAACCTGCTGCGAAACTCAATCTGATGCTGGCCCGGTTTACCTCTGCGGGTGTTGATCAGGATAACTCCGTTTGATGAATTAGACCCGAACAAGGAACTTGCGGAAGCGTCTTTCAGTACCGAAATGGTTTCAATGTCGCTTATGCTCAGATCGTTGAGGGCGTCAATGGCCTGTCCGCTGAAATCAAGCTGAGAATAATCGCCTGTGATAACCGGTATTCCGTCGACAACAAAAAGTGGCCTGCTGCCGGCATTGATCGAACTGATTCCGCGCACCGTGGTGTTAAAAGCCGATCCGGGGGTGCCTCCGTTGGGTTGTAACTGCAGCCCGGGGATTTCGGATTGGATGGCAGCCTGAAAGGTTCCCTGGTTCAGGTGATCGCCGGTTTTAAAATAACCGACTGCTCCTGTCAGCAGATCCTCCTGCTCCTCGCCAAAGGCAACAACTACGGTCTCTTTCAATGTTTTAACCTCGGGAAGCATCCTCAGGATAAAACTGGTGTCATTCCTGATTACAGTTTCTTTACTGACCATGCCAATGTAAGAAAACAGCAGGGAATTGTTTTTCCATGGAACCCTGAGGGTAAATTTCCCGTCGGCATCTGTATATGTCCCTCCTGAATTGTATTGTATGGCAATATGTACACCAGCCATTGGAGCAGAACTCCTGTCATCAACCACGATGCCCTCCGCTGTATAAAACTGATGGTCTCTGTCTGCTTTCAGCAATACTTTTTTGCCAATAATGGTAATTTCAAGTCCTGCTTTCTGGGCGATGGTCCTGATCAGCTGTTCGGCAGTTTCCTGTCGTGCAGACACAGATATCAGCCTGTGGCTTGCTATTTCAGTATCGCTGTAAGCAAATTCATAACCGGTGATGGCAGCAGTTTCGTCAAGTACAACCTTCAGGGGGCGCTCATGGAAAAGGACAGCGTATTTCCCGCTTTCCTGCGCTGAGAGGGAAAAGGATAAAAACAACAGAAATAGTAATAATAATCTAGTCCTCAATAATGAGGAGTGCAGAAAGATAACTCTCGCACTGTAAGAAGTCACTTTGGCGGTTTAATTTTAATTGAAAGGCTAAAGATAAGCTACTTTTTTTGTATTTTTAATTGCGATTCTGCGGGAAGGCCAGAAATTCATGCACACACTGAACTCCGGACCTGTTTGCCGCAGCCGGGCAGGCTTGCAGAAAATCGGGGAAACCAGGTTTACATTGTCATTCATGAACCATTATCAGGTAGCTCAATGATATCCTGATCGTCAGCTTTTCCAGCATATGACCAGGAAAAATAGAGTAGGATTTTTCGTTTCCGTTCGTTTAAATTAATTCGATAAAGGGTATTTTAAAAACCGGATGTTTGTTGTCGGGCAATGGTAAGTAAATATGCAGGAAAAAGTCCCTTGAGTGGATTCTTCCGTTGCCTGCAAAGAAATTGGATGTAAATTTTTATCGGAGACCAATTCCGCGATTTGACTGATTGGTCAACTTTTCCTGGTTTATGGAATATCAGATTGGATGCTGAATTTGCATTATTTGGAGGCTTTAATCAAATAGGAATCTTTATTCTTTAAGTATTCCACCGGTGCAATCCCGCATATAAGGTCTAATGTCTGTTCAAGCGTTTCGTTTTCAATGGTGAAAGTAAAGCGCATCGAAGCTATTTCCTGACTGATGTGTACCGTTTTTCCAAAACGTTTTTCAAGTATTCCGGCAATTTCTGAAACAGGTGCATTGCTGAATGAAAGCTTTTTAAGCCTCCATAAAGTGAGTTTTTCAGTGTCGGTTTTCTGAACAGTAAACTCTTTGCTGATTTTATTAAAGGTGAAACTCAGGCCTGGTTCAAGCTTTGCCAGCATTTTGTTCTCAGTCCCGGTTATAATTACGCTGCCTTCCAGAAGTTCAACTACAGTATGAGTGCCCGATTCCGGCGCTGAAACACTGAATGAAGTTCCGGTAACTTCAATTGCAGTTTCCCCGGCAAAAACCCTGAAAGGACGCCCTGTTTTTGCCACTTCGAAAAAGGCAAGTCCCTGAAATTCGATATTTCTGTGGTCGATAAAATTTTTGTGGAAAGTAATGGAGCTGTTACCTGTTAAAAAGACCCTGGTTCCGTCGGGCAGGGTATAGTCCATTGCGCTTCCGGGATACGCATAAATGGTTTCCGGATCAGTTTTTTTCTGTGTGTTGGTAAAATAGAGCCATGAGGCCGAGATGCCGGCCAGAAGAAGCAGGGCTGCGGCTATCCTTGAAAAGTTGCGTAAAATCGCCTGTCTTCTTCCGGTATTGTTTTTCTGAATATTTCCGTAAATTCTTTCAAAATCAGGATTATATGAATCCGATTTCATTTCTGACGGATTTTCCCACTGCTCCCGCATCAAATCATCAATCTCCTGAGAGCCAAGCAGTTTTTTCTCTTCCCGGGGACTGAGCAATCCTGAGTAAAACCGTGCAAACAAGTCGGGACTGAGCTTCTTTTTCATTTTCTTATTCTCTGTTTCTTATACACTTTTTACGGTGCTTTTACTTAGCCATCAGCTGAATATTTTCTTAATGGCATTTTTAACCGTTTGAATTGCCAGGCTTTTGTGCACTTCTATGGTCCTCACCGAAAGGCGGAGGATTTCCGCAACTTCCTTGTTCGAAAGGCCTTCAATGTTGCCGAGCTGAAAAACTTTCCGGCGCTGTTCGGGCAGTTTCTCAATCACTTTGTCAATTTTTTCTTTTAAATCTGCATAAATAAAATCGTTTTCATGGTTTGTGGTTTTCGCCATATGCTCCATTACATACTGACGGTAAGCCTTTTCGTTGATTTTTTTACGTTGCAGATTAAAGAGATGATTTTTTGTGATGGTGTAAATGTAGTTGTTGAGCGATAGTTCGGGTTTTAAACCGGCCCGTTCGTTCCATAGTTTAATAAAAACGTCCTGAACTACATTTTCCGCATCATCGGGAGAGTTATAATACCTTATGGCAAAGTAATATACCTTTTCGCGGTATCTCAGGAAAATCTGTTCAAAAGCCAGTTTGTCACCGCTTTTGAGCCTGATTACCCATTCCCGTTCTCCGGTATCTTCCTTCATCAGAGGTTTTTGTACATTGGACCGGCAAAGTTAATATTTTAGGCCGATTCACACGGATGCCGCAAGCACAGATTGACATGGTGTCAGTCTTCTATAGCAGGTTCTGCTGTTTCATTACCATCCTCTGATTTTGATTTTTGTATTTGATGAGTCCTAAAAGCAACTGACAGGCCTGTGTGCCTGTCAGTTGTTACAGTGTATTTCATTGATCCGTCCTGCCCGGTTGACTGATTTAAAGGATTCCGGTATTTTCCGGTTATTCCTGATCCCACCAGAATCTGTCCTGAAGTGTTGGAAGTACTGAAGGGAAATTCTTGTTGTATAGTCTTTCGGTCTGAGGATAAGCAAATCTCCGGGGAATTGCGCCTCCCGGATTCTGATTGTGATCGCCTCCCACATTCGGGGTGAGTTGCGGGAATCCGGTGCGCCGGTAATCTGTCCACGATTCAATGGAACAAAACATAGCTATGTATTTCTGCTTGATAATGGTTTCCAGATCGTGATTAAAATCGCCGTTCAGCGATGCATTGGCAGTAATATAGTTGTTTATGGCTTCTTCTGTGGTTGTTCCGCCGGTGATTTTGTTGATGTTCGATTTAACAGCTTCATTCAGGGCCTCCTGTGCCAAAGGATCGGCCGGGTTGATTCTGATTCTTGATTCAGCTTCAATAAACTTCACTTCATGGTAGGTCATCAGCAATGATGGCGATGTAGTGGAGGTATAGTAGAGGCCATTGAGGGTTGCTTCTCCGAATTTTTTTCTGTAATAAAAATTCCTCCTGGGGTCATTTGTCAGAAGCAGCATGTTGGTAAACCCGGCGTTTGGCAGGATATAGTTTAGCAGGGTGTAGGAATAAAAAGGGTTGTATTCCGATGCTGAATAACCATAAGTCAGCTGCAGGTCGTCATCGCTTGAAGTAATGGCCTTCAGGGATGACTCCAGGGCTTTTTCAGCGGGATTATAATTCAGTTCACTGCCTTTTTTACTCAGATGCATATAATATCTGGCCTTGAGCGCCCACGCGGCATTTATCCATTTGGCTGCATCTCCGCCATACATCAGGTCGTCTGCTCCGGGTTTTTTGCCCTGGTATTCGGTTTCCATATCAGCAATACCTTCATCCAAAAGCGACTGTATATTCTCATACAATTGTTTTTGCGGGTCATATACCGGGTTTTTATTGGTTGAACCATCCAGCGCTTCGCTATATGGAACGTCACCGTAGAGAGAAGTAACATTTCCCAGCGCATTGGCCAACAGTATTTTTCCAATTCCTGCGTAATAGTATGAACCTTCTTTTTCTGCCAGTTCAATCATAACCTGCAGGTTAATCATAGGGCCATCATAGTAGTCATTCCAGTTCCAGTCAACATAAAGTGCCTCATTGAGAATATACTGCTGTACCTGAACAGGATGGTTATCAACCCCATCATAATATTGCATAAAAATACCGGCCATTACCTGTGTGGTGCCAATGTTCAGCCGGGCCAGCCTCTCCTGGCCGTAAGGAAGCATAACTGCAGGGGGCACTTCGGTAGGGCGGTTGGGGTTTACATTGGCTTCTTCCAGCTCACAGGAGCCCAGCATGAAAACTGCTGACAGAGCTACAACTGATTTTATAAGAAACGATTTGGTATTCATAGCTTCGTGTTTTTTAATATTAAAAAGTTACCTGAAGGCTGAATTCTACACCCTTTGTATTGGGCATATTGAAATAATCCCGGCCAAGGCTGTTGGAGACTCCCGAGAGGTTGGTTTCCGGGTCAATTCCTGAATATTTGGTCCACAAAAGCAGGTTGCGTGTATTTACACCCAGGTTAACCCCGCTGAAAGGGGTTTTGCCCAGCCATTTAGCGGGCATGGTGTAGGAGAGAGACAACTCGCGCAACCTCACATAGGAACCGTCTTCAATGGCGGCTTCCGAAAGTCCGGCCAAACCACCCTGCGCTGAGTAATACCTGGCATCGCGCTTAACAGCAATGGTATTGGGCAATCCGGTGTTCACATTAATTCCGGGAAATATATAATCTTCGTCCCTGTTTTCGGTTTCTTTGCTGGTTCCCAGTGAGTTCATAACGTTGCGGGTTCCGTTGTAAACATCGCCTCCCTGCCTGATATCAAACAGGAAACTTAGTTGGATTCCTTTGTAGGTGAATGTATTGCGAATGCCGAGCATAAAGTCGGGATTCGGGTCGCCGATTACTCCTGCTGTAACATCCACCAGTGGATATCCGTTGTCGCCCACCAGTACATCCCCGTTTTCGTTCCTCAGAAATCTCGACCCGTATAGTACACCGTATGGCTGGCCTTCGATACCCACCGAACGGGTACTCGAAACGCCTGTGGTTTGAAAATCAAGCAAAGGAACGCCTTCCGGTAAGTCTTCCACCATGTTTTTGTTTTTGGTGAAATTAAACATCATATCCCATTCAAATCCCTTCTGCGAAACCGGCGTGATGAACAATTGAGCTTCTATCCCTTTGTTGGTGATTACGCCCGCATTCATGATCATAAACTCGTATCCTGTGGAATAAGCAACCGGGACAGGCACAATCTGCCCGATACTTTTTGCCTGGTATACGGCAAGATCGAGGCCGATTTTATTGTTGAAGAAACGCAGGTCAATGCCCAGTTCCGATGAGCGGGTAGTTTCGGGTTCCAGGTTGGCATTGCCAATGGTCCGTTCGGTGGCAAATACTGTCTGTCCGTTGATTCCGCCGATAATCGGGGCAAAGTAATTTCTTAGTGAATAGGGGTCGGCATCATTTCCAACTTCAGCCCACGAGGCCCTTATTTTTCCATAATTGAAAATTTTTCCGCGGTCGATGTCAAAGGCCTCCGAAAAAATAAAACTGGCACTTACCGACGGATAGAAGAAGGGATTGTTTTCTTTCGAGAGGGTGCTCGACCAGTCGCTGCGGCCGGTTGTGTTCAGATATAGAATGCCTTTATAGCCGAGCTTAATATCATAGTAGGCACCGGCGATTTTATATTGGGTTTTATTGTCGTCGCCCGAAGTAACTGCAGTATTGCTCAGGTCGTAAAAATTTGGCAGAAGCAATGAATCGCCCCGCTGAGAGTTGTTGTAGGTTTCTCGGGTAAAGTAATTGTGGCCGGCTACGACATTCAGTTTCAAGTCATCGGTTAATTGCTTTTCAGCACTCAGGATAAAATCGGAATTGATTCCGGTAAACAGGTAGGTGGAGGCTGTTACGTAACCGTTGGGAGTATCGCTGGAATTATTGTCGAAGAATGAATTGCGTTTTTCCCCGTAATAATCGATACCTATTCTGTAAAGGGCGCTCAGCCAGGGTAAGAGTTTATATTCTGCCTGGGTGTTGCCGATAATGCGGTCAACTTCTGCCTTCGCTTTGTTTTTGTTTATTGACCAGTAAGGATTGTCGTACTGAGAATAATAATTCCGCTGGGTTCCGTCAGGGTAGCTGTATGACGATGGGTCGTTTACCGGATCGTTTGAGCCGTTGGCAAGGTCAAAGGTGGGCGTGTTGCGCATTAAACCTACCATAACAGCCGAAAGATTACTTCCTTTCTGGGTCAGATTATTCAGCGAGTTTGAGTAGGATGCCGAACCTGATATTTTGAGTTTTTCGGTGAGTTTTGATTCACCCGCAATTTTTACATTTGTTCTCCAGAAATGGCTTAGTGGAACAATTCCTCCCTGGTCGAGGTGTCCGACTGAGAAAATATAACTGCCCTTGTCGGTGCTTCCTGACATACTCAGGTAAGTGTTGCTGGTCACAGCTGTCTGAAAAAAATCTTCAACATCATAAGCCATTGCCCGCATGTCGGTTGCCGTGGGGTCGCTCATACCGACAATGCGACCGAAGCGGTCTTTGGGATAATCTGTAGCACCATCGTAGCGCAGGGTGTCAATCAAAGCGCCCCAGCTGGAGTTTGACGTTGGGGAATAAGTCCCGGAGGTGCCTTGCGAATATTTTGTCTGCCTTTCGGGCAGTTTATTTACCCTGTCAAAGCCAAAAGATGTTTTAAAGGTTATGTTTTTGCCCGCACCGCCTTTGGACCTGCCTGATTTTGTGGTGACAATAATGGCCCCGTTGGCAGCCCTGATGCCATAAAGTGCGGCAGCGGCAGCTCCTTTCAGTACCGAAACCGATTCAATGTCGTCGGAATTCAGGTCAATGGCACGATTTGAATAATCATATACATAGCTTCCGTCGTAACTGTTGTCAATGGGCACTCCGTCAACCACGAACAATGGGGAGTTGCCCGAAGCCCTGAGCGAAGAACGCCCGCGGATGGTAATACTTGCCGATGCCCCCGGGGTTCCCGCACTGCTGATTACTTCAAGGCCGGCCACTTTGGAGCTTAAAGCATTTACAATGTTGCCCGTTTTAGCATTGCTAAGTTCATTTCCGCCTACTTCCTGCGCGGCGTAGCCAATGGATTTCTTTTCCGACTTAATTCCAAGTGCGGTGACAATTACCCCTTCAAGGGTTTTTGCATCGGCGATAAGCGCAATACTGATGTTATTTTTGTCCCCGGTTTTCACCCGCTGGGTGATGTAACCCACATAGCTGAACTCAAGCACATCTTCGGCCGATCGGGTCAAAATGCTGTAATTGCCGTCAATATCGGTGACCGTTCCCGTGGTGGTCCCGGCGATTCTTACTGTCGCGCTGGGAAGTGATTCACCTGTAGCTGCATCGGTTACCTTGCCGGTTACTTTTTGCTGTGCATATGCTGTAACTGTCAGCATAATTGCAGTAATCATCAGTGTAAAGGTCTTTCTCATAAGCTTTTGGTCGCTGGTTGGTTATTCTTAAACTTTTATACACGCAACTCCGCCGATTTACTTAAAAGCTCATGATTCATAAGTGAAAATATCCGGATATACTGTTTGTAATGTTCTTATCCCGGTTGTGCAAGCCCTTAATCAATTAACCTTTGCTGGCGTGATTCACTGATATATTTTACTGCAATGGGCAGGATTATTTTTTTTGCCGTAACCCCGGGTATTTCCATCCCGGTCCATTTCTGCACTAATATTGGCTAAAGATTTTTGCGGTTGGTTAAGTGAATCTTATATTTCATGTGTATAGGCAAATAGATCACACAAATTATTTATTCATTAAAACCGCAGCTTATGAAATCAGGAATTTTTACTTTAGTATTGGTAGTACTGGCTTTTTTCAGTGTTTCGCTTAAAGCGCAGCCGCTGCATTGGGCGGAGGATTCCCCGGCCGGTTGGGCGCCTCTGGTTTTTGAAGAGGAAACCGATCCGGCAAAAGTTACCGACGGAACCAAATCGGTAAAAATTACATTTACCGAAACCGGCACGCCTTATTTTGTTTCAGACACCTTCAGCATTGCCGCTCTTGATTTTACGTTTTCGATTGATGTTTTCGACAATGATCCGGGTGCGGAGTACAATGTAAGGTTGCTTTTCCACGATGCTGACGGTAATTATATCAACCGGGAGTCAACCGATTTTACACTGGATAATCCTGATTATCAAACTATTTCGCTTTCAGGAACTGCTCCTGATGGTTCAGCGAAAGTAGTGGTTGCAGTAAGGGCGCTTGATGTTGCTGCCAGCTGGACCGGTTCAGCAACTTTCTGGCTCGACAACTGCATTTATTCCGATGGGATAACACCCAATCTTGTGCCCAACTACAGTTTTGAGGATTGGCCCGTTATAACCGAATTCATCGCCAACTGGAAAGAAGAGTCCCCTGCCGGCTGGGTTCCGCTTACCATCGTCAAGGAAACCAACCCTGCTAAAGTTACCAACGGCAGTAAATCCGTAAAGATTACCTTCACCGAAACAGGAACTCCTTATTTTGTTTCTGACACCTTCAACATTGCCTCTCTTGATTTTACATTTTCAATTGATGTTTTCGACAACGATCCTGGCGCCGAGTACAATGTCAGGTTGCTTTTCCATGATGCATCGGGAGCTTACATCAACCGTGAATCAACCGACTTCACGCTCGATAGTCCTGACTTCCAGACTATTTCACTCTCCGGAACTGCTCCCGAAGGATCGGCAAAAGTAATTGTTGCAGTGCGGGCGCTTGATGTAGCTGCCAGCTGGACCGGTTCAGCCACTTTCTGGCTTGACAACTGCATCTATAGCGATGGAATTACGCCCAATCTGGTTCCAAACTTCAGTTTCGAAAACTGGATTGCAAAACCTGTGTTTACGAGTTACGGCTTTCTTGATATCACGCCCGAAGTGTATGCTGATATCAACATCGTAACCAATGCAATCAGCCTGACAGTTCCATTTCAGATTGATATCACAAACAGGGTAGCAACATTTGAAGTAACTCCGGGTGCGGTAGCCAAAGTCGGAGATACCGAACAGATAAGTGGTGTAACTGCCAATGACTTCAGCAGCCCTGTAGAATACACCCTCAATCAGGGGGCCGCCTCCGAGAACTGGACGGTTACCGTATCAAAACTTGCAGCCAGCAGTGCAAAGGATATTTATTCTTTCCGTTTTGAAGAACTAACTCCTGCCGTAAACGGTGTTATCAGCATCGCAGAGCATACTGTTTCGCTGGTAGTGCCTTTTGGTACTGACCTTACCGCGCTTGCCCCGACCATCGCTGTTTCCGATTATGCCACGGTAAGCCCGGCAAGCGGCGCAGTACAGGACTTTACCTCCCCGGTAGATTATACAGTTACAGCCCAGGACGGATCCACCCAGGTCTGGGTTGTTACCGTAACTACGGAGCAACAAGGCGTAACCACATTATTCTACCAGGATTTTGAAGGACTTCTTGTTCTTCCGGAGGGCTGGATTGTGATTAACAACGATGGTTATATTCAGGCTAACGGTGAAGAAAGATGGCAGGACAGTGCATGGCTGGTTACCACTTCCAACCGCATTGAAATTCAGGGTACAAAAGTTGCCATGTCATCCTCATATACCACCAATATGCCGCTTGACGGCCGTGCCGACGACTGGATGATCCTTCCTGCAGTAACGCTGGGCCAGAATTCTACACTGAGTTGGAGCGCATTGTCAACAACATCTTCAGGTAATTATCCCGATGATTATATGGTGCTCTGCGCTCCGGCTATGGCAGGCGTAACTCCTACCATTCCTTACTTTGAAGAAAATGCCCTGATTATGGCCAATGTAACCCCCGAAAGCTGGTCTGCTTTTGTCGGCAACCCCGGCCAGGGTATTTCGCACCGCAGCGTTAATCTGAAAGACAAAGGATTTGCAGATCAGGATGTATGGATTGCCTTCGTGCTTACTACCGACCTTACTCCAGGCAATTCCACTGCCGGTGGCTCCAACCTTGCAGTCGACAATATTAAAATTGTTGAGGGAACAATAGGTATAGAAGAAAACGAATTGGCCGGACTAAGCGCCACTTTATACCCAAATCCAGCAAATGCTGAAATCAGTATTGAGTTCAACGTGCGCGGCTATGGGAATGCTGATATTGTGCTCACCGATATCGCCGGGCGTGAAGTTATGAAAGCAAGCAGGGCTGTAAATTATGGTGTAAACAAAATCACTCTTGATGTTTCAGGGCTGACACCCGGCGCTTACATGGTCCGGACACTTGTAAACAACAGCATTAACGTAACAAAACTTATGATCCACTAGCAAAATGTAGTTGTTTGGTTAGCGGAAAAGAGGCTGACAGTATTCAGCCGGCGCACAGGTTGTTGGTTTAAGTAAAATGTGAATCATATACCCGGCCCCCGGAAGTCTTACTTCAGCCTCTTTCTAATTTATTTCAGCTCAGAGATGCCGATGAATCCATTCAGAATGTTTTTATTTCCGATACTGCTTTTGGTTTTCACCGGAGGCGGAATCTATGCCCAGGGCCGGATTGCCACTCCGCTCAGTGCTGCTGGCTTTTCAAAATTAACCTCAAATAAGGAGATCTGTAGTTTTATCAGACAATGCGATACGCTAAGTCATTTAGTAACTGCTTCGTTTTATCCTTTGGAGAATGGACTTGAAATCCCGGTTGTCAGCATATCACGACCGGAAAATAAAGAGCGATGCTTGAGGATTCTTTTTATTGCCCAGCAACATGGTAATGAGCCTGCGGGTATGGAGGCAATGCTAAACCTGATCGCTGCTTTTGCTGCGGATGGCGATCATGAAATTTTGAATGGGATTGAATTGATGGTGATTCCACAATGTAATCCATGGGGTGGTGATCATCACCGGCGGCGCAACAAAGAGGGAACTGACCTTAACCGGGATCATTTGCTGATCAGGGCCGGAGAAACGGCCATTATTCAGTCTGTTTTCAGGACGTTTAATCCCGAAATGACGGTGGATTTTCATGAATACTATCCTTATGGCAGCGCCTGGGAAGAATTTGGTTACCGCCGTGACTTTGACATACAGCTGGGCGGTCTGACCAATTTAAACACCAGTGATGAATTTCAGAGATTATTCAAATCTTATGCACTGCCGTTTGTTAAAAATCACCTCGACCGGCATGGATTCTCGTTTTTCGAATATACGCTGGGTGATTTTCCGGCTGGCGAACGTTTGAGGCACAGCACGGTTGACATAAACGATGGCCGTCAAAGTTTTGGAATTACGGGTACTTTTTCGCTGATAGTAGAAGGAAGGAACGGGAAAGATTCATTGTATCACCTCGAAAAAGATCGGAAAGCCAATACCAGACAGCGATGGCATTGCTTCAGTTTGCCAAGGTATACCGGAATCAGATCGGGGAAGAAGTGGCGCGTTTCCGTGACTCGCATAAACAACCCGTTACAAGTGTTGCATTGATTCAGGATCACTTTAAGGGAGATGAAATACTGGATTACCCCTTAAGGTCAGTAAAAACCGGGGCGGATACCCTGTTTAAGGTGAAGGCTTATCATCCCTGTGTTAAGGCCATTGAATCAGTTGATCCACCACTGGCCTACCTTATTCCCAAAAGTGATTCCACGCTTGTTGCCTGGCTCAGGCGTTCCCACATTGGTTGCAGCGATACCGTTCCTGCTGATTCAGGAATTTTTGGGTTTCGGCTTACAGGTGAAGAGAAAACAAATTTTGAAGGAATCCCCGGCGTATTGCCCTTAATCAGCAAATTGAGCATGGAGGATCTGAAGCCTGAAGATTATCTTATGGTTCCTGTGCGGGGGATTTTCAGCCTTAAACTCATCCTTGCCCTTGAGCCCAGGGCTATGTATGGATTGGCTACTTACCCTGACTTCAGATATCTGGTTTCCAGGGAGGTATACCCGATTTTAAGAGTTGAAAAACAGACTGGTAAATAATCATATCCATGAAACGAAAATTTCCGGAAGCCATTACCATAATCATGATTATCATGATTGTCTTTATCGTCCTTACCTGGATTATTCCGGCAGGCGAATTCCAGTTTGAGTTAATCAACGGGCGTAATTATCTTATTCCAGGCAGTTTCAGTTTTACAGAGCCCAGTCCTCAGGGACTTGCCGCTTTTCTTATGGCGCCTGTAAAGGGTTTTGTGCAGGCCGGGCTGATCATTGGCTTTTGTTTTCTGGTAGGTGGTTCGTTTGGAATTTTAAACAAAACGGGCGCGATTGATGCCGGTTTGATGGCAATGCTCAGGAAAACTGCCGGAAAACAGGGATCTAAAAGGATGGTTATTGTTTTACTGATGTTGATTTTTTCAGTGTGTGGTGCCACTTTTGGTATGAGTGAGTCGGTCCTGGTTTTTATTATGCTTACCATTCCCATGGCCAGGGCGATGGGTTATGATTCAATCACCGGTCTTTCGGTTTCATTTCTCGCGGCGGGGGTCGGTTTTGCCGGTGCACTTACCAATCCTTTTACCATTGGCATTGCGCAGGGCATTGCCGGGTTGCCGATTTTCAGTGGCTGGGAATACCGTTTACTCGTGTGGTTTGTCTTTACTGCAGCAGCTATTGCTTTTGTGCTGATATATATTCACAGGATTGAAAAAGACCCTTCAAAGAGTCCTGTTTATGATCTTGATGCTGAAGTGAAGGAAACGGCTGGCAGACAAGAGGAAATACCCTTTGACGTTTCCCGGAAAATGGTCGTGATCCTTTTGTTTGCTGTACTTGCACTGATTATTTACGGTTCCAACCGGTGGAAATGGTACATCAATGAAATTTCGGCTGTTTTTCTGGCACTTGGAATTGTCAGCGCCATTGTTGCCCGGCTAAAAACATCTGAGGCAGTAAAAGCTTTTGTTTCCGGCGCAAAAGATATGGTGATGGCCGCACTGGTTATCGGCCTGGCGCGCGGATTGCTGGTAATTGCGGAAGATGGCCGCATCATCGGTACCATGCTTTTTTATATCGCCCAGTATGCCAATCGCTTTCATACGGTAATGGCTGTGGAAATGATGTTCGTTTTTCAGGGTTTTCTCAATTTTTTTGTCCCCAGCGGGTCCGGGCAAGCAGCGTTGTCCATGCCTGTAATGGCCCCGCTCAGCGATCTGGTCGGTATAAGCCGGCAAACCGCAGTGCTTTGTTTTCAGTTCGGAGATGGCATCTTCAATATGATTATTCCAACAAGCGGTGTAACCATGGGCGCGCTTTCCATTGCTGGTGTTCCCTATAACAAATGGGCAAAGTGGCTGGCTCCGCTTATTTTAATCCTGACCTTGCTGGCCATGCTCTTGCTGATTCCACCGGTAATACTATTTAATTACTGAAGAATGCCCGGTATCAGAGTTTCAGAATTTTTTTGGCAGATACCCTCTTGCCGGATATATCATTAATAATCAGGAAATAAAGCCCATTATTTAATGAAGAAAGGTCCAAAGTCGTTTCCCGGATAAAGGGTTGTTTTAGAATTTCTCTGCCTGCCGGGCTGCTGATGATGAGCTCATAACCCCCTTTTTCAAGTTCAATTCTGATTATCCCTTTGGAGGGATTGGGAAAGACCCTGGTGGAAACCTCCATCAGGTCAGGAGCGGAAAAATTTTCTGCTGTTCCCAGCTGAAGACTGTCGCCAGGGGCAAGGAACCAAAGCCCCATATTACTGAAACCGGCAACATTCCGGTTATTTGTATTAGGCCCCTGATTGGCGAAGCCAGCCATGCAACCATGATTGCTCATCAGAATTACCGGTATGCTTCCTCCAAGCGATTTTAAATGCGATTTACCCTGATTATCAATATTGTATGTTGCAAAATTATTTCCGGTAAGGTAGAGCCCGTAAGCCAGTGAATCAAGCAGCACGGCATAGGGAAGCCCTGAAATGGTGTTTTCATATATGTCGGCATTCAGGTAAGTATTGGGCATTATTACAGTTGTTTCAAGCAATGCAAGACCAGGGCTGAATTCGAGTTCACCGTAATAGGATGCGGCATTTTCCATGTAATTATTTACTGTCGATTTTCCTGCAAAACGTGCATTGTCTCCTGCGAAAAAACTGACTGTATTGTAGCTGCGGATTTTTGAGTTCAGGAATTTACCGTTTCCATTTCCCTGCATAAACGTCATAAAAGCATTGTATTCATTGCCAGTAAACAGGAATTTCCTTGCATTTTTAATCAGACCTGCGAAATTCATATCGTTTTGATTAGAAGCAATGGCCTGCTGCACATACACCTGATTTGCCCCAAGCATCTGAAGGGAAACCTGTAGCGCATTGGCAATGGTCTGATTGCTTCCGGTTACAATCAGAATGGTATCTGAAGTCTGACCGGTATTACTGATGAAGTGCTGAAGAGCAGCCTCCGGAATCTGATCAGAGCCACTGAAAATAAGGTTGGTATAAACTTTTTCTGAATCAAGTGTTGGGATAACCGGAGCCTCGAATCCGTTAATTTCAATAGCGTTTAAATCGATGGTACAACCATGCAGCAACTGAGCTGTGAGCATTTCGCCGGTCCTCAGCATGCTGACGGTAGTATCAAAAGGAGGATTATCTCCGGGCGGAAAGTAAAAGTTGACAGCTGCGGTTCCATAGGCTGTGGCAATGCCTGATGGCTCAATAAACAAGGCGGTGCGGTCGTCAACGCCTATCCCGGTAGCCTTTTGCCCCGTTTTTCTGTACCAGTTTGCCATAAATGCGGCCAGTCGCGCCATACGGCCTCTTTGTACAAAATGGGTGTCAAAAATATATGGGTTTTCAAGTGTTGCAAGAAAATCATCTTTGAGTGTAATCTGCGATGTGTATGGGTTTGCGGCAGCAGAGGCCGGGTATATCGTTGCCCCCTGCGCGGTGTAAATCACCGGCGAAATGATTGCCATACCCGCTGAAGTCCCTGAAAGTACACCACCTCTGTTAAATATTTCCTGAAGCGCCTGCTGGGTTTTTGAGTTGAGGTAGCTTTCGTAATAAACCGACTGATCGCCTCCTTTCAGAAAAATACCGTCGTAAGTAATCAGTGAGTCGTAAGTTATCTGGCTGTTGGCTGTCTGAAAATCAGGGATATGAAAATTTCGCGCATAAACCGCCCCCAGACTTTTAAAATAATCAGGAATCCATGCTGATTCAACAGAGTAACTTATAACCGCTATTTTTTTGTTTGCCGCATATTCCACAACCTTTGAATATGGGAGGTCACTCCACCCCCCTTCAGTTTCGCCACTGCCTCCGCTAAGCATCAGGTAGCCCTGCGCTGAGAGCCGCGATAAAGTAAAAAGATATAGCGTTACAAGAATAAGGGCAGGTAGCTTTTTCATTTTATTTTTTTTACCGGTTATCAGCTCTGGCACTTCAGAAAAGTTTGTAAGCCATTATATTATACAGTTATTATGCTCAAAACCCTTAATTCAGGAATTAAACAACCTTTATTAAATTGCCCCTGAAGATTGGAATGTATGGTAATGATATTTATCTGAGGGATGGCAACCACAATTTTCCAGACCATGGATTAGATTCTTTAGTTTAGTTCACGAATGATCACCGTTCCTGTCGTGAAATCCGCATTCCACGGCCGGTCCGCCTGAAGTGGAGAGCTCAACCCGGGTAATCTGCAGTTTGTCTATCCAGATAATCTGAAAAAATATGAAAGCCATGCCGGTCCGGCATAAAAAAAGGCTCCTTTCGGAGCCTCTTCGTGCGAAAACCATTTATAGAATGAATGGTCGGGGGGATCGCTTTATCTTTGTCAGAACGGACAGCATTCAAGTTCTTGTTTTGAGCGGTAATTCCTGTTCGAGAATCCAAATCCTCCGCTGCTGCGTCCGCGGTTAAAAATGTTGAAATCGTCCAGCTCAAGGATAATGGATACTTCGTGGGAGCAACCCGTCACAGTTCTGATTTCAGTGAGTACGAAGTCATACGTGTAATTTATTTTCATGCGGGTATTGCCGGAAAGCGGTGCGTTCAAGCCCAGCATAAATATCAGGTCATTCGATTTTGTAAGTTCCGTAGTGCGGTTGCGGAACCATACTCCTGTGTAGATGGATGATTTAAGGATATTCACACCAACGGCATAGGTTTTAAAATCGGCCTGCGATTCATAAATGAACCCGGGATTAAATTTGAATGTTCCTTTGCTTGACTCCTGACGCTGGAAATAGAGTTTGTCGCCTCCCCCGTCGATCTCCAGGATAATGTCACCGGTTATGGCCAGTTTACGTGGCAGGGGAGAGGTAAGCCCGAGGAATGATTCATTGGGCCTGAACAAATGATGAACAGCCAGTCCGAAGGTTCCCTGAATGGCGCTGAAGACATTGCTGCTTTCAGTAAATCTGAATATACCGCCGGCGGAGAAATCGGGATAAAAGATATTTCCGTTTTCAGGAGCCTGGAAACTCGATTCATAGATATTTCCATAGACGGGATTCAGCTGGTCGGTAAATACCAGGTTATCCCAGTTCAGCCTTTTCTGCACAAAGGAGGTCATAATTCCTACCTGAGTAACCATATTTTCCTGCAAAGGAACCCTCACCGAAGTAGAAAGCCCTACGGTTGACGTTTTCAGGTATCCGGTTCCTGCATTGTCGCTCATCACCACCAGACCGAGTCCGCCGGAGCCGGGAATGTTGCGTTCTGCGATATCCATACTGAAGGTATAGGAGCGCAGGTCTCCCGGAAGCTGAGGCCATTGCTCGCGTATGTTAAACCTTGCCCGCAATCCCGGATTAAGCCCTACGGCAGCCGGATTATAATAAACCGGGTTGTTATAGAACTGTGAGAAAAGGGGGTCCTGTGCCACGGAGGTTTTAAGAACCATCAGGGATAAAATGATCAGCAGATATAGGCTTGTCTTTTTCATGACTGTGTATTTTTCTTGTGTCAGTTAATCAGCATTCGGTTTACCTGATCAGCGTTACGGTGCCATAGGTTTTTTCGGGTATATTGTTGCGCTCACCCACATCGTTGCCTCTCCAGATGGTCCCGTCCTTAAAGATGGCGGTGGCTTTCCACATGTAGGTATCCTGAGGCAGCAGGGTTCCGTTGAACACGCCGTTCCATCCTTCGGCCGGAGCGCCATTGGCATCCAGTTCACTCGAAGTCCAGAGAAGGTTGCCCCAGGTGTCATAAACCTCAATGGTATAACTGCTCAGGTTGATACCCACCGGTTTGAAGAGCCTTACGGATGCATTCGGGTTGTTGGGTGAGAAGGCGTTGGGCACCCACAGTCCTTTGAACATCAGGCTGTAATCAACCTTCAGGGTGTCAGGGCAACCAAACTCGTTGATCGATACCAGGGTAACTTCGTAGGTTCCGTCACCGGGGAAATCAACTACGGGTTCGATTTCGAATGATTGAATACCGGTACTGAAATCCCACTCATAAGCTGTTGCGCCAATGGAGCCGTTGGTGAAGAGAACCCTGCCCTGTGTATTTTCATAATTCTCGGTCAATGAGAAGGCACTGGTGGGTTTGGGATTGACAACCAGGGCGCTGGATGCGGTATCGCGACAACCAAAGTTGTCAACCACAATCAGTTCAACATTATAGGTTCCGGTATTTTCAAATACGAAGTGCGGGTTCTGAACACCGGCAAGACCAAGCATATTGAGCGAATCGCTGAATCTCCACCACCATTGTCCGATCAGGGTATCACCGGTTTCGGTAAGGTCGGTGAACAAGGTGTGGTTGTTCTGACAAGCCAGAGTGTAACTGAAGTTGGCTTCCGGCAGATTGTGCACGGTCAGCGGATGACTGATGGTATCGGTACAGCCAAGTACATTGGTGACCGTCAGCAGGGTATTGTAAACGCCGGGCCTGTCATACCTGTATGCCGGATTGCGTGCAGATGTGGTGTCGTAAACCGAATTGGGGTCGCCGAAATCCCAGAACCACTGATCAATCTTTGAATCGGTCCATTCCGACTGATCCGTATAGATGGTGTTGCTGTTCAGGCAAACATCCGGAGCAAAGAATTCTGCAACAGGAGATGTAAGCACGTTAACAGTGATGGTTGTGGTATCGCTGACCGATTTGCCCGAAACGGTGGTCGACACAATCAGGCTGACATGATAGCTGCCGCTCAGTTGATAGGTATGGGTTACCGAAGGACGTGGCTCATTGTAAACCAGGGTGTCACCGTCGCCGAAAATCCACTCCCACCTGTCGATCGGATTGCCGCAAACCGAGTAATCCTCGAATGTAAGGGCGTGCCGCTCGCAGCTCAGGGTGTCGACTGATGCAAATACCGCGCTGATGCATGGCATGCGTTCAACATCCTGTGTAAATACCGATATGCAGCCATGTTCCGAAATGGTGGTCAGGCTCACCGTAAAGATGCCCGAAGTGTGATAGAAATGGCTGGTATCTGCCGGGCCTGAGGTAAGGGTGTCGGATGTACCGTCGCCATAGCTCCAGATCCATTCGGCGATGTCAGCACCATTGCCGTTCGACAGGTCACTGAAGTAAAGGGTGCTGTCGCAGGAACCGGCGGTGTAACTGAATGCGGCAACCGGGAGTTCAAGCACATCCACCCGCTTGTAGACGGTTGTCTGGCAGTTGTTGATGTCGGTGGCAATCAGCGAAACCAGGTAAGAACCGGTGTTCTGGAAGAAATGGGCCGGGTTGCTCAGGGTTGAGGTATTGTGAATGCCTGAAGCTGCATCATCGAAGTTCCATTGGAATTCCACGAGTGAATCACCGGCCGGCGCAATCAGAACAGGATTAAACAGGGTGGTGTCGCCGTGACAGGTTACTGAATGCTCAATCTCAACCTGGAGGCCGGCAGGAATGCATACTTCCTGAACCAGGGTATCCACGCAGCCGCGCATATCAGTTACAACCAGTTGCACATTGTAGCAGCTGTCTGTATGATAGAAGTTGTGATGCGGGTGCTGAAGCGTTGAAGTGTATCCGGGCGCAAAGGTCCAGTCCCAGTTGGTGATGGCTCCCATATAACTTGAAGAAGCATCCTGGAAGTAAACCGAGCCGTTCGAACAGGCATTGGTAGTGTAAGTGAAAGCTGCCACCGGAGCCGGGAATATCTGAACCGGCATGGTGATGCTGCCCTGACAACCGCTTTCCGAAGTAACAGTAAGCGTCACATCATACAATCCCTGAGCTGAGTAGTGATAATCAGGATGCTGCATGGTTGAAGTATCTGTACCGGGCATTGCATTCGGATCGTTGAAGTTCCAGAACCAGCTTATGATTTGTTCACCGGTTACAGCATATGACAGGTCACTGAAACTGGTTGTGTTTCCTGTACAGCCACTTACAAAGCTGAAGGCGGCTACAGGGATGGCGCCGATGTTCACGGTTTGTGTGATGCTGTTGGAGCAGCCGTCGTTGTTGAATACGGTAAGCGTTACCTGGAAACTACCGGCAACGTTGTACACATGAACCGGATAAGTGACATTTGAAACAGGAGTTCCGTCACCGAAGTTCCATTCGAAAGATGCAATGGAGGAAAGATCCATAATCGCGGTATCAGGCTCGAATGTTACCGGTTCGCTGACGCAGGTGCCGGAGGAGATGATAAAGGCCACAGCCGGCGGAGGTGTGATGACCACATCGTGCTGTACACTGCTGATACATCCGCTGGCACTTGTTGCCTCAAGGGTTACCGTGTAGGTCCCGGCGGCATTGAAGATATGTACCGGATGCTGCAGATTGGAGGTGTTGGCTATGCCTGAAGCAGGATCGCCGAAGTTCCAGAGCCACTGCACCAGGGTTGTTCCGCCATTGGTAGCTGTAAGGTCGGTAAATGCCACCTGCGTTCCCTGGCAACCTTCGTCGAAAGTGAATTCAGCGACAGGGCCGGGTACAATCACCACATTCATGCTTGCAGAAGCATCGCAACCCTGCAGGTTTGTTATGGTCAGTGTTACGGTATATACACCGGCACTGGCATAAACATGACTTACATTCGGGTTGCCCGGCGCGGTGACCAGTTGTGTATTGCCGTCACCGAAGTCCCAGAACCATGAGGTGATCACGCTGCCATTGGTTACGGACAGGTCGTTGAACTGCACTTCTGAGCCGGAACAGGCCGGTGCATTGAATCCAAACATTGCCTGCGGGCCGGGAACCACACTTACCGGATGAACAGCTGTTGCAGTACAACCCTGGTCATCGGTAATGGTCAGGCTGACGGTGAAAATACCATGAGTAGCATAGATATGCTGAGGATCAGCTTCCACCGAAGTGGTGCCGTCGCCGAACTCCCAGAACCAGGTGAGGGTGGTAGCGGGATTTACAAAGGTAGAACTGGTAAACTGAATGGTATCGTTTGAACAGGCATTGGTAAATACGAAGTCAACAACCGGAGCCGGTGCTATGGTAATGTCCATGGTAGTTGTGTCGGCACAGGTGTTGGTTGTTGTCACAATCAGGCTGACTGTATATGTGCCGGGTTGTGCATACGTGTGCGATGGATTTTGCAGCGTTGAAGTGTTGTTTACCCCTGAAGTCGGGTCGCCGAAATCCCAGGCCCAGTTGATGATGTTTCCGCCGCCGTTGGTCTGCGAAAGGTCGGTAAATACAACCGGTTCGCCGAGACAAGCCGTGGCAGCATCAAAGTTGGCTACCGGATTGGGAGCAACCACTACCTGGCGGGTAACGGTGTTTTCGCAACCTTCAGATGTGGTGATGTTCAGGGTGACATTGTAAACACCTGCATTGGCATATTGGTGTTCAACGTTCGGATTGCCGGGGAATGTCACCGTTTCGCTGTTACCATCTCCGAAAATCCATTCCCATTCTGTTATATATCCGCTTGAAGCGTATGACAGATCATTGAAAATGGTTGTGGTCTCATAGCAGCTAGGCTCGCTGAAGCTGAAGAAGGCAACCGGTAACGCGCTGACAGAAACCAGATGGCTTACCGAATTGCTGCATCCTGCGGTATCGGTTACAGTCAATACAACAGTGTATTCTCCGGCAGCGGCATACATATGCTGAGGATCCTGCAGGTTCGACTGACCGCCGTCACCGAATTCCCACAAGTACTCTGCAATTGCATTTACATTTATTACAGTAGCGTCGGCAAAGAAGCTGGTAAGGGATTCAGCGCATGAGGTTTCCCAGGTGAATTCCACCGGAGGCAGTTCTCCCACGGTGATTTCCTTGGTGATGGTACCTGTACAGTTGTTGAAATTGGTAACTGTAAGGGTCACATTATAGGTGCCGGGTGCACTGAAGAGGTGCTGCGGATCTTCAAGGTCGGATGTGTTGAAGATTCCGGAAGCGGGATCGTCAAAATTCCATGCCCAGCTCACTACATTGCCTGCCCCGTTGGGGAAGGAGGCATCCTGGAAATTCACCAGAAGGTCTTCGCAAACGGTAGTATAGTAGAAATTGGCAACCGGATTGGGTGTAACCGTTACCTGTGTTGACCAGGTGTTTTCACAGCCATAGGAGTTCAGCACATTGAGCGTTACTTCAAAGATGCCCGGATTGGCATAGGTGTGCTCAACATTTGGATCATTGGGGAAGTATATGGTATCCGTTGCAGATCCGTCGCCGAAATTCCATACCCAGCGTGTAATATAGCCATTTTCAGTCGATGACAGGTTGTGGAACTGTGTTGATTCTCCCATGCAGTTGGGGGTATCGAAGCTGAAGAAGGCGATGGGCGTGCTGTTGATCTCAACGATGTGAGTGAGTAAGGATGAATATCCTGAAGTATCAGTGGCTGTGAGTGTTACATTATATACGCCCGGGGCCGGGAAGGTGTGCGTCGGATTCATTTCATTGGAATAAAATCCGTCGCCGAAATTCCAGTGCCATACAGCAATTGCATTGATGTCAGTAACCGAAGGATCAACCACGAAATCGGTAGGCTGGCCGGCACAAACAGGGCTCCAGGTAAATTCGAGATCCGGAGTCTGGTTGATGTAGATGACCATTTCATCGCTGTAACTGCCGCAACCTGAAGCGCTCTCAGCCGTCAGAATCAGTGTGACCGAGCCGTTGGAAATGTCTCCGGCGTCTGGTTGATAGGTCGGGGTAAGGGTATTGCCATTTACAAAGGTCCCGGTCCCGGTGGACGACCAGCTAAAGTTTAAGGCATTGGAGACAGATGCTCCGGAAACCGTGTGGCTGCAAAGCTTGCAGATTGTTGCATCCGGTCCGGCGTTTACCTGTGCCAACGGAACAATGGTTAGAGACTGGCTGTCGGTAGCATCGGCACATGGTGGATTGGAAGCAACCAGCGTCAGGGTGACACTGCCAGCGGAAATATCGGCCGGGCTGGGGATATAGGTTGCCGTGAGCGATGATCCGTTGATGAAAGTTCCGGTACCGCTTGTGGTCCAGATAACCGTAGCATAATCGTAGGCGATCGCATCGGCAATGATGTACTGTTCTCCCTGGCAGATCTGCCCGTCGGTGCCTGCATCGGCTACCGGAGCGTATCTGATAAACAATGTCATATCATCGGAATCGCTTCCTGAACATGGCATGGATGAAATACCGGTTAAAGTCAGCACTACGCTGCCGGCAGCGATATCGGCCGGGCTTGGGATATATTCCGGATTTAGAGCATTGGCATTGCTAAAGGTTCCCGAACCTGATGTTGACCACAGCAGATTGCTGTATCCTGCAGCCGAGGCAGTCATCAGCATATAGGATGATCCTTCACAAATAGCATCATCCATACCTGCGTTAACCATAACCTCCCTTTGAATGTTCAGTTGCTTGTAATCCGATATCTGGGGACAGGCGCCATTGGTAGCGGAAAGTGTCAGCACTACCGAACCGGCAGCAATATCGGCTGCGCTCGGCGTATAGGTAGGATTCAGGGTATTGACGTTTACCCAGGTACCGGTTCCCGATGAACTCCACATCAGCATTGCGTAGTTTGATGCTGAGGCATCGTTGATGGTATAGGTCGAACCTTCGCAGATGGTTTCATCAAGTCCTGCATCGACCAGCGGTGTTTCACTGATGGTAAGGGTCTTGTTATCGGCGATCGGATCGGTACAGGGAGCCAGCGGATTGACGGTAAGTGTGAGGATCACATATCCGTTTGTCAGGTCAGCGGCACCTGGAATATAGGTTGGCATGATGTTGCCGGCGTTCACCAGCATGCCTGATCCGAATGAAACCGTCCATTGCAGACTTGAATAATTCGTGGCGGTTGCTCCGGAAACAGGTGCGGGGCCAAAGCAGATATTCAGGTCATCACCTGCATCAACGCTAGCGCCGGGGGTGATGGAAAGTACCATAAAGTCAGACTGATCCCCGCAGGGGCTGTTGCCAAAGGCTGTCAGCGTCAGGGTAACATTTCCTGCGGCAAGGTCGTCAGCCGAAGGGATGTAGGTTGCATTTACCTCGGTAGGATTGGTAAAGCTTCCCGTACCCGAGCTGGTCCAGAGAATATCGGAATAATTTGCTGCTGAGGCTCCTGCAAGATAGAAGTTGTCACCATAGCATGCCTGTCCGTTTGGACCTGCATTGGCCTGGGCAGCAGCGTTAATCGTGAGAATGAGGGCGTCGGCAGCCTGAATGGAACAGGGGGCAACGGGATCAGCGGTAAGTGTGAGTATCACCATACCGTTGCTGATATCAGCTCCGCTCGGGATGTAGGTAGGTGTTACGGTTCCGTTGTTCACGAAAACTCCGGTTCCGCTGGTGCTCCAGGTAAGATTTGAATAGTTGGCGGCTGAAGCTCCGGTAACCATAAACTGGGAACCCTCGCAGATCACTGCATCGGCGCCGGCGTTGACCATAGCTTCAGGTACAAAGTAGAGAACAATGTCATCAGAAGCATTGGCACAGGGGGAGCCGGCAAAAGCTGTCAGCGTCAGGGTCACCGTGCCTGCGGCGATATCTTCCGGTGATGGATTGTAAATGGTAACCAGGGTGGCATTGTTCGAAAAACTTCCTGTGCCGCTGCTGGTCCACTGCAACGCCAGATAATTCGAGGCCGTTGCATCGCTGATGGTATAGGATCCGGGAGGACAGATGGCCGCATCGTTTCCGGCAAATACCTGAGGCGTGCGTACAATGGTCAACTGCATGGCATCGGTCACATTTCCGGTGCATGGGGCCAGCGGTGTGGCAATCAGACTGAGAATCACTCCCCCGTTGGTAATATCTGCCATGCTGGGGATGTAAGTGGGGTTCAGCGTATTGCCGTTCATAATCACTCCGGTTCCACTGCTTATCCAGCTGATTGACTGATAGTTTGAAGCGGAAGCTCCGGAAATGGTATGCTGCATTCCTTCGCAAATGGTCACGTCTGCACCTGCATTGACTGCTGCAGGCATGGAGAGATTCAGGATTATATCGTCGCTGACATTGCCGCATGGAGCGTTGGCATAACCTGTAAGGGTAAGGGTTACGGTTCCGTTGGCGATATCCTGTGCTGACGGATTGTAAATTGTTACCAGTGCATATTCATCGCTGAAGGATCCGGTTCCGTTGCTGCTCCACTCAAGCATGGCTGCAAAAGCAGCTGTGGCAGAAGCGGTGGTGTACGGACCTGCCGGACAAAGGGTGGTATCGTCACCGGCAAAGATCTGAGGATTGCGCGAAATGGTGACGGTGGTCGCATCACTGGCGGCGGTTGCACATGGAGAAACCGGGGTTGCTGTCAGGCTCAGGATTACTGTGCCGTTTGTGATATCGGCAATGCTCGGGAGGTAGGTTGGGGTGAGTGAATTGCCGTTGATAAATGTTCCGGTTCCGGAAGTAGCCCAGTTCAGTGATTGGTAGTTGGAAGCAGATGCTCCGGTAATACTTACCATGCTGCCTTCGCAGATCAGGTGATCAGGGCCGGCATCGGCTGCCGGAGGATTCGAAAGCAACAGCACAATATTGCTGCTTGCCGCTGAACACGGGCTGTTTGCATATCCTGTCAAAGTCAGGGTAACAGTACCATTGGTAATATCTGCTGCTGACGGGGTGTAAACGGTTACCAGGTTGTTGGGGCCCGAGAAAGTGCCTGTGCCGGTGGTTGTCCACTCAATGTAGCTATAGTTTGAAGCTGTTGCAGTGCTTGTGGTATAAGGGTCTGCCGGGCATAAACTGATGTCGCTGCCTGCAAATACCGTAGGAGTCCGGGTGATGTTCAGCTGCATGGCATCAATGGCCTGTACTGCGCACGGAGCCAACGGATTTGCTGTAAGGGTAAGTGTCACCCACCCGTTGTTGATGTCGGCAACACTCGGAATGTAGGTTGGTGTTAATGTATTTCCGTTGACAATGGTACCACTGCCAGAAGTTGTCCAGAAGACAGACTGGTATCCTGTTGCAGTTCCGTTGACAATAACGTTTTCACCTTCACAGATCAGGCGGTCAGGTCCGGCATCTGCTACAGGGGAGGGCACGAGAACAAGAACGATATCGTCACTGACATTTGAACACGGGCTGTTTGCGTAGCCGGTGAGTGTCAGGGTTACCGATCCGTTGCTGATGTCGGCAGCACTCGGGCTGTATACGGTCACCAATGAAGTAGGATCGGTAAACGTTCCGGTACCATTGGTTGTCCAGAGCAGGTGGGTGTGATTGCTTGCCGTGGCATCAAGGGTGGTGTATTGGTCAGGCGGGCAAAGACTTGTGTTGTTGCCTGCAAACACCTGGGGTGCACGGTTTATTGTTACCAAAATGGCATCCGTTGCCGGATTGGCACATGGAGCCATTGGCCAGGCGGTTAATGTAAGGGAAACCAGTCCGCTGCTGATGTCAAGTGCGCTGGGGATGTAGGTTGGTGTAAGCGTATTACCGTTCAGGAACAGGCCCGAACCGGTGGTTGACCAACTTACAGATTGATAATTACTGGCAGTGGCAAGAGAAATATTGATGTTGCCGCCTTCGCAGATGTTGAAGTCAGTCCCGGCGTAAGCTGTGGGCGCATTGGATATGCTCAGCAGCATGGAACTTTCTGCTGCCATGGTGCAGGGTCCGAATCCGACGGCCGAAAGCGTAAGCATTACGCTACCGGTTGAAATATCGCCGGCCGAAGGCACATAGGTTGCATCGAGGTTCCCGTTGTTCACAAAGTAGCCTGATCCGGAACTTGTCCATAAGAGGGTGGAATAATTACTGGCTGAGGCTCCGGTGATGGTGTAATCCGATCCGGCACAAATGCTTGCATTCGATCCGGCATCCGCATCAGGTTGAGGAATTACCGTTACTGTTATTGTATTGGAAGGTGCCGATGTGCAACCATTCGCGTCAGTTACCGTGACAAAATAATTTCCGGCGGTGCTTACCAGGATATTCTGCGTGGATTGTCCGTTGTTCCAGAAATAGGCCGAATATCCGGCAGGAGCTGAGAGGGTTACCGATTCACCATCGCAGATGGTTGTGGGGCCGAGCGCTACGATCACCGGAGGTGTTGCAGGCGAATAAACAGTAACATCAATAATATTTGAAGGATCACTGAGACATCCGTTGGCATCGGTTACCTGAACCGTATAACTTCCGGAAACAGTGACGGTAATACTTTGGGTAGTTTCTCCGTTAGACCACAGATACGCTGCATATCCGGCCGGAGCTGTGAGCACAACGCTGCCGCCGCTGCAGAACATCAATGGTCCGTTGGCTACGATGGTTGGTGTGGGTGGCTGCAGTACTGTTACACTTACCGGTGCCGATGGCTGACTTGAACAACCGATGTTGTCGGTTACAATTACGGTATATGATCCGGTTTCTGTTACAGTTATGCTTTGGGTGGTGGCGCCGTTTGACCAGAGATATGAAGCATATCCCGGGGTTGCGGTAAGCTCCACACTGCCCCCGTTGCAGAATGTAGTCGGGCCATTGGCAACAATGGCCGGCGTTGCAGGGTAAGGATTCACATTAACGGTTACCGATGCCGATGGCAAGCTGGTGCATCCGGAAAGATCACTTACTGTTACCGAGAATACTCCGCTTGAAGTAACCAGAATGCTCTGGGTAGTTTCACCGTTTGACCACAGGTAGGATGCATATCCGGCCGGTGCCGAAAGGGTTACATTGCCTCCTGCGCAGAAGTTGAGTGGTCCGTCGGGTGTAATTACCGGGGTTGAAGGTAAAGGATTCACTGTAACGTTAATATCTGCCGAAGGCAGGCTGGTACAGCCAAAGGCATCGGTTACGGTAACATTATATACTCCGGCCGTCGTAACAGTGATACTTTGTGAGGTTTGTCCGTTATTCCAGAGATAGGATGCATATCCTGCAGGTGCAGAGAGGATCACGCTTTCGCCCTGACAAAGGTCGGTGGGTCCGCTGGCGGTTACATCGGGAACAAACAGCATGTGAACATTTACGGTTATTTCATTTGAAGGAAGGCTTGCGCAACCAGCTGCATCAGTGGCTACCACTGAATAAATGCCATAAGCAGTTACAGTAATGCTTTGGGTGGTCATGCCGTTCGACCAGAGATAAGAAGCATAACCTGCAGTTGCAGTAAGTTCAACACTTCCTCCTTCGCAGAATTCAATGGGTCCGTTGGCGGTGATTACCGGAGCAACAGGCATAGGATTAACGGTTATCGCCAGGGTTGAAGTATTGCCGTTTCCGCACGAATTCTGTGGGGTCACAGTGATATCGCCTGAAATGGCAGTTGTTGAGTAATCAACAGTAATGGTGTTGGTACCGGTTCCTGCAACTATAGTTGCTCCTGTGGGAACTGTCCACTGGTAGGCTGTTGCGCCGCTTACAGTATTGATTGAGTAAATAACTCCTGAAGTATTCTGGCAAATGGTAGCAGGTCCCATAATTATACCTGGATTTCCGGGCAGAGGACTGACAGTTACAGCATAAGCAGCTGAAACAGGGCCGCTTCCGCATGCACTTGAAGCGGTTACATAAATGTTACCGGATACTGCCGACATCGAGAAATCAACCACTATGTTGGAAGTGTTGGCTCCGGCAACAATGGTGGCTCCCGAAGGAAGAATCCAGCTGTAAGAAGTAGCGTATTGTACAGGAATTACTGAATAAGCAACTCCTGTCTGGCCGGCACATACATCCTGCGGTCCGCTGATTACCGGTAAACCTGTGGGTAAGGAGCTGATGGTCAGTGTCATGGCATCGGTATGCGAGCCGAAGCAAGGTGCAGCGCCCTGAAGGGTCAGTGTCAGATTTACTGAACCTGCTACCCGGTCTGCATTTGAAGGAATATAAGTGGGTGTGAGTGATGTTGCATTCACCAGTGTTCCGGTTCCGGAGGAAGTCCAGTTGAGCGTGGTGTAGCCTGAGGCTGTTGCGCCGGTAACATTATAACTTGCGCCGAAGCATATTTCCGCATCCGGGCCGGCATTGGCCAGCGGGCCATCGGCAAACGTTAATACCATCTCATCGCTGATATTGCCGGAACAAGGTGCGGTTGAAACAGCGGTTAATGTCAGTATCACATTCCCGTTCAGATAATCCTGAGCACTGGGAATATAAGTCGGATTGAGGGTGTTGCCGCTTACAATGGTTCCGGTACCGGTGGTGCTCCAGCTTACGGCTGCATAGTTGGTGGCCGTGGCTCCGGTCACAGTGTAACTGCTTCCGTTGCATACCTGTGCGTCAGGGCCCGCATATGCTGTGGCGGTATTCAGAATGGTAAGCAGCATATTGTCCTGAAGGTTGGTAAAGCAGGGAGAGTTGCCCTGTACGTGCATGGTAAGGGTAACCGCACCTAAGGCTACGTCGCCTGCACTTGGGGTATAGGTCGGATTCAGGCTGTTCTGGTTGGCAAAAGTTCCTGAGCCTGAAGTTGTCCAGTTGATGCCTGAATAATTGCTTGCCGAAGAAGTACTTACTGTAAAAGGAGTGGTACCGCAGGTGCTGCCGTCAACTCCGGCGCTGGCGGTAACCGTTGCTCCGATGGTGAGTTCCATCTGGCTGGCTGTCTGATTGTTGCAGGGGCTGACTCCGGTGGCAGTAAGGGTAAGTGTAACCGAACCGGTCGCAATATCGCCTGCACTCGGGGTATACACCGGGTTAACCAATGCGCTGTTTGAGAAGAAACCTGTACCGCTGCTGGTCCAGTTTACTGAAGAATAATTCGCAGCAGAGGCGTTGATCAGCTGATAGGAACTTCCGCAGGCAACATCATCAGCGCCGGCATCAGCAAACGGGAGGCCTTGAATGGTAAGAACCATAAAATCGGCAGCTACGGTGTTGCATGGAGGCGCTCCCTGCAGGGTCATTGTCAGGGTTACTGATCCATTGGCAATATCTCCTGCACTTGGATAATACACCGGATTCAGCGCAGCTGTATTGCTGAAAGTGCCCGATCCGCCTGTACTCCAAAGTAAGGTAGCAAATCCGCTTGCGGTAGCTCCTGAAAGTGTATAGCTCTGTCCCTCGCAAACGGAAACATCAGCACCTGCATTGGCCAATGGACCAGCCTGCAGATTGAGGTTCATGGCTGAAGTTACTTCACCAGTGCAAGGAGCAATGGCTGTTGCATGCAGAGTAAGAGTTACCTGTCCGGTGGTAACATCGCCCTGCGAAGGAGTGTAAACCGGAGAAATGGTATTGGCTCCTGAGATGGTTCCTGTACCATTGTGGGTCCAGTAAATGGTAGCATAGTTTGAGGCTGTGGCTCCGGTTACCTGGAATGAGGCTGTTCCGCAACTGTTGGCGTCGGGGCCGGCATTGGCCTGAGGAGTCAGGTTGAATGTCAGTGCCATGTTGTCGGATGCAGTGGTGTTGCATGGAGCAAGGCTGGTAGCCGTAACGGTAAGAACCACCGAACCGGCAGCAATATCGGCTGCACTGGGATAATACTCAGGATTTACCAGGGTAGTATTGGAGAAGGTTCCGCTTCCGCTGGTACTCCATGTAATGGTTGAATAATTTGCTGCGGATGCCCCTGTAAGCGTATAGCTGCTGTTGCCGCAGACTGCATCGTCGCTTCCTGCCGAGACAGTAGGTATGGGGGCAAAGGAAAGCACAAGTGCATCGGAAACATTATTGATACAAGGTGAGTTTCCTGTTGCAGTAAGCGTAAGGGTTACACTGCCTGATGAAATATCAGCAAGACTGGCAACATAGGTAGGATTGATTGAACCGGGGTTGATAAAGGTTCCTGTTCCTGAAGTTGACCATGAGAGTGTATTGTAGTTGGATGCAGTGGCATCGCTTATGGTGTAATCTGAGCCGCAACTTACTGCATCGGCACCGGCAAATATCTGCGGCTGACGGGTAATGGTCAGTACCATGATATCGGTGGCGGGCGTGCTGCAGGGTGCTGTTGCAAACGCTGTGAGGGTTATGGTAACGCTGCCGGCTGTGATGTCGGCTGCTCCCGGAGTGTAAATTGGAGTAAGCGTGGAACCATTGGCAAATGTACCGGTTCCGCTGCTGCTCCAACTGAACAGGGTGCTGTTTGAAACCGAACCGTTCAGGGTATGGGTATTGCCTTCGCAGATGGCTGCATCGCTGCCTGCATTGGCTGTGGCTGCTCTTTGAATGGTAAGCACCATCTGATCTGATGCGGTATTGCTGCAGGGAGATGCTGCTATGGCAGTGAGGGTAAGTGTTACTGAGCCATTGGCGATGTCGGTAGCACTTGGGGTGTAAACAGGGTTGATGGTGTTTTGTCCCGAGAAACTTCCCGATCCTGAAGTGCTCCAGCTTATTGCACTGTAGCCGGATGCAGTGGCTGTAGTTACCATGTAGGTTGAACCTGCACAAACCGAAGCATCAACGCCGGCATTGGCTAAAGGCTCATTCATAAGTGTGAGCAGTTTGCTGTCGGTTACCAGCTGGGAACAAGGTGCGTTGCTCATCACCTCGAGGGTAAGAACAACAGAGCCGTTGGCAACATCGGCGGCACTTGGTAAATAGGTCGGTGTAAGGGTGGTCTGGTTAATAAATGATCCGGTTCCGCTGCTTGTCCATGTAAACGAACTGTAATTGCTTGCTGTAGCACCCGTAACCAGATAGGAGGATGAACAGGTTACATCATCGGTTCCTGCAAAAGCAGTAGCCACCGGGGTGATGGTGAGCAGCAACTGATCTGTTGCGGGGGTTGAACAAGGTGATACAGGAATTCCGGTAAGGGTAAGCACAACAGAACCACTGGCTATGTCGCTGGCACCCGGGGTATACACCGGATTGATAATGTTTGGATTATTGAATGTACCACTTCCGGATGTTGACCAGGTGATCAGTGATGTGTGCAAGGCCGAAGCACCATTGATGGCAAAGGTGTTTCCTGCACAGATTGAACCATCGTTGCCGGCATTTACCGCCGGGCCCTGATTCAGGTTGATTCTTACAATATCTGATGTACTTCCTGTGCAAGGTGCTGTGGCCTGTGCTGTTAAGGTAAGATCAGCAAAGCCTGCGGCAAGGTCTGCTGCACTGGGAACATAGGTGGGCGATAAGGTGGTTGAATTCGACAAAGTACCGGTTCCGGAACTTGTCCACAACAGACTGCTGTAATTGGAAGCTGTTGCTCCGCTCAGTGTAACAGCTGCATCGCATGAAGTAACATCGGGTCCGGCATTTACAACCGGTAATGTATTGAATGTAAGTGTCATAAGATCGCTTACCGATCCTGCACATACTCCGGCGGCTGTTGCCTGAATGGTAAGAACTACCGAACCATTGGCGATATCAGCTGCACTCGGGTTGTAGGTTGCATTTACAATTGCCGGATTGGTAAAAGATCCGCTGCCTGAGGTGGTCCAGGTTACTGAAGCATAATTGGCGGCAGAAGCACCTGACAATGTATAGGTAAAACCTTCGCAAATGGTAGCATCGGGGCCTGCATTAACAGTAGCCATCCGGTTAATGGTTAAAAGCATGTCATCGGTAACCAGCATATTGCATGCTCCGGTTCCCTGCACCGACAGGCCTATGGTAACGCTTCCTGCAGCTACATCGGCTGCACTGGGAATGTAGGTTGGTGTAAGTGTGTTTTGATTCAGGAATGTTCCGGTTCCGCTTGACATCCAGCTGAATACAAGGCCTGTAGTGGCGGTAGCTCCGGTAATGGTGTGCTGCTGGCCTTCACAAATGGTGGCATCGGCTCCTGCATAAGCTTCAGGCTCCTGATCGATGGTGATGATCATCTGATCGCTTACCGGGTTGCTGCAAGGGGCTCCTGAAATGGCGGTCAGCGTAAGCACAACCGAACCGGTAGTGATATCAGCTGCGCCCGGGGTGTAAGTCGGGGTGAGGGTGGTTGCTCCGCTCAGGGTTCCCGATCCGCTGCTGGTCCATGCAATGCTGCTGTAATTACTGGCTGAGGCAGTAGATACAGTGAATGACTGGGTTTCACAGATGGTGGCATCGGAACCGGCATTGGCTGTTGCTGCGGGTACAAGGGTAAGAATCATCCCATCGGTAGCCGGTGTGCTGCAGGGACTTACTGCATTTCCGGTGAGGGTAAGGGTTACACTTCCCAGGGTAAAGTCGGCAAGGCTTGGAGTATAGGTGGGAGTCAGTGTTCCATTTCCTGAGAAACTTCCGCTGCCCGAGCTTGTCCAGTTGAGTGATGAAGTTCCCGTAGCAGTTGCTCCGCTGATGGTATGTGAACTTCCCTGACACAAAGCAGCATCGGGGCCTGCATTTACCTGAGGAGCTGCATTAATGGTAATCAGTTTGCCGTCGACAGCGCTGCCACCGCAGGGAGCCTGTCCGTAAGCGGTAAGTGTAAGAACAACTGATCCTGCCGAAATATCGGCTGCGCTGGGGTTATAAGTCGGGGTAAGGGTAGTTTCATTATTCAAAACACCACTGCCACTGCTTGTCCAGAGAACGTTATTGTAATGCTGTGCGCTGGCATCGGCTACTATAACTGTTTCTCCTTCGCAAATGGTAACATCAGTACCGGCGTTGGCTGTAACTGCTTCAGCAAATGTGAGCAGCATTTCATCGCTGTGTTCAGTGCAGGGAGGATTTCCATATGCACTAAGGGTAAGGGTAACAAATCCGGTGAGTAAATCGGCAGTACCCGGAGTATAAGTCGGGGTAAGGGTATTTGCCAGGGCAAATGAGCCGTCTCCTGAAGTTGTCCACATCAAAGACAGATAATTGCTGGCTGATGCAGTGGAAACTTTAAATACAGATCCTTCGCAAATAGTTGCGTCAGCACCGGCGTTGGCCAAAGGACCTTCTTCAAAAATAAGAATCATGAAATCACTTACAGAACCGGTACAAGGTGCAGTGGCATCAACCGAAACGGTGAGAATAACCTGTCCGGCAAGCAGATCTGCTGCACTGGGAGTGTACACAGGGTTAAGTAAAGCGGGGTTGCTGAAGGTTCCGCTTCCTGAAGTTGACCACAAAACTGAACTGTGATGCTGTGCCGTTGCCAGGCTCAGGGTGTAGCCGCTTCCAAAACAAATGGTGGCATCGGGTCCGGCATTTACCAATGGCAATGGGCTTACAGTAATGATTTTGGTATCGGTTACATCACCGCAGGGTGCGTTTCCGATGGCAGTAAGCTGAAGGGTAACCGATCCGGCCAAAGCATCAGCAGCCGATGGAGTGTAAGAAGGAGTAAGTGTGTTACCACCGGTCAGCACTCCCGATCCGTTATGAACCCAGTTGATGGCTGAGTAGTTGGATGCTGTTGCATCAAATACGATGTAGATATCACCTTCGCAAACCGAGGCGTCAGCACCTGCATTGGCAGCAGCTTCTTCTTCAAGAGTAAGAACAAATGAATCGGAAGGGTTTGAAGGACATGGGGTTGCACTGATTGCTGTAAGGGTAAGTGTTGCGCTGCCTGCAGCAACATCGGCAGCGCTGGGCTGATATGACGGGTTTAATGCAGTAGCATTGGTGAAAACACCACTTCCCGAAGTTGTCCACAACAGTGAAGCATAATCTGAAGCAGTAGCGCCTGTAATATTGTACAATGCCATTCCGCAGGAAACATCATCAGGTCCGGCATTTACTTCGGGCATGGGAACTACGGTTACCACTTTAGTATCAGCAGCCGGCAAAGTACAAGGAACTGCACTTGCAGCGGTAAGGGTAAGAACAACCGTTCCGTTGGTAACATCCTCGGAGCTCGGGAAATAGGTAGGGCTTAACGTGCTGCCGTTACTAAAGGAACCTGTTCCTGAAGTTGACCAGTTGATGGTGGAATAATTGTCAGCTGTTGCATCCAGGATCACTAATCCTGTGCCTTCACAAACTGAAGCATCGGCACCGGCATTGGCTGTTGCTGCTGCATTTACAGTGAGTATAAATGAATCGGTTGCCTGTCCGGTACATGGTGATGTTGAACTGGCGGTTAAGGTAAGTATTGCGCTACCTGCCGCAATGTCTGCAGAGCCCGGAGTGTAAGTCGGATTGAGCGTGGTTCCGTCAACAAAAGTTCCGTTCCCGCTGGTAGTCCACACCAAACCTGAGTATCCGCCGGCAGTTGCGGTGGTTACATTGTAGGATTCATTCTCGCAAATAGCGGCATCAATACCGGCATCTGCCTGAGGACCTTCCTGAATGGTAAGCACCATAAAGTCGCTGATGGGCGCAACACACGGAGCCATACTTGTGGCTGTGAGTGTAAGTAACACACTTCCGTTGGCTATATCTGCAGCACTCGGGGTGTAGGTGGTTACTAAAATAGTTGGATCGGCAAAAACACCGGTTCCGTTACCAGTCCACATTAATGATGTGTGGTTTATCGCTGAAGCCGATGAAGTCTGATAGGTGGCTGTTTCGCAAATGGTTGTGCTGACACCGGCGTCAACTACGGCCTGCCTGCGGATGGTAAGCGTCATGTTGTCGCTTACGGTTTGATTGCACGGAGCAATACTGGTTCCGCTGATGGTGAGGGTAACCCAGCCCAAAGCTATATCGGCAGGACTTGGGGTATACGTTGGAGTGAGTGTGTTGGCGTTGATGAATGAACCGGTTCCGGATGAGGTCCAGAGAATGTCGCTATAATTGGTTGCGGAAGCAGTGTTAGGCGTAAAGGTTGATGTTTCGCAGATGGTAACATCGGCTCCGGCATTTACTTCAACCAGTGGACGAATGGTAATAATCGTCTGGTCAACAGCGGGGACTGCGCAAGGTGTATTGGGTGTTGCCGTGAGGGTAAGCACCACCGATCCGGCTGCAATATCTGCCGGACTTGGCATATAGGTCGGGGTAATGGTATTGGCATTCAGCAAGGTGCCCGAGGTTCCGCTGGAAACCCACTGCAGGGTACTGTAATTGGATGCGGAGGCAGTAGTGATGGTAAATGTTCCCACACAAATGGTTTCGTCGGCTCCGGCATTGGCAATGGCCTGAGGTTCAATGGTAAGTGCCATCTGATCAGTGACCTGTCCGGAGCAGGGAAGCAATCCGGTGGCTGTGAGGGTAAGTGTTACACTTCCGTTGATGATATCGGTGGCACTCGGCGTATAAATGGGATTTAAGGCGGCATTGTTTGAGAACCAGCCCGAGCCTGAAGTTGTCCATTGCAGACTGCTGTAATCGAGTGCCGTGGCACCTGACAAAAGGTAAGTATCGCCTTCGCAGGTAGCGGCATCTGCACCTGCGTTAATGGTAGGCATGGGATGAATGGTAAGCAGCATGGCATCGCTCACAGAACCGCTGCAAGGCAATAAACTGGTGGCATTCAGATAGAGCAGTACCGATCCGGCTGCAATATCGGCGGGACCCGGGGTATAGGTCGGATTGATGGAGTTGTGATTTGAGAAAACACCATCGCCCATGGTGGTCCAGGTGATGGCCGAGTAATCAGTTGCGGAAGCATCAAAAATATAGTATGATCCGGTTTCGCAGATTTCTCCGTCACTTCCGGCGTTCACCACCGGAGGCTGGCTGATTTGCAGGTTCATGATATCAAATGTGGAGGAACTGCAAGGCGCAACGCCTTGTCCGGTAATCATCAGAATCACACTGCCGTTGGTAATATCCTGCGGACTGGGTGTGTAAACCGGATTGACCAGGGTAGGATCTGAGAAACTTCCGCTGCCAGAGGTTGTCCAGTATACGGAAGATACGCTTTGTGCGCTTGCTCCTGCAAGCGGAACATTCGAGCCGATACAGATCTGAATATCCGGTCCGGCATCTACCCCGGGTTCACTCACTACGGTGAGCATCATCTGATCGGTGGCGTTGCCTGTGCAGGGATTTACACCGTAGGCTGTAAGTGTGAGTATGGCAAATCCAAGTGATTCGTCAATAATACCGGGGACATAGGTCGGGTACAGCGTATTGGCTGCCAGAATTACGCCGTCGCCCGATGTTGACCATGCGAGCGAAGAATAATTGCCGGCCGTGCTGCCAACAATGGTGTGCGACTGGCTTGCGCAAATGGTAGCATCATTTCCCGCAAAGGCTGTAGGAGCGTTGGTAATGGTAATCTCCATCACATCCGTATCGGTGATGATACAAGGAGCAACCGCATAGGCGGTCATGGTAAGCTGTACCGAACCGATCATGATATCGGCGGCTGAAGGTATATACGTTGGGGTGAGGGTGGTGGGATTCAGCAAAGTTCCGCTGCCGGTGCTGGTCCACATAACCGATGACGAATTGGTTGCTGTTGCGTTGTTTACGGTGTAACTTTCTCCTTCACAAATCGGAGCATCAGTTCCTGCATTGGCAACAGGATTGCGCCTGATATTCAGGGTCATATCACTGGTCTGAGGCTGACAAGGAGGATTTGTGGCAGTGAGTGTTAAGGTAATGGCGCCGTTGGCGATATCGGCAAGGCTTGGGGTGTAAACCGGATTCAGGGTGTTGATGTTGTTGAAATTACCCGAACCGCTGGTACTCCAGGTGAGTGAAGTGTAATTTGTTGCGGTAGCATTGATCAGTTCGTAGGTACTGCCTTCACATACATTGGCGTTGGGCCCGGCAAAAACCAGCGGAAGCGGACGAATTGTCAGGATAACATCATCAGAAACGATATCCGTACATGGTGGCAGCGATGTTGCTGAAAGCGTAAGTGTTACCAGTCCGTTGATAAGATCGCCGGGGCCGGGTGTGTAAATCGGGGTGAGTGAAGTGGGATTGATGAAGACTCCATCTCCGCTGCTGGTCCACATCAGCGAGCTGTAATCGGTGGCTACTGCTCCGGTTACATTATGCGGGCCTTCACAGATGGCCAGATCATTTCCTGCAAAAACAGAAGGGATCTGATTGATTGTCACAAGCACGGCATCCACAACAGGTGCAACACAGGGCGCATTGCCCATGGCGGAAAGGGTCAGGGTAACCGCGCCGTTGGCGATATCGGCAGCACTCGGCGTATAGGTCGGGTCTATCTGATTGGCATCTACCAGCGTACCGGTGCCCGATGATGTCCAGTTGATTGAAGAATAATATTGTGCACTTGCCCCGGTTACAGTAAAACTGCTACTGCTGCAGACCGAGAAGTTGGCCCCTGCGTCGGCAAGGGGGGCAGGTGTGACGACAATCTGCATGATGTCGGTGATTGTCGATGTACAGGGAGCCTGCCCGGTAGCGGTCAGCGATAAAGTTACAATTCCTGCAAGTGCATCGGCATTTGATGGTGTGTATGTCGGGGTTAATGATCCGGCATCTGACAATATACCGGTTCCGCTGGTGGTCCAGTTAATTGCAGAATAATTTGTTGCCGTTGCTGTGGTAACTGTAAAAGGAGTGGTTTCACAGGTTTGACCGTCAAGTCCTGCATAAGCTGTGGGTTCGCCACCAATGGAAAGTACCATATCATCTGAAACCGGAGTTGCACAGGGTGAGTTACCGGTAAGAGTAAGGGTAAGGGTTACCGATCCGCTTACCAGGTCTCCTGCTCCGGGAATATAAGTGGCGTTCAGGATGCCGGGATTTACAAAGGAGCCCGACCCGCTGCTGGTCCACAACAGTGAAGAATAATTGGTGGCTGAAGCACTGCTGAGGGTAAACGGAGTGTTGCCACAGGAGTTGCCGTCAGGTCCGGCATTGGCCAGAGCCAGGCGGGTTATGCTGAGCGTCTTTACCGAAGTGGCATTTCCAAGGCATGGTGCCAATGGGGTGGCGGTAAGGGTCAGATTTACCGATCCGTTGATGGCATCGGCAAGGCTGGGGGTATAGGTGGGATTCAGCGTGCCGTTGTTGGTAAAGGTCCCGGTGCCGTTGCTTGACCAGGTAAGGGTCCCGAAGTTTGAAGCCGTGGCATCGGTGACGGTATACGATTCACCTTCGCAGGTGGATGCGGCATTGCCGGCATTTGCAACTGGTAATGGATTGAGAAACAGGGTCATCTGATCGCTGGCTGATTCGCCTGCACATCCTGCATTTCCATAAGCTGTCAATGTAAGCGTTACTGATCCCGTTGCCACATCATTGGCGTCGGGGTTGTACACCGGGTGCAGCGCAGCCGGGTTTGAGAAGGTGCCGCTTCCTGAAGTGGTCCAAAGCAAAGATCCGTAGTTGGAGGCCATGCTGCCGCCAAGGGTTGCACCAGAAGTACCGCAGGATGAAAAATCAGGTCCGGCATTCACAACCGGCAGGGACAGTAATGTGAGGATCATCTGATCTGTTGTGCTGCCAATGCAGGGCGATGCCGATGTTACGGTCAGTGTAAGTACGACTGAGCCAGCCGCTACATCTGCAGGACTGGGAATATAAGTTGCAGACAGGGAATTCTGATTCACGAACGATCCGCTTCCACTGCTGCTCCAGCTTACGCTGCTGTAATCTGTTGCGTTTCCTGACAGGGTATGGCTGGCGGTGGCGCATATCTGTGCGTCAGGTCCGGCATTTGCCGTTGGCAAAGGATGGACAGCCAGGCTGAGATCGGGCGACCAGGTGCCGCTGCCGCATGAATTAACGGCCCTTGCCCTGACGATGCCGGCCGTAGCGCCGGATGCATTCAGGGTGAGGGTGCTTCCGTTTGACGGTCCGCTCACTGTGAACCCGGCCGGATATTGCCACTCATACCCGGCTGCATAAGCTACCGGTGCAATACTGTAAACAAGATTTGTCTGATTGGAACAAACCAGCGCGGGCCCCGTAACATTGCCCGCTGCAAGCGGAAGATTGCTCACCGTAACTGCAAAAGCAGCCGACCACTGGCCGGCTCCGCAACCGTTAAGGCCTCTGACCAGAATATCGCCGGAAACCGCCGCTGGGCTGAAGTTGACTGTTATCTGATTGGTGTTTGCACCGCTGATAATGCTGGCACCCGTTGGAAGGGACCACTCATATCCATTGGCAAAAGCTATGGCCGGAACACTGTAGGTAACCCCTGTCTGGCCCTGGCATACCGCCGAAGAGCCGGTTACAGGACCGGGATTGCCCGGCAGCTGATTGACTGTAACCTGAAGATCAGGAGACCAGCTGCCGTTTCCGCAGCTGTTGATGCCTCTTACCGTTACCGGGCCCGAGCTTGCCGAAGTGGAATATGAAACCGTGATGCTGTTGGAGTTTGATCCTGATGTAATGGTTGCACCTGCCGGAAGTGCCCACTCATAGGAGGTGGCGCCGGAAACCGGGCTCACTGAATAATTAAGCCCTGATTGACCCTGACAGACCGAAGTGGAACCGGATATAACACCAGCTGCTCCGGGTAAGGGAGAAACAGTTACAAACAAACCGGATGAAGCTCCGTTTCCGCAGCTGTTGGTGCCATAAACCGAGATATTCCCCGAGGAAGCGGCGCTGCTGAAGTTAACTGAGATGGAATTGGTGTTGTTTCCCGAAGCTATTGTTGCTCCTGAAGGCAGTGTCCAGATATATCCTGTAGCATTGCTGATCGCCGGAACTGAATATGATACCCCGTTGGTGGACTGACAAACAGCGGCGTTTCCGGTTATGGCACCGGCTGAGGTGGGGAAGGGATTTACCTGTATGGTGACCGGACTGCCGGTAACTGCACCGGTACAGTCGTCAGCATCCAATACCTGCTCAATCTTGTAATCCCCTGCAGTTCCGGTTGTAACTATATAGGGACTGCTTATAATGCCGGTTATTTCGGGCTGTAATGCGCCGTTAATACTGTATATGACACGCCAGGGTGCGACACCGCCGGAAATATTAATCAATATATCCGTGGTCGAACCCTGACAAATCGTAGCATTACCTGTGAGGAAAGCTTCCGTAGGAACAGAGCATGGCTGTGAAATCGCTTGTATTGATGAAACAAGCGCAAATAACACGAGCGCCCTTCTTACGCGTTTCCCCCCGAAAATTCTGTAAAAGGTCTTCATATTCTTGTATTTTAATTCCGGCTTGTAAAGAACTCTTTTCATCCTCAGGCGCTGATTGACCTGAAGAAATCATTTGTTTATCATCAATAAGTCAGGAAGTAATACTTAAAAACCTGAAAAAAATAAAAATTTCAGCCTGCTCAAAACGGAGGAGCACTTTAATGGGCATTGAATCAGGCGTATAGCTTGTAAACGAATCTGATATATATACCTGGAACGCATTTGATTTGAATAATTCTTATGCATCCGGCATCCGGCTAAACGGGATTTGCGGGAATTCTGCAGAGGAAAAGCCGGGAAACCTTGATTTTTGCATTCAGTCAGCCTTTAAATGAGTTATTTTTGTAAGTGCAAACTGCCATTTCAACCGGCATCGTTACAAAACAGGACGCTTATGAAATTTCCGTCAACCCTCAATGTTTTCCGTTTAAATTCCGGAGCAGCCATGCCGGTGGTCGGGCTGGGGGTATACCAGATGCCCAATAACCACCTTACCCAAAAAGCTGTTGACAATGCCCTGAAGAACGGTTACCGGCATATTGATACGGCAGCCATCTATCATAATGAGGAAGTGGTGGGCAAGGCCATGGTTACGAGTCTGATCCCCAGGGAGCAGGTATTTGTCACCACCAAATTGTGGAATTCGGATCATGGATACGACCATGCCATCAAAGCCTGTCATGCCAGCCTCGCCCGGCTTGGTCTTGATTATGTTGACCTGTATCTGATTCACTGGCCGGTTCAGGGTAAGCGTAAAGACACGTGGCGGGCGCTTGAAACCTTGCTTGAGGATGGAAAATGTAAATCCATAGGGGTCAGCAATTATATGGCGCACCATCTTGAAGAACTGCTGGGCTATTGCAAAGTCCCGCCTGCTGTCAATCAGATCGAACTCCATCCATATATATTCTCTACCCGTGCTGAAACCATTGACCTCTGCCGCAATGCGGGCATTATACCGGTTGCATACAGTCCCCTGACCAAAGGCGTCAAGCTGGGAGATCCGCGTTTGCAGAAAATTGCCTCAAAATACGGAAAATCAACTGCCCAGCTGCTGATCCGCTGGGCTTTGCAGCAGGGTTTTGCCGCTATCCCGAAATCATCCGTAATTTCCCGGATCATTGAAAACATCAATGTTTTTGATTTTGAGATATCAGCAAATGATATGGAGGAGCTGAACAGCCTGGATGAAAACCTGGTAACCGGCTGGGACCCTGCCGGGGCATTGTAACCCGGATCTTCGCAAGGCATGAGTCCACTTCAGTGAAAATAACTTATATTAGCGTTTAATTTTGCGCTTAACCTTAAATGATATGAACAAACACCATAACTTTTCCCCGGAGGTGGTTGCCGGTCAGATTGCCGGAATCCTTGCTGATCCTTTTAAGGAATTCGGCAGTAAACATGATGCCATGCGTTTTGCACTCGGTATCCTCGACCTGACTACCCTTGAAGGAGCCGATACAAAGCAGAAGGTAGAGGCGCTCTGCAGGAAGGCCGTGAGTTTTAGTGAAAAAGGACTTCCCAATGTTGCGGCAGTCTGCGTTTATCCGGTTTTTGCACGGCAGGTGCATACCCTGCTCGAAGGGACCGGTATTCAAACAGCCTGCGTGGCCGGAGCTTTTCCTGCCGGGCAATCGCCCATTCATGTGAAACTTGCGGAAGTAAAATACGCGGTGGAAGAAGGCGCCGATGAAATCGATATGGTCATCTCAAGGGGTAAATTTCTTGAGGATGAGTACATTGAAGTTTTTGATGAAATCAACGCCATCAAGGATGTTTGCGGAAATGTTCACCTTAAGGTAATTCTCGAAACAGGGGAACTGTCAGACCTTTCCAGAATTTACGATGCATCCGTGATTGCCATGAAGGCGGGTGGCGATTTTATCAAAACCTCCACGGGTAAGATCAATCCGGCAGCCACCCCCGAAGCGGCTTTTGTTATGCTGCAGGCCATACGCGATTATTATGAGAGCACCGGAAAAATTACGGGATTTAAACCCGCCGGCGGCATTTCTACTCCTGAGCAGGCGTTGGTTTATGTAAAGCTGGTGGAATCCATCCTTGGCCCCGAATGGCTGAACTCCGGACTATTCCGGATCGGCGCCAGTCGCCTGGCCGACAACCTGGCCAGTGAACTGAGTGGAAAATAGGGTTGATGCTTTGCAGTTAATTATATTTAATTGCGTGCATATATTCAATTGAGTCAGAAATACTACTGCCTCAATTTTTATGCATCAGGTTGCCGACAAACGATGGTTGTTGAACCGGTGAATTTGCCTGTGATTCTCAGTGCGATGAACCTTTATTGCTTATCTGCATTTCTGAATTTTTCCGGTATAGGTTTCACCGGCATCACTCACAAATTTTATCAGATAAGCACCGTCAGGATAATGCTTCAATGAGATGACCGGTTTGTCATTGTTTGAAACATGGTTTTCGAGCAACAGTTTGCCTGAAAAGCTGTAAACAAGAAGTGAACCTGACATATCCCGGGTATCGATCCATATTAGGTCGGCAGAGGGGTTGGGGTAGATCTTAAGATCTTCTGTTATCTCGTATGAAACTCCGACGGGAGGGCAGAAGAAACCCCAGATATACGTATTAACCAATACGGACTCACAATCTTCATAAACCGCCTTGATGTCATATTCGGCAGAGCTCACACCTCCGATATCGGCGCAGGAATCAAAATAACTTAATTCTTGTGTTGTTGCTATGTAATCTCCATCTCTGTATATATCATAGCCAAGTAAGGCTCTTTGCCTGTGGTTGACGAAACCATGACTGCTGCTTTTTGAATCCCGGGGTTCATTGGCTGCACCAATAAAAGTCCCGGTTCCGGCAACCGGTTCAACAAAACCCTGAATATTCCAGTTATAATTCAGTCCATAAGCAATGCTCATAGGTTCCCAGACTTCTCCATCCAGGGAGATCATATCTCCGAATCCTGCAATTGCAGGGCCGGTGTCGCACCCTGCAACATAATCGGTTGGGTTGTGGTTAACTTCATAACCAACCCAAAGTTCAGAAGTGCAGGTAACAAAAACAGGTGTTTGAAGCATAAATTCATTCCAGGTCCCGGCGGTGTATGAAGTCACAACCTGGCTTGACAAAAGCGCTCCGGCATTGTCGCCTGCCCATACCTTTAATGTAATTGAACCATTGGGGGCGTAAGGAAACAGCCGGATTCTGGTGAGGCTGCATCCTTCATATTCAAATAGCTGGGAACTGGTAAATCTTGCAGCCACATAGAATGTGCCACCACCGTTAAGTCCGATGGCGTCAGCATTTATGCCGTTATCCCATCCAATCCATCCGGGGCCTCCTCCGGTATTTCCGGATGGGGCTTCCCATTCAAGCGTTACCCCGTCAACGAATGGGAAAAAAACGCCGGCAGTAAATTCCTGTGGAGGGGCACATTCCCTGTAAACGCTGATGTTATCAATGAGCCAGTTATATATATCCGGAGTAGAATCGCCACTGGCTATAAACCTCACCCTGAAGATTTTATCCTTTGCTTCTTCTGTAATGTCAAGTTTGTAATTTTTCCAATCCAGATTATTTATGTTTACAATCTCTTCCTTTTGTACCCAATTGTTCCCATCAAACACTTCAACGGATAACTTTTCCTGTCCGGTGGGATTGACAAGGGTATGTTTCAGGTCGAATTCCAGCATGATATTGCCATCAATTATTCCCTGGCCCATTAAATAGTAGCTGGTAATTGATTGTGAGTAGTTGGAGGTTAATGGATTTGAGAAGAATTCGGCTGAAGGGGCTGGATTTCCTGTCTGGCCGGCAATACGCCAGTTAGCGCCTTCAACGGTCCATTGATTCGTTTCGAAAATTCCGGTATTGAAGTTTTCATTAAAAGGAATTTCATAACCATAAACTACAAATATTTCTACCGGACCTTCCTTCATTGATTCACCCGTTTGGCCGGGAAACCCGTATGAGGTAAGGTCATACACTGCGGTAATTTCATAGAAATATTGCGCTGGTGGGAGATTAAGGTCATAGTATCCGACGGTATCGGAAGCAACTTCTGCAATAAGCATCTGGTTGCGGTAAATCCTGAAGCTGACGATTCCCGGCACAGCTTGTCCCGGATGTTGGGGATCTTCAGGGGCTTCCCATGCCAGGTAGCAGTAATTTGTAAATTCGTAAGTTTCTGCTGTAAAATTTCGGGGAGGGAAAAGAAATTCTGAGGTAAAGCTGCCTTTTACTGTTGCTGAAATACCATTTGAATAAAATGCCGTATTTCTGTTTTTAACCATTATGTCGTCTATACAGCTGCCATATAAAGTCAGCAAAAGGAAAACCAGCATAACTGAAGTTGCCGTTAAAGACTTTCTGTTAATGTAATTCATAAATTCATACCGTTAAGTTATATTGTTACTTGTATATTGCTTTTTTGGCCAATCTGCACTTTAACATTTATTAGAAAAGCATTGATCAGCCGTTCAGTTATCCTTGAACATTACTTCTCCAGTATTAACTTACCGGAATATGTTTCACCTGCATCACTCACAAATTTTATCAGATAAGCACCGTCAGGATAATGCTTCAATGAGATGACCGGTTTGTCATTATTTGCAACCAGGTTTTCGAGCAACAGTTTGCCTGAAAAACTGTAGATAAGAAGTGAACCTGATAAATCCCGGGTATCGATCCATATATGGTCGGCAGAGGGGTTGGGGTAGATGTCAAGGTCAGTTATTTGTTTATATGAAACTCCAACCCCGGAGCAAAAATTTCGGGTGAAAGAATAAGCAGATTCAGACTCGCATTCATTATAAATTGCCTTTATTTCGTAATCCAGCCAATAAGATGTCCCAATGCCAGCGGAACATGAGTCAAAATAGCTTAGGCCCTGTGTTGTGGCAATATGAACACCATTTCTGTATATTTCGTAACCAAGCACTTCTCTTTGTGAACGTTTATCCATGTACCGAATACCATAGATTGAATCGCTAGTCTTGCAAGCAGCTGTTATGTAAAATCCGGTCCCGTCAATCTGTTCAACAAGCCCCTGAATATTCCAGTTATAATTCAGTCCGTAAGCAATGCTCATAGGTTCCCAGACTTCTCCATCAAGGGAGATCATATCTCCGAATCCTGCAATTGCAGGGCCGCTGTCGCACCCCGCAACATAATCATCTGGGGTATGGTTAATTTCATAACCAACCCAAAGTTCAGAGGCGCCGGTAATATAAACAGGTGTTTGAAGTACAAATTCATTCCAGGTCCCGGCGGTGTATGAAGTCACAACCTGGCTTGACAACAGCGCCCCGGCATTGTTACCTGCCCATACCTTTAATGTAATTGAACCATTGGGGGCATAGGGAAACATGCGGATTCTGGTGATGCTGCTTCCTTCATATTTAAATAGCTGGGAACTTGTAAATCTTGCAGCCACATAGAATGTGCCACCACCGGTAAGTCCGATGGCGTCAGCATTTATGCCATTGTCCCAGGCAAGCCATTCTGATACAGGATTGATATAATATGGATCCTGCCATTGGAGTGAATACCCTGTATAGAAATACGGATATGCATCAAATTCCTGAGGAGAGGTGCATTCTCTGTATACTTTAATATTGTCAATCAGCCAGTTGGAGATGTCTGAAGTTAAATCTCCGGAAGCCTTAAACCGAACCCTGAAAACTTTCCCTTTGGCTTCTTTGGTTAATTTCACTTTGTAATTCTTCCAATTAAAGCTGTGTATGTTGAGGAATTCCTGTTTTTTTATCCAGTTGTTTCCATCAAACACTTCAACGGATAACTTTTCCTGTCCGGTGGGATTGACCAGGGTATGTTTCAGGTCAAATTCCAGCAAGATATTGCCATCACTTATTCCGGTTCCTATCAGGTAATCGCTTGTGAGCGAAAGAGAGTAATCTGTCAGTACCGGTGAAAAATAAAATTCTGCTGCCGGGGCCTGATTCCCTGCCTGTCCGGCAATCCGCCAGTTATTGTTGCCTTCCGTGGTCCAGTTATTGGTTTCGAACAAACCGGTATCAAAATTCTCTGTAAAGGGCAGGTTTAAGCAGCAAATCCACAGAAGTTCCGCCGCTTCACCGGGGGCCGATTCCTGAAATTCACCCGGATATCCGTATGCCGAAAGCTCATACACAGCCCTTACTTCATACACTGACGTTCCGGGGATTAATTCCATATCAAAATAGGCAGGATTCTCCAGGGGAATATCAGCAAGAAACACCTGGTTGCGGTAAAGCTTATAGCTGCTGATTCCGGGTACGGGCTGCCCCGGATTTTGCGGATCTTCGGGGGCTTCCCAGGTAATGTGGCCATAGTCGGTCATTTCAGGGATCACACCCGAAGTGTTTCTTGGAGGGAAAAGAAACTTTGAGGTAAACCTGCTCGTGTCCTGTTCGGAATATCCTGAGGAATAAACCGCCGCGACGCCCGCCAGATAACTTTGGCCAAACACCAGGGGTTCAAATACAAAACTGGTATCGGTGGTGTTCCCGACCAATAACCCATCCAGAAAGACTCCATATCCCGAAAGGGCGCGATGGCCGGAACCAGTGCCTCTTTTCACCGACCGGAATACGGCATTTTTATCACCTGGTTTTATAATTGCCGACAGACGGCGTTCGAGACTTTTTTCTTCCGGATCCGGAACCTGCCAGCTGGCACGCAGGGAGAGTGAATCAACGGAGAGGTTTCGGGGTTTATAGGTGATTTCACGCAAAATGACCGGAATCTGCCGGTTGCTGGTGATGGTCATCACCGTATCAAACTCATAAAATCCCTGCAAAGCGGCGTGTATAGTATAATTGGCCTCGGTAACCCCGGTAAAAACCACTTCGCCCGATGAGGGGGCAGTCTGCTCGTAATACAATGAAGGATTCTGCACTCCGGTCATTGTGAGCATGGTGCCTTCGGGGCTTTCGCCCGTGCTGAGTGTAACGTGAATGGTAACCGTGACGGAAGCAGTCTCGGGGAAATGGTTATTCAGGTGATTTTTTTCGGCAGCAGCAATTTTTATAACACCCGGGAATGTCAGCAATAGAATTGTAACCGCTTTTATTACTGATAAATATGAACTTGTAAAATATCTCATAATGTATAATTAAAGAATTTATAATCTATGTGTTTTAGTTATGACAATCGAAAGGCCGTTTACCCCTATCCTGAGAGGGAATTATTTTGTTATTGACCCGGATAGCCTGAAATGAAACAAAGCCGCAAAGCCATCTGATACCAGGAAGGTGATTAAATATATATAATTACTTGCATATAAGCGGACGAGGCAGTACTTTTACGGCCTCAGCGTTTAATACCGGTTTGCTTTATGCGATTGTTGTTTCATCTTTTTGTATTTCTGATTGCGGCGGTTTCGCTCAGCGCGCAGGTGGCAGTGGAAACCGCCCCGGATTTTACCGTCAAGGATGTTGACGGGAATCAGCATCACCTGTATGATTATCTGGACAACGGAAAGCTGGTGGTGATTGACTTTTTCACCACCAATTGCGGGCCCTGTCAGACTTATGCTTCAGAGGTCAGTGCATCTTATGAATATTTTGGTTGCAACCATGGTGATGTCATTTACCTTGGCATCAACTGGGGCAGCGACAATGACCTTGTCAGGCAGTTTGACTCCATCTGGGGGGCTTATTATCCTTCGGTAAGCGGATTACAGGGCGGCGGCAATGCCGTGGTAGATCTCTATCAGGTCCAGTCTTACCCTACCGTTATCCTGATTGCACCTGACCGCAGCATACTCAACAATCATATCTGGCCTCCGGAAGCGGTCAACATCAATGCAGAAGTGCTGGCGGCAGGTGGCATCCCCATGAGTTGTACCGTGAATGCCGGATTGCATCAGCCGGAAACAGAGGAGCGCCTGCAGGTTTTCCATCCTGATGGGGGAGCTGTACACATTGTACCTTCCGGGCTGCAGGGTAAAGTTTACCGCCTCACCGTTCACGGTGCGGACGGACGTCTGGTTTTTGACGGATCTCCCGCCGCATCAGGACATTCCCTGCGGCTTGCCGGAGGAATATATGTGGCAGCATTAACGGCTGAAGGCCGGCGCAGTGCCGTCAGCAAATTTATCGTCCCCTGACCATTGTTGAATGACCGGAAGTAAAGTTCCGGGAAACTGCTTCATTACCTGCCGTTGCCTGGACTTCTGCCGGTCAGGCTTTCATCATCTGATCCGTCCTATTGAAGGTAGTTTTCCGTTTCCTGATACAAGCGTGTGATGTATTTCAGGGTAATCTGGTTGGGCTGATCCATGGTTTCATAGAAATCCCATGATTCATTGCTTTCCGGACTGACAAGCTTTGCAAAACGGTGAATGAATTTATCCAGCTCCTCGCTGTATTCTTTATAAATCAGCTCAAATCTTCCATCTCCATACACCTGATCGAGGGGGATCAGCCACCTGAATGAACCGGTAAGTTCAAGAATCAGATCCTTCCATTGATTCAGGTTCTGGGTAGTTTCCCCGTCCCTGAGACGGTATTCGATTTTCTTTGTTTCCCTGAAAATGTCGCTTGAGTCCCTGATGATCTTTTCAACGGTGCGGTAAACATGGGACTTGATGATTTCTTTACGCCGGTCAAGTTTTGATTTTCTTCTGGCCAGGGCCGAATTCCAGATAAAGGCAGCCGCTGCAGCCATCACTGACAATGCCGTGGCAATGTCCAGGCCGATTGACAAATTTTCAAACATGGTTGTGAATATTTACAGTTTAAAATCAAATATAGGTTATTTTGATTGAATAACGGATATTTGATTCTGTAAATGACCGGATTGCCTGTCAATGGTATGAAAGCATTTGCAGGAATAGTATTCCCGGTTTTGCCCGATCCCGATGTCTGCGATTAATCAGCGGCTATTTTAGTTCTTCCTGACTTTTATGGGTTTCAGGTGTTATATTGCTGATAAAATATGAAGTTATGGAAATACAACTGTTAGAATCACAAGGGAACGGGCGTGCTTTTGTCCGGGGAGATAAGGGGACGCTGGCCGAAATGACCTGGATTCCGGGCGGGGATGATCATATCGTCATTGATCATACAAGGGTGGATGAATCGTTGCGCGGTACCGGAACAGGGAAAAAATTGCTGGACGCCATAGTAACAGTGGCATCACAGCGTGGATTGAAGATTAAACCGGTTTGCCCTTTTGTGGTGGCCATGTTCAGGAAGTATTCTGAGTACGGCGGGATCAGCCTGCCGGAAGGAAGCGGTCAGTCGGGATGAGAAAGGGAGACTAATATTTCTGTTATCCTGACTGAAAATTTAAAGGCCTGCTTCCGGAAAGAAACAGGCCTTCAGAAATACCGTTTTATGCCGGTTTACTTAATTTCCCAGGTTTCGCCGCTGTTGAGCAGATCGTCAACAGTCTTGATCTTTTGTTTGGCTTTTGCGTAAGCGATCTGTTCTTCCACCATATCATCGTAGGTGGGGTACATGGCCGAACGGATTACGCCGAGCGCAACCGGGAAGTGGGGATATGACATTTTAGCCAGCATCAGGTGAATGCCGGGGTCCTGCTGATAGGCGTCATGCACAAGCAAATCTTCCTCGGTAACACCGTTTTCGCCCAGGGTTACAACCTCAAGCCGTGTTCCGTTGAGGCGTATGCCTTTGTTTTTGTCTTTCCCGAAGATCATGGGTTCACCGTTACGGAGTACAATGGTGCGGTCGTCGCGGTGTTCCTTATTCGTGACAGAATCATGGGTTTTGTCGGCGAAAATCACGCAATTCTGCAGGATTTCCACAACTGAGGTTCCGTCGTGTTTGGCGGCTTCAAACATGACCTCGGTCATGAGTCTTGGAACGGCATCAATTACCCTGGCAAAGAATGTTCCCTGTGCGCCAAGCACAAGTTCGCCGGGATTGAACGGATGTTCAATGGTTCCCTGGGGTGAGGTCTTGGTAACGCTTCCCATAGGGGTAGTGGGTGAATACTGGCCTTTGGTCAGCCCATAAATCTGGTTGTTGAAAAGCATAATATTCACATCTATATTTCTTCTGATGATGTGAATAAAATGATTTCCTCCGATGGCCATGGAGTCACCGTCGCCGGTAGCCACCCAGACACTCAGGTGGGGATTTGAGATTTTCACACCCGAAGCGATGGCGGCGGCGCGGCCGTGAATACCGTGAATACCGTAGGTGTTTACATAATAGGGAAACCGTGAGGAACATCCGATGCCGGAAACAAACATAAAGTTTTCCTTGCGGTATCCGATCTTCGGAAATACGTTGGCAACGGAAGAGAGAATGGCGTGGGCGCCACAGCCCGGGCACCATTTAACCATCTGGTCGCTTACAAAATCCTCTTTGGTCAGTTCTACGGAAGAACGTTCTATGGTCAGGTTCGGTTGATTGTTCATGATTATTTCTCCTCCAGTGTTGCGTTAAAAACATTGACCAATTCGGTTACGGTAAATGGCAATCCCTGAACTTTATTGTATTTACGATAGTTATGTCCCGGGTGGGTCATTTTCAGGTAGTTTACAAACTGCCCGCTGTTGAGTTCACATACGATCACTTTTTTGAAACCGTTCAATACACTGGCAGTATTTCGCGGGAGCGGCATAATATAGTTAAAGTGCGCGTGGCTGATACTTTTACCTCCTTTCTGCAAAGCTTCCACTGCCTCCGACACCGGCCCGAAAGTTCCGCCCCAGCTTACCACCAGCACGTCACCTTCCTTTGCTCCGGTAATTTCCTGTTCAGGGATAAATTCAGCGATTTTCTGCACCTTGGCTTCACGCAGATCAACCATTTTCTGGTGATTGAGCGGATCGGTGGATACATTGCCGTAGATGTCTTCTTTTTCAAGTCCGCCTACCCTGTGGCGCAGTCCTTCGGTACCGGGCAGTGCCCATTGGCGGGCAAGGGTTTCCGGATTGCGGCGGTAAGGCTTGAAGTCCGGGTCGTTGGGTTTGGCAATAGGCGGTTTGATTTCGGGCAACTCAGCCACCTTCGGGATACGGAAGAGCTGGGAACCATTTCCGAGATACCCGTCGGTAAGCAGGATGACGGGGGTCATGTGTTCCATGGCTATTTTTGAAGCC
>JAMLHF010000069.1 GCA_023957275.1 Lentimicrobium sp. | reverse complement strand
TCTCAAACAGAGGTTGCCGGCAGCACGAAATCGCTGCACATAAAAACGCTGGATATCCCCGTTTTACTCGGCGGCAAACTAATTGATACGGATCTTTTCAATGTCAGGATTCTGGCCGGTCCGGTTGCATCGCTTGCCGTTAATAAAGACATCAACAGTGAAAACTGGGAAAACACCCTCACCGGTGATGATATCCGTGCCGCCAATTGGGGCATTCAAACCGGCGCCGGGGTGGATCTGCTTATGTTCACCATAGACCTGAGGTATGAATTCGGAATTTCCGACTTCTCAAAAAACGAAGGCCTGACACTGAAAAACAATATGTTTACCGTAAGTCTTGGCTGGAAAATACTTTAGGTTGCCTTTTTACGTTTAAAAACCCCTGCCCTCCCCATGTCAGGGGTTTTTCGTTATTTTGTGCCGGATAAACACCAATCTTTCAGGTATAATGAATTCCAGACTTGCTACACTGATTTTCCCAGCCCTTCTCCTGTTTGCTGCCTGCACCTGCAATAACACGGAAAAAAAAACCGCGTCAGATGGCTCAGATTCATCATCATTCACGAATGTGGAAGAAGGATTCAGGATCAGGCGGTACGAACAGGTATTGTTTGGCCCGGGTGAAGCCGGTTTGGAAAAAAGGCTCAGGGCCGTTGCCCCTGATTATGCTGTTTTTCTGGGAACCGGAGATATCGGCGATGAAGAGGTAAATCAACTGAAATTGTTTATCAGTGATCCTCAGAACAAAGCTTCCTATGAGTCGGTAATGCAGCAGTATCCTGACCTGGGATGGCTTGAAAAAGAACTTGAACAGGCCTTTGGAATATTCGAAAAGGAAATTCCGGGAGGCAGGAAACCACTTACCTATTCCTATGTTTCGGGATACGATTTTCATTTACCCGTCAAATATGCCGATTCGGTACTGATCATTGCCCTTGACATGTATCTCGGGGAGGATCATGAAATGTACAAGAAACTGGGGATTCCGCTCTATCTATCCCGGCGTTTTACCCGAGACCATATCCTGCCTGATGTGATGAAAGAAGCGGGTATGCTGCTGATTCCTGAAAAAAGAAGCGCCTATACCCTGCTTGATGCAATGCTAGAACAGGGAAAAACCCTCTATTTTACCGATGTTACTACCGGAAATACAGAAGATCAGTTTAAAATCGGCTTCACTGCAGCGCAACTGGACTGGTGTGTTAAAAATGAGCGCAATCTCTGGCAGTTTATCATTGAAAATGAGCTGTTGTATAAAACTGATTCGAAAGCAATGAGTATGTTTATGGTAGACGGTCCGTTTACATCCTCCTTTTCGCAGGAATCGCCGGCCCGTACCGGAGCCTGGCTGGGCTGGCAGATTGTAAAAGCCTATATGAAAAAGAATAATGTGAGCCTGAAACAACTCCTCGACAACGTCAATTCACAGGAAATACTGGAGAAATCAGGCTATAAGCCAGGAAAAGGATAATCAGAACTTCATATCCCTGAGCTGCATACGAAGATGGGCCTTGCGCAGCACCTCCAGCTTTTCTTCCCTGGTGAGGATGGACCAGTTGGCTATTTCATCCAGATTGCGGAAACAGCCAACACACATACCTTCCTCATCAAGCCGGCAAACCCGCTTGCAGGGAGATTTTGGCTCAGGGATTACTTTTTCCGGTTCCACTAATTATTGTCGTTTTGATCATTCTATAAACCTGTAAGATATCTAATTGTTCACAATGATAAAATAAGGTTACTGTCATGCTTATTTCAGGAATTCAATAAATGATTTTCAAGAGTTGTTCAATGGACCGGAAATTTTTCCTACATTTGTATGATATTTTAAAATACTAATATTCAGTAGATTAAATAGTTGCTTCAGGTGTCATATTTTACGGTAGCGGTAAAAGCGGCTCAGTTCCGTTTCATACGTGAAAAATTCTGATAACATGCTCGTAAAAACATTCGGCAGTTCAATCATAGGCATCAATGCAATCACCATAACGGTTGAGGTGAACATGGACAACGGGATACAGTTTTTCCTGGTTGGTCTGCCCGACAGTGCCGTTAAAGAGAGTCACCAGCGGATTGAAGCCGCGTTGAGAAACAACGGGTATAAAATTCCCGGAAAAAAGATCGTCATCAATATGGCGCCGGCCGATATCCGCAAAGAGGGATCGGCCTACGACCTTACCATTGCCATAGGAATCCTGGCCGCGTCGGAGCAGATAAACCCGGCCACCGTGGGCGAATATGTGATTATGGGTGAATTGTCGCTCGACGGCGGATTACAGCCCATCAAAGGGGCGCTGCCCATTGCCATAGAAGCACGCAAACAGGGTTTCAAAGGCTTTATCCTGCCGAAGCAGAATGCACGGGAAGCGGCCATTGTTAGCGAGCTTGAAGTTTACGGAGCGGAGAACATCCTGGATGTTATCCGGTTTTTTAACGGTGATGCAAGCCTCGAAAGGGAGATTGTAAATACCCGTGAAGAGTTTTATGCCCAACTGAACGAATATGAATTTGACTTTTCGGATGTTAAAGGGCAGGAAAACATCAAGCGTGCGCTCGAAATTGCGGCAGCCGGAGGTCATAATGTAATCCTGATTGGTCCGCCGGGCTCGGGCAAAACCATGCTGGCCAAGCGGCTGCCCTCCATACTGCCGCCGCTCAACCTTCATGAAGCGCTGGAAACCACAAAGATACATTCTGTTGCCGGGAGAATGAGCCGCCATGCCTCCCTGATCTCGGTAAGGCCATTCCGCAGCCCGCACCACACCATTTCCGATGTAGCTCTAGTCGGAGGCGGGTCGAATCCCCAACCGGGAGAAATTTCGCTTGCCCACAACGGAGTACTATTTCTTGATGAATTACCGGAATTCAAGCGCACTGTCCTCGAAGTGCTGCGGCAGCCGCTCGAAGACCGGCTGGTAACGGTATCGAGGGCGAGGCTCACCGTTGAATATCCCGCAAGCTTTATGCTGGTTGCCGCCATGAACCCCTGCCCCTGCGGCTTTTACAATCATCCCGACAAGGAGTGCGTCTGCGCGCCCGGGGTTGTTCAGAAATACCTTAACAAAATATCCGGTCCCCTGCTCGACCGCATTGATATACAGGTGGAGGTCGTGCCTGTGCCTTTCCGTGAACTTTCGGATGTAAGGGTTTCCGAAAAAAGCGATGCAATCAGGGAAAGGGTGGTAAAAGCCAGACAGATACAGGAAGAAAGATATAAGGAGCATAAGGGCATTCATGCCAATGCCCAGATGAGCAGTAAAATGCTGAGGACCATCTGCAGGATAGACGAAACCGGACACACCCTGTTAAAAAATGCCATGGAAAAGCTGAGCCTTTCGGCGCGGGCATACGACCGTATCCTGAAGGTGGCGCGTACCATCGCCGATCTTGACAACAGCCATGACATCCGGCCCGACCATCTGGCCGAAGCCATACACTACCGCAGCCTCGACAGGGAAACCTGGGGCCTGTAACTGACAAAAACAACTTCACCGATAACATGATAAACAAACTAAGAATACTCCTCAGATACCTGAATTACCGGCTGAAAGCCAAAACAAAACATGCGGTCCACTCCCCTTTTGTTTTTGATTTTATCTGCAATGTCCTTGAAGATAAAAATGTTTATCCCCAGTATAAAAATGTTGAACAACAGGTAATCCGGTTGAAGCGGAATCCCAACAGCATCGAAACCGTGGATTTCGGATCTCGGAGGGGAAGGACAGGTTATACAACCAGGCTCAGAAAGGTCAAGGAAATAGCTGCAACCACCGGTATTTCCCGGAAATATGGCCGGCTGCTGTTCCGTATCGTTAAGTACTTTAATCCGGAATATATACTCGAACTGGGCACATCAACCGGTATCAGTACGATGTATCAGGCCATTGCCGCACCGTCTGCAGTGTTCAAGACGATAGAAGGCTGCGCATCAACGGCTGCGCTTGCCCAGGAGAGCCTTCATGCGGCAGGATGCAGCAATGTCAGCCTGGTGATGGGGAATTTTGACAAAGTATTGCCCGAAACACTCGGATCGCTCAGGAGAGTTGATCACGCCTTTATCGACGGGAACCATACATACGAAGCCACCGTAAATTATTTCGGAGAAATTGCATCAAAAGCCGGAAACGACACCCTGCTGATTTTTCATGATATTCACTGGTCGGCTGAGATGGAAAAAGCCTGGGAGGAGATTATAAAACACCCGCGTGTTACGGTAACTATTGACCTGTTCAATATGGGACTGGTATTTTTCCGCAGGGGATTAAGCCGGCAACACTTTATAATCAGATACTGAAACCTGCATTATCACTAAAGATAATTTACAGGTCCGGGCAGAAAGCAGCTGTCGTCAGGTTGAAAATTTAATGACCGCCACTGTTACAATTATTCCTAACTTTGTTCGTTTTGAAGTAAACCAGGATCATGAACCAGGAAGTTATACGGCTTGACGGGATCACCCGTTTTTTTAAAGTAGGTGCCGAAGTGGTACGCGCCCTCAGGGGCGTGTCTCTTACCATAAAAAGAAATGAGTTTGTAGCGCTCATGGGGCCTTCAGGATCGGGTAAATCCACCCTGATGAACCTGCTGGGGTGCCTCGACACCCCGACCTCCGGAAGCTACTGGCTGAATGGCAAGGATGTCAGCAAACTCGAGGACAATGAACTGGCTGAAATCAGGAACAAAGAGATCGGTTTCGTGTTTCAGACGTTCAACCTCCTGCCCAGGCTTACCGCGCTTGAGAATGTGGCATTGCCGATGATCTATGCCGGCTCGCCCAAACCGGAACGCATGGAGCGGGCTATGCAGGTGCTGGAGGATGTTAAGTTAACCGACCGTGTAAAACACAAGCCCAACGAATTATCCGGGGGTCAGCGACAGCGGGTGGCGATTGCCAGGGCCCTGGTGAACAAACCCTCCATCATCCTGGCCGACGAGCCCACCGGTAACCTTGACTCTGTGACATCTGTTGAAATCATGGGACTGATTGAAGATATCCACAAAACCGGGAATACCATTATCCTGGTCACACACGAAGAGGATATTGCCCGCCATGCCCACCGGATCATCAGACTGTCCGACGGACTGGTTGCCTCCGACGAACTCAATTCCGACATCCGTACCATGGATTATTACAAGCAGAAAGTTTCAGCCGGGTGAACAATCAGCAAACCAACTTGTTTAATTTTTTCTAATTAACATTAAACATTTCGATGGATTGCGATTGGAAAATATATACCAGAACCGGCGATAAGGGACAAACATCACTGATCGGGGGCACCCGGGTGCCTAAATATCATGAACGGATTGAAGCTTATGGCACACTCGATGAGCTCAATTCCTACCTCGGGCTGATCCGCGATCAGGGGATTGATGCCCGCATTCATGAACTCCTGCTTGAAATCCAGGACAGGATTTTTACCGCGGAATCGCTCCTGGCTGCCGATCCCGTCAAAGACCTCAGGGCGCTTCCGAAGCTTTTTGAGGAAGATATACTTTTGCTGGAAAAAGAGATTGACAACATGAACGAATCTCTTCCGCAACTCAGCTCTTTTATTCTGCCCGGCGGGCATCCCATTGTTTCTCACTGTCATATTGCCCGGTGTATCTGCCGCAGGGCAGAACGTCTTACCATAAAAGTGGTGGAACATGATGCCTCAACCTTGCAGGGGGAAATGGTAATAAGGTACCTCAACCGGCTGTCTGATTACCTGTTTGTGCTGGCCCGCTGGTTCTCCCATACCCTTAATGCTATTGAAACGCCCTGGAAAGCAAGGACTTAATAAAAATTATAAGTAAACATGAACCAATTGTTTATTTGAAATGTTTTTGACTTGCTTTTGAATATAATTGGAGTATTTTTGCAAAAAATTAAACCCGTTAACTTCTGTAAGAATGTATTGGACTTTAGAATTAGCCTCTAAACTGGAAGATGCTCCCTGGCCGGCTACCAAAGAGGAACTGATCGACTTCTGCATCAGGTCAGGAGCACCAATGGAAGTTATTGAAAATCTTCAGGAAATTGAAGATGAAGGTGAAGTTTACGACAGCATCGAGGACTTGTGGCCTGATTATCCTTCCAAGGAAGATTTCTTCTTTCATGAAGATGAATACTAAAACTCAACAGCCGCTGACAGAATGTCGCGGTTTTTTTTTGCAATTCGATTCCCTCCTTTTTCAGTTCTGATGCATATCCCGGAAAATTCAACCGTGTTTTTACAGGAAATTAGGCTAACTTTGCATCTGTTTGAAAACCCCGGCACATTTTTGGTACTTCCTTTGCGCCGGCCAGGCACAAACCAAAACAACATCAAAAGCAATTCCATTGCATAATACCATCCGATATGCTTTCATTTCTTAAGAAATTCCTCGGCACAAAATCCGAAAAAGACATCAGGGAAATCACCCCTATCCTCAATAAGATAAAGGAAATATACCCCGAAACAGAAAAACTCAGCAACGATGCACTCCGCGCCAGAACCGAAGGTTTCAGGAAGCGTATTGCAGAGGCCGTTTCAGAAAAAGAGCAGCAGATTGCCGGTATCCGTGAAAAGATTGAAGCTGAACCTGATCTGGATATGGACGAAAAGGAGCGGTTTTATGAGCAGATAGATCAACTGGAAAAGGAAGCATATCAGATCACGCAGGAGGTTTTGAACGATATCCTGCCCGAAGCTTTTGCAGTGATGAAAGATACTGCCAGGCGCTTCAAGGAAAACGAGGTAATTGAAGTGACCGCCACGCAGAACGACCGCGACCTGGCCGCCCTGAAAGCGCATGTAGAAATCGTTGGTGACAAGGCTTACTATCACAACGCCTGGACAGCAGGCGGCAACCTCATCACCTGGGACATGGTACACTACGATGTACAGCTGATTGGTGGTATCGTGCTGCACCAGGGCAAGATTTCCGAAATGGCGACAGGTGAAGGAAAAACGCTGGTCGCCACGCTGCCGGTTTACCTCAACGCGCTGCCGGGCAAAGGTGTTCATATAGTTACCGTCAACGACTACCTGGCCAAACGCGACTCGGAGTGGATGGGGGTACTTTATGAATTCCACGGACTTAAAGTAGACACCATCGACAAGCATGAGCCCAACTCCGAAGCCCGCCGCAACGCTTACCTTGCCGACATTACTTTCGGAACCAATAACGAATTCGGATTTGACTACCTGCGCGACAATATGACGCGTAATCCCGAAGAGATGGTTCAGCGCCCGCACAATTATGCCATTGTGGATGAGGTTGACTCCGTGCTGATTGACGATGCGCGTACTCCCCTGATCATTTCGGGGCCTACTCCAAGGGGAGACAACCAGGAATTTGAACAGCTTAAACCCGAAATCAAAAAGCTTTATGAGGCGCAGCGTAACCTGGTGACCAAACTGCTTGCCGAAGCCAAATCGCTGCTTACCGATGGAGCCAGCTCCGATAATGAGAAAAAGGGCGGAGAGCAATTGTTCAGGTCCTATCGCGGACTGCCCAAAAACAAGGCGCTGATTAAATTTTTAAGTGAACCCGGCATGCGCGCCCTGATGCAGAAAACGGAAAACTTCTACATGCAGGAGCAATCCAAAAACATGCACATCATTGATGATGAACTTTTCTTTGTAATTGACGAAAAGAACAACACCGTTGAACTTACCGAAAAGGGCATCGACCTGATTACCGCTTCCTATGAAGATCCAAAGTTCTATATTCTGCCAGATATCGGCGCCGAGATAGCCGAGCTGGAAAAATCAGGCCTTAAGGAAGATGAGAAACTGGAAAAGAAAAACGAACTGATGCGCGACTATTCGGTGAAATCGGAGCGGGTGCACACAGTCAATCAGTTGCTGAAAGCCTATACCCTGTTCGAAAAGGACGTCGAATATGTGGTAATGGACAACAAGATCAAGATTGTTGACGAACAGACAGGACGTATCCTCGAAGGACGCCGTTACAGTGACGGGCTTCACCAGGCCATCGAAGCAAAAGAAAGTGTAAAGGTAGAGGCTGCTACCCAGACCTATGCCACGGTTACGCTTCAGAATTACTTCAGGATGTACAGGAAGCTGGCCGGTATGACCGGTACGGCAGAAACAGAAGCGGGTGAGTTGTGGGACATCTATAAACTGGATGTGGTGGTAATTCCCACCAACCGTAAAGTGATCAGAGACGACCGCGAAGACCTTGTTTACAAAACCAAGCGGGAGAAATTCAACGCGGTGGCCGATGAGATCGTAGACCTGATCAACAAGGGCAGGCCGGTGCTGGTAGGGACCACTTCGGTAGAGACTTCCGAGTTGCTCAGCCGTATGCTTACCCTCCGCAAGATAAAACACAATGTACTGAATGCCAAGCTCCACCAGAAAGAGGCCGACATTGTGGCCGAAGCCGGTCAGGCCGGAACGGTGACCATCGCCACGAATATGGCGGGTCGTGGTACCGACATCAAGCTGGGCAAAGGGGTGAAAGAAGCGGGCGGTCTGGCCATCATAGGTACCGAACGGCACGAATCGCGCCGTGTGGACCGGCAGTTGCGCGGCCGTTCAGGACGGCAAGGAGATCCCGGAAGTTCACAGTTTTTTGTATCCCTCGAAGATGACCTGATGCGCATGTTCGGGTCGGAACGCATCGCCAAGATTATGGACCGTCTGGGCCTGAAGGAAGGTGAGGTGATTCAGCATTCCATGATCACCAAATCCATCGAAAGGGCGCAGAAAAAAGTCGAGGAAAACAACTTCGGCATCCGTAAGCGGCTGCTTGAATACGACGATGTAATGAACTCGCAGCGCGAGGTAATTTACCGCAAGCGCCGCCATGCCCTTTACGGAGAACGTTTGGCCGTGGATGTTTCAAATATGCTTTACGATGTTTGTGAAAGCATTGTTGCCAGTCATCAGGAGGACCGCGACTATGAAGGATACCGGATGTCGTTGCTGAAAACCCTGGCCACGGAACCGGGAATCTCAGCGGATGAATTTCTCTCCCTGAATAAACAGACCATTACTGAGGACCTTTTCAATAAGGTTTATTCAAACTACCGGACAAAATGTGAGCACCTCGCCCAACGTGCTTATCCGGTGATAAAAGATGTTTTCGAAAACCATCCCAGGTATGAAAATATTGCCATTCCCATTACCGATGGCATTAAATCGATGCAGGTGGTTGCCAACCTGAAGAAGGCCTATCTGGACAAAGGACGGGAAATTACCCTTGCAATAGAGAAGGGCGTTACCCTCGGTGTGATTGACGATGCATGGAAGGATCACCTGCGCGAAATGGACGAACTGCGCAACTCGGTCCAGAATGCCACCTACGAGCAGAAAGACCCCCTGCTGATTTATAAATTCGAGTCATTTGAATTGTTTAAAACCCTGATTCAAAAAGTAAACAGGGACATCACTTCCTTTATCATCAAGGCGAACCTGCCGGTACAGGAGCCTTCGCAGGTGAAAGAAGCCCAGCTTCCCCGGCGATCCGACAACAGCAGGCTGAAGGAAGAGCGCACCGATATGCTCAGTCAGGCAGGCCGTACCTCGCAGCCCCAGGTGACTGCACCGGTAAGGGTGGAGAAAAAAGTCGGTCGGAATGACCCCTGCCCCTGCGGCAGCGGGAAAAAATATAAAAACTGCCATGGACAAAATGAATAATCCGGCTGATTTTTCTCTAATTTTAACACGCTCATAACAATTCACTCAGCGATGAAGAAAATCTTTACCCTGCTTTTTACGATGGCTTTGTTCGGCTATAATTCACCCGGCAGCCTGAAAGCACAGCTCGCCTACAGCCCTTTCCTCGATTCACTTATCCAGCTGGCCGACCATCAGTCGATCCTCTTACTGACCAGGCAGCTTGCAGGTGACACTACCGTTGTAATTGACGGAATTCCCACCACCATCAGTTCGCGGCATTACAACAACCCGAACAACAGTAAGGCAGCCGACTTTATTTTTGATAAATTTACTGAATACGGTTACGCCCCTGAGGTTCACACTTTCAGCAACGGTCGTGGAGAAAACATCATCGCCACAAAAACAGGGACGAAATATCCTGACAAGGAATTCATTATCTGCGGACACTATGACAATATGCCTTCGGGATCCGTTGCACCCGGCGCCGATGACAACGCCTCCGGAACGGTTGCCGTGCTGGAAGCGGCCCGCCTGCTGGCTCCCTTCGACCTGGAATATACCATCCGCTTCGCAGCCTGGGACGAAGAAGAAATCGGCCTGGTGGGCAGTCATGCCTATGCTCAGCGTGCAGCAAGTCAGGGGCAGCAGATTCTCGGGGTGCTGAACCTTGACATGATTGCCTGGGATTCGGACAATGACTTTACGTATTCGATTGCAACCAACACTCTTTCGCAATCATTTACCAATGATTTTCTGAGAACCACCTCCTACTATCAGCCCCAGCTGAACCATAACTATTATTACACCACCGCCAGCGACCATGCCTCTTTCTGGCAGTACGACTACCCGGCCATGCTGGCCATTGAAGACTGGTACGATTTCAACGAATACTATCACACGCCCGCCGATGACATTGATATTCTGAACATGCCCTATTACATTGCTTTTGTCAGGGCTTCCATTGCCAATATCGCCGCGCAGGGCTGGGATCACCGTTTCTATTTTCATCATGATCCGGTAGTCTCGGGAAATTCTGTGGAAGAACGCGAAGCGGTGCTGATTGTGGAAGGCTCACATCCGGTGGACATTCTCAATTATCCCCCGCGCTTGTACTTCTCAGGCAACGGTTCCGGTTTTGATTTTGTCACTCCATACGAAGTGAGCGGCGATACCCTTCGCTTTATGATACCCGGTTTTGCATTCGGGACGGAAGTAAGCTATTATTTTGCCGTTCAGGATTCCCTGGGAAGGCTTACAGCCTCCTACCCTGCCGGAGGGCTTGGCATTAACCCTCCGGGAACCCAGGCACCCGAATCTTTCTTCATTTATGTGATCGACAACATTTTCTCCGCAAACACCTGCTCAACTACCACCCCGGTTGAAATCATTGACTATCAGAACACCTACGACCTGATAACGGTGGAATCCACCGGCACGGTGATGGATGTAAATGTGAACCTTGACATTACGCATACCCGGACCGGGGAACTGCGGCTGATTCTTACCGGGCCCGATGGCACGGTATCCATGCTGAGCGACCGCAACGGCGGAAACGGGGATAATTATACCAACACCACTTTCGACGACCAGGCCGAGCTGATGATCACTGATGGAACACCACCCTTCAATGGCCGGTTCCGTCCGGAGATGGCCCTGAGCACTTTCAACGGCAAGACCGTATCCGGAGACTGGCAATTACGCATCAACGACGGAGGAGCCGGGAATAGCGGAACGCTTAACAGCTGGTGTCTCCATATATTATATCTCGATCCGGTGACCGGCCTGACGTTGAACGGCAGCCCGGAAGACGAATATCTCGGGCAGAATTACCCCAATCCCGCCAAAGGCACAACCACCATTGAGTTCAGCTTGAAGCAGCCCTCGGATGTTCAGCTGGTTATATTTAATATGCTCGGGCAACCGGTGGCGCAACTGGCAAACGATTATTTCAGTGCCGGAAACCACCTGATTGTAGCTGGTTTGCATCAGCTCGAACCGGGTCAATATTTCTACCAGCTGAAAACCGATCGCTTCAGCAAAGTGATGCCCATGGTCATTATCCGATAACAAAAAATTGCGATGAAATACAAACGGATTCTGTTAAAACTAAGCGGGGAAGCCCTGATGGGGGAACAACAACATGGTATTGACCCCGAAAGGCTTTCGATGTATGCCGGTGAAATCAGTTCGGTTGCCGGCCAGGGTGTTCAGGTGGGCATCGTGATCGGAGGAGGCAATATTTTCAGAGGATTGCAGGGCGCTGCCAAAGGCATGGACCGCGTGCAGGGCGACTACATGGGCATGTTGGCCACGGTCATCAACAGCATGGCCCTCCAGGCCGAACTCGAAAAACACGGGTTAAAAACGCGATTGCTCTCAGGGATTGCCATTGATCCCATTGCGGAGGCCATGAGCCGCCGCAGGGCCATTGAATCTCTGGAAGAAGGCTATGTTGTGATTATCGCATCCGGCACCGGGAACCCTTTCTTTACAACCGATTCGGCGGCAGCGCTTCGCGCGGTGGAAATAGAGGCAGACGTTATCATGAAAGGTACCCGTGTTGATGGCGTTTACACGGCAGATCCCGAGAAAAATCAGGATGCTGTAAAATTTGACACCATCTCCTTCACCGAAGTCTACGAAAGGGGACTGAATATCATGGACCTGACCGCCATCACCCTGTGCCGCGAAAACAGGCTTCCCATCCTGGTTTTCAACATGAATACCAAGGGAAACCTGCAAAAGATCATCGCCGGTGAACCGGTCGGCACACTGGTGAAGGGATAAGTTTGAGAAATACACTTCAGCATTGAAGTAAAACGGCTTGCTTTTGTATATTTGCAGCCTCATTGCCTAATGATTATTGATCAGAAAAACCACACAGACAATGAACGAAGAAATCAGATTTATACTGGATGAAACAGAAGAGAGCATGCAGGGGGCCATCAGCCACCTCGAAAAGGAATTTCACAAAATCCGCGCCGGGAAAGCCAGTCCCGCAATGCTCGAAGGTGTCAGGGTAGATTATTACGGAACCATGTCGCCCATTGATCAGATTTCGAACATCAACACACCGGATCCAAGGCAGATCATCGTTCAGCCATGGGAAAAAAGCATGCTCGGTCCTATTGAGAAAGCCATTCTGGCCGCCAACCTGGGCTTTAACCCTCAAAATAACGGCGAAGTGCTTCGTATTGCCGTTCCCCCGCTTACCGAAGAGCGCCGCAAGGACCTGGTGAAAAAAGCCAAAGCGGAAGTCGAAAATGCAAAGGTTACCGTGAGAAATCTCCGCAGGTCAGCCATCGATGCCGGAAAAAAACTCGAAAAAGAGGGTGTCCCCGAAGATGAAATCAAACAACTTGAAAAGGAAATCCAGTTGCTTACCGACAAATACTCGGCCAGCGTTGATAAGCTTTTCGAATTAAAAGAAAAGGACATTATGACCGTATAATAGTTTTCAATTGCCATATTGAATCAGGGCCGGAACATGATATGACCGGCCTTTTGCTTTCCTGTGATTTTCCATTCAGGAATCAGGTGACGTCACGGTTATCCCAAAAAGCTTCTGCGATCCCGGAAAATAGCAGAATCATGTATTTTATGACCGATTACAAAAAATATTTACTTCGCTTGCTAATTCCCTGCCAATTCGCTTATCTTTGAATAAGTAATTCAAATACAGAGGATCGTTTCGATGTCTTAAACAGCGAAACCCTCAGGGGGCTCAGTTAAGTATTTGACAAAGAGTTTGTTGCATTCATCCAACTTTTTGTGTTTATTCTTCTGTTCAGGAGAAACAGCCGGATTGTTGGTAACTGGTTTTACTTGTAACTATTGATTGATCCCTCCAGGTCCGGAATCATTTACTTCCGGAAATAACTCTCTCCTACCCGTTTCAGACTCTTAATGCATTGCCAGGCGGGCATCTTTAAATTTCAGTTATATGAAAAAATCGGTTTTTGCATTTGTTGCGTCACTGCTGGTGGTTGCGGCAATTTTCCCGGCTTCTGCCCTGGGGGGCAATATCAATATTAGAAAAGGCGGGACCAAAGTCTCCATCCCTGAGGGATCATACGCCGGAGTGGTTTTCAGGGCCACTGTATCGGGTATTGGTTTCAGCGAAGTCAATACATCGGAAGGTTTTTTTACCCTGCTTAATATAAAGGAGTTCGGGTTAAGGAATGCGGAAGGGGAGCCGGCACTGCCCGTTTACCGGAAGCTGATAGAGGTCCCCCTGGGCGCTACATATTCTGTCAGGATCAGGCACAGCCATGTCACGGAAATCGACCTTGGTCAGCACGGGATAAGATTTCCCGTATTTCCTTCCCAGCCGCCCTTGTCGAAAAGCGATGATCCCGACAAGGTGCCTTTCATCATAAACAAGGCACTATACAATACCGACAGGTATATTGAAGATGAACTGGTCACAGTGACCAACATTGGTCTGATGCGGGCCCTCAACCTGGCCAGGGTGGATATTTCGCCTGTTCAGTACAACCCTGTTACCCAAATACTCAGAATCTATGATGATCTGGAAATCGAAATTGTTTTTGAGCATGCCGATATTCAGGGCACTGAAGATTTAAAAGTATCCAAGGCTTCTCCCTATTTTATCAGTACTTATAAAATGGCGGCAAATTACAGGTCGCCCGGTCCGGATGACGCCCTGATTACCAGCGCACCGGCAACCTACGTAATTGTTTCGGATCCGATGTTTCAGTCAGCATTGCAGCCATTTATACAGTGGAAGGTCAAAAAAGGATTCAATGTCATACAGGCCTACACCAGCAATCCGGCTGTAGGGACGACCACCACATCCATAAAATCTTACCTGCAAAACCTTTACAATACGCCGCCGGCCGGATATGCCGCTCCGAGCTTTGTGCTGTTTGTGGGCGATGTAGCCCAGATTCCGGCGTGGTCAGGTTCAGCCGGATCGCATGTTACCGACCTGAGGTACTGCGAGTATACCGGCGATAACCTGCCTGAAGTGTTTTACGGACGCTTCTCGGCCAACAATCCGGCGCAACTGCAACCGCAGATCGATAAAACCCTTGAATATGAACAATACCTGATGCCTGATCCCTCTTTCCTGGGAGAGGTGGTGATGGTAGCGGGAGCAGATGCAGGCCATCAGACATGGAGCAACGGCCAGATAAATTATGGTACTGAAACATATTTTAATGCAGCGCACAACATCCTGTCGCATACCTACCTGCAACCTGAACCCTCCGGAGGTAACTACTCGCAACAGATCCGGAATAATGTATCAGACGGCGTGGCCTATGGAAATTATACGGCACATTGCAGCTCCAGCGGCTGGGCCGATCCGTCCTTTACCACTGCACACATTCCGGCGCTGACCAACCAGGGAAAGTACGGATTGCTTGTCGGTAATTGCTGCCAGTCGGCAACGTTTGATGGCACCTGCTTTGCCGAAGAAATCCTCAGGGCCGAAAACAAAGGAGCCGTCGGTTATATTGGCGGATCAAACAGTACTTACTGGGATGAAGATTTCTGGTGGGGCTGCGGATTTAAAACAGTTGCCCTGAACCCCGTGTACGATGGCAATCATATTGGTGCATATGACGGCACATTTCATGACCATGGCGAACCAACGGACGACTGGTTCGTTACCCAGGGACAAATGGTGGTATGTGGCAATTATGCCGTGGAGGAATCAAATTCAGGCATGAAAACCTACTATTGGGAAATCTACCACCTGATGGGCGACCCGTCGCTGATGATCTATTATTCGGTACCCCCACCGCTGAGTGCCACCTATCTCAGTACCCTGATGATCGGGATGAATTCGCTGACTGTTTCCACCGAAGCCTATGCAACCGTGGCCTTATCCGGCAATGGCGTGCTGCTCGATGCAAAGGTAACAGGGCTGTCAGGTTCGGTTACGCTGAACTTCTCCCCTTTGAGCGCACCGGGCAATCTGGACATTGTGATTACAAAACAGAACCGGCAGCCGCACACAGGCACCATTCAGGTGATACCCGCGGAAGGACCGTATATCGTTTATACGGGCAACACCGTCAACGACCCGCCACCCTCAGGAAATAACAACGGAGTCATGGATTATGATGAAACCAACCTGCTTTCAGTTTACCTGGAAAACGTTGGCGTTGAAACTGCAGGCAATGTTGTTGCCACCTTATCTTCAGCCAGCTCTTACATAACCATAACAGACAACAATGCAGTTTACGGCAACATTGCACCCGGTCAAACGGTGTCTGTTACTGACGGGTTCTCAGTCAATGTAGCCGATAACATCCCTGATCAGGAAGAAGTTGCTTTTACGGTTTCGGCGACAGACGGGACAGACACCTGGAACTCAAACTTTAACATCACAGCCAATGCGCCGCTCCTGACCATCGGTGCGATGACCGTGACCGATAACGGACCGGGGTGCAACAACGACGGCATTCTTGACCCCGGCGAAACGGCCGACCTGGTGATCGTATGTTCAAACACCGGGCACAGCGCCATTTCCAATGTAAACGGCCTGCTGGAAATAGCCGGCGGAGCCAGCCCCTATCTTACACTCAACAATACATCTTACAACCTCGGTTCACTGAGCATCGGCGGAACAGCATCAGCCGTCTTTAACGTAACTGCCGAAGCTTCCGTACCAGTGGGCACTCCGGTTGACCTGTTGTTTACCCTTTCCGGAGGAGCAGCCTCACAGTATTCAGTACAGGAAACAAAGCAGGTGATTATCGGCCTGATTCCGGAATTTAATATGACAAGCGGAAGCATTACCACCTGCACCGGATATTTCTACGATTCGGGAGGAGCATCTGCACCATACGGCAACAATGAGGACCTGACCATGACGATCTATCCCGCAACTGCGGGCAACCTGATCCGCCTGGAATTCTCTGCCTTTAACACTGAATCGGGATATGATTATCTGAGCATCTATAACGGAACCAGCACTTCCGCGCCCCTGATGGGAACCTGGAACGGCACATCCGGCCCCGGCACCATCACTGCTAACAATTCACCGGGCGCCCTGACCATCAATTTCACCTCCGATGGCAGTGTGACCCGCGACGGCTGGGTGGCTTCCATCAGTTGCTACAACCCGGCTCAGCCGCCGGTAGCCGAGTTTTCGGCAGCAACAACCACTCCGGCAGTTAACTCGTCTGTAATTTTTAACGATTTGTCTGAAAATATCCCTGCTTCCTGGCAATGGGAATTCACCCCTGATGATGTTTCCTTCATCAATGGAACGGATGCCGGTTCGCAGAACCCGGAGGTACTTTTTACCAGCCTGGGAAGCTATACAGTAAGTTTGACGGTTACCAATGCTTACGGCGCCGATACGGAGACAAAAGAAAACTACATCACTGTGGTCAACTGCACCTATTGTGAGACATCCTACTCCAATCTCTCGGATGACTTTATCAGCAATGTGCAGCTGAATACCATAAACAATGCGAGCGGTTCAACTTCGTATTCCGATTTCACTTCCGTTTCAACGGAACTCACCCCAGGAGAGACATATCCCGCATCAGTGAGTGTTACGGTAAACGGCGCATGGATCCAGCATTGCTTTATCTGGATTGACTGGAACAATAACTGCAGCTTTACCGACACCGGTGAAGCCATTGACCTGGGACAAACGCCAGGTACGTCCGGCACGCATGCCCTGACCGGAAATATTGTGGTTCCTGCAAATGTAATCCCCGGCACTTACAGGATAAGGATAGCTGAACGTTATTCGGCAGACCCGGGGCCCTGCGATCAGGCAACCTACGGGGAAGCGGAAGACTACACCATTATTATTCCTGCATTGAATAAAACGCTGAATCTGACCGTTTTCCTTGAAAGCCTTTACAACGGCAGCGGTACCATGCGCAAAGCCCGGAATGCCGGAGGCGACCAATATCCGGGCACCACCGCCGACCAGATCACTGTTGAACTTCACCATAGCTTGAATTACAGTGACATCGTTTATACAGAACCCTTTGTCAGCCTCAGCACTACAGGCGGAGCAGCGGTTGAAATCCCGGCAAACCTGAATGGAAGCTATTACATTACCATTAAACACCGCAACAGCCTGGCGACTACCTCAAAGCTTCCTGTTTCCTTCGGAACCGATATCATTGACTATAGCTTCGATGGCCCAACCCAGGCATATGGCAACAACATGCTGCTGATGGTTGACGGCCATTGCGCAATCTTCGGCGGCGATGTGAATCAGGACGGCTCGGTGGATACCGCCGATATGACCCCGGTTGACAACGATGCCGCGTCGTTCGAAACAGGGTACCTGGTTACCGATGTAAACGGTGACGGAACCGTGGACACCGGAGATATGACGATTGTTGACAATAATGCGGCCGCTTTTACAAGGGCAATTACCCCCTGAAAACCGGCCATAACAGGGATTTGATGTTTTTTCAATAAATTGTTTTTGTCAGCGAGGAACACGAAAAAGTACTGGTTAATATAAAGGGTTGAAGTATTCGCATTGGCTGCTGAAAGCATGGGGGCATTGAGAAAGGCCAGACTCAGAGCCCGGGGTCAGATCAGTTAGTAAAAAGAGGCAAGTGAGAAAATGCGTGTTTTTGGTTAAGGATGGTTCAGAAAAGTACCATAGCGTTACTGGTTAACTGTTTAAAGTTTTGAAAACGAAGAACCGGGATTGATAAGAACAGAAAGTTCTGCTATCTGAATTTTTTATTGCCGGGGTTGGTGAATTAAATTCAATCATATCCCGGCCGGAAATATAGTATTTCTGATCACCGGCTATGCCGGGAGGTTTTATGCAATGACAACAATCAAAGATAAAATACCAATGAAAAAATCACTTACGATTCAATTACCGGGAATAATACTTTTCATGATTTTCGCAGGAACTGTCAGTGCCCAGCATTTCAGTTATCCTGACGCCTGGGACAAACAAGGATTTTCTCTACAGGCCAATCACCGGGATTTCGTTGAAGTCAACTATTCGATCAATTCGTTCTCCCTGGAGAACCTCACCGTTGAAGGGAAAATAATGAAGGACATTTCGTTGCCCGGCAGCTTTCTTTTCAACAACGAAGGGGCGCCTGACCTTCCCGGAAACGGAAAGTTTTTAGCCATCCCGCAAGGGAGCATACCTTCGCTTGAAATTATCTCCTCACGAACCGAAGTGATGCATAATGTGGAGATTGCCCCGGCACCCAGAATACCCAAAGATGATGAGAATATCCCGTTACAGTACGCTGAAAACAAGGAAATCTATTCAACCGACGCCTTTTATCCCGCACAACCGGTTATTATTTCAAACACTTTGAAAATCAGGGGAGTTGATGCCGTGATGTTGGGAATTACTCCATTTCAGTATAATCCGGTAACAAAAGAACTGGTCATCTACCGCGACCTGAAGGTAAAAATCACTTTCAGCGGCGGGAATGGCCACTTCGGCGACGACCGTCTGCGCAGCCGTTGGTGGGACCCTATTCTCGAAGATGCACTTTTCAATCGCTCATCCCTGCCGGCCATTGACTACAACAGGAACATAACATCCGGAGGCCCGACCGAAGATACCGGGGCCGAATATCTGATAATTACACCAAACGGGGCCGATTTTGTGCAATGGGCCGATTCCATAAAAAAATTCAGGACCGAACAGGGTATTTCCACGCTTATCAGGACACTTTCGCAGGTAGGGGGAAATACAACCACCGCCATTGAAACATACATTAACAATGCCTACAATACCTGGACCATTCCTCCGGCTGCGGTACTCTTGCTGGGCGATTACGGAACCGACGCCGCCAACAGTGTTATTTCACCGGTTTATGACAGTTATTGCGTTTCGGATAATATATACGGAGATGTGGATGGCGACCACCTGCCTGAAATTACCATGGCCAGGATAACCGCCAACAATGCCGCCCAATTGGCTGTGATGGTTACAAAATTTCTGAACTATGAGCGCAACCCGCCTACCAGTGCTGATTTCTACGACCATCCCGTCACAGCCCTCGGCTGGCAGACCGAACGGTGGTTCCAGATTTGTTCTGAAACGGTTGGCGGCTTCTGGAAAAATGAGCTGGGAAAGAATCCCGTGCGCATCAATGAAGTTTACGACGGCAATCCTTCGAGTGATCCCTGGTCGACAGCCACAAATACCAGCACGGTTGTAAACTATTTCGGTCCTTCAGGGCTTGGGTATATCCCTTCCAGCCCTCAGACCCTCGGAAACTGGGCCGGTGGCAATGCCACTGACATCAACAACGCCATCAACAGCGGGGCGTTTATGCTTCAGCACCGCGACCATGGCATGGAAACAGGCTGGGGCGAACCCTATTATGTCAGTTCAAATATCAATGGACTTGTAAATACTGACCTGACCTATATAATGTCGATCAACTGCCTGACCGGGAAGTACAATTATTCAAGCGAATGCTTCGCGGAAAAATTCCACCGCTACACATACGACGGCAACAATGCCGGAGCTTTGGGCATCATGGCGGCCTCGGAAGTTTCGTATTCCTTTGTGAACGACACGTATGTATGGGGAATGTACGATAATATGTGGCCTGAATTTATGCCGGCCGAAGGCACTACCCCTGCTTCGAGGGGCATTATGCCGGCCTTCGGAAATTCAGCCGGAAAAATATTTCTTGCACAATCAAACTGGCCCTACAATACAGGGAATAAAGAAGTTACCTACAATCTTTTTCATCATCACGGAGATGCTTTTCTCACTGTTTATTCAGAAGTGCCACAATATTTGAGTGTAGCGCACAACCCTGTTCTGTTCGCCGGAGCCAATTCTTTCAGTGTCATGGCCGATGCCGGATCCCTGATAGCCTTAACAGTAAACGGTGAAATCATCGGGACCGGAACAGGCACCGGTTCGCTGCTCAGTATCCTGATCCCTCCACAGGTGCCACCTTCGCAGATGGTTGTAACGGTAACCAAACAAAATTTTTTCAGGTACCGCGCGCTGGTCGACGTAATTCCTGCCGAAGGCCCTTATGTTGTATACAATGACGTTGAGATCAGCGACCCGCTGCCAGGTGGAAACAACAATGGCAATGTGGACTACGGTGAGGATATCCTGCTTTCCGTTGCACTGAGAAATGTTGGCATCGAAACAGCCCTGAACGTGGTTGCAGATCTTTCAACAGCGAACTCGTACATTTCGATTATTGATAATTCGGCAGTATATGGAAACATCAATCCCAATGAAACAATTACAGTTGCAGGCGGATATATGCTTCAGGTGGCCGATAACATCCCTGACCAGGAAGTGGTTGCTTTTACGGTTTCGGCGACAGACGGGACAGACACCTGGAACTCAAACTT
>JAMLHF010000068.1 GCA_023957275.1 Lentimicrobium sp. | reverse complement strand
TTCACTGACTTATTATGCCAATAAAACCACCATTGGTTCCGGATTGGACCAGATCGACGGAAACAGTAAATCTGACGTCAAGGTCCAGATCCGTTTGCGGTTATAGCCCGGAAAGTAGTTTCAACGACTTATCAACAGATTTTGCAAACCCGGATTTTTGGTTATTTTTGCTCCGGGAAAATTCAGAAAACAACTTTAAATAATACTAAAAACCCAAACTATGTTTAAGAATCATCCAAAAGGGCTGCTCGCGGCGGCACTTGCAAACATGGGAGAGCGCTTTGGTTTCTACACCATGATGGCCATCCTGGTACTCTTTCTGCAGGCGAAATTCGGATTATCGGGAACAAATGCCGGATTGATCTATTCAATCTTCTATTTCTCGATTTATATCCTGGCATTTGTCGGAGGCCTGATCGCCGATAAGACAAGGAATTACAAAAGCACTATCCTTATCGGTCTGATCGTAATGGCTGTTGGTTACTTTATGCTGGCATTCCCTACGCCGACCCCTGTTCCCAACAAAATTCTCTTCCTGGTGATTTCATGCTTCGGATTGTTTACCATTGCCTTTGGCAACGGACTGTTCAAGGGGAACCTCCAGGCACTGGTCGGTCAGATGTATGACAATCAGACTTACGGAAAAATGAGGGATTCAGGCTTCTCGTTGTTCTACATGTTCATCAATGTTGGCGCTTTGTTTGCACCGCTGGTAGCCGTTGGAATGCGTAACTGGTGGCTTGCCCGCAACAGTTTCGAATATAAAGCAAGTTTGCCCGAACTGTGTCATGGCTATCTAGAGGGAACCCTTACCCCTGAAGCACAGGAAAGGCTTACCACCCTGGCCACCCAGGTCAGTCTGAACGGACCCGTAACCGACCTCGGCGCATTTGTAAACGATTACCTGAATGTGTTTACCACAGGTTTCCATTACGCATTCGGCGTTGCCATCATTGCCATGGCAATTTCACTGACCATATATCTTGTTAATAAGAACAGATTCCCGAATCCTGCAAGCAAAGCTAAAAGCGGTGCCGGCTCCCATCCTTCCGCAGATGAAATTCACATGGATGCCAAAGAAGTCAAGCAGCGTCTGTATGCTTTATTCGCCGTGTTCGGTGTGGTGATTTTCTTCTGGTTTTCTTTCCATCAGAACGGTCTTACCCTGACTTTCTTTGCAAAGGATTATACCAACCTTAGCGGTATCGTGATCAATCTTGGCCTTGTCACCATACAGGGAGCAGAGATTTTCCAGTCCATCAACCCGATCTTCATTGTACTGCTCACACCCATTATCATGGCCGTTTTCGGTTGGCTGCGCGCACGCGGCAAAGAACCTTCAACCCCGAAGAAAATTGCCATAGGTATGTTCATTGCAGCCCTGGCTTATGTAGTTATGGCCGTTGGATCACTCGGCCTGCCGCTTAAAACGGAAGTGGATGCCATGGGCGGACTCACCGACGCTCAGCGCGTAACCCCCATGCTTCTGATCGGAACTTACTTCATCCTTACCGTCGCCGAACTCTTCATCAGTCCGCTGGGAATCTCCTTTGTATCGAAGGTTGCACCTCCGCAATACCAGGGCATTATGCAGGGCGGCTGGCTCGGCGCTACCGCCATCGGTAATCAGCTGCTGTTCATCGGAGCCATCTTCTACGGAAATGTGCCCATGTGGATCACCTGGACAGTTTTTGTTGTTGCATGCCTCATTTCCATGTTCACCATGCTGTTTATGCTCAGATGGCTCGAACGGGTTGCAAAATAAAGACCTGAATATACGAACCGGTAAAGGCTGTCAGTAAAGGCAGCCTTTATTTTTTTCAGGATATTGATGTATTTTTACCCGTTAAACTCAAGCTGACTGTTCATGCACTTTCCCGGCAACAAACGTTACAACAGTTACAACGAATACTTTAAGCGCACCTTCGGAAGCAGGGTACAGAAAGTATCCATTGATGCCGGCTTTACCTGCCCCAACCGCGACGGCACAGCCGGTACCGGCGGCTGCACTTATTGCAACAACGACGCCTTCAATCCTTCGTACTGCATTCCTTCTAAAAGCATAACCCAACAGATCGAAGAGGGCATCGCATTTCACAAAGTGAGGTACCGCAGGGCGATGAAGTACCTGGCTTATTTCCAGACGTACTCAAATACCTATGCCCCCCTTGCCCGACTGAAAGAGATTTATGAGGAAGCGCTGCAACATCCCGATGTGGCAGGCCTGGTGATCGGCACCCGCACCGATTGCATGGATGATGAAAAACTGGCCTATTTCAGCCGGCTTTCTGATAATTATTATGTGATGATTGAGTACGGACTGGAAACGACCAACGAGCAAACCCTTATGGCCATCAACCGTGGGCATACTATGGCACAGGCTGCAGCTATGATCAGGAAAACGGCAGATTACGGACTCAAAACCGGCATCCACCTGATTTTCGGGCTGCCGGGCGAGACCAGGCAGGAGATGCTCGTCCGGGCCGGCATCATCTCCGCGCTTCCGCTGACAACCGTTAAGTTTCATCAGCTTCAGATTGTAAAAGGCACTAAAATGGCCATACAGTTCCGGGAACAGCCCGGAATGTTCTCCCTTTTCAGCCTGGAAGAATACATCAGCTTTATCGTATCGTTTATCGAACGGCTGAATCCATCTTTTGTAATTGAACGCTTTACCGGAGAAGTGCCGCCCCGCTTTTTGGAAAGCCAACCCTGGAACAGCCTCCGTGCCGACCAGGTAGCATTAATGATTGAAGAAGAAATGGCGAAACAGGATACCTGGCAGGGAAAATACTTTTACCTAAAATTCTGATGATGAAATACAGAATCTTAAATAATACCCTGCCACATAATATATGGAAAAATGATTTTATCTATTTTCTTCCTTTTTGATCGACCGTTCAGTTTTCAACCGTTTGGCCTCTTTCAGTGCACGGCTGATGATCCACTCAATCTGTCCGTTGGTGCTTCTGAATTCGTCTGCAGCCCATTTTTCAAGGGCTTCCATCAATTCAGCATCTATTCGTAAAGCAAAGGATTTCTTCTGCCCCATAGTATCTGCTCTCTTTTTTCCTTCCTCGCGTTTAATCCGCTAAAGACTGTGCCCCCTGCGGTGCTGACGCATTATATAACGCGACAGGTACGTTTGCAAAACTACCAGTATCAGCCAGTCTTCGCGCCGTTTAAGGCTATCGCTGATCTCAAGGTTAAAGTCATATTTAAACCCCTTCCACAAAAATTTCGTCCGCAGCACCGCCACCTCCCTCTTATCATGATCCATCAGCACATACCGGTAATCGAAAAACCCTTTGGGTTGAAAAATATACGATTGCCTGTGACCCTGACGGATTACATCGATCCGGGTTTTCCCTGTCCACATTCTGCGAAAGGTAATCTCAGCCTTCCCGTTATGGAGAATCTCAAATTTGCTTCTCCAGATATCAAGGGGCCTGATTTCATATTCATCTCCGCCGGCAAGACGGATGGTCGCCTGGTACGACATCCTTTTGAGATACGTCAGCATTGCCAGGCGCTCATCTCCTTCCTGAAAGGCAATATTTCTATTGTCGAGGGTTATGGCTCTCATTGCCGGCATCCTTCCTGGCCCCGACAGGTTTATTGATGAAGCGTGCCGGTATTGATCACCGGACTGGCATCTTTATCGGAACATAATACCACCATCAGATTGCTCACCATGGCTGCTTTCTTCTCTTCGTCCAGATCAACAAGCTTCTTTTCGGAAAGCTGGGCCAGCGCCATTTCCACCATGCTTACCGCACCTTCAACAATTTTTACACGGGCTGCGATAATGGCTGAGGCCTGCTGACGTCGCAGCATGGCACCGGCGATCTCAGAAGAGTAAGCCAGATAACTGATTCTGGCTTCAATCACTTCAATGCCGGCCCGCTCGAGGCGCTCCGAGAGTTCCTGCTCAAGCACATGATTAACCTCTTCTCCACCCGAACGCAAAGTAATTTCCGACTGCTCATCATCAAAATTATCATATGGATAATGGCCGGCAAGTTTCCGAATCGCCGCTTCACTCTGGATTTCAACATAGTGAATGTAATCATCCACTTCAAAAGCCGCTTTAAAAGTATCCTGGGCCCGCCATACCAGCACAATACCGATCATAATCGGGTTGCCGATTTTGTCGTTCACTTTTATCGGATCACTGTTCAGGTTGCGCGCCCGGAGAGAAATCTTCTTTTTGGTGTAAAAAGGATTTACCCAGAAAAAACCGTTGTGCTTCACCGTGCCAATGTAATCACCAAACAAGACCAGCACACTGGATTCATTCGGATTCACTACCAGAAATCCAGGCATCAATACTAAAGCAAGGGCCAAAATCACTGCCGAAACAACCATCAGCCACACCAGGCCGGCATGATTGACAACATTGTAGATGAAAAATGCAATCATTGCGATGACAACCACCAGCATCACATAGCCCGACATGGGGCGGGCAAATTTTTCTTTTGTATCCATTTTGATATCTATTTGATATCGCAAATATACTATTCTGATTATCCCTTTGTCAAGTTTTCCGGAAAAAAATTTAAAACATTTTCCGCTCAAAATTCTACATTTGTTCCTGCGTTCAAATACACTGTTTTGTGAAAGAAAAAACTTACAGGCATATCTTTTTTGACCTTGACAAAACCCTTTGGGATTTTGAAACCAATTCCGTCGAAACTTTCAGGGACATCTACCAAAAACACGGGCTTCAGGAGAAAGGCGTGGATAGTTTCGAAAGGTTCCTTGACAGATACAATTATCATAATCTGATGTTATGGGATTTTTACCGTCAGGGAAAAATAGTAAAGGAAGTTCTCAATATCCGCCGGTTCGCACTTACACTTCATGAATTCGGGATCAACGACAACCTGCTCAGCAGCACTATGGCAGCTGATTACATCAACCTGAGCCCTACCAAAACCAATCTTTTTCCGGGCACGCACCAGGTGCTTGAATATCTTCAAAAAAGCTATACCCTGCATATAATCACCAATGGCTTTGAGGAAGTTCAGTTCCGCAAGCTGCATCATTCCTCACTGAGCAGGTATTTTAAGGAAGTGGTCACCTCGGAAGATGCAGGGGTTAAAAAGCCGGATCCGGAGATTTTCGCTTACGCGTTGCGGCGGGCAGGGGCTACTGCTGACGAAAGTCTTATGGTTGGGGATGATGAGGAAGTGGATATTGAAGGAGCCGGCCGCCTGGGCATTGATCAGGTTTTGGTTGACTATCAGAATGAAGTACCTGACTCCGCTGCCACTTACAGGATACGGGGACTTGAGGAGCTGACTGAATTTTTATAACCTCAGGCCGTAAATCAAAGGAGTCCCGGAAAAACAAAAAAAACTGCCCTTTGATTAAAAGGGCAGCCTGTAAAAGTCTTTAGACCTGCAATTACTTTGACTCGGGAGCGGGAACCGGCTTGGCAGCGGTTTTGCCACTGCAGCATGATTTTGCTTTCTCTGAAGAACAAGGCGTGGCGCAATCTGCTTTCTTTGCAGCTGGTTTGTCAGCACAATCAGTCTTGGTTGCAGCGGCTTCCTTCTTGGTTTCAGCTTTCTTTGAAGGAGCTTTCTGTGCACTGGCGGTGCTCAGGGTAAATGCAAATGCGAGGGCGATAACGGAAACAAAAATTGCAGTCTTTTTCATGAGGCTTAGAGTTAGATTTTCCGCAAAGATACGAACAGTCAGCAGAAACCGGATATTCAAAAATGTTAATGATATGTTAAAGTACTGATAACCTGAGCTGCTTCACCGGAACGGGTTACAATTCTGCGAGCACGGTCAGCTTACCCCTGACCTGCTGATTGAGGCTGACTTTGACTTCAGCTTCCAGGGGAAGAAACACATCCACCCGCGAACCGAACCTGATAAATCCGATTTCATCGCCTTGTCTGATATTGTTTCCCTCTCTGGCATAACATACTATCCGGCGCGCCATGGCTCCGGCGATCTGCCGCACCAGCACCTTTGTTCCCCGGGCATTCTCAATTACAATGGTAGTCCGCTCATTTTCAGTGGATGATTTGGGATGCCAGGCTACAAGGTATTTGCCCGGATGGTATTTCATATAACATACAGAACCTGATAAAGGAGCCCAGTTAACATGCACATTGTTCGGCGACATAAACACCGAAATCTGCCTTCTCTTTCCCTGGAAAAACTCCGGTTCGTCAACCTCTTCAATGGCTACCACTTTACCATCGGCCGGGCTGAGCATCAGCGATTCATCAGGCACAATCGTCCTCCCGGGTGATCTGAAAAACCTGACGACCCAGATAAACATCAGAACCAGCAGCCCCCATATAACGTAATGAAGCCACGCAGGCAGGGGAATCAATCCGGTAAGCGGGAAAATTATCCCAAGGCTGATAAACGCAATAAGAATGATCAGATACCCCTCTTTATGTATTCTCATGATCGGTCGTTTGTTTTTGATGACATGATAAACCCCGGTTCAGCGGCAGATGTTTCCGTCTGCCGGAATGATCATCCGTTATAACTACCTGAGGAAGGTGATAATCAGGTATACAAACGGCGCAGCAACCAAAACAGCATCAAATCTGTCGAGTATTCCTCCGTGCCCCGGCAGCAGGGAGCCTGAATCTTTGATCCCGGCACTTCGTTTCAGCATGGATTCAATCAAATCGCCCAACGTGCCAAAAATAATGATTACAATGGCAATCAGCATCCATTCAAGAGAAGAAAATTCGAGAAAAGAAGCAGAAATCATGTAAGCAGTGAGTAATCCGGCCGCAGTGCCACCGGCAAAACCTTCCCAGGATTTTCCGGGGCTGATCCGCTCAAGCATTTTCCTTTTGCCGGCTATTGAACCTACAATGTAAGCACCAGAGTCATAAATCCAGAGAATCAGAAAAAACCCAAGCAGTGCGCCGCCATGAATCCAACCCCGGTCAGCGGCAGGATTGAAAAACCCGCTTAAAAGAGCCAGCGGAAATACAATCCAGACAATTCCCAGCATTGCAGCAGCCACATTTCTGAAAGGGTTGCCTTTATTGCGAAAAAGTTCAACGATCAAAAGGAGCGGAACAATTACAATTCCTGCCTTCAGGTAATCGGGCGACAACAAACCTGTCAGTACCGATACCACGCCTGCATACACCACAACCGAAACAAGCAGTGAAGTCATCCTGGCAGGGTATAAATCAAGGCGGGCCATTACCCTGAAATATTCGAACATTCCGGCAACCGAAACCAGAAGAAACAATGACGCAAATACCCAGGGGCTCAGCAATACTGATCCTATGATAAATATTACGAAGAAAGCGCCTGTAATGGTACGTTTAATAAAATTATTCACGATTCAGTTTATTGAGGATTTGCTTAGCCAGGAATGCGTCATCCACCTGAACATAAAGTTCTACATCTCCGAACAGGTAAACAGAATCCTGCTTATTAACTGTAATTGCAATAATCTGGTGCTCTTCGAGCAGCCCCTTTATCAGTTCAGCTTCGTGCAGGTGGTTGGTGGTGAATATGCAAGTCCAGCCTTCCATTCTTCCGGTTGTTACCAATTATGCAATATCATCTGCCATAAACAGATAGATTTCCCTGGGCCCGTGAGCGCCCATCACCAGCGTTTTCTCAATATCAGCAGTCCTGCTGGGCCCGGTCACCACCGAAATCATCGAGGGCAGCCTGCCACTGTATTTAATCTTCATTTTTTCAATGGCATCCTTAAGGTCATTTACCACCTGCGATGTAAACGCGATAACTACATGAATTTCAGGATAAACATGCATGCGACGGCCTGACTTCTGCCTGGATGAAACCATGATACTTCCGAAACGTGCAATCAGGTACTCACAGGAAGTAACTGCAACCTTCATTGATTCCATATCATCGTCGCCAGTCTTCACCTTAATCCCGGCGTGCCTGAGCAGGCCTGTAAGGGCTTCATCCCTGCACCAGGCCTGTTCCCAGAGATTATCATCAAAAACCAGCCTCACCTTATTCACCATATCTTCCGGCGAATCACAAAATATAAACTTTCCGCCTGACAAGGAAAATTCCCGCGCAAAGTTGATATCGGGGGGCTCATTCATGGGCTTGTATACCGGCGAATCAAACTCAGTCCCCGAAAACGGGTTATCGGCCGGTTCAATCAGCGCGTGCCGGATATTCTTCAACACCTTTTCACGGGTTGTGCTTTCCCGGATGTGTTCCGGACGGGTATTGAACTTATTGCGCGCTTTCATTGCCTCAGTTTATCAACGCTGATTATTGGTTTTCATCGGATTGAACCGGTTCTTCAGGCAGCGGGGCAACAGGTTGTACACCGGCATCACTCCCCTGTACTACATTTTCAGGCTGGCTGTTTTGTCCGTTAAATTCATGCGGCTCATCAAAAGGTCTTTTTCCAAAGATGGCCTCCAGATCCTCGCGGAAAATTACTTCTTTTTTCAGCAGTATAGAAGCCAGCTCTTCCAATTTATCCCTGTTTTCCGAAAGAATCTCCTTGGCACGGCTGTAGGCCTGTTCAATGATTTTTTTGATTTCGGTATCTATCAGCTGAGCAGTTGCTTCGCTGTATGGTTTGCTGAAAGAATATTCCTGCTGACCGGTGGAGTCATAATAGCTGACATTTCCGATCTCCTTATTCAGACCAAAGTAAACAACCATGGCGTAGGCCTGTTTGGTCACTTTTTCAAGGTCGTTCAGCGCTCCGGTTGAAATTTTCCCGAAAACCACTTCTTCGGAGGCCCTTCCGCCCAGGGTGGCAACAAGCTCGTCAAACATCTGCTCATAAGTGGTAATCTGCCGCTCTTCGGGCAAATACCATGCGGCGCCGAGTGCTTTACCTCGGGGGACGATGGTAACTTTAACCAGCGGATGCGCATACTGTAACAGCCAGCTTACCGCGGCATGTCCGGCTTCATGGAAAGCTATGACCTTCTTTTCCTGAGGAGAAATGATCTTGTTCCGCTTCTCCAGACCGCCGATAATCCGGTCAATGGCATCCATAAAATCCTGCTTGCTGATTTCTGTCTTGTTTCTTCTGGCAGCTATCAAAGCAGCTTCGTTACATACATTGGCAATGTCAGCTCCTGAAAATCCGGGGGTTTGCTTTGAGAGAAAATCCACGCTCAGGGATATATCGAACTTCAGGGGCTTCATGTGCACTTTGAAGATGGCCTTGCGCTCTTCCAGGTCGGGCAATTCTACATGAATCTGCCTGTCGAAACGTCCGGCCCTCAGCAGGGCGCGGTCAAGTATATCGGCGCGGTTGGTAGCGGCCAGAATAATAACACCGGCATTGGTGGCAAAACCATCCATCTCGGTAAGCAACTGATTCAGGGTATTCTCACGCTCGTCATTGGCTCCCGTGATCTGATTCCTTCCCCTGGCCCGGCCAATGGCATCAATCTCATCAATAAAGATGATACAGGGAGCCTTCTCTTTGGCCTGCTTAAAAAGGTCGCGTACCCTGGAGGCTCCGACGCCCACGAACATCTCCACAAAATCAGATCCTGAAAGCGAGAAAAAGGGCACTTTTGCCTCTCCTGCAACGGCCTTGGCAAGCAGGGTCTTTCCTGTTCCGGGAGGGCCAACCAATAAAGCACCTTTGGGAATTTTTCCTCCCAGGGTGGTGTACTTCTTCGGATTCTTCAGAAAATCAACAATTTCCATGATTTCAACCTTGGCTTCTTCCAATCCGGCCACATCATTAAAATTGATGCTTACATGCGTATCTTTGTCAAACAGCTGGGCCTTGGATTTGCCAATATTAAAAATCTGACCGCCACCCCCGGCACCACGGCTCATCATCCGCATAATGAAAAACCAGGCCCCGATCAGCAACAACACCGGCAATATCCATGAAAGCGCATCGCCCCATACATTGCGTCTGGTAAGATTTTCTATATAAACCGGTTTCTCAAAATCCTTCTGGATATCACTGACATCCTTCTCAAAAGTTTCAACCGAGCCAATGTTATAGACATATTGCGGACGGGTGCTGCCAAACCCCTCGCCCGGCCTGACTTCCTTGAATTTCTCCAGGGCCAGCTTGTCCTTCCTGATAAATACTTCGGCGAACTCTTTATTGACAAGCACAAGTCGTTCAACCTCCTGATTCAGGATCATCTCTTTTAATTCACCCCACCCGATGTTTTTCACCGTAGTGTTCCAGTTCATCAGCTGAAGGCCGATGATCAATACAGCCAGCAGGGCATAAATCCAATAATAACTGAATCGGGGTTTATTGTTTTTCAGCTTCGGATCCGGCCTGTTATTGCCTTCAGGTTTCTTTTCGTTCGTATCGTTCATAGTTATGTCAGACTTCCTCTGCGGATGCGTTTTTCTTGGTTCTTTTCTTAGCCGGCGGTGCAGGCTTGCAAAGCCTGATTTCAGCATCGGCCCACAAATCTTCCAGGCGATAGTATTTCCGGGCTGCTTCCTGAAATATATGAACAACAACATCCACATAATCAAGCAACACCCATTCGGCATTCTCAAATCCCTCTTTTTTCCAGACATTATGCCCTACCGCCTTCTTTACTTCCATCTGAACTGAATCAGCGATGGCTTCAACCTGAGCACGGGAACCGGCATGGCAAACAACAAAAAAGTCGGCCACCGCATTATGCATTTTACGGAGATCGATGGTCACCACCTCTTCTCCCTTTTTCTCAAAAATCCCCTCTGTTACAATAGTGGCCAGCATTTCGGATGCCGACTTTACTTTTTTACCCGCCATAGGCCATTAATATAATATTTTTGCAAAGTTAATCAATAAAACCGGTATTTAAAGAAAGCTGCCAACCGCAGCCCGCATTTCGGACAAGCTGATGGCATTTAGCAGCATATCAACAATTATACCGTCAATTCATCTGCCGGAATTAACCAGGACACTAAAGTATGAAATCAACTATACCAGGATTGATTGAGTTGCGCGAAACCACTTCGACCAACGATTATATGGAGATGCTGCTGAGTTCTTCAAATCCGGAAGAAGGATCTGTTGTTTGTGCGCTGTTTCAGACTTCCGGCAAAGGTCAGGAAAACAACCGCTGGGAAAGCGAAGCCGGCAGGAATATCCTGGCAACTGCCGTACTCTATCCACACTTCCTTCGCCCTGATCAGCAGTTTTTTCTGACAATGGTCGTATCCTTATCCGTTTGCACCCTGATCAGCAAAACAGAACCGGCATTACAGCCAAAGATCAAATGGCCTAACGATATCTATCTGAACAATAGGAAGATAGCGGGGATACTTATAAAAAACGCCCTGAGCGGCGACAGCATTCAACATACCATTACCGGCCTCGGTATGAATATCAACCAGACCCGGTTTTCAGCCAACGCGCCGCTGGCGGTTTCCCTGTCAGAAATCACAGGTAAAAAATATCACATCCCAACGCTTCTGACAAATTGGCACGAAAGTCTAATGTGGTGGTACAATCAACTCAGAGAAAACAGGCTTTCCATGCTTGAGGCTGAATACCTCGGCAGGCTTTACCTGATTCATCAACCGGCAGCGTTTATTATCAGGGGGAAACGTTTAACGGCAACCATTGCCGGTATTGGCGAATTCGGAAAACTCAGGATGCTCGGGGAAGATGGAACTGAATATTTATGCGATCTGAAGGAAGTGATATTCGTTCCTCTTGAAGGATAAGAATAACAGCCTGATTCTGATCCAAAGAAAAATCAGCTGCCGGTTTCACAGATTTCCTTTAGCTTCACTGCCAGGATATTGACAAAATTTCCCAGCGGACGCGAAGCCATCATCATAAGCATCGGACTGAGGTCGGCATTAAACTGCAACTTAACCCTGGAAGTGCCCGGTCCGGTTTCATCAATAAAACATTGGAGGTCAAAGGGAAACGGGGCTTTACCATCCGCAACGATATCAATCCGGATGTTGGGAATGCGCGACCTGAAACGCATTCCAAGTGTTGCCATATTCTGGATGTTGAAACTGCAACTTTCACTGTCCGACTTCCAGTCAGTTACCTGAGGCGGCATCAGTTTTTCAAAATTGCCGAAATCTGCGAGAAATTCATAGATATACCCGGAATCACGGGCAATAACTACCTCTTCACTATTGAATGTTGCCATAAGAAGGGAATTATTTACCCCAGTTTTCAGGGTTTTCTCGCCAGCTGATCAGCGACTGAAGATCAGATTCCTTGATGTAATCCCTTTCAAGGGCCTGCTTGACCAGCTGATCATAATTAGTCAGGGTGCGCAGGGTGCACTTTTCCTTTTTAAAATTGGCTTTGGCAGCATCAAGTCCATAAGTGAATATTGCCACCATTCCTTTTACATTGCATCCTGCATCGCGCAGCGCATGCACAGCAGCAAGGCTGCTTTGCCCGGTAGATACCAGGTCTTCAACCACTACCACCGATTGCCCCGACTCAACCACACCTTCGATCTGGTTGGTAAGGCCATGTTCCTTTTTTGCGGAGCGGACATAAACAAAAGGAAGTCCGAGGTCCTGGGCCACCAGCACACCATGCGCAATAGCCCCGGTTGCCACACCGGCAATCAGGTCAATGGAGCCGAACTCATCATTGATCATTTTTGCAAACTCCTGACGTACAAATGTACGTACCTTTGGATAAGATAAGATTTTGCGGTTATCACAATAGATAGGGGACTTAATCCCCGAACTCCATGTAAAAGGATTATTAACGTCAAGTTTTATTGCTTTAATTTGCAATAAGAACTCTGCAGTATCCAGTGCTAATGAATCATTTTTACTCATGCGGCAAATGTACAAAGTTTTTTATAATGAAAGTCCGGTAATTCTTACTGATTCATACCCTGATGCGAAAACAGCAGAAAGCGGCCGGGTGGTAGCAATAAACTCGCGCAGGGAACTGAAAGATGCTGTAAATCATTTTCTGAAATCACCCTCGTTCCAACCCCTTGCGATATATAACAACGGAAATATAAAGGAGTTGCTCGATGACTTTATATCTCTGTTCTGGTACCTTGAAGCATCAGGCGGCATTGTCAGGAATATGTCCGGCGAACGTTTGTTTATATACAGGTTCGGAAGGTGGGATCTCCCCAAAGGCAAAATGGAAAAACGCGAATCGCCTGCTGAAGCGGCTATCAGAGAAGTTACTGAAGAAACCGGAATCACAGGACAAAACATTGTTGCGGAACTGCCTTCAACCTATCATATCTATGAATTTAAAGGAAAAAAAGTACTGAAAAGAACCTTCTGGTTTGCCATGGAGTATAGCGGCCATGCCATTCCGGTGCCGCAACTGGAAGAAGAAATCACCAAAGCCGCCTGGTTTGATCAAAGCAAATTAAACATGATACTTGGCAACACCTATTCATCATTGCACGATCTGATCCTGTACGACGTCGATAAGAGGCATTAGCGCATTTTGCAGGTTTTTGTTTTAACTTTGCTGATATATAACCCAGTCTTATGATCAAACGCGCAGTTTTTCCCGGCTCCTTCGATCCCATTACACGCGGACATGAAAACATCATCCGCAGGGCCTTGCCCTTGTTTGATGAAATCATTGTAGCCATTGGTCTCAACATTGAAAAGAAAAATTATTTCGACCTCAACGACAGAATCAGATGGATACAAACAGTCTTTGCTGACTGTCCGCAGATAAAAGTGGATAGCTATTCCGGACTAACGGTGGATTATTGCAGGGATGTTTCCGCCTCCTTTATCCTGAGAGGGCTAAGGACTTCCGCCGATTTTGAGTTTGAACGAACCGTAGGCCAGGTCAATAAAAAACTTTACCCCGATATAGAAACGGTATTTCTGCTGACCACCCCGGATTATACCTCCATAAACTCTTCCATCGTCCGCGATGTCTACAAAAATGGCGGAGATGTCAGTATATTTATACCGGATGCGGTAAAACTACCTGTAACAGGAAAAAACAAATAAATATTCAGAAACAGGGCATTCCTGTAAGTAAAAACACCATGCCCGGCATGATCAGTCTGAAACGAAAATTCAGGCTTCCGGCTGACTGAAAATACTGAAATTCACCTTCCCGTACTTCCGTTTTTGTAAAAACCCTTCAAAACCTTCGAAGTTGTATTCGCGCGAGTGTTCAACAACCAGCCAGCCACCGGGTTTCAGCAGGGTTCGCTTCATTACTGTGAGGGGGATCTCTTCAACCCCCTGCAGCTCGTAAGGCGGGTCACAGAAGATAATATCATAACGTGTATCGCAGTTACGCAAGAATCTGAAGGCATCCGACCTGAATGAAAGCACTGCCTCGAAGCCAAGGTCCGTTACTGTTTTTCTGATGAAATTCACGCAACGCAACTCCAGATCAATGCTGGTAACGCCCCTTGCTCCCCTGCTGGCAAATTCATAGGTAATATTTCCTGTTCCGGCAAAAAGGTCAAGCACCGTTACATCCTCAAGGTCGAAATGATTCACCAGAATATTAAAGAGTGCTTCCTTGGCAAGGTCAGTAGTCGGCCTGACAGGCAGGTTGCGGGGGGCATGGATTTGCCTGCTTTTATGGGTTCCGCTTATAATTCGCATAATGAGGGGTTCAGGAGGGTGTAATAACGATGAGTTTCCGACTGAACAGTAACATAACCCCCGACCTGAGGTCCTGATTGTTCAAGCAGGTCAACCTTTTTTACATACTTCGCAAGCAGCCTGAATAAAGCATCTTCCTTTCCGGCTTTCCCCAGCAGATACAGCGGCGTTTTCTCAGGATTCAGCGCCAGTTGTTCCATAACAAACATAATGAAGTAAACGGTATCTTCATGCGTGCGGCATTCAAATGCATTGCAGAAAACCGGAAGTCCGCCCCTCAAAACGGTAATCCCTGCAGAACCGTATTCAATATTGACAAAGATAAGCTCGGGGGCTTCGGATCGCTTAAACCTCGGGAGCAGTGAATCAAGCAATGCCCCTGTTTCGTGAACCTTACGGGCATCAGGGAACCTGGATTCCATCTCCTGTATCAGTCCCTGATATACGCCATAAACCAAACGTATATCAGCGGATCTGAGATTCTGAATCAGAATCCGTGAATCTGCCCCGATTTTGTGAACAAACTGCAGATAATCACCTGCCAGGTCATCGTTAAATAAAGGCCCCGGGACAAGTGTAAAGAAGCGGCTGTGAAAGATGGCGCATACCTTGCGGTAATTATTGGTAAGCACCGGATGGTTAGTCAGAAGCCGGCTCAGATAATCGCTGTAAAGAATACCAGCCATGGGCCCGTCCTTAATCCTGACAGAGTCAGGAAAAGTCAGGGATTCGAGCCCGATATACCTGCCATGCGCAGGTGAATAAACGGAAAAAGAAAGTCCATCCGGCTCAATCCGGATGGACAGGAAAAATTCTTCTGAAACTGCCGGATCAAAAAGACGGTCATAAACACTGAACTGCGTCTGATAATCGCCGGGCATAATTAACAAATCTATTCCCAGTTACCGTCGGTTGTGGCTTCGGTAAGCGACCCCATTTTGATACCCGGATATCTGTTCATGGTCTTCTGCTGTTCGGCAAGGTTGATCACGTCCTGTTTATCAAGATCAAAAAGGTAATACTCGTAAGGCACCAGGATTTCGATCACCGGAACAATCACCCCTCCTTTATCCACTTTATCTGTGCTGATTTCGAACTTCCGGCCTTCCGAATGAGGAATAACGGCAAGGTCTTCAAGATTGAAGTTTACCCGACTGGAATACAATGAGTCTGCAATCCCCACAAACCCGATGGTATCATTGATGGTTTTGGTAAATGTGGTGTCATTGGGATCCGGAATAATTTTTACAACCGGAATCTGTCCTGTACGTAAAAACTCAAAAAGGGTGTCAAAACTGCTTGTGTAAGCGTTATTAAATTGCTTGTAAAAGGTCTGCGCAGTCCTGATGTCCTTTAATTTCGCAACTATCTGGGAATTCCGGGCATTAAGTTCCTCCTGAAACCTGATAGGCTTCATAATAGAAGCGTAAAGCAGATAAGCCAGAACTATGACCACAATCGCCAAAACAACCTTGATAACAGTACTTTTCATAAGAAATAAAATTTTTTCGCATTGCAAATGTATAATAAAATTTGATTGTTCAATCCCGAAACAGGATTTTTCTTCATGACATACAGTGTTAACCTTTACAGGTAATTATGAATGCCTTTTAATGAATAATCTTAATAAATCGGTAAATTTCCGGTCTGTATCACTTAAGGCTTTCGATACAATTAATAGATACCCGCTCCACCGAAGCGAAAATAAATTATCACATTGATTGTAAATGTATTAACAACACCATTTATCATTTTTTATGAAACTTATATACAAAGTTTGGCATGTAATTAGTTATATTTGCCGGCAAGTGTAATTTTTTAACCAAACAAGAATTCAAATGAAAAATGGAAAAATGTTAAAGGCCTTTGTTGCTGCTGTTGCGCTCACTTTCAGTTTAAACCTGGCTACTGCCCAATCAATCGAAGATGCAACCAATGCCTATAACCGTGGTGTGGAACTAGCTGCATCCGATCTTCCCAAAGCAATTGAAGCGCTTTTGCAGGCAGCCTCAATTGCAGAAAAAGCAGGTCCTGAAGCACAGGAGATTTTAACCCTTTCACGGCAACAGATTCCGGTTCTGCAATACAATTACGCTACAGCATTGTATAAGGAGAAGAAAATTGATGAAGCCATCACCAACTTTGAACTTGCGCACAACTATGCAGTTGAATTCGGTGACAACGGCATTCAGGCCAAAGCCGATGACCTTCTGCCCAAATTATACCGCGTGAAAGGTAACAACGAATACAAGGGAGGTAAATACCCTGAAGCGCTGGAAAGTTTCGACAAGGCATTGGGTTATGACCCGGATTTTGCCGGCGCCTACCTCAGTAAAGGACTTGTTTACAACAAGCAGAACAAGAACGATGAAATGCAAGCCGCCATGGATGCCGCCATCGAAGCAGGAATAAAAACAAATGACACTAAAACCGTTGAACAGGCCCGCAAATTCATGAGCGACAATCTTATTGTTGACGCCAATGCCGCCTTCAAGAAAAATGATCTGAATGCAACGGTGGAGTTGCTGAATGGATCTGTCAAATATTCAGAAACCAATCCTGAAGCATTCTACCTTTTCGCTGTTGCTTACAACAAACTTTCACGCTGGGATGATGCCATCGCCAGTGCAGAAAAAGGGATGGCACTTGAAGAAGATACCCCCGCCAAGCAAGCCAGGTTCCATTTTGAGATAGGCATGGCCCAGGCAGGAAAAGGATCAACCGGTGACGCCTGTGCTTCATTCAAAAAAGCTGCTGTCGGCCCGCTTGCCGAATCAGCCAACTACCAGATCAAGACTGTTCTGAAGTGCAGCTGATATACCCAAAGTACTGATTTATCCCGGATAGGGTAATAAAAAACAGCTGAACAAAAAAATAATGTTCAGCTGTTTTTTTATGCATTCACTTGCAGATAACATGCACCCGGGCAATGTATCTGCATGCAACACAATCCTGAATATGGACGGCTATCGCCTGTTGAGGATGATGAGCGCGGCAATAACTCCCGGAATCCAACCGGCAAGGGTAAGTATAAAAACGATAAGAATTGAGCCGCACCCTTCGTCAAGAACAGCAAGGGGAGGAAAAATAATGGCCAGCAAAACACGCAGAAAGGACATATCAATCTTATTTGCCGGTAAAATTAATGATAATGTTGAAAAACCTGCGTATATTTTGTAAGTTTGATATATGGACAGGTTTTCGGTTCACTTTTGCGATGCCATCAGGGATTACCTGTATTTCCGGGAAAGAAGATATCCTGCCAAAAGCGTTTTAAAGCTGATCTGTGACAGGTATCAGCTTGACGCTGCTGAAAGAACGATGCTTTTCAGGGGAATAACACTGCCGGAAACTGCACGGACCAGACTTGCAAAACTTTGTGGTACGCCGGCAGCAGGGGCTTGTTTCCATGTTGACTATTTTAACCAATGTCTTATCATTGTGAGTTACCTTTCCGGGAACAGAGTTTTTATTTCCTGCGATGGTGTATTAAGGGACGCATCCGGATTTCATGGAAAAAAAATCCCTGAACATTTGTTCATCAGGTCAGTTGAGTTGATTGTTCAAACACTGGAAAGTTTCCGGCCCGGAGGCATCATTTTTTATGCCGATAGTCAGATAAGCGGGGCCGGACGACTGGCTTCCGTCGCCACTGAATTATTCGGCCACACGTCCGTAAGTTGTCATATGCTGATGACTGAAAAGGCAGACGAAGCACTGGCTTCTGTTGCCGGCGGGATTATATGTACCGCCGATTCGGCCATTATTGACCGGACAGGTTTGCCGGTTTTTGACCTGGCAAAATATGTATTGGAACACACTTTCAATCCCGTATTCTCTGACTTGAGAAATATCTGCGCTTCCTGACATTCTGCAGGAATGGCTGTCTTCATTGGCTGGCGCCGCACAAAACCGCATACTCCGGTATATCCGGACAAAAATCCAGCTTATTTTCCCGGTAGTTAACTTTAGCACAATAATGCTCTATCCCGTTAGTAATCAATAAATAGTCAACCTTTAAAGCCAGATTATAGGCAGAAGCCTGAAAAAAAACCTCTTCGGTAAGCGGAACTTTGGGCGCCTTGCATTCCGCAATCATCACAGGACGTCCGTCGGGCGCAAACACCAGCAGATCAAAACGGCGGGGCAAGCTGTTTACTTTAAGTCCCCGTTCAGATGCCACCATATGTTCAGGCACCTTCCTGTCATTGCACAGGTATTGGATGAGATGCTGCCTGACCCATTCTTCAGGAGTAAGTGCCACAAATCGTCTGCGCAAAGGGTCAAAAATTTCATGTCGCAGCGATGTTTCTCTGATTCTGAAGTTATAAGCGGGGAAATTCAGTGGTTGCATTGTTAAAGGTCTGTGGGATATCAGTACTGCAACATTATATCAAAAACCTTACATTTGCAATAAAATAAATACTTCATTCAAAGCGATAAACAGACAGGCCCGGTATGAAAACCAAACAGGAAATCACAGAGAACTGGCTTCCAAGATATACAGGCACCTCTCTTCAGGAGTTTGGCGAGTATATATTGCTGACGAATTTCAATCATTACCTTGAACTTTTCGCCCACTGGAATAATGTTGAGATCAGAGGTATCAACAGGGCCATGCCGAGTGCTACAGCCGGAGATATCACCTTGATAAATTTCGGAATGGGAAGCGCCAATGCCGCTACCATCATGGATTTGCTTGGCTGCATCAAGCCCCAGGCCGTTTTGTTTCTCGGCAAATGCGGAGGACTCAAACACAGGGCTGAACTCGGCGACCTGATACTGCCCATCGCCGCTATCCGGGGTGAAGGAACCTCCGATGATTATTTCCCCCAGGAGGTACCCGCACTTCCCGCCTTCAGCCTGCAGAAAGCCATATCCACCACCATCCGGGATTTTAACCGGGATTACTGGACAGGAACAGTATACACCACCAACCGGAGAGTCTGGGAGCATGATGATGTTTTTAAGGAATACCTTCGTTCAATCAGGGCCATGGCCATTGATATGGAAACTGCAACCATATTCAGTGTTGGCTTTTTCAATGAAATCCCCACAGGGGCTCTGCTGCTGGTGTCAGATCAGCCGATGATCTCTTCGGGTGTAAAAACCGAGGAAAGCGACAGACATGTTACTGAAGAGTTTGTTGAAATTCACCTTAAAGTAGGCATTGAGTCCCTCAAGCAACTTATCAATAAAGGTTTAACGGTTAAACACCTTCGTTTCTGATCATCTCATCTCATGGCTACTGATTTCAACCGCATCCTGTCTGACCTTAAAAAGCGGATATACTATCCTGTCTATCTCCTGAGCGGCGAAGAACCCTATTTTATTGACCTTATCAGCGACGCCATTGAACGGGAAGTGCTCAGTGACATTGAAAAGGAATTTAACCAGACGATTCTTTACGGTCGTGATGTGAATGCAAATATCATCCTCGACCATGTCAAACGCTACCCCATGATGTCGAGCCATCAGGTTGTAATCGTTAAAGAAGCACAGGAAATAAAAGCGCTCGACGACCTGATACCCTACATTGAAAAACCACTTAATACCACGATTCTTGTACTTTGTTACAAATACAAAAAGTTCGACAAACGAAAAGCTTTTTATAAACTGATTGAGAAAAAAGGGGTAGTTTTCGACTCAGCCAGAATTTACGAGGATAAGATTCCGGGATGGATTGTGGCGCAGGTTGAAGCCAACGGCTATGCCATCAGCCCGAAAGCCTCAGGCATGATCTCCGGTGCGCTGGGCAATGACCTGAGTAAAGTATCCAACGAACTTGGCAAGCTTTATATCAATCTGGCCAAAGGAAGCCTTATCACAGAAAAACTGGTTGAAGACAATATTGGCATCAGCAAAGACTATAATTTCTTCGAATTGCAGAATGCGCTGGCCAACAGAAATATTTCCAAAGCTAACCGGATAATTGCCTACTTTGCTTCCAATCCAAAGGAAAATCCCCTGATAAAAAACGTGATCCTGCTGTTTCACTTTTTTTCCAAATTGCTGCTTTATCATTCGGTCAGAAGTAAGCCTGATTCTGAAGCCGCGTCAATCGTGGGTGTTTCGGTTTACTTCCTGAATGATTACAAGACTGCCGTTCGCAATTACAGCCCGGGAAAGGTCGTAGAGATTATCGGCCTTCTGAGGGAATATGACCTTAAAAGCAAGGGAGTTGATGCAGGTTCAGCCTCCGACGGCGAATTGACGAAAGAACTTATATACAAGATTCTGCATTAAAAGGATCCCCATCGCAAGAGCTCCGGAGACCAGGACTAACCAATGGATAGATTAGTATTTAGCCCGCATCAGTAAAAAAAAACTGAAACTCCTTTCCCTTGAATAGGCTTTTACCAGGCATGGTTATCAGAAAGCCGGTTTAGTGCGCTGCCGGAAAACGCTTCTTATTTCTTCCGGTTGAATCTTTTGCGCGGCTTTTTTTCTTTCCTGCCACGGTGCTGTGGCTGATAATTAGGGTCTGCTGTTAAAGTATAAAAACCTTGTCCGATAGCAGATTGTGGTTATATTTG
>JAMLHF010000067.1 GCA_023957275.1 Lentimicrobium sp. | reverse complement strand
TTCTCTTTTCAACCAAAATATCAGGGAACCCCTGTGAAAGAACATACTGATCTGAATCCTTCATGCGCCGGGTTACGCAGCAAAGTTAACCCGGATCAGGCATTTGACAATACTATTTTCTGGATAACGGAAATCCTGTTTCAGCAGGGAAAGCAGACAGTTTTTTCAGAAACGATAGCCAGCCGTGATCCGCAGCACCCTGTTTTTAAAATCAAAATCATCATGATCACCGGGGATATTGGAGATATCAGTAATCCCCAGATCATAACCTGCTCCTATAAAGAAAGATCCGATTTCAAGACCGGCGCCAAAAGTGGCACCAAATTCAAGCCTTTTAATTTCTTCTTCCGCATCGCCCCATTCAACATCCACTTCATTGTACTCCTCAACGCCGCTGAACTCAGAGGTAATTTTGGATTTGCCGGAAAGCCCCACACCGGCATAAGGCCCGGCAGCAGCATAAATATGAATACCATCGCTTATTGCTGTGCCTGCTCTCAATAAGAGGGGAATGTCCAGGTAGTAGAGCGCAACGACAACATCGCGGCGATAGCCCGCATCGTTGTCTGACGACTTTGCCCCTTTTGAACTGAACATAATTCCCGGTTCAAAAGACAGCACTTTATTCAGTGTAAAGTCCGCGGACAGGCCGGCATGAAATCCGGTCCGCATCTTATAATCTGCGGTCATCTCCACATCTTCACCTTCGTTAACATAGAAATCCGGAAGGCTCATCCCTGCTTTCAGGATAAAAGACTGCGCCTGTGACTGAATGGTGAAGAATCCGGCCATAGCAATCAACGCGCAGCTGATAAACTTTTTCATAATGCTTGTGCTTAGAATGAATAATGATATATCTGATCCGGTTTCCCGGAATCCATGATCAACGCGTTAGAGGATATGTGGTTCTCCACGATAATTCAGCGCCGGGTCCTGAGAGGAATGCATGGTTTCTCCCGGCTGTTTTCAAATGAAAATAACTCTCTGTCAAAGCTCTTTGATGCAAATATACTACTATTATATTCTTATTGCAATTATATGAGGAATAAATGAAAATTAATAACTGATGTTGTTTAGTGTACAGGTGCTCAGGTGTTTTAGTGTTCGGGTGCTCAGGTGCTTGGCAATGTGGAAATGTGAGAATCCCGACTGTTGCGGGACATGTCGTGGAAATGGTATCCGGGAATTTCAATACGAATTATCACTTATATTCCTAAAGATCAAACTGTTTAGAAATTAAAAATTAAATTTTAGAAATTTTTTAACCACACTTTTCCTCTCCAAAACCGCTTCTCCTCCGGATTGGTCGGCAAAAAACCGTCTTTGGTCTAAAGGATTTTCCGGCTCCGGCTTGTGACTATAGTTTTGCAACATCAATGAATAAACCAATGAAAATTAGATTATTAATCCCTGCATTTTTCTTTATATTAACGGGTTCTGACCTGCCTGCCCAGAATAAAGTATGGACCCTGGACGAATGCATCTCAAGGGCGCTGGGATATAACCTGCAGGTGCGCCAGGCCGGCCTGTCTGTGGAAATCAGTCAGGTGAACCAGGAACAGGCAATGGCTTCCCGGTTTCCCACGCTGGATGCTTCCGTAAGACAAAATTTCTCGTGGACGGACAAACAAAATTTAGCGGGAAACTATGAATTTACGGGAAGCAACGGAAGTTCGGTTTCCCTGAATTCGGGCGTGACACTCTTTAACGGTTTCAGGAAGCAGAATTCCATCAGGCAGACATCTCTCGATTATCAGCGCGCGGTACTCGACGCTGAAAGCATGCGGCAGGACATAGCGCTCCAGGTGCTTGACAATTACCTTCAGGTGCTGTATGCCGGAGAACTGGTAACCAACAGCGGGAACCAGCTGGCTTCCACCGGCAGGCAACTGCAGCTGGCCGGTGAACGGCTTAACCTGCGCATTATTTCAATGGCAGACTACCTGCAGGTAAAAGCGCAGGAGTCGGCGGAGAAACTTACCCTTGCCAATGCAGAAAAGCAGTTGCTGCTGAGCAGGATCAACCTGATGCAGCTGCTCGAAATCCCTGTTCATGATACATTTGCCATTGCTGTGCCCGATCTTTCAGGTACCGGATTACAGCTGATTACTGACGATGCAGGTGTGATTTACGAAAAAGCCCTTGAAATAAGGCCTGAGGTAAAAAGCGCTACCCTGAAAAAAAGGATTGCCGGATATGAGACAGCTATAGCCAAAGGCGCCATGCTACCCACCCTCAGCCTGAATGCAGGCGTAAGCACCAGTTACAGCAGTGTGGCCGAAGGGCTTAAGTTCGCCTCACAACTGGACCACAACTTCTCCCCTGTGGCCGGCCTTACGCTTTCCGTACCCATATTTCAGCAAAAACAGTTGAAATCGCAGGTTTCCCTGGCCATGATCAATGCCCGGTCGGCGGAAATCAGTGAACAGTCAACCCTGAACCAGTTGCGCAAGAACATAGAAACCGCCCGTGCGGCAGTTGTTGCTGCCGGAAAGGAGTTTCAGGCCTCGGAAGAACAGTACAGGGCAATGACCGCATCTTATGAAGTGGCCACGGAAAGATTCAATCAGGGGGTCATCAGCCCGGTGGATTACCTCTTCGAAAAAACCAATCTGATCAATGCAGAAAGTAAACTGCTTCAGTCAAGATATAACCTGATTTTCAGTTATAAAGAACTGGAGTATTACCAGGGCAAGCCGCTCACTTTGTAATTAACATCCTTAAGTCAATGATATTTCAAAAATATCAGGTTAAAAACAAGTTCAATGAAACGTAAGACAAGATTAATCATAATATCCATACTGGTGCTGGCAACCGGTGCTGGCATCGTCTACTCCTGCGGAGGCGGGAAGGCTGCCCTGTCCGTTGACACGGCCGCTGTTGAAAGAGGCAATGTCAGCATCTCCGTAACCGCTACCGGCACCCTCGAAGCCATCACCACCGTGGAGGTGGGTACCCAGGTTTCAGGCGTGATAGAACGTCTTTATGCTGATTTCAATTCGGTGGTAAAGAAAGGCCAGTTGCTGGCGAAACTCGATGAGACCATGCTGCGTGCCACGCTCAACCAGAGCGAAGCAACCCTGATGGATGCCGAAGCCGACCTGAGCTACCAGAACGGCAACTACCAGCGGATGAAGAGTCTTTACGATAAAAACCTGATTGCTCAGGCTGATTTTGACCAGGCGGAATACAGCTATAAAAGATCTCTGGCCGGTGTGGCAAGTGCCAAAGCCTCGCTGCAACGCAACCAGGTGAACCTTGCCTATGCTTCCATCTATTCTCCCATCGACGGAGTAGTGCTGAACCGCGCAGTGGACGAAGGACAAACAGTGGCAGCAAGTTTCAATACCCCAACGCTGTTTACGATAGCCAACGACCTCACCCGTATGGAAGTGCAGGCAAGTGTTGATGAAGCCGATATTGGCCAGGTACGCGAAGGACAAAGGGTTGAATTTACGGTGGATGCCTTCCCAAGTGAGGAATTCGAAGGAACGGTGACCGAAATCCGTCTGAAACCGGTAGTTACCTCCAATGTGGTTACCTACACCGTAATCATCAATGCGCCCAATCCGGAAAAAAAACTGATGCCGGGCATGACTGCAAGCGTAAATATTTTTCTTTCCGAAGCGGACACTGTGCTCATAATACCTTCGAAAGCATTGAAATTTAAACCGGAAGCTGAGAATACATCCGGCAAAACCATGATGACCGGAAGGCCCGAGAGGGGTGAAATGGTATGGGTTTACGAAGGGGGCAGAATGCTGCCGCGAAGTGTAAAAACGGGCCTGAGCGACGGCAGCATTACGGAAATCATCTCCGGCCTGAAGGAGGGAGAAGAAGTGATTCTTTCCGCCAAAACCGCGGAGAAGTCACAGAAAAACGAAAAAACCGCATCCAGCCCCTTTGTTCCCAAACGACCTGGATCCGCGAACAAGAACAACCCGCCGCAACCACCACCACAATAAGCAGGAGTCATGAAAGCGCACAAAAAAACAATTATTTCCGTTACAGGGCTTAAAAAATACTTCCGGGTTGGTGAAGTAATTGTACAAGCCCTGCGGGGCATAGATCTCTCCATTGAGGAGGGAGAATTTGTCGCCATTATGGGGGCCAGCGGAAGCGGAAAGTCAACCATGCTCAATATTCTTGGCTGCCTCGACCAGCCCTCGGGAGGGACTTATCTTCTTGATGGCACCGATGTAAGCGGTCTGAGCAAAAATGAACTTGCCAGGCTGCGCAATCTTAAACTCGGATTTGTATTTCAATCCTATAACCTGTTACCCAGAACTTCAGCCCTCGAGAATGTGGAACTGCCACTTTTCTATAACCACGCTATAAGGGCGCGCGAGCGCCGCGAAAGAGCCGAGGCCGCACTCGGGGCCGTCGGGCTGGCTGACAGGATGCATCATATGCCCAATCAACTCAGCGGAGGTCAGCAGCAAAGGGTTGCCATTGCACGCTCCCTGGTGAACGACCCGGTGCTCATCCTTGCCGATGAAGCCACCGGAAACCTTGATACGCGCACTTCCTATGAAATCATGGCCCTCTTTCAGGAATTGAATGAAAAAGGTAAAACCATCGTTTTCGTAACCCATGAACCTGAAATTGCGGAATTTATGGGAAGAAACGTGGTGTTCAGGGATGGAAACATCGTGAAACAGAACCCGTTACTCAAACGCAATTCAGCCATGGAAATGCTGAAAGCATTGCCGCCGGAAAATGACTGAGCTGATCGCTGCCGCCGGATTTTGATCCTGAACCCGCACCAGACCACCGGTTCCTTTAACGGTTCGGGAATTAAACCACTATTTTTTGATTATTATTGAATACGATGAACATTAAAAACCTGTCAAAAATAGCCCTCAACGCCCTGATGCGCAATAAATTCAGGGCCTTTCTCACCATGCTTGGCATCATCATCGGCGTTGCTTCGGTAATCGCCATGCTCGCCATCGGTGAAGGCTCCAAGCAAAGTATTCAGCAGCAGATCAGCAGCATGGGATCAAACCTGGTGATGATCATGCCGGCCACACAATCGATGGGTGGGGTACAACAAGGCAATTCAGCTTCCAAAGCCCTTAGTATTAAGGATGTCCGGGCCATCGAAGCCAACTGTCCTTCGGTACTCGTGGTCTCTCCTGAGGTAAGGGGCTCAGGACAAGCGGTGGCGGTGGGGAAAAACTGGCCCACTTCCGTTTATGGCGGAGGAGTTGGTTATATAGACATAAAAAAACTTTCGTTGGCATCCGGGAGGAATTTTACGGAGCAGGAGGTCCATAGCTCGGCAAAAGTCTGCCTGATCGGCCAAACCGTGGTTGATAACCTGTTTGGAGAAGATGTTGACCCGGTCGGACAATCCATACGTTTCCGGGGAATCCCGTTTACCATCATCGGACTGTTATCGGAGAAAGGCGAAAACACTTTCGGAATGGATCAGGACGACCTGCTGATCGCACCCTATACCACCGTGCAGAAGCGCATCCTGGCCATCACCCACATCAATTCCATACAAACCTCGGCCATCAGTGAGGAAGCTACCACGCAGGCCGTCAGCGAAATTACGGCCGCACTGCGGAATTCACATAAACTGCAGGATGGCGATGACGATGACTTTCAGATCAGGACCCAGGCCGAACTGGTAAGTACCTTCACCTCCATCAGCGACATCCTTACTACCCTGCTCGGGGCTATAGCAGCCATTTCGTTGCTTGTCGGCGGTATCGGCATCATGAATATCATGTACGTTTCCGTCACCGAAAGAACCCGTGAAATCGGGCTGAGAATGAGTATCGGCGGCAGGGGCCTCGACATATTGATGCAGTTCCTGATCGAAAGCACCTTCCTGAGTGTAATCGGAGGTATTTTCGGTATTGTGCTGGGTATTACCGCATCCTCGGTGATCGGGAATATCATGGGATGGCCTGTTTCGGTAATGCCTGTTGCCGTGATCATGTCGTTTCTGGTATGCACCGCCATCGGCATATTCTTTGGCTGGTACCCTGCCAGAAAAGCATCAAACCTGAATCCCATCGATGCGCTCAGGTTTGAATAAACGAACTGACAGTATGTAAAAAACCTTAAATTTGAAGTCAAATGCAAACTATGAAAGGCGATAAACTGACCTTTTTTATTCATCTCGCCTTCTGGGCAGTGGTATTGCTGCTTCCCTGGTTTATGATATCGGGCAATCTGGAGCAACCCGGATTTTTCGAAGGCAGGTATTATGTGCGTGTGGCCATTGGCGGAGTGCTGTTCTACATCTCTTATCTCTGGCTGGTACCTTCTTATTATCTGAAAGGGAGAAAACTTGAATTCTTTCTCTATGCAGCGCTGGCAATTGTCCTTTCGGTTATGCTTACCGACAACCTTGGGCACTGGCTCTTCCCCGATGACCTCCTCCGGCAACGCATGGATATGCTGCGCGACCGCCTGGCCATTGAAGGATTTGACTTCCACGGGCCACCGCCGGCTATGCACATGATGAACACAGCATTTATTTCCATGCTTATCACAGGCCTGGCCATGGGATTGAGACTTACGGAAGCCTATAACTTAAAGGAGAAGGAACACCGGGACCTAGAAAAGGAAAAACTTTCCTCGGAACTGAGTATGCTGAAAAACCAGATTAGCCCGCATTTTTTTTTCAATACCCTGAACAACATCTATTCCCTTACCGAATCGGGCAGCAGGGACGCTTCCAACGCCGTCCTGAAGCTCTCTAAAATGATGCGGTATGTGCTGTATGAATCGGAAACCGGCAATATTACACTGGAGCAGGAACTGGCCTTTATGAACAACTATATCGACCTGATGCGCCTGCGGCTGAGCGATAAAGTGAAAGTTTCGGTAGATTTCAGGCCACATTCGGAACAGCTCACCATTCCGCCCATGATCTTTATCGCTTTTATCGAGAATGCCTTCAAACATGGAATCAGTTATAAATCTCCTTCATTTATTGACATCAGCCTGAAATCGACGGAAACCCGGATTGAATTTTCGTGCACCAACAGCCGCTCATCCGAAAAAGGCACCAACAGCGTTTCAGGTCCGGGCATCGGACTGGAAAATATCCGGAAACGTTTGAACCTGCTCTATCCCGGCCGGCACACGCTGAAAATCTCAGAAGACAATGAATCATACAATGTTCAACTTATCATCAATCTGAAATAAGTCATGAACAGGATAAAAACCATTGCCATCGACGATGAGCCGCTGGCCCTTAAGCTGATCACGGACTATATCAGCAAAACACCATTCCTTGAGCTTACAGGAAGCTTTGAAAGTCCCCTTACAGCGCTTGAATATCTTGAAACGCACCCTGTTGAACTGGCATTTCTTGATATTCAGATGCCGGACCTTCTGGGAACGGAATTTGCCCGCATCAGCAAAGGAAACTGCCGTTTTATATTTACCACGGCCTATGCTTCTTACGCGGTGGAGGGTTTCCGCCTGGATGCGCTTGATTACCTGATGAAACCCTTTTCGTATGAGGAATTTCTTGAGTCGGCAAACCGGGCCAGAAGCAGGATAATGCCTGCCGGTGCAGACAAAGAACCTCAGATTGATACCGACAGCGATTTCCTCTTCATCAAATCAGATTATAAATTAAGACGGGTCAACCTTGATGATATCCTTTACATTGAAGGGCTGAAAGATTATGTCAAGATATACCTTCACCGGGAAGACCACCCCTTGCTCACACTGGTGACCATGAAGCAACTGGAACTGAAACTACCAGCCGGCCGGTTTATGCGGGTGCACCGTTCCTTTATTGTGAACCTGAAGCGTATCGAGGTCATAGAAAGAAGCCGCATCGTATTCGGTAAAACCTATATTCCCATCAGCGATCAGTACAAAGAAGCCTTCCAGTCTTTTGTGGATAAGAATTTTATCTGAAATACACCATGCATTATCCTGGAAGCAAGATCAGCATAATGAACCCGACAGACTTTCCGCTTTGATTGTAACCTGTGACTGAATTATCTTCCAGGTTCCTAAAAACATAAGATAACTTTTGTCCTCTATCTATTGGCATCAGGGAAACCGGGGTTTGCAAACTTCAGCAGATTGAACCGTCCGTTGGTATTCTGTATTTCACGTAATCAAAGTGCATGAAAATACTTTGATAACGCCGGGTCTATTTGCTGCTTTCAATTACGCTGATGTACAGGGTATCCGAATTGAGCCCGGTAAAAATTCCATAACCGTTACCAATACTTGTCGAGGGATTGGTCAGATTAAGCGAACTGGAGCTGTTCTGCTCATAAAGGGTAGCATAATCGGGCAACACATGATAAACGACAATCCGGTGCAACCCGAAATATTCAAAATCAAATGGCCGTAGCATCTCGCTTCCCGATTGGGTAGGTGATTTCCTGAAACGGCCGGTGGGCCGGTCTTCATCATCAAAGTCGCGGATAGGATCCGGGCTGGCTTCCATGTTTTCAACCACCATGAGATAATATGACCCGTCATTGTTGTCCCAGCTGATCTGAACAGGGTCGCTCATCACTCCCGGGCTTCCCCCTATGCCTGAGGAACCGTCCATCCTTGGCGTGTAGATCCTGGTGGCGGACTGGGTAAGGTTAAGCGGCTTTTCCGGAATAAACGTATAGGCTGTAATTTCACGTGCATCAAAAATGAATGACAACCTGAATACATCTCCCGCCTGCACATTCTCAGGATTACAGGTATACCAGCCACTGTCAGCGGCAAACATGGTATATGCTGAATCATTGTGTATTAATACCAACGAAAGATTATTGATATCATCGCCTGAGTATTCCACATCGCTCAGAAAAGGGGTCTGGCGACTGACCTTCACACTTACCTCGTTCCCTGGATAGAGATAAGCTTCAATCACCGGGAAATCAGTATATGCACCTGATTCGTCATCGCATGAAGTTAAACAGAATGCAATTGCACTAATTAACAAATACTTAAGAGCCGAAAATTGAACTTTTGACTTATTCTTCATGATATTCATTTTCATTTTATTGTGTTAGGGAGCAAGACTATCTTAACCTGAGCGAAAGGGTAAGGTTAGGGGTAAGACCCAGATAGTTAACATTTGTTTCCAGAATGGAACCATCTTCAATTGTAAACGTTTTATACCAGACATTTTTGCGGTTATAAACATTGAAGAGAGAAACGCCGATATAGCCGATCTCCTGCCGTTTCCTTTCCCCCCTGGCGCCTTTAAGCAACTTGAAGTTAACCGCAAGATCAAACCGGTGATAATCGGGCAGGCGGACACTGTTTTTCGCAGTTACTGTAAAGAAATCCTGGGTGGTTCCATCAAGCAGGGTTACCTGGTAGGCTCCTGAAGGGGCTGTATAAGGCCTCCCGGTAGCGAATATCCAGGTAGCCGAAAAATCCCAGCGTTTGTATTTATACAGGCTTACCGCCTTAAATTCATGGGTTACATCCTGATTTGCAGGAAAATACTGGTCACTGTATACCTCAAACTTGTTGTCAGCCTCTCCCAGCGTATAGCTGACCCATCCGTTTAACCGGCCGGCCTTCTTCTGCGCCAGCATTTCAATCCCTCTGGCCACACCCGACCCGCTGAAGAAATTCTCATTATAACTGAACCCGGCAGGGCTGGTGTTGAATCGCAGGGAATACTCAGTAATATCGTGGATATGTTTAAAATAGGCCTCGGCACTGAAGAGATAATCATTCGATTCATAAGCCAGTCCAGCAATATAATGGACCGCAGAACTCACCGGTACATTGACCTGATCGGAAAGCAACCAGAAGTCACGACTACCAGAGAGAATATCCTCCCGGGTTACACGGTTTACAAACTGAAAAAATTTGCCGGTGGAAGCTTTCAATGTCAGTCTATCTGAGATATTAAAGGTCGCTGCAAACCGGGGTTCGGTATATGTTTTTCCTGTAATTGAAAAGAGGCTTGTTCTGATGCCCGGAATCAGGGTCAGTCTGTCCCCAAAAAGCTTTGTCCTGCTTTGAACATAGGCTCCTGAGAGAAATGCCTGATTGTGTTTGTCAAGCACGTTTGAAGTATCATTCTGTGCATAGGTGTATTCAATGTTATAGAAGGTGGAAAATGCGCCAAACTGAAACTGGCTACCCCTCAGGATGTCCCACTGATAATCTGACTTCAGGCTGTAATCTCTCAGATTGTTTGTTTCCAGAACACCCATTTTTGTATTAATGGTTTCATCATCCGCATTCACTGATGATCTTTCCTGGGTGCGGTCGCGGTCGCTATAATAATTTGAATAACTGAGTATGGTATTGCCATAAAGCCTTTCATTCCATTTCCTCGACCACTTCAGGCTACTGCCGATATTTCCGTATCGGGTAAGATCGGTGGTGTTCATGTTGAAGTTCCTGCCTGACATACCGAAACCGGGAGCGCTCAGAGCCGAACCATTATCAAGCTTATCGGTACCATTGAAAAAACTTAGCGAAATCATGTCCTTATCGTTCACCCGGTATGAAAACTTGCCATTAAGGTCATAAAAGTAATTGGTCACCTCGGCATCCTGCACCTGCCTGCCTCCCGGCCCTGGCCTTACCTCGTTAGCTCCGGCATTGCTTCCGCCCAGGTTAAATTTCTCAAAAATGGCGTTATATAAGGCTCCCTGGTACGAACGGCGATAGGCAAGCACTGAAGTAAACTTTTTCCCCACCGGGACTTCGGCATAAAAGTTCATACTCAGCAGGCTAAGATCCCCGCCAATATTAAACCTCTTCTGGTTTCCGTCCTTCCCGGTAATTTCGGTTACACTCGACAACCTGCCGCCAAAACGAGATTCAAACCCACCTTTATGAAGTTGAACATCCTTAAGGGCATTGGAATTGAAAGCACTGAAAAAACCATAAAGATGATCTACATGATACACCGTGAATCCGTCATACAATACCAGGTTCTGATCAGGAGTGCCTCCCCTTACATAAAGCCCGGAAGACGATTCGTTTGATGCACTGATCCCCGGCATCAGCTGAAAGGAGCGCAGGATATCCTTCTCGCCCAGCCCCGGCAGTTGCTCCATCTTGCGGGGGGTCATTTTCAGGGTGCTTACCTCTGTGCGCCCTGCAAGCACCACATCTTCCTTCTTTCCGACAATCGAAACTGCCTTCAGGGTATAAGCAGATTGTCTGACTTCAATCACCATATTTTTTTTGGGAAGATACGGGTTCAGGAAAACTTCGGTTCGATCATAGCCTATATACTGAACAATAAGTACACTGGTATCGCTGGGTACTTTTAGCAGTGTAAAGTGCCCGTCAGCGTTGGTAGCCGTGCCGGCCGTTGTCCCGCTCACCATAATGGTTGCAAAAGGAAGAGCTTCGCCTGTGGATTTATCGCGCACGATTCCGGTAAGGGTAAAATTCCTGGCCTGTGGTTTCCCAAAATAGGTCTTGCGCGGTTTTTCAACCAAAGCATCTTCTTCCGGGGCATCCACACTTTCGTCTATATAATAAGTGCCGGTTTCATCCTCTGCTTTCCCGGATGACAAATCGTAGTTTATATGAGTCTCACTGAAATCTTTTGTTATACCGGGAAGCAACACAGTATCCTGCTCCGGGAACTCAAACAGACGTATGGTTTTAAAAATCCTTCCGAGGCGGTTTATTGCTATATCCCCCGCTTCAATCTCAGGATCATTCACTTTAAGAAACAGATTGGCGTGTCCGTATTCGTAATGATTTGTCAACAAACTGCTCAGGGCATCGAGGCAGTTGAGCCTTGCCGCGGGAGTGACGCCTTTGTTGGGTATATATACGAACGTATAGTTATAAAATGCCGGCATTCCTTTCAATGAGTCAGCATTATAGGTTTCCTGTGCACTCTCGCCCGGCCGCCCGAGAACAAAGAGAAATGGCTGTCTGTTCGTGTTATAAACCCCTCTTGGCGAATAACATATATAACTGAAGTAACATGGACTACCGGGACTGTTGAAATTGTATTCCATATATTGGCCCTGTGCCACAGACGAAAAGCACAGTGCCAGCAATACAAGGCTTATTTTCAGGTTGGCTCTGCTGATAACAAGATGGCTCACTAATTGCATTGGGAATAAGGATCAGGATTTGTCAGACAAATGTATTCTGCGGCCGGCCTCCCGTGAAGAAAAATAGACCAATCACCCGATTGCATAGAAATTAAGCCCGAAAATGACGAAATACAATATCCAGATGACCGGATTTCACAAAGAACATTCACCTTATCTCTTATACTGCAACTTTTTCATTATCACGAAAAAGACTTCAGGAACTCCTTGCCATACCATGCCGTCAACCCGTTTAAAAACGTATTCAGCATTAATCAGTGCATCTCAGAATGAATAGAGTTCAACAACTACCCAAAGAATAATGACTGAGTTGAAGCCCGTTCAGGTCTCCGGGTTGCTTCAAAATGTGTAATTGCGTTCAGGGGTTATGCTTTGGTTTCCGTTTCATTCGGAAACATGCAGGTTATTCCGCTCTTTTCTTCAACCCCCAACCCTGATCCCTATCCCTGAGTGGCAGTGACCGGGCGGTTCCGACCCCAATGGCTTTGGCTATCGGGACCATCTGAACAAGACCACCCGAAGCAAGCCGAAGGGAGAGCCATCGTCCCGGAACCTGAGCGCGCACCCTGAGCGAAGCCGAAGGGGAGTCGAAGGGGAGCCGAAGGGGCGTCCCCCGTCATGCTGATGTTCATATGCTGAGCGCAACGAAGCCCAGAAAGAATTCTACAATCCGCAATTTTACCCTGAGCGCAGTCGAAGGGCCGCAATCCGAAATTTCCTTAGCTTTGAAGCCTGATTACAGACAGCCTTATATGTCAGAGATAAATGATAAACCAGACCTGGGCAGCATCCGGAACCTGATTTTCGATTTCGGAAATGTGCTGCTGAATATCGATCCGAAACGCAGCAGCGAGGCTTTCCGCAAGCTGGGTGTGAAAGATGAAACCGACTTCTTTGGAAGCCGTTCCAGCCTTGAGCTGATGGTGAAATTCGAACGCGGACAGGTATCGCCGGAAGAGTTCAGAAATACCGTTCTCAGAAGCCTGCAGCCGGGGGTTACCCCCGAACAGGTAGACACCGCGTGGAATGCCCTGCTGCTGGACTTTCCTCCCCCCCGCGTGGAACTGCTCAAACGGCTGCGCAATGACTACCGCCTTTATCTGCTTTCCAATTCCAACCATATCCACTATGTGTCGTACACCGCCGGTTTTCTGCGCAACTATGGCTTCCCGCTGGCTGAACTCTTCGACAAAATGTGGTTTTCGCAACAGATCGGCCTCTCGAAGCCCGATCCGGAAATTTTCAGGTATGTACTGAACGAAGGTTGGCTGCATCCTGAAGAAACCCTCTTTATCGACGACACCCTGGTACATGTGGAAGCTGCCCGCAAAGCAGGCATCCGGGCATGGCACCTGCTGCCCGGCACCGATGTGTGCGATTTGTTCTGAAATGCCGGTTTCCGGTCGTTAAAAACCCGGGACTTTATAGTTTCCCTTCGTTCATCAGCCGGTAAATGGTGGTTTTACCGATATCCAGCTTCCGGGCCACCAGCCTTACCTTATTGTCGTATTTCTGAAGGAAGTGGTTGATGATCTTTTTGTTGTACTCTTCCAGGGTGGTTTCCTCGTAAAGGAAGTCCTGGCTGGCGCTGGCCGTGCTGAAGGAAATGTCCGACTCCTCAATCACATCGGTATTGGTCATTACAGATGCCAGTTCCATAATTGCTTTCAGCTCCCTTACATTGCCAGGGAAGGGATATTTCTGAATCTTCTCGACGGCTTTTGACGAGATGGAGAGCTTGCCGAGTTTGTTTTTCTGGCAGAACTCATCCACAAAAAACCGGGCAAGCAGGGCGATGTCGCTGCCCCGCTCGCGCAGAGGCGGAAGGTTAATCGGCAGACCCAGCAGGCGGTAATAGAGGTCCTCGCGGAACTCACCCTTGCGCACAAGCTCCTGCAGGTTTTTGTGCGTTGCCACGATGACCCTGACATCCAGTTTCACATTCTCGTTGCCTCCAACCCTTACCACTTCTTCTTCCTGCAGCACCCTGAGCAGCTTCGACTGCATATTCAGGTCCATATCGCCGATTTCGTCGAGAAAAATGGTGCCGTGGTTGGCCTCTTCGAAGCGGCCGATGCGGCGGTTGTTGGCACCGGTAAACGCACCCTTTTCGTGGCCGAACATCTCGCTTTCGATCAGTTCCTTGGGGATGGCCGTCACGTTTACCGCCACAAAAGGCTTTTTCCGGCGTCCCGACGCATGATGTATCGATTTGGCAACCAACTCCTTACCGGTACCGGTTTCCCCGTAAATGGAAACCGTGATGTTGGTGCGCGCCGCCTTTTCTATCAGGATAAACACCTTGTTGATGGCCGGACTGTTGCCCTTGATCAGGTTGTTGACCTCGTACTTGCGGCCGATCTCTTCTTCCAGGATGGCAATCTTCTGACGCAGCTCGACATTCTCGCGTATGTTCTTGATGATGTTCCACATGCGCTCCTTGGTATCCTGGTCCTTCAGGATGTAATCGTAGGCGCCCTTTTTCAGCAGCTCGATGGCGGTTGCCACATCCTGCTGCCCCGAAACAATCACCACCGGGGTATCAGGATTGAACTCCTTGATCTGCTTGAGTACCTCCAGCCCGGTCATATCGGGCAGGTTATAGTCAAGCGAGATCAGCGCGGGATTCTTGTAAAGGTTTTTCAGCAGGCTTTTGCCGTCGGGGAAAATCTCCACCTCATTGTCCGGATTCAGCGAAAGATGGTGAGAAATAATCTTCGCGAAAATAATATCGTCCTCAACGATAAATATCCTGAAGGGGTCTGATGCCATTGGAATTTAATTTAGGCTAAGATACGAACTTTTTTGGAAATATGTCCCGATTCCGTACATTTTTACGATCAGGGACAATACTGCCGCGCTATATCATCCAGTATGCCGTTTACATCCGCCAGGCTGACGGTGGTCATCAGCCGCATCCTGAAGGGTTTGAAGTTGGGCAATCCGCTGAAATAGTGGCTGTAATGCCTGCGCATTTCGAGCAGGGCGGTGATTTCGCCTTTCCAGGCCACAGATGTCTCCAGATGCTGACGGCACACCCGCAGGCGCTCGTCCATACCCGGGGACGGTAACGTGTTTCCGGTGGCAAGGTAGTGATGCACCTCCCTGAATATCCATGGGTTCCCCACCGATGCGCGACCGATCATAATGCCGTCGACCCCTGTCTGATCAAGCATGGCTTTGGCCGATGGGCCATCGGTCACATCGCCGTTGCCGATGATGGGGATATGAATGGACGGGTGGTTCTTTACCTCCCCTATCAGCGTCCAGTCGGCTTTGCCCCCGTACAATTGCGCGCGGGTACGGCCGTGAATGGTCAGGGCGGCGATGCCGGCATCCTGCAGTTTCAGGGCAAGGTCAACGATGGGTTTGGAGCGTTCGTCCCAGCCAAGGCGGGTTTTCACGGTTACCGGCACTTCCACCGACTTAACCACCGCCCCGGTGATCTGCAGCAGCAGGGGAAGGTCCTGCAGCAAGGCCGCCCCGCCTCCCTTGTTCACAATTTTCCTTACCGGGCAGCCGAAGTTCAGGTCGATAAAATCGGGCGCTGCCGACGCGGCCACCCTGGCAGCGTTGATCATAGCCTCCACGTTATTCCCGAAAATCTGAATCCCCACAGGGCGTTCATCAGCCGAAAATTCCAGCTTCTTCAGGCTTCCGGCTACATCACGGATCAGCCCCTCGGAAGAGATAAACTCCGTTACCACCACATCCGCACCCAGCTCCCGGCAAATCCTCCGGAACGGCGGGTCGGTGACGTCTTCCATGGGTGCCAGAAAAAGCGGCAATCCTATTATCTCCAGTGATCCGATCTTCATGGGTGTCCGTTAAAAGATGTGTCTTTCCTTTGCCACCAAAACACAAAATAACATCAAATATTTTTAAAGAAAATGGTGATTAAAAAGCAATTATGCTGAGATTAACAGCAATTCCCTGCGGCAAATGCTTTTTTCCATAATTTCACGCAAAATAACAAAATTAAAATCAGGTATGCGGTGGCCGGTTGTTTTAAGGGAACTTAGCCCGGGCGGACAGTTGTTTCTGCTGTTGTTGCTGTTGCTGGTCTGCGGCATCTTTTCCGTTTCCCTTGCCTATTTTATCTCGCTGATTATCTGGGGGTCAGCCACCATTCTTGTTCCGGCGGCCGACGAAGCTTCCAACCTGAATTTTGTCCGCTTTTTCCAGATGGCAAACCAGGTGGGGATCTTCCTGCTGCCCCCCGTTCTGCTGGCCATGCTTACGGAGGCACATCCTTCTGTATTCCTGAAAAATACCCGTCCCAGGCCCCTGCACCTGTTACTGGCCATGCTGATGATCCTTACCGCCGGCCCTTTTATCAACCTGCTGATTTCATGGAATGAAGCCATGCGGCTTCCGGAGTTTCTGGCAAGGCTGGAACACTGGATGCGCAATGCCGAGGAATCGGCGGCTCGGCTGACCAATCGTTTTCTGACCGCAACCGGCACTTTTGACCTTATTGTCAATGTGGTGATGATCGGACTGCTGCCGGCCATAGGCGAAGAACTGCTTTTCCGCTCGGTCCTGATAGGCATACTCAGGAAATTCTTTAAACAGGTACACTGGCCGGTAATCCTTTCCGCCTTGATTTTCAGCGCATTTCACCTGCAATTCTTCGGCTTTCTCCCCCGCTTTGTCCTGGGGCTGGGGCTGGGTTACCTCTTTGTGTGGTCCGGCTCGGTTTGGGTGCCTGTACTGGTGCATTTCGTCAATAATATAACGGTAGTACTGATATCTTACCTTTATCAGCATGACCTGATATCCACCGGCATTGAAACGTTTGGCCAAACCAGTTCCCCCTTCCTGCTGGCGGCCTCTGTTATTTTGCCGGCCCTTACCCTGTTTCTGGTTTACCACTCTGGAAAAACCACAAATAAGGGATCAGCACAGGGGTGAGCGGACCTTTCGCGGAAATTCAGAAACACTTTCTCCGGGGACACTTATAATATTTTAATAATTTTGCCGGAAATTGCATCCCCATGGAAAACAAGCTGTTCATTTACAATACCCTGAGCCGGAAAAAGGAAGTTTTTGAACCCATCAATCCCCCGCATGTGGGGATGTATGTGTGCGGGCCCACGGTATACGGCGACGGTCACCTGGGCCATGCACGCCCGGCCGTTACCTTCGATCTGGTATTCCGCTACCTGCAGCACCTGGGCTACAAGGTAAGGTATGTGCGCAACATCACCGATGTGGGCCACCTCGAAAACGATGCCGACGAAGGAGAGGATAAGATTGCCAAAAAAGCACGCCTCGAGGCGCTTGAGCCAATGGAAGTGGTACAGTATTTCACCGACCGCTACCATAAAAATATGGAACAGCTGAACGTGCTCAGTCCCAGCATTGAGCCGCGGGCTTCGGGCCACATCATGGAGCAGATGAAGATGGCCGAGGATATCCTGGCCGCCGGAATGGCCTATGAAAGCGGAGGCTCGGTCTATTTCGACGTGGAGAAATACAACAAACAGTATCATTACGGCAAGCTTTCGGGCCGGGTACTTGAAGACCTGATGTCGAACACCCGCGAGCTGGACGGTCAGGACGAAAAACACAACCCTTTCGACTTTGCCCTCTGGAAAAAAGCCCAGCCCGAGCACATCATGCGCTGGCCTTCGCGCTGGAGCGACGGCTTTCCGGGCTGGCACCTGGAGTGCTCCGCCATGAGTACCAGGTACCTGGGCGAACGCTTCGACATACACGGCGGAGGAATGGACCTGCTGTTCCCCCATCATGAGTCGGAAATCGCGCAAAGCGTGGCCGCCAACCGCACCGAACCGGTAAAATACTGGATGCACAACAACATGATCACCATCAACGGGCAGAAAATGGGGAAATCACTGGGCAACTTTATCACCCTCAACGAGTTCTTCAGCGGAAGCCATACGGCCCTTACCCAGGCTTACAGCCCCATGACCATACGCTTCTTTATCCTGCAGGCGCAATACCGCAGCACGCTCGACTTCAGCAACGAAGCGCTGCAGGGAGCCGAAAAAGGGCTGGGCCGCCTGATGGGTGCATGGCAGACCCTCGGTAAACTTCGTCCCTCCGATGCAAGTACCGTGGATGTGTCCGCTATCCGGCAGTCATGCTACGACGCCATGAACGATGACTTCAACAGTCCGGTGGTGATCGCCGCCCTCTTCGAAGCCGCGAGGATCATCAACCTGGTGAACGACGGCAGGGAGACGCTTACGGAAGCCGACCTGGCGCTGCTGAAAGAGACTTTCAACACCTTTACAGGCGATATTCTGGGACTTAAAACCGAAGCGACCGTTTCGGGCGAAAATGAACTGGTGGAAAACCTGATGCAGCTGATCCTGGAGCTCAGGAAAAATGCCAGATCTGCCAAAGATTTCGCCACCGCCGATAAAATCCGCGACGAGCTTACCCGTGCCGGGGTGGTGGTGAAAGACACCAAAGACGGGGCGGTGTGGAGCCGGGAATAGTGATCTGTCATCATAAAGCCTTTATCTTACATCCATTACATAAATCAACCCTCGCATGAAATCAATTGCAAACCTGCTGCTAACAGCAATCACAGCTAGCCTGATCCTGGCGGGCTGCAGCAACAAAACCGAAAAAATGGAACAGGAACTGAAAGCTTTTATCACCACCTGGGAACAGCAAGTGGAACCGCTTCAGAAGGAAGCTTACACCGCCTACTGGAATGCCTCCCTTTCGGGCCGCGACGAAGACTATGCCCGCTCAGAACAGCTTCAGCTACAGCTGAGCAGCATCTACACCAGCAAGGACGACTTTGCCCTGCTCAAAAAAATCAAAGAATCGGGCGCCGTTCAGGACACCCTGCTCAAAAGGCAGCTGGAAGTGCTGTATACCGCTTATCTGAGCAATCAGATCGACACCGCGCTACTGGCAAAAAGAATTAAAATGGAGGTTGAAATTGAAAAAAAATATTCCAACTTCAGGGCCGAAGTAAATGGCAGACAGCTGAGCGACAACGATGTGGAAGACATCCTGAAAACCTCGCTAAACAGCGATGAGCTGAAGGCCGCCTGGGAAGGCCATAAGAAAATCGGCACCGTTGTGGCCGCCGATGTGATTGAGCTGGTTAAGCTGCGCAACGAGATCGCGCAAAGCCTGGGCTTTAAGAACTATCATGCCATGAGCCTGGAGCTGGGCGAACAGGATCCGGAAGAAATCAGCAAGTTGTTCGACGAACTCGACGAGCTGACCCGCGATGCCTTTGCGGGATTGAAGGATGAGATCGACACCTTTCTCGCCGCAAGGCTGAAAATTACCAAAGAAGAGCTGATGCCCTGGCATTACCAGAACCGCTTCTTCCAGGAAGCGCCGGCCATCTACAGCGTGGATATGGATAAATACTACAAGGATCAGAACATTGAAGCGCTCACGGCCGGATACTACGAAAGCATAGGGCTCGACATTTCGGATATCCTGAGCAACAGCGACCTTTACGAAAAGCCGGGAAAGAACCAGCATGCCTATTGCATCGACATCGACAATGCCGGGGATGTACGTGTGCTTTGCAACATCAAGCCCAACTACAGCTGGATGAACACCATGCTGCATGAGTTCGGCCACGGCGTTTACGATAAGTACATCGACCGCGACCTGCCGTTCAGCCTGCGGAATCCGGCGCATACCTTCACCACCGAAGCCATTGCCATGATTTTCGGGCGTATGGCCGCCAACCCGGCCTGGATGCAGGACATGGGGCTGATCGATTCTACGGAACGCGCCGCCATCGCGGAAGATACCTACAGGGTGCTCCGCCTCGAGCAGCTCACCTTCAGCCGCTGGGCGCAGGTGATGTACCGCTTCGAAAAAGCCATGTACGAAAATCCGGATCAGGACCTGAACGCCCTGTGGTGGAACCTGGCTGAGAAATATCAGATGATCCGTAAACCCGAAGGACGTAACGAACCCGACTGGGCCAGCAAAATCCATATCGCCACCGTGCCCTGCTATTACCACAACTACCTGCTGGGCGAACTCCTGGCATCGCAGCTCAACCATTACATCACCGCCAGCATCATAGGTTCGGATGATTTCAGGTATCAGAGCTTTTATGGCAGCAAGGAAACCGGTCAATACCTCACCGATAAGGTCTTCAGGCCCGGCGCACAATGGTACTGGAACGATATGATTGAAAAGGCCACCGGAGAAAAGCTCACGGCCAGATACTACGCCGAACAGTTTGTAAACTGATTTTCAAGCTGTTTATTAAGGAAATACGTTAAAACCCGGGCAGTTACACCCGGGTTTTAATTTTCAGGATAACCCGCTACCTTAAAATTACCTTTTTGATTTGCAGATCTGAGTATCTATCTTTGTGATTGTGAACACCCTGAGCAACCAACGTATCATAAGGATCAGCGGAGGATGTATTTTCTTTTCTCCCGGAGAGAGCCTTCCGCTTGATCAGACCACCCTCGATCCTGAAAAAATGAGGTTCAGGCCCGGACGTGAGTTTTACTGGCTGACTGAAATTGTAAGTTACAACCCGGCCGGTGCCGGCCTGCTACTCAGGGTGATTGACTATTTAACGGACGACATCACCGGCTTTCAGCAACAGAAAGTCAGGCACCCCATCAGTTTTGTAAGTTTTGAATCGCTTGACTGGATGCAGCTGGAGCCACAGCTCGCTTTTTACCAGTACAATCAGATACTTAATATACTTGAGGAAGCCGGCACTTATCAGGCTGATTCTGACGGTAAGGCCAGGCAACAGGAATCTGATGTATTCCCGGCTGTTGGCTCGGTATCCGTTCATGAAGCGTACGTTCCCGGAGAAGAAAATCTGTTTCCGGCAACTGATAAGCGAATAATTGATGAGCTCTTTAAATATCCCTTTACAGATGCTGTTTTCGATACCGGTTGTGTAAGGGTTGTCAAATCCTTCCCCTGGTATGTTGAACCGGTTACGATTACCCTTGAAAACAGCAGTATTTTGCCGGAGTTTGACCTGATCAAATCATTTTTTCACAAGGTTTTTGATGGCCGGAGAAAATTTACAATCACCGCATCCATTGAATTATCAGGGAATGCGATCAGCAGGATCAGTGCAGTTTCCCCTGAAATTGCCCGGATTGATGAAACCCTGATTGAAGGGGTGAAGCGC
>JAMLHF010000066.1 GCA_023957275.1 Lentimicrobium sp. | reverse complement strand
AAAGTAAACATACTGTCGAATATACGCGATTCACTGGCCGGGATATCAATGTTATTGATCTCATCTCCTTGGATTACCACATTCACCGAAGCGGGTTTTAGCTCAAGCTTTCCGCTGGATAAACCAGCAGAGCTGTGATTCGAAATCTTCACGAGCAAAGGTTCCTGCTGTCCCGGCAAGAGTATCTTTTTTCCGCTTTTTAACGTCGTTTCAATGACAATACCCGAATTCAGGGTAATCTTTCTTTCGTCTTTGAGCCTTCCGGCATCTTCTATTGATAGAAGAAACTCTCCGGAAGTAAAGTTTGCCGGAGGATTGAGTGAAATTTGCCCGTCTCCTGCAAGAGCGGCTACCCCATAAGGCAAAGCAGGCATAAAGCTCCTGATCTCACCGTTTGCCGGAAACCATTGGCTGCGCGAAGATTTGAGATATTCGCGTTCATCGCCGGGACTGATTCCTGCAATTCCTATAAATCCGGGAAGCGTATTTTCGCCATACAAAAATTTTATCCCTCCATCGGGGGTAAGTTCAGTGGCAAACATAACCGAGCCAGTGCCGCTGTATTTCGAAACTTTCCAGTAAAAACGAACTCTGGAGGTATCCTTATCTACTTTCATGTAATCGGAAAGCTTAAACATCCCAAGATCGCTGTGCCTCAAAGGGGATATGGCCTCTATGCTCCGCAGGTAATAATCTTCGTAAAGCAGATAGGTATAAGGCATATCGGTGCGCGAAAACATCAGGTACCCGTCGGTGTGCATATACAATGTATCGTAAAGTTTCCCGAAAAAGGGAAAAGCAAATGGCAGTGCAACTGCAACATGTCCGTTGGTACTATTTGTGGGTTCAAGCGATTCTCCCTGAGGTTCGGGATAGGTTGAAAGGCTATCGGAAGCATAATAAACCTGTTTTACTTTCCACTGAAAAGGAGCCTGACCTCCATCAACGGAAGCCTGCAGGACCGAAACCTGTCCCGGGGTAACATTTACCGTGTCATCAACCAGCAAACGGGGTGGATTTCCGCACATATCCACTACCGCCGAAACCAGCGTTCTCATGTTGTTGGTTATGCCAGTTGGCGGATCTCCTGACTCAAACAGAGTTACTTCCCCGTTTTCGTCGTGACAATAAACTGCAAAATCGAGAATTTCTCCATCTCCTTTGTTGTCGGGATCTTTTTCATCAACTACCAGAAAAATACGGGCCGGTGATCCTGGTTTAAAATAAGAGATAAGTGAGGTAATATCCAAACCGAGTTCCAGCGTTTTTCCGGCAGCCAGAGGATTTCCGGTCATATTAAAATCACCGCCCTGAAAGTTGAAAATTGGAAAATCATTAATCTGAGAAGGATAATAAATGCTGGTATCAGCGCTTATGCCGGCAGAAAGTTTCAGCCTTTGCCTTTTGTTGTGCTTAATTCTTGCCTTTAGGGTAAGTTGGGGTTGGTATGAAGTATCGGGATAAATCACATGTACCGAATTGTTCCATATTCCTCCAAAGCCATAAGGCAGGGCCAGCGAGGAGTACATCATATAACAATACCCGTCATTTCCCCAGTTCGGGCCGTAGGAGTTGGCAAAAATAAGCCCGCCGATTTCCCAGTCCTGCATATCAACCGCTCCATCGTTGTTTATATCGAGGTGATTGGTAAATTGTCCGTCGGCATTCCGGTCAAATCTTATGGAATCGTTGTATCCAACAATGGTCATGGCATGAGAGGCAATATCTCTCCAGCTCACAATTACCTGCTTTCCGGCTTCGGGAGAACCTGGTGGCAGATATGATTCAAATTCTACTCCAGCATAAAAGTTTGCAACCCCTCCCACTTCTGAACCTTCCAGATGGTTGTGCAGCCAGTGTTTCAGAATCTCAAGGCCTTCGGGTGTACCTACGTGAATGGAAGCAGCCCCGCTGATGCGGTTGCTCATGGCTGAAAGGTATTTTTCATATCCGCTCATCCAGTAGTACTGATCATCAAGTTCAATAGGGCCATAAACCGCCTCGGTAGGATTTCCGGCCGCATACAGTATATCGAAAGTATGAAAATAGCTGACCCCATCCCCGTAATAGGGATAAGTGCCGTTCATAAAATTCCATGTAAAATGATCGGGGTATGTATTAATAATGGTATCGGATGGCAGTTGCCGGAGTCTGTTAATTTCGTAAGTAAAATTGTACCCTACCGAAGCCGACTGTCCGCAGCATGCCCCTTGCTGACTGAAAATACTGCGCATGTAAGGATGGACTGAATTATCAACTACCGGAGGAAGTACAATACTGCGATCTACCGCATTTGCTGTAATCTGCCTGAAATCAGCAAACTGCTGCCCTGCTTGTTTTACTCTGGCAGTTGACCGGCTTTTATAATGATCATTTTTTTTCTGAAAAACATGCGCTGCCTGTCCGAAACTACTCACCACCTGAGCTGTGATGATCAGAAATCCAAACAAGAATTTCATTTTTCAGCGGTTTTAAAGCCTATTTTTTTGTCGAATTATTAGTGCCATAAAGATAGTACAATAAATTTATATGCGGTTTAAAATGAAAATGCAGGATGCAAAATAGAAAGCAACTGAACAACAGATATTTACTTTATGCAAATATCTTCTCGTTACAATTATTGTCTGGCAGCCAGCGTTTTTTCGAAAAATTTAAATACCTCCGCCTGAATCAACGCGTTGTTTGGATGTTGCAATTTTGGCAACAAGAAACTCGCGGTTCATCCTGGCGATGTTGCTGATGGAAATCTCTTTTGGACATTCGTCTTCGCAGGCGCCGGTGTTTGTTCAGTTTCCGAATCCCAGCCGGTCAATTTCGGCCACCGTAGCCTGACCGCGCTCCGCCGCTTCTGGCTTCCCCTCTGGCAGTCGTTCAAACTGCGATACTTTGGCCGATACAAACAACATGGCCGAGGCATTTTTACAGGCGGCTACACAGGCGCCACAGCCGATGCATGCGGCGGCATCCATCGAAAGTTCGGCATTGGCTCTGGGAATAGGTATGGCATTGGCATCAGGAATTCCACCGGTATTCACTGAGATGTACCCTCCGGCCTGGATGATTTTGTCGAAGGCAGTGCGGTCAACAATCAGGTCTTTCAGCACCGGGAATGGTCTGGCCCTCCATGGTTCGATCACGATGGTGTCGCCATCTTTGAACCTGCGCATATGCAACTGGCAGGTAGTGATGGCTTTGTCAGGGCCATGGGGTCTTCCATTGATGTACATGCTGCAGGCGCCGCAGATCCCTTCACGGCAATCGTGGTCGAAGGCAACCGGGTCTTCCCCTTTTACAACCAGCGATTCGTTCAGTATATCCATCATTTCGAGGAAGGAGCTGTTTGGCGAAATGCCGTTTACCTTATAGGTGACGAATTTTCCTTTACTGGTGGCATTTTTCTGACGCCATATCTTGAGTGTAAGGTCCATGTTCGGTAGTTTTTACTTGTAATTCCTCTGTTTTACTTCCACAAATTCGTAGTCAAGCGCTTCCTTGTTGAGCCGGGGTTCGGTATTGTCGCCGGTAAATTCCCAGGCCGCCACGTACATCAGGTTCTGATCGTCGCGCAGTGCTTCTCCTTCGGGGGTCTGGTATTCCTCACGGAAGTGTCCGCCGCACGACTCGTTCCGGATCAGCGCGTCACGGGCCATCAGCTCGCCAAGTTCCAGGAAGTCGGCAACACGGCCGGCCTTTTCCAGTTCAGGATTGATCTCATTCATCCCGCCGGTGATTTTCACATCCTTCCAGAATTCTTCCCTCAGTTTTGCTATTTCAACAATTGCTTTTTTAAGCCCGGCTTCATTACGGCCCATACCTACATATTCCCACATGATATGACCCAGCCGTTTATGGAAGCTGTCAACGGTTTGTTTTCCCTTTACTTCCATCAGTTTCCTGAGCCTGTCTGCTGCCTCTTCTTCTGTTTGTTTGAATTCAGGCAGGTCGGTGGAGAATTTAGGAACCCTGATCTGATCGGAGAGATAATTCTGAATGGTGTAGGGAAGTACGAAGTATCCGTCGGCCAGGCCCTGCATCAGTGCCGATGCGCCCAGGCGGTTGGCGCCGTGGTCGCTGAAGTTGGCTTCCCCGATTGCATAAAGGCCCGGAATGGTAGTCATCAGTTCGTAATCAACCCAAAGTCCGCCCATGGTATAGTGAACAGCCGGGTAAATCATCATCGGCGTTTCATAAGGGTTCTCATCCACGATTTTTTCATACATCTGGAAGAGGTTGCCGTAGCGCGCTTCTATCACATTCTTGCCCAGGCGGTTGATGGCGTCGCTGAAGTCGAGGTAAACAGCCAGACCGGTATCTCCCACTCCGTAACCGGCGTCGCATCGTTCTTTAGCTGCACGTGAGGCCACGTCGCGGGGCACCAGGTTGCCGAAGGCCGGATAACGGCGCTCGAGATAATAGTCACGGTCTTCTTCTTTTATTTGCGTGGGCTGCAGCTTGCCCTGCCTGATTTTTTCGGCATCTTCCTTGTTTTTGGGCACCCAGATGCGGCCGTCGTTGCGGAGGCTCTCACTCATCAGGGTGAGTTTCGACTGGAAGTCGCCGTGAACCGGGATACAGGTGGGATGAATCTGTGTAAAGCTCGGGTTTCCGAAAAAAGCTCCTCGTTTAAATGCTTTCCAGATGGCAGTGGCATTTGAGCCCATGGCATTGGTCGACAGGAAAAAAACATTGCCATAACCACCGGTGGCCAGCACTACCGCATGAGCGGCATATCTTTCGATGGCCCCTGTAACCATGTCACGAACGATGATACCCCTGGCACGACCTTCGACAAGCACTACGTCGAGCATTTCGTGTCGGGTATAAAGCTCAACATTGCCCTTTTTTACCTGACGGCTGAGGGCGCTGTATGCTCCGAGCAGCAACTGTTGTCCGGTTTGTCCACGCGCGTAAAAAGTACGTGAAACCTGTGCGCCCCCGAAAGAGCGGTTGTCGAGCAATCCGCCATATTCGCGGGCAAACGGAACCCCCTGGGCCACGCACTGATCGATGATGGCGTTGCTCACTTCGGCCAGCCGGTAGACGTTGGCTTCGCGGGCACGATAGTCGCCCCCTTTGATGGTATCGTAAAACAGGCGGTAAACGCTGTCTCCGTCGTTCTGGTAATTCTTTGCTGCATTGATACCGCCCTGGGCCGCAATACTGTGCGCCCTGCGCGGGCTATCCTGGTAACAGAAATTTTTAACCTTAAAACCCAGTTCGGCAAGACTGGCGGCAGCGGAAGCCCCGGCCAGTCCGGTTCCTACTACGATAACGTCCAGTCTGCGTTTGTTTGCCGGGTTTACCAGATTGGTATGCGCTTTATAATTGGTCCATTTCTCGGCCAACTGTCCTTTGGGTATCTTTGAATTAAGTTCAGTCATATCTGAAGTGCTTTTTTGTCAGTGAATGATTAACTTATGTAGATGATCAGCGGGATAAGGATAAAACCGCCTGCGATCAGGATGGCCAGTGCCCGGCTGATGCCGAAAGCTACCGGCGTATATTTGTTGTGGTTTAATCCCAGCGACTGAAGCGCCGAATGAAATGCATGATCAAGGTGGAATCCCAGGAACAGCAGCCAGAAAATATATATCAACACATAAGGTAAACTTTTAAATTTTTCGATCACCAGCAGACCCATATCTTCATAGTGTTGATCACCGATCATAACTCCGGGCATTTCTCCGAATTTAGCCCTGAAGAAAAAGTTGATCAGGTGCAGTACCAGAAACGCCAGGATGATTGCTCCTGTATGGATCATGAATTTCGAGAAGAATGAAGTATGTGAATATCCTTCAACCTTGTACCGCTGGGGACGGGCCATCCAATTCTGTATCTGAAGCACAACCCCCAAAAGGATATGAATGATAAAACCTCCGAACAGCACCCATTGCATGGTTTGTATCAAGGGATTTGTGACCATGAAATGAGCGGCCAGGTTGAACGCTTCCCTGCCGTCGTTTTTCAGAATCAGCAGGTTGATGCCCAGGTGAACGATCAGAAAGCTGATCAGGAACAATCCTGCCAGCGCCATAATGATCTTTTTGGTGATGGAAGAGTACTTTAATACCATGTGCGATAATTGATTATTGTTAGCAGAAAATTAAATGTTTTTGCCGGGTCAGCAAAAAATATGTTCTTACATTTGCTCTGACCCTACATATTGAAACCTGTCAATACTTGGGTTAACAAATTTAACCATTAACAGCGTAAATCCAAGCCCGCGGCTTAAATTAAAATAAATCTAAATTATTCCATCCATGCGATACAAATCCATAGATCCTGATCTGTTCAGGAAAAACCGTGAAAAACTTGAGAAGAAGCTTAAACCCAATGCCCTGGCTGTAATACATGCAAATGATGAAATGCCCCGCAATGGCGACCAGTGTTTTGTTTACAGGCAGAACAGCGATCTGTTTTACCTGACCGGTCTCGATCAGGAAAAATGCATACTTACCCTTTTCCCTAACCATCCGGTTGAAGCCATGCGCGAAATTGTTTTTACTGTCAGAACAAATGACCGGATGGTTACCTGGTATGGTCATAAGTACACACTTGAGCAGGTGACGGAAATTTCGGGCGTAAAAAACGTGAGATGGCTTGATGATTTTGATGGCACTTTCCGTGATCTGATGGCCCGCGCAGAATTTGTATATCTTAATCAGAATGAAAACCCCCGTTTTACTACCGAGGTGCCTTCACGGGATCTGAGGTTTATGCAGCAACTCCGGAATGATTATCCGCTGCACGCATTTGAACGGCTGGCCCCTCTGCTTACCGACCTGCGGATGGTAAAGGAATCCGAAGAAATAGAGATGATCAACCGGGCCTGCGAGATTACGGGGGATGCTTTCGGAAGGGTATTGAATTTTGTGAAACCAGGGGTTCTGGAATATGAAGTTGAAGCGGAAATTACCCATGAGTTTCTGCGCAACGGGGCATCGGGACATGCCTATCCGCCCATCATTGCATCCGGGGTAAATAATTGTATTCTGCATTATAATCAGAACGATCAGGTTTGCAAAGACGGCGACCTGCTGTTGCTGGATTTCGGGGCTGAATACGGCAATTATGCCGGCGACTGTTCGCGGACCATTCCGGTTAACGGTAAATTCTCTCCCCGGCAACGTCAGGTGTACGAAGCGGTATTGAGGGTGTTGCGTAAGGCATCCAGGATGCTGGTGCCGGGGACCACGATTGATAAGTACCATGCCGAAATCTGTAAAATTGTTGAAAACGAATTGATAGGTCTGGGGTTGTTCAGCCGTGAGGATGTGGAAAGGCAGGATCCTGAAAACCCTTTGTTCTTCAAATATTATATGCACGGAACTTCACATTTTATGGGCCTGGATGTGCACGACGTCGGAAGCAAGCAGCATCCTTTGCGCAAGGGGATGGTGCTGAGTTGCGAACCGGCCATCTATATTCCGGAAGAAGGTTTTGGCATACGCCTGGAAAATGATATTCTTGTTGATGAAGAACCTGTTGACCTGATGGCCCACATCCCCATTGAGCCGGATGACATTGAGGCCCTGATGGCCCGTTAGTATTGGTTTTTTCAAACACTGCTTATTATAGTTGCCCGTCCATACCCGGGTTGTGACAGGATAGGGGCCTTCTGGGTATGATATTCCGCAGGAATGGAAAGCCCTGATTCCAGGTTTGACAGTAAATATTGCCGGCATTCCGGCTGAAAATGCTATTTTTGTCAGACTGAACACTGATTTTTAAATCTTTAAAACTTAATATATGTTTGCTCCAGGAACATACGCCGGCAGGCGCGAAGCCCTTCGCAGGGAAATCAAATCAGGAATTGCCGTTTTTCCAGGCAACACCGAAGCTGCTTTCAATTATCCGGCCAATACTTACCATTTCAGGCAGGACAGTACATTCAGCTATTTCTTTGGCCTGAATCAGCCTGATCTGGCAGGTATCATCGACTTCGACAGCGGGGTCGAACTGCTCTTCGGCAACGATGTGGATATGGACGACATCATCTGGATGGGGCCCCAGCCTTCGATGGCTGACAGGGGGAAACTTGCTGGTATCGATCGTACTGCCCCCCTTCAGGGATTTGGCGACTACATCGCCGAAGCGCTGAAAAAAGGGCGCAAAGTGCATTTTCTTCCCCCTTACCGCGGCGAAACCAGGATACAGCTCTGGACGTTGCTGGGTATCCCGGTAGCTGAGCAGAAAGCGGCTGCCTCCGTTGAACTGATCAAGGCGGTCGTTAAACTACGCAGCATTAAGTCGGCCGAAGAGATTGCCGAAATTGAAAAAATGGTCGATGTGGCTTATCTGATGCACACCACCGCCATGAAAATGGCGCACCCCGGGATTGTAGAGCAGAAAATTGCAGGTACCATTGAGGGTATCGCCCTGGCGAATGCCGGCCCGGTATCATTCCCGGTTATTCTGAGTGTCAACGGGCAGACCCTGCATAATCACTATCATGGCAATACCCTTTCCGAAGGACGCATGATGGTGGTGGATGCCGGTTGCGAATCAGAGGAAAGCCTTTACTCAAGCGACATCACCCGTACGGTTCCCGTTGGAGGGAAATTCAGCGAGCGGCAACGCGGAATTTATGAAATTGTGCTGAATGCGAACCTGAACGCCATTGCCGCCATAAAACCCGGTATTCCCTATCGCGAAGTTCACCTGCTGGCCGCGAAAACCATTGCTGATGGCCTGAAAGCCCTTGGATTGATGAAGGGTGATACCCAGGCAGCGGTTGAAGCCGGCGCTCATGCCCTCTTTTTTCCCCACGGTCTCGGCCATATGATGGGTATGGATGTACACGATATGGAAAATCTGGGTGAAAATTATGTGGGATATGACGAAGAGATTACCCGCGCATCCCAGTTCGGTACGGCATTCCTCCGCCTTGGCCGCCGCCTGCAGCAGGGCTTTGTGCTTACCGTGGAGCCGGGCATCTACTTTATCCCTGCCCTGATTGACCAGTGGAAAGCCGAAGGTAAGTTCACGGAATTTATCAACTACGAAAAGGTTGAAACATATAAGGACTTTGGTGGTATCCGTATCGAAGACGATGTGCTGGTGACTGAAACCGGCAACCGGGTGCTCGGCAGGCCGATACCGAAAACGGTTGCAGAAATCGAAACCATTATGAAAAAGTAACCGGCCGGAATCAGACAGTAATTCCATTCAGCCAGTCCCGGGGTAAGGGCGGGAAAATCCCCTTGTCCGGGACTGCTTTTAATATTATATAACTGTAAATATGTCGGAATCAATTAATTATAAAAACGCCCCGTTATATTACCGTAAAACCGGGAAAGGGCCTTGGGTTGTGCTGTTGCACGGTTTTATGGAATCGGCGGAGATCTGGACCGGGTTGGCTGAGGTTCTCGAAAAGGAGTTCAGTGTATTGATGATAGACCTTCCGGGGCACGGCCGGAGTGGTATGCTTGGCGGGGTGCACACCATGCAGGAGATGGCGGCCGCGGTTTCGGCAATCATCCATTATGAAGAAATACCGGAATATATTTTGTGCGGCCACAGCATGGGCGGATATATTGCACTGGAACTGGCCGCTTCCGGGGCGCAGCGGGTGAAAGGGCTGGTGCTGTTCCATTCGCATGCCGCTCCCGACGATGAACAGGCAAAAGAAAACAGAAGCCGTACTGTTAATATTGTTAAACTGAATCATACCGGATTCATCCACCAGTTTATACCGGACCTTTTCGCCAATGAAAACAGGGAAAGACTCGCAGGGGAAATAGAAATTCTTACGAACCGCGCAGCCGCCACACCTTCCAGGTCGATCATTGCATCGCTTGAGGGCATGAAGGTCAGGACAGGCAGCCTGGATTTCCTGATTCAGACAGAATTGCCACTCTACTTTGTCATTGGGAAAGATGACAGCCGGATGCCTTACAATAAGGTAATGGCGCAGGCTATGCTGGGACGGAATGTTCAGATTTTATTACTGGATAAAGTCGGCCACATGGGCTTTCTTGAAGCGCCTGAAAAAGTATTTCCGGCCCTGCGTGATTTCTTCAGGCGCTGCAGTGAAAGCTAACGAAGGTAGAATCCCATTTTCTCAATGATTTTCATAACCTTATCCGGAAGGAAATACCGGATGTTTTTGCCGTTTTTGATTGCTTCGCGGATAAAACTTGCCGATATTTCAATGCGGGGGGCGTTTACTACCGTTATCGACGGATGGCTGAGCAGGGGGTGGTCCTCATCTCCATGCCTGGGATAAATCATCAGGCGGTATTGATCGAGCAGCTGTTCGTAATTTTTCCACTTATGAAATGAAGGCAGGACATCTGTCCCTGCAATCAGCACGAACTGCCGGTCGGGGTGTTGCTCGCTCAATCTGGCAAGGGTATCGATGGTATAAGATGGCCTGGGCATCCGGAATTCAATGTCCGAGACCCTGAAACGCTCATCATTTTCAATGGCTGCTTCCACCATTTCGAGGCGGTACTGGTCTGAAAGAAGAGTGGCCTTGTCTTTCAGCGGATTGTGAGGTGATACGATAAACCATACCTCTTTCAGTCCGCCGAATTCAACCAGGAATTCAGCAATACACAGATGCCCGAAGTGAATGGGATTGAAAGAACCGAAAAACAGTCCGGTAAGCTTAGATGGAGTCGGTTTTTCCGGTTTGTTCATAATGTTTCAGCATCTTTATCAGGCGGGACATGTAAAGATATGGTCCCTGCAGAAGGATGGTATTTCCATCCACCCGTGCCCTGAATTTGCGCATCCCGAGGATGAGGAAATTTCCCGGTTCCGGCCTGAAAAGCATGAAGCCTTTGGCATGCACGGGCTGGCGATAGCCCAGTTGTGACATAATGTATGACAGAATCCGGTCAACTTCCCTGACGTCATCGAACACAGCACGCATCTTTCTCCTTGCATACAATGCGGCAAAAAACAGTGAAGCCGGGATCACGGAAAAGTATAATACAGGAGAATTCAGCCACATGGACAGGATGTCGGAGAGCCCGGTGCTGGTCCGTTGTGCCTGTATGCCTGCACCCATAAGCAGAAGTACTGAAAAAAATGTGAGTGCGGAAAATGCCGTGGAAGCGAAGGAGGTGCCTCTGCCCGGGAGGTGCTCGATCTCCTTTATTTTATAACGGAAATCTGATTTCTGATGTATCGCGGGTCTGCCAATCTTGAATTCGTCACGGTAAATGGAAAGGGTTTTATACACGTTATGACTTCCCGGGAGGTTTTCAATCTCCACATCGCGGTATTCAACAACCTTAAGGTCAATCATCTTGCTGATGGCTGAATACATGGCATTCGACATGCAGATACATCCCGGTTCTGCCATGGCCTGCAGCCTTGCAACAACGTTCACCTGTTCACCGATGACCACGGAGTTGCGAACTTCCGCTTTGCCTTTATGTAATCCGATACTTACCAGAAGCCGTCTTGGTTTTTCCTTGTTCCGGTTAAATGCTTTGAGCCGCTCCAGGAAATCAACGGCACACAGATAGGCATCGTTAACAGACACAAAAGAGGCAAGTACTGAGTCATCAAGCCGTTTTACCAGATGGCCGTTGTACTCGGTGATGACCTGCTGTGAAATTTCATTATGCCTGGCCAGCAACTCAAGTGCCTCCTGCTCATCAAGCTCCAGAAGCCTTGAATAACCGCGAATGTCAGAAAACATTAATGCCACTTCAGCTTTTTGCATTAGTAAATTAATATTAAAGCTTCAGGAATTCAGAGACTACTTTGAAGACCTCCTTTTTCGCTGTTTCAAGATCATTGTTCACAAGTATATAATCGAAGCGGTGCGCAAAACCGAGTTCCCAGCGGGCTTTTTCCATCCTTTTGTTTATCGTCTCTTCAGAATCTGTATTTCTGGATCTGAGGCGATTTTCAAGTTCTTCAGGTGATGGCGGCGAAACAAAAACCGATAAGGCCCGGTCACCAAAATGCTTTTTTATATTCAACCCGCCGACTACATCAACATCAAATATAATGTTTTTTCCCTGATCCAGCAAAAATTTTACCTGTGATTTTAATGTACCGTAAAAATTTCCCTTATAAACTTCCTGCCACTCAAGCAGATCGCCTTCTTCGATTTTTATCCGGAAAGCCTCGGGTGTGATAAAGAAGTAGTCTTTACCATCGACTTCTCCGGGCCTGATCTGTCTGCTTGTTGCTGAAACCGAAAACCCAAGATTAAGTCCGGAAGCAAGCAGGTATTTCACGATAGTGGTTTTTCCTGCTCCCGACGGTGCTGATACGATGATTAATTTGCCTTCCGGTGCTTTAGCTTTTTCCACTATCAGAGAATGTTGGCCAGTTGTTCCTTGATTTTTTCAAGTTCATCCTTCATCCTTACAACCAGTTTCTGAATGTCGGCATCATTCGCTTTTGACCCCATGGTATTGATCTCTCTCCCGATTTCCTGCGACACAAAGGATAGTTTTCTTCCGTTGGCGGCATCCTCATCAAGGGTCTCCAGGAAATATTTGCAATGTTTGGCCAACCTGACTTTTTCCTCAGTAATATCCAGTTTTTCAAGATAATATATAATCTCCTGTTCAAACCGGTTGGCATCAAAATTGTTATTTTCAATAAAATCAGCAAAACTGTTGCGGAGTTTTTCACGGAGCTGCAGGTTCCTGTTCAGTTCGAATGGCTCCACCCCGGCCAGCAGGGATTGTATGGTTTCAATCCTGAGGATAAAATCCTTTTCAAGAAGCTCACCTTCATGTTTTCTGAATTCGTCCAGCTGTTGCAGTGCCTCATTCAGGGCAGTGAATATAGAACCCCAGTCCTCCCCGTTTATTTCCTCCTTTGACAGCCTGGTTACTTCAGGCATTTTCATTACAACAGACAACAGGTTTTCTTCACTTGCGCCCAATTCCCTTGCCAATGAACTCAGTTCATTGTAATATGAAATGGCGACCGGCCTGTTGATGGCAGCTGGTAAATCGGTGCCTGTAAAATCAATGTTTCCGGTAAGTTCAACCTTGCCTCTTTCAAGCATACGGGTTACAACGGACCTGATGTCCGGCTCATTGTCCCGCAACGCAGGATGCAACCTCAGGTTCAGATCGAGTTGCTTGCTGTTAAGCGATCTGATTTCAAGGGTTACCGACTTTCCGTTGAGTTTGGCAACTGCTTTGCCGTAACCAGTCATTGACCTTAGCATTGGCTCATTTTTATTACAAAGGTACTACTATTCTTTTTGGGCAGTTATGCTTTCAGGATATTTATCGGTTCACCCTTTCCCAATACCCGCCGGAAGTGGATTTATATATGATTTCTGTTTTCCCTGATCTCCCGGAAACATGATCTGGTTTGTTATGTGGCAGCCCTGGATTCTGATTCAATTCAGCCTGGCTCGGATGCTGAAGCGAATCTGCCCGTGATATTCCCTTGTATTTATAGTTGTTGAACTGGTTAATGCAATGGCTATTTTTCCGCATTAAGGGATTCCGGATTCATTCATTGGTAAAAATGGCATTGCAGTAAAGCAGTTATCCATACATTTGTGTAAATTTACATTTTACTTTTGTCTTCAACGATTGAAGGCCGATAGCAAATGTCTGTTTAATCGAGACACTTTAGCCGGAAGGAATTATGATCCGTACAGTAATTATTGATGATGAGGCCCGGTCAAGGGAGACGATCCGGGAGATGATAAGGTTATATTGCGCCAACACTCAGGTTGTTGCCGAAGCCGAGGATGTAAGGTCCGGAATTTCTGCCATCCGGGCTCACAAACCTGACCTGGTAATCCTTGACATTAAAATGCCTGACGGGTCAGGGTTTGATTTGCTGAGGCAGATCATGCCGGTAGATTTCAGGGTGATTTTTGTTACCGCTTTCGAAGAATATGCCATCAAGGCGTTCAAATTTAATGCGGTGGATTATATTACCAAACCGGTAGATCCCATAGAGCTACAGGTTGCGATTGATCGTGTTTCAAAAATCATTGAAACCGGGAACATCAATAACCAGCTTCAGAAAATGCTGGATGGCATCGGAAAACCTGTATCGCAGGATAACAAAAAGATAATACTGAAAACCGCCGATATCATTCATGTGCTGGAATTTGATGATATCCTGAGGTGTGAGTCGGATCGTAATTATACGGTTTTTATTCTCGAAAATGGGGAACGCATTATGGTTTCCAAATCTATCAAGGAGTTTGAGGAATTTTTGGAAGAAAACAATTTTTGCCGGATTCATCAGTCCCACATCATTAACCTCACGCACCTGCGAAAATTCAAGAAAGATGAATTAATCTGTATTCTGAAGGATAATTCTGAAATTCCGGTCGCATACCGCAAACGGGATGACCTGCTGAAAGTATTACGCAATCTTTAACCGTTTAATGCGGATTTCTGAGTTTTACCCTGCGCTTGATAAAAAAAGCACTACGGATATTCATTTGGTTACATTCATGCTTCATAATTGAATATTATTGCAAAATACAACAGGCTCGATTTAATCAATCCGGTTCGTTATTTATTCAATTGATGCATATTTTATGGAAAGGGATATAATGATTCTCAGTTTACTGGGCCTGGTTCGGAAATGCCCTGCAGCACATCGCGCTGCCGGTTGTGTATGCCGGGGTGCTGTCAGGCATTTCGGCCTTCATGAAGCATATGTTTTCTTTCAGGCCATGGACGACATCTCTTTGTCATTACTGCTTCAGCAACACCTGTCATGTTTGAGGCAGAGGGAAACCAGACCTGCAGGAAACGCAAAACAAAAAAATCTTATTAATAGTTAAAATTGTATCTATATGCTGGTACCATTTCATTTTGTAAGATTCAAATCAAGTGTAATAAACGGAGGAAGTCTTCTGCATCCCGAATCGATAGAAATAGATGAATCATTTGTTACTCTCAGGAAGAAAAAAGGCCCTTTTTCAGGGGTTAAGTCAGTATCAATTCCCATTTTGAACATTATCAGTGTTGAGGTAAGCTCCAAAGCGACAGGCGCTGACATATTAATTGAATCCCTGGCCAAGCGGCAGATCGAGGGCAGGGGGTTTTCACCTTCTTCCGCCAGGAAAATTGAACGGCTGTTGCGTGAGTATGCGCCAAGGTGCAGATAAATGAAACCAGGGTCAATTCGCTCCGTATATTTAAATATGACCCTCTTTTGCCAGGGCGCTATTCCCTGATGTGTATTGATTCCTTTGATTTCATAACTTTGCCTTTTGGGTTAACCATTATATTGTTGATCAGATGAAGCCACGCGGTCAGCACGCTTCAATGCTTTTTGACGACCCGGCATTGTTCCAGCAATCCATGCTGAACGACATTGCCGGAGCGAAAAGCTATATTTTCCTTGAGTTTTACCGTATAGGGAATGATTCGGTAGGGGAGCGATTCAGGGATATGCTGCTAAGAAAGTGCAAGGAAGGGGTGAAGGTTAAACTCCTGCTCGATTCATGGGGAACCAGCCTGCCGGAATCATTCTTTGAGCCGCTCCGGCAATTTGGTGGCGAAATCAGGTATTTTAAGAAAATCAAATTCTTTATTGATTTTTTTACGAAAAACCACCGCAGGAACCATCGTAAGCTTTTAATCATTGATGATCAGATTTGTTATATTGGTTCGGCGAATCTGACGGCCTATTCCATGAAATGGCGGGAGTTGATGCTCAGGGTGGAGGGGCCCCTGGCGCAGGTTTTCAGGAAAGCATTCAACGACAGCGCCAAAATTTACAGAAAGTATATTTTTAATAAGTTTGCCTACAAGCGTACAATTTATTACCGTGGGTTTGAGATAGTTCAGGATCTCCCATCCATATACAGGCAGCAGATCAAGAAACATTACGAAAAGCTGCTGAAGAATGCCAGAAAATCAGTTTACATCGAGACGCCTTATTTCCTGCCGGGTTATAAGCTCCGGCGATACATGATGCTGGCTGCCCGCCGGGGTGTGGATGTTAACGTAATTATCCCCCTGCATTCCGATGTGCGGTCGGTTGACCTGCTGCGGGGGAAATACATGGGATTCTATTACAACAGCAATATCAGGGTCCGTTTTTACACTCCGGGGAATCTGCATGCGAAATGCGTACTTGTTGATGATGAAACATTTGCCATTGGTTCGGCAAATTTCGATTACCGCAGTTTCAGGTACCAGCATGAGATTATGTTGTTCGGTAAGAACCGGGAGATAACCGGTCTGCTAAAGGATCACATTGAAAAAACCCTGGCAGATTGTGTGGATTTTAATTATGAGGCCTGGCTGCGGAGGCCGGTACTGGAAAAAATCTTTGGCTGGATGCTTATCCCTTTCCGGCATTTGTTTTAATGCCGGCCGGACGGTTTACCAGGTAAATGCCGGCAAAAATCAATATTCCGGCAGCTATTTTGGCCGTACTCAACGCTTCACCGAACATGAAAATCCCAATTGCAGCCGCGATCACCGGTTGCATGTAAATATAATATCCTGCCACCCCGGCGCTTAAGGCCTTCAGCGAAAAAGTTGTGAGCAGATAAGCCAGGAAGGTAGTTCCCACAACGATATAGCCCAGCGAAAGCCATGCAGAAGGGGTGAAGCCCTGCCAGTTTATGCTGAAGGCGTCTTTTGCACTGAAAGGGATTACCATCAGAAAGCCATAGAGAAAAACCCACTTCATCACAGTAACAGCGTTATATTTCATCATCAGCGGTTTAACCAGCACAAGGTAAAGGCTGTATGCCGTGATGTTTATCAGAATAAGGGTATTGCCGAGAAGCTGATTTTCTGCTGCTGCCGAACCAGACCCCTGTAAAATCAATAGAATTGCCCCTGCGCCACCTGCCAGGATGCCGGTAATTTTCACAGTGGTCACGCTTTCACCCGCTATGACGGCTGAAAATGCAATTACCATCAAAGGGCTGCCGGCGTGAATCAGGGAAGTGTCGACCGGGCTGGTGTAGTTGAGGCCTGTAAAAAAGCAGATCTGGTTTATGGCGATGCCCAGGAGGCTGCAAAGGATCAGCTTTATATGGTCGGAGCGGTAAATTCTTAACGGTTGCATACTTGCGGATAGCAACCAGAAAAGGATCATGGCCGCAAAACCACGTACAAATATAATCTGCATCGGTTGCATGGTGCCCGGCATCAGCCCTTTGGCAATCCAGTAGTTGGCGCCGAACAGCAATCCGGACCCGAACAACGCAGCGTGGGCTTTTATTTTTATCTTTTCCATGCAATCAAACCAACTGCGGCAAAGGTCGTAATAATACCGGCGAAATGAAAAAGCCGCAGTTTTCATGTAACTGCGGCTTTTTGGGTGAGTATATTGAGTTTATGAGATTGCGATTTCCCTGCTGAGTTTCACTTCTTTCTTAACCGGAATATGAATTTTCAGGATGCCATTCTGATAGTCGGCTTTGATGTTGTCGGTATCTACGGTTTTAGGAAGCACAAAGCGTTTGCTGATTTCTCCGGCACCGAATTCCCGGCGAAGGTATTTTTCATTCTCAGGTCCCCTGTTTTTTTCTGCAGCCGAGACATTGAGTACCTGCTGCTCCAGGTTAATATTAAAGTCTTCCTTCATATAGCCGGGAACAGCCAGTTCAATGAAAAAAGCATTGTCCTGTTCGTAAATATTGGCCGGTGGATTGCAGCTGTTGCAGTTGCGCGAGGGATTGCTGAAAAGCTGGCCATAAGCGTTGCTTGCGGCCGGATGGTTATGAAAGCGGATCAGTGTCATGATGAGGTCCTCCTTATTTGGGTTAGAATTTTTTTTCAACCTTTTTTCAACTTCCGTGCCAGGTGGAAAATGGGGTGCAATTTTTTGGAAACAAGACAATGTGACAGTTGTTCGTTCGTTAATAATGACAAAATGGCGCAAAATTCAGGATTTCCCAAGCCGTTAACTTTTGCAAAACGTATGCGCAAGCCTCTCCGGAAGGAGATTTTCTGTTTGATTTGTTTATCCAATGGTTACAGAAGTTAACTTTGCTTTTCGAATTGTAAATTTATGCCGAGCCAGCAACGCCGTATTCTGAATCTTTTTGCATTCCGGAGAATCATTATTCCCGTGATTCTCGGTTTGGGGGTGATTGTATACATGATTGCCGGCGACCTTACCCGCAGCGATCTGGCGTCCATTAACTGGAGATGGCATTCGGTATATTTTTTTATGCTTGCCTTCCTGATGATGGTGATCCGGGATCTTGCCTATATGTACAGGATCCGCCTCCTTACAGGGGGGGCGCTCAACTGGAGAAAATCCTTCGAAGTGATTATGCTGTGGGAGTTTGCTTCCAGCGTTACTCCCTCGGTGGTGGGAGGCTCGGCCATCGCTGTTTTTATATTAAGTAAGGAGAAGCTGGGAACAGGCAGATCTACCGCCATAGTGGTGGTTACGGCCATGCTTGACGAACTGTTTTATATCATAATGGTGCCGGTTATTTTTATGTTGGCCGGCTACGAAAAGCTTTCAGTAACCGGTAAGGCTTTTACACTGTTTGGTGCCGATTTCAGCCCTATGGGCATTTTCTTTATCGGGTTTTCGATGATTGTGATATTGACTTTATTGCTCGCGTACGGCATTTTCTTTAATCCCGGGGGATTTAAATGGCTGCTGATGCGGATAACATCGCTGAGGATGTTCCGGAAGTTCAGGGAAGGTGCTGAAATTACGGGGAATCAGGTGATTGTAACTTCTGCTGAACTCAGGGGAAAGAATTCCGTGTTCTGGCTTAAGGCATTCGGGGCAACGGTTTTTTCCTGGACAGCCCGTTTCTGGGTTGTGAATTTCCTGATTATGGCGTTTACCGGTTCAATAGCTTTTTCGGAGAATATGCTTATATATGCCCGTCAGTTGATGATGTGGGTAATTATGCTGGTAAGTCCTACGCCGGGAGGGAGTGGTATTGCTGAATATTTTTTTCCGGTATTCCTGCGCGAATTTATCGCCGGCCCTGCCGGTGATCTCACGACCCTCGTGGCCTTGTCATGGCGGCTGGTGAGCTATTATCCCTATCTTCTCATCGGGGCGATTATATTGCCCCTCTGGCTGCGGCGGGTGTACCTGGGCCGCAAGCTGATCCGATTCAGAAAAATGGAAAAAGCCCCTCAGCGATGAAATTCCGAAGGGCTTTTGGACTATAAATCAATAAAGGATTATCCGCAGTGGAAATACTGCTCAACAAGAGACATGATTTTCTCTTTTTTGCAACTGATTTCATCGCGGAGGTGCTCATCATTGAAGCTTCTGAGCTTCCTGGCGACCCCATCGATTACACTCTGTGAAAATACGCCGTATTTCAGGTAAATTTCTGCCTGCTGCTCAAGCATGCTGGCTGATTCCCAGCATGAAACCGGGAGTTTGTTAAGTTCGGCCAGCCGTTCTTTATGCCTGTCGTCGAAGATATTCACATCCACATAGGTTTTTTCAGCCTTCTGAAGGGCGTCCTGCATTTCCAGTCCATGCCTTGCGGCAACGGTTAGTCCGGCCAATAACAGGTAAATATCTGCGGATCCGTCGGGACAACGGAATTCTACCGTCTGAAGTTGTGAAAGATCATAGTCAGCAGGTTTTTCCAATGGATTGGCATGATAGATCATTGAGTTTCCTCCTGTCCAGCCAAGGGGAACCCTTACCAGTACACTGCGGTTGCGGTCGCCCCAGCAGATGTTGGTGGGCGCTTCCTGGTGCGGCACAAGCCTGAAATAAGAGGTGGGGTTGGAATTTCCAAATGCAGTAAGCGAGGGAGCCAGTTCGAGGTATCCGGCTATGGCCCTGCGCGCGGTGTCGCTTAGCTTTCCATTTTCCACCATCTGGTTTTCACCGTCTTTAACAAGCTTGGTGTGAACGTGAAGTCCGCTTCCTGCCTTGCCAACAGTAATTTTTGGGGCAAAAGTTACGGTAACACCATATTTGTAGGCCAGTGAGCGCAGAATCCATTTTGCAATAACCAGCTGATCGGCAGCTTCTTCCAGATTTGTCGGCATAAATTCGATCTCATTTTGCTCGAATAACTGTCCGTCCTGTGTAAAATTACCAACTTCAGAATGACCATATTTGATCAGGCAGCCTGCTTTTGCCATGGCCGTCATTGCTTCAGTGCGCAATAATTCCCACTTGGCAAAAGGATAGGACTCATGGTATCCTTTCTGGTCGACTGCCCTGTAAAGGTCTTCTTCTTCACTGATCACATAATACTCTAATTCGCCCATAACATGAAATGTATAACCGGTTTTCTCCTTTAATGCATTGTGGGCTTTGCGAAGGATGTATTCCGGAGAGCTTTCAAGCGGTTCGCCATCCTTGTTGTAGTAGGAGCACAATATATCCAGCGCAGGTACATCCGAAAAGGGGTTGACAAATGCAGTCCTGTAGCGCGGAACAACATAAAGATCGCTCGACCCCGCTTTAATAAACGGGAAAAGACTGGAACCGTCAACCCTTTCACCGGTGGTCAGGATAGAGTTCAGGTGATCGCGCGAGCTGATTACAAAATTGAGGGTCTTTAACCTTCCATCGCCTCCGGTGTACCTGAAATTGACCATTTCGATATTGTGATCTTCAATGTACTTGATGATGTCAGATTTTGTGAATTCTTCCGCGGGTTTGTTCAGGTATTGTACAAGCGGATTAGGGTTTAATTCTGTGAAAACAGTCATATTTTTTAAGTTTTTATGAGTTTTTACGGCAGTTGCAGCGCTTCTGTTGTGCAGTTTTCCTGATGTTGAAATTGTGTTCAAAATTAGAAAGTTTTTATTACAAAGCGATTTGGATGCGATTTTTGATTATGCACAAGTAATTTTAATTCCCGATTCATGATGAGCATATTCGTCATGACACTACCTTTGTTGGTTCAAATCTGCTTCAGACTGATGAACCACAGTGAACTGATTTTTTTTACAATATTTATTGTTATTATCACCGGGGTTTTGCTCCTTGACCTTGGCGTTTTCGACAGACGGAACCATGTGATACCTTTCCGGGAGGCATTGTTCTGGACGTTACTATGGATAGCTTTTTCACTGGGGTTTTATGTGCTGCTGATCACCCATGGCGAATGGATACATCTGGGAAATGAAGGAACTGTGCAGGATCTTCAGCACCTGGCGGGAAAATATGGTCACCCGATAAAGATCGATGGTCTTGCCTTTCCTGAAGCACTGAAGATCTATAAGAACAACCTTGCCCTGGAATTTCTGACCGGGTACCTGATCGAAAAAGCCTTGTCGGTCGACAATATTTTTGTCATGGTTATGGTGTTTTATGCCTTTGGCGTTGAGCCCCGTTACTACCGCAGGGTCTTGTTCTGGGGAATTCTGGCTGCCATTGTACTCAGGTTTATCTTTATTTTTTCCGCCTCTGCTATCATTCAGCAGTTTGCATGGGTGCTATACCTTTTCGGGGCTTTGCTGATTTTTACCGGGGTGAAAATGTTTATCACACGCAACCAAAAAGAAAAAATAGATGCCGCCACCCATCCGGTAGTAAGGTTTGCTGCGAAGTATCTTCCTGTATATCCTGTATTTATCAGGCAG
>JAMLHF010000065.1 GCA_023957275.1 Lentimicrobium sp. | reverse complement strand
GGGTCTGCTGTCTGCTTTTTTGCTGATCAGGATTAGTTTACCTTCAGTTTTTTCGCGATGATCTCACTGACATTCCCAAGATCCACCCGTTCCTGCAGCATGGTATCGCGTTCGCGGATGGTGACCGTGTTGTCCTCCAGGGTCTGGTGGTCGACGGTGATGCAGTAAGGGGTTCCTATGGCATCCTGCCGGCGGTAACGCTTGCCGATAGAGTCTTTCTCCTCGTACTGGCAGTTGTAATCATATTTCAGCGTATCCATGATCTGGCGGGCTTTTTCAGGCAGGCCATCTTTGGCCACCAGCGGTAACACGGCGGCTTTGATGGGTGCCAGCACCGGGGGCAGTTTCATGACCACGCGCTCCGAGCCATCTTCGAGTTTCTCCTCGGTGTAAGCATTGCTGAGCAAGGCCAGGAAGGTGCGGTCGAGACCGATGGAGGTCTCCACGACATAAGGCACATAGCTCTCGTTCAGCTCAGGATCGAAATACATGATTTTTTTGCCTGAATATTGCTGATGCGCGCCGAGATCGAAATCAGTGCGGGAATGAATGCCTTCCAATTCCTTGAAACCAAAGGGGAAACGGAATTCAATATCGGCAGCGGCATTGGCGTAATGAGCCAGCTTTTCGTGTTCGTGGAAGCGGTAATTGTCCTCACCGAGGCCAAGGGAGAGGTGCCATTTCAGGCGCTCCTTCTTCCAGTACTCAAACCATTCGAGCTCGGTGCCGGGGCGTACGAAGTACTGCATTTCCATCTGTTCAAACTCACGCATGCGGAAGATAAACTGACGGGCGACAATTTCATTGCGGAAAGCCTTGCCGATCTGGGCAATCCCGAACGGAATCTTCATGCGGCCGGTCTTCATCACGTTCAGAAAGTTCACAAAAATGCCCTGCGCGGTTTCAGGCCGCAGAAATATGGTATTGGCTTCCTCACTCACAGAACCCATCTGGGTGGAAAACATCAGGTTGAATTGACGTACCTCGGTCCAGTTGCGCGAACCTGAGATGGGACAAACAATCTCGCAATCCTCTATCAGTTTCTTGATATCAGACAGGTCGTTGTTCTCAAGCCCTTTGTAGAGACGATGCTTGACAGCGTCAATTTTTGCCTGGTTTTCGAGCACCCTTTGATTGGTGGCCCTGAACTGGGCTTCATCGAAGGCATCACCAAAGCGTTTGGCCGCTTTTTCAACCTCCTTGTTAATCTTCTCTTCAAGTTTCGCTAGGTGGTCTTCCACCAGTACATCGGCACGGTAACGTTTTTTCGAATCCTTGTTGTCGATCATCGGATCGTTGAACGCATCCACGTGGCCCGAAGCTTTCCAGATGGTCGGATGCATAAAGATGGCCGAATCTATCCCCACGATGTTCTCATGGTAGCGTACCATGGCCTTCCACCAATATTCCTTGATGTTGTTCTTCAGTTCCACGCCATTCTGGCCGTAGTCGTATACAGCACTGAGGCCGTCGTATATTTCGCTGGACTGGAATATAAACCCATACTCCTTGGCATGGGCGGTTATTTTTTTGAAAAGTTCGTCGTAGTTTGCCATGCGGCAAAGGTAAGAATTGATTCCGGATTATTAAAAGGGTATCAAAGGTCAGGATACCCTTTTAGACAGGAAACACGTAATTGACTCCAATGTTTATATTAGACTGATAATCAATTTATTATTCCTGATAAGGAATTAATATTACAGGTTTTCCCGATTCACTTACCATTTTATGGTTGTCAGTTTTTGCTTCACTTCATCAAGACCTGGTGTGATGTCGAAAAGCAGGGAAGGTTCGAGATAAAACAGGCTGTGTTCCCGTTTAAAGCGTTCTTCTCCGGCCCCGGTGATATTTAACATAATAAGGGCTTCAGGGTTCAGGCGGCCGGCATTCAGTTCGTTTACAAGCGAGGCGGTTGCGATGGCAGCTGCAGAATAGATGTCGATGCCTTCGGTTTCAAGGAATAGCTCCTTTGCTGACCGTGCTTCGCGGTTGGTTGCTTTCAGCACATCTCCCCCGCTGTCTTTCAGTGCATCGTACAGACCACCGGTGATGGGATAGGGTGGCCGCCGGTTCGACAACACTTTCGAATCAATTTCGGTGACATGCTCCCTGGCCAGGTCGTCGTCGTAAGGAAGCATGGCACGGGAGCCGGCTTTCCAGGCATCGTAAATGGGCTGAAAGGGTGCGTTCTGTGAAACCATCAGTTTCATTTTGTTGCTGCCGAAGCGTCCGTCGGCGATAAGCCGCAGGTTGGCTTCCCAGGCAGCAATGGCACCGGTGCCGCTGCCAACGGCCTGAAAATAATACTCAGGAATTTGTCCGATGGTGGTGACCGCTGACAACACGGTAGTCCCCATGCCGTCGCGTCTGGCTACATTTTTAGCTCCCCCTTCGGCCAGGAACCCCTCGCATTGAGTGGCCAGGTTCGAGAGGTAAATGGCATCGAAATAGTCGCTGCCATGCGCTGTTACAGCCAGTTTTACGCAAGGGTTAAGCGGTTTCTCGAACCACAGGGCATTGATGTAATCGTGCGGTACGCAAAGCAACAGGGGAATATTGTTTTCGGAACAAACCTTTGCAAAGGCCCGTGCAGTATTTCCAGCCGATGCGACAACAAGCACCTGCTTCAGGGCCGGATCCATGCGGCCACACACGGAGTACGCTTCAGTTTCCTTAAAAGAACAGGTAGTCATACCGGCGCCTTTCTCGGGCCAGTATCCGCTGAAAGTAATCCAGAGGTTTTTTAACCCCAATGCTGCGGCTAGTCCTTCACTTTTGTAGGTCACCGGGGCTGATGAACCTTCCAGGGTGCGCTTCAGTGGCAACCAGTCGGAAAAGGTATATAAACCAGTGTCATCACCCCTTAAATGCAACTGTTGTCTTTCGTAAATTGCACGGATCAGCGCTGGTTTATCCTCACCCGGCGCATCGAGCATCCATCCGTTGTCTTCAAATATTTTTCCTGTTGCCAGCGATTGCAATTTATATTGCGTGGGGGTAAAGCCTGATTGCATGGTTGTTTTTTAGTAAAGCGCAAAAGTAAGAAAAGTGAACGGAAGGAAGAAGATTCCAATACTAAGGTTTTCATCCGCACAGATTGAACCTGCAGTTATTCAGGGATTCATTGGCCGGACAAATACCCCTTTATAACTAAAAACCTGCCTTAAAAATGCTTTTCTACCATAAACCTCACTAAATTTGATAAAAATCCGGCAAATGAAAAGTTTTACCTTATCAGATTACCCATACATACAACTTAATCAGCTGCTCAAACTGCTTAACCTTGCCGAAACGGGTGGAGAAGCCAACCTGATGATCACTGAAGGTAAAGTAAAAGTGAACGGAACAGTCGAACTGCAAAAACGGAAAAAATTATATCCGGGTGATAAAGTTGATTTTAACGGCGAGATAATTGTTATTGCGCCCGAATGATCATCCGGTTGGAATATTTCCGTTTGAAATTAGTATTGCTTTTTGCTTTATTAATGCATATTTTTATGTTTTCTAAAAACCATATTTTATGAACAGAATCTTGTTGGGGCTGATAGCCCTGGTATTCATGGCAACTTCGTGCAGGGAGTCCATTGAAAAGGAAGTGAAAATTGTGCAGGATACTACTGCCATGGCTCCTCGTGATGGCGTTTTTTACCATATTTCGAGTGGCCCTGAAAACCCTCACAGGGTGGTAATGGCATTGAAACAGGCGGTAATGATGGCAGAAGACAAGGATGTACTGGTGTATTTTGATATCAAGGGGATTGAGGTTGTGCTGAATGATGCCATTGACATCAGTTATCCGACTTTCCCCTCTTCGAAGGAATCACTGAAGTTGCTGATTGACAAGGGTGTAACCATTTTTGCCTGTCCCTCCTGCCTGAATGCAGCCGGCAAGAGCGAGGCCGATCTTATGCCCGGGGTGGTGCTGGCTCAGAAGGATCAGTTTTTCAACTTTACAAAAGGCAGGATTCTTACCATAGATTATTGAGGTGCTTCCCTGGCTTATTTCCTTTGTTGAAGGATAAACATCAATGCTGTTATACGCTTTTCTGTTTGCCGATGATGATTTTCAGCACATTAAAATCATCCGAAAAACCAATTGTATGAAACCAAAGTTGCTGATTCTGCTGTGTCTCCTTATGGCAATCATTCATGAGACCAGCGCCCAGAATCCGGGAGTCCGGGTTTCTTCTGATGGTCAGGAGGTTTACTTTTGTTTTCCTTTCACGAAGGAGGCGGACCTGCCGGCAGTTTCGAGACAGATCTCTGTGGATAATATCATGAACGATACGGTCTGGGCATACGCGAACCGCAAACAATTTGAAAAGTTTTCAGCGCAGGGCTTTAATATTACCATCCTTCCGCATCCGGGCGATGCACCGGGCGTGGTTATGCGCGACCGGGTCGAATTAACGGAAGCCACCCGCACCGTTTGGAACTTCTATCCGACTTATGAGGCTTATGAAGCGATTATGGAGGATTTCCAGACGCTGTATCCCTCGCTTTGCCGGGTGGAAAATATTGGTACCCTGGCAAGCGGACGCAAGCTGCTGGTCGCGAAAATCTCGGATAATACTGAAGATGACGAGGACGAGCCTGAATTTTTCTATTCTTCATCCATGCATGGAGATGAAACCACCGGTTATGTATTGATGCTGCACCTGATTGAATACCTGCTGCAGAATTATGGCACTGATCCTGAGGTTACGGACCTGGTTGACAACATGGAAATATACATCTGTCCGCTGGCAAATCCTGACGGAACTTATTACGGGGGCAACGGTTCGGTAAGCGGTGCACGCCGTTACAATGCCAATTTTGTCGATCTGAACCGCAACTACCCTGATCCGGACGAAGGCGATCATCCCGACGGAAATGCATGGCAGGCGGAGACCGTCGCTTTTATGAATTTTGCTGAACAGCGCAGCTTTGTTGCCGGGGCCAATTTTCACGGAGGCATCGAAGTGGTGAACTATCCGTGGGACACCTGGAGCAGACTGAATGCCGATAACAACTGGTGGGTAATGGTTAGCCGTGAATATGCGGATACCTGCCAGGCCAATGCCCCTTCATGGTATATGGACGACCTGGATAACGGCATTACCAATGGCTATGCCTGGTACCGTGTAACAGGCGGCAGACAGGATTACATGAATTATTTCAGGCGTTGCCGGGAAGTTACGATCGAGCTGTCTACTACCAAAATGGTGGCTGCCGCCCAGCTTCCTGACTACTGGAACTACAATTACCGCAGCATGCTGAATTTAATAAAGCAGGCTACCTACGGGTTCAGGGGTGTGGTAACCGACCAGCTGTCAGGACTTCCTGTAAAAGCAGAAATCACCCTTACCGGACATGATGCCGATAATTCTTCGGTTTTCTCTTCGGCGCTGCATGGTGATTATTACAGGCCAGTAAAAGCCGGAACATACACCCTGCAGGTAAGTGCCCCCTGTTACCAGACGCAGACTTTCAGCAATCTGACCATCGCGGATTTTAGTGTGTTTACGCAGAATGTTCCGCTAATCCCCTCGGCCGGGGTCACAACATCCGGTGTATCTGATATAACTTCAGGTTCGGCGACCTGCGGCGGAGAGGTGATTTGTGAAGGGGGCTCTCCGGTTACCGCCCGGGGCGTCTGCTGGGGCACAGCCGTCAACCCGTCGCTGTCAGGTCAGCATTCCCAGGATGGAAGCGGCGCAGGTTCATTTGTCAGCCTGATTACAGGTCTTGCTGCCACTACAACATATTATGTGCGGGCTTATGCAACCAATGGTGAAGGTACCGTTTACGGAGAAAACAGGCAATTTACCACCAGTTGTGATGTCATTGAGCAGTTTCCTTTTACCGAAGGTTTCGAGAACGGAGGTCTGATCCCCGCCTGCTGGACACAGGAGCAGGTGAACAATTCGGGAGTCAGCTGGACTTTCGTTGCCGGAAATGGCGGCAGTAGCCCGGCGACGGCTCACACAGGCGCCTATAATGCCTGTCTGAAAGATAATTCTTCAGCAGATAACAAAACCCGACTGATCAGTCCGCCACTGAACCTGAGTGCCTTGATCAACCCCTCCCTTCAATTCTGGCACACACAGGCCTTCTGGTCGCCCGATCAGGATGAACTCAGGGTCTTCTACCGGGCCAGCGCTGACAGTGAATGGATATTGCTTCAGTCATACACTCAAAACACTGCTTCGTGGACGATGCACACCCTTGAAATGCCGGATGCTTCGGAAACCTATTGTATTGCTTTCGAAGGCAACGCAAAATACGGTTATGGAGTATGTTTGGATGATATTATGGTTTCAGGAACATTGCGCACCTTATCGGTTACTCCTTCAAACCAGATGGTTGATGCGGCTGCCGGTAATGTTGATTTTACGGTGGAGTCCAACAGCGGATGGGAAGCTTTTTCAGATCAGGAATGGTGCGTGGTTACGCCTTCAGGAAACGGCAACGGAGCCTTGTTCGCGGATTATGAGGCAAATACAGGGAGCACGCAGCGGGTGGCTACAATCACAGTTTCGGCTCCGGGGCTGGAACCGGTACAGGTTACGCTTACCCAGTCAGGCTTACAGGAGAAAGTCCTGAATCTGACCGTTTTACTCGAGGGTTTGTATCAGGGCCCGGGGATGAACAAGGCGAAAAATGAATCAGGAGATCAGTTCCCCGGAGAAATTGCAGACCAGATTCAGGTGGAACTCCGTGAGGCTGCAGCGCCCTATGGATTGGTTGCCGGTCCTTTTACAGTTTCGCTGGATATTGTTGGCCATACTCAGCTGACTCTGCCGCCGGAAGTTTCATCTGACTGCTTTATAGTGATAAAACACCGTAACAGCATTGAAACCTGGAGCAGCAGTCCTGTTTCATTCGCTGAAGCAGGCATTGATTATAACTTTACCGATGCAGCTTCCAGGGCCTGGGGCGGCAATCTTAAACCTGCCGGGAATGTTTACCTGATTTTTGCGGGAGATGTGAATCAGGACGGAATGGTGGATTCGGCGGATATGACTGTGGTCGATAATGACGCGCAGGGTTTCGCAACAGGATATCTGCTTTCGGACGTGAATGGAGACGGAATTACCGATTCAGCCGATATGACTTTGCTGGATAATAACGCCGCGAACTTTGTCAGCAGGATGACACCCTGAACGTTCCCGGAAATAAAAAAGCCGGCAGGTTTATCACCCAGCCGGCTTCGATGGTTGGTTTTGGTTTCGGCCAGTTATTGTATGACCAGCCTGAGCATTTCTTCTGTTTCGTTGAAGGCTTTTACCATGGTTGCTGCGGCATCCCCGCCAATCATTGCGGCAAAGGCGGGTGCATTCATCCGCGAAACCCAGGTGCTGCCGTCGGTTTTTTCATACACCGAAATCCGGCAGGGGAGCATGGGGCTTACATCACGGTATTCATCCTTCGAAAGGATCCCGAAAGCATGATCGGGATTGCACAGTTCAATCACTTTCACCGGCAACACTTCCTTTCCGTTTTTCTTCATGGTTTCCTGAAGATCATGGATGGCAGTGATTTTCCAACCTTTTTCAACAATAATTTCTGACAACGCCTCCATTGTTTCGGTAAAACCATAGCTGCTCTGATTTTCAATCATAACAGCCTGCTTCTCCATACCTGGTTGCTGGCCTGAAACAGTGATAAAGGTCAGTATAAGCAGAAGAGAGAACAGGTATCTTATTTTCATTGGTTGATGGATTTCTGATTGTATGTTTTAATTGTTTTTAGCGGTAAAAATCTGAATGAGCGGTGAAATCAACAGATGTTTTATAAGTGTTTGTTCACCTGTTTGATAAGGAAATCTTTCGGCTTAATCCCGACGATCCTATCCACTTCCTTCCCGTTTTTAAAAAGGATGATGGTAGGGATTCCCCTGATGCCGAACTGTTGCGATACGGACTGATAATGATCCACATTCAGTTTGGCGACAGCGGCTTTAAAATTCGCATCTTCGGCCAGTTCATTCAGTACCGGGCCCATTACTTTGCAGGGCATACACCATTCGGCCCAGAAATCAACCATTACCAGTCCGTTTTTTATCTGGTTCCGGAAGTTTTTGTCGGTAAGGGTGATGATCTTTTCGCTTTCGGTTACCGCGGCCATGGTTTTCATCCGCCTGAACGAATAAATCATGTAAGCGGCAAAAAGGACGACAATAGTGAGGGCAATAATCAGTGCAGTTGACATATCAGTGAGCTAAAGTTTCGTGGAGATGCCTGGATTTCAGTTGATGAATATAGCCGGAAGCGGCCAGGGCGGCAATGGTCCCGTCGCCAACGGCGGTTGTAACCTGACGGTAGCGCTTCACAATGGAATCACCGGCGGCGTAAACGCCCGGAATACTGGTGGCCATATCGCTGTTTACCACGATTTCGTTCCATTGGTTCATTTCAACTTTTCCCCTGAGAAATTCTGTATTCGGAACATATCCGATAAAGATAAACACCCCGTCGGTAAGGAAGTTTTGCACTTCTCCGGTTTTCAGGTTTTTAATATCCACGTGCTCCAGTTTTTCATTGCCATGGAAACCGGTAATGGTTGATTCCATGATGAAATGGATCTTCGGGTTGGCTTTCGCCTCTTCCACCGCGTATTCAAATGCCTGGAAATGGTCAAACTGGTGAACGATGGTCACTTTGGTGGCATATTTGGTCAGTGACACTGCCTCTTCGAGTGCGGAGTTGCCGCCACCTACCACCACTATTTCCTTCCCGGTGAAAAAGTCTCCGTCGCAGGTAGCGCAATAGGAAATTCCCTGGCCTTTGAATACAGCTTCACCGGGCACGTTAAGGGTCCGCGAGCGGCCACCGGGCGTCAGGATAATGACATTTGAGGTATAAGTTGTTCCATCTGACAAGGTAACAGACTTAATTTCACCCTCAAGTTGCAGGTCTGTTACCTGGGAATTTCCTTTGATCGTGCAGCCGAAACTTTTGGCCTGCTTTTTCATGATATTGGAAAGCTGGTAACCCGAAATGCTTTCCACCCCGGGGTAGTTTGCAATTTCATGGGTTAAAATCATCTGACCGCCAGGCACTCCATCACTGATTATCAATGTGTTCAGTCTGGCTCTCGAAAGGTATATTCCGGCAGTCATTCCCGCCGGGCCTCCGCCTATAATAATGGCATCGAAGTGGTTATTTGTATTCATTTTCAAATTCCGGAATGGTTAGCGGGAATCCGGAGTCCCTTTTAAAGTCTTCTGATAAATTATCTGGAACCGGAACAACATGAGGTGTCTGGCAGATAAGCAGGACCTCAGGTTATTCCGGTTCATGAAATACCCGGAGTCAGGTTAGCTGACTGTTACAGGAGCAAATTCATTGTCAAGGATGGCCCTTACCTGGCTCATACTCTGAATGCTGGATGTGGCTTTTACCAGTTTCCCGTTTTTGTAGTACATGGTGAAGGGAATCCCCATAAATCCGCGTACTTCGGGAACATTGCGGATTACATAAGCCTCCGGATTGTCAAATTCCATATCGGCAAATTTCACATGTTTGTATTCCTCCTCGAGATCTTCCATAATTCCGTAAACGGGAATACACATGGGGCCCATTCGGCCGCAGCAGATCATGACATTTTCGTTTTCGCTGATGAGCTTCTGGTGTTCTTCAGCGGTCATTACATGGTGAAGGTTGGTGTAAAGCATTGTTTTATTGTTTTTGATTTTTAAATATTTGAATTGTAGTTGTTGGTTTTTCTTTTCCGGAAGCAGGCAAAACTTATTCTTGTTCCAGAATCCTGATTTCGAAAGTGAGGGGCATTGCTTTGCGGTAAACCGCCGAAACGCCGCAGTAACGGTCCTGCGAAAGTTCAATGGCTTTGCGCAGTTTTTCCTCTTCCAGCCCATCCCCGGAGAATTCATAAATAAGGTGCATGCCGCTGTAATGCTTGGGATGCTCTTCAGTCACTTCGGCTTCTATGCGGATATTGAAGGTTTTGGGTTCCACCCGCATCTTTTTCAGGATGGAGATTACATCCATGCCGGTGCAGCCGGCCAGTGAAGCCAGCATCAACTCTTTGGGCCTGGGGCCTGCATCCTGTCCGCCCACTTCTGCTCTCGCGTCCATAATTACATGATGTCCGCTTACAAGGGCATCAAACTGCATATTGCCGTTCCAGGAAGTATTTAAAGTCTGTTTCATATTGCTGAATTTTTGATGATGCAAAATTAATCCCCGCATCTTTCCCCGGCAAGCGGGCAGGGGGCGGGGGGCACAAGCCCTGAATTGAGTTTACTCAACTTTTTTGTTGAGGAAGGTCCGGAGGGGAATGAAATATCAGCGGACGCAGTTACCTGATCTCTCCAAGCAATACACTCCACATCAGCAGGGTGTCGTTACCGAATGCTTTGGGTAGCTTGCGGGCATAAAACAATGCACTCAGGTTTTCTTTACCCAGATTTACGGTATCTTGTTCTGTAATTGTTACCGTGGTGCAACTGAAGTTTAATTTTCCGGTGTAACAGGATTCTCCGGCCGGCCGGAGAGGCTCCGTTATACGTACATGCTCAATTTTGAAAGAGATTGACTGTAAACCGGAAACGTTGTGCTGACCGGCTATATGTTTAATATTCAGGGCTCTGTTGGTTGTAATAAGGCTCATGTGCCTGTTTGAAGCAATATCTTCACTGGTAAACATACTTTTTATCATACGCCCGGCCTCCGCCCTGAGGGCCGTATCCAGGTTTTTATTGAAAGCGATGCCCAGGTAATCGCCATAATCCACGATCTTTTGTTTTGCATTGATCTCAAAGGCCCTCAATGACTGCTCTGACAGGATATCCGCTTCGAATTCAGTCCTGATCCGCTCTCTGGACTGCTCCAGATCGGCTTTTTCTCTTCCGGCTATTTTTTCTTCCTCCGGGCCGCAGGACTTTGAGCTCAGTATAAACCAGGTAAGGATAGCCATCAGTATATAGTAACTTTTTCTCATGGCTTTACCTCCTTTTGCCTGAAGCGGATCAGTGAAATTTTGCCCGCTTCATACCTGGTGTCAAAAATTTCAATTCCCTGTAAACTGGCAGAAGGAAGCGTCAGTTTATTTATAAACTCCCCTTTGTTGTATAATTCCACTCCGAGGGTTTCCTTGCCATATACCTGGTAAATCATCGCGTTGTCCGAAATGATTCTGTTCAGCTGGTCTCTTCTTTTCTGCCAGTCGGTCACCCTGCTGGCCGAAAAATATTGAATCATCAGCGCGTAGTTATCCGGCCTCAGGGTTACGGACTCCCGGGGATTAAACTTGTCGAGCAACCTGATTATGGTATCCGTATGATAGCAGGGCGCTTCCACTACAAACCGCAGACTGGCCCGGCTTGTCTTTACGTCGAAACTGCCGTCGGGACCGCAGAGATAACTGACCGGTGACTCATTGTCGCGCAGCATGCTGACTTTGATAAGGCTGTTCGTTATTGCATTGCCTGTATCAGCATCATAAAAGGTAAAGCGGTATTCCTTTGTGTTCAGCAATTTGAACAGAAGAAAAAACAAACCAGATAAAATCAGGGCCGCAACAGGTACAAAGTAGAAGTACCGGTTTGCATGCTTCAGTGATTGAAGTCTGGTTGAATTTGCCGCATGTTTGAATCTGAAATCATCCCAGTTTGCATACCCGGCATACCGGCTCAGGATGTTCAGGATATCGATGCGTGGCAGCCCCCCGTTTGCCGCTTTCATGTGCATGTAAAACCACTTTTCGCTGATGCGGGCATTCACTTTTTGCAGTAGCTCTTCCTGAAAATCAACAATTTCCTGTCCTTTCCATTCTGAGATGGAAGGATTGATTCCCGGATAGGACTGCAGCATACGTTCCACAATCTTTTGCTTCAGGATTCCGAAGGTCTGTAGATCCCTGTCGTTCACAAAAGTGGTCAATTTTTAGTTGAACCAATGGTAAAATGGTGGTAAAGTGTTTTACAATCGGTTTACAAGTACAATTCAAATGAAAAAGCAACGGACACTTTAATTTTGATTCTTAAAGTTACGAAAAAACTACTTATTTTAAATCTTCTGATCATGAAAAAGTATGTGATGATTTTTTCCCTTCTTGCCTGCTCGCTGGCCGCCATGGCTTATTTAAGCGGGAATCCCGGAGACAGGGATGTCTTCAGGGCTTATGAACTCAGGATGAACGGTAAGGTGGATGAAGCAAAAGCATTGCTTTTGCAGGTGCTTGAAAAGGATTCCTCCAATGCCATGGCGCATTACTAAATGGCCAGGCTAAGCTTTTACCTTTTGACCGGGGGAGGGGGTGTCCGCCTGGACGAAGTTACCGCCCACATCAGTAAGGCAGCCGATCTGGAGCCGGATAATGTAATCTATGCTTATTACAGGGCTGTTTCCGGTTTTATGAATGCATTTATGTATATGCAAACGGGACAGGAGGACAAGATTAAGGGTGCCGTGGATGAGACCTGTGGTTTACTCAGGAATGTGCTGTTGCTGAAACCTGATTATTGCGAACCCATGCTCTACCTGGTAGAGATTTACGGCATGCTTCCGCCCGGGATGGGTGGCGACAGCGCTCAGGCTGCTTACTATGCCGGAAAGCTTTCCGAAACCAATGCTTATTTCGGCGCCAGGGCCAGAGAAGTGCTTGCTCCTGAAGAAACAGATCTGGTAAAGTTCTGGGAAAATGAAATTGCCGGAAACGGACGGACACCCGAACTCCTTTACCGCGCGGCAATTGCCGGAATCTTAGCCGGAAATCCCGGGGTAGCTGAAAAGTATTACAATGAAGTGAAAAGCAGGGATCCTTCGGCCAATCTGCTTCAACTTCAGCTGGGCAGGTATCATATGATGAAAGTAATGCAGAACAGGGAACTTGCTTCCACTGAGTTACCTGCTGCAATCACCTGTTTTGAAAAATATCTTCAGACCCTGCCTGAACCGGTTGTCCCCCTTAAGGCATACACGCTGGGCCTGATGGCCAGGGCTAACATGTTTCTTGGTAATCGGGAAGAAGGTGAAAAGCTTCAGCAGCAGGCAACTGCCATTGACAAATACTTCTCCAGAGCATCAGGTGTCCCCAATCTGCTCCTCTTTGAACCTCCTGATAAAATCTGCCATCATTACTTCTCATTTTTCAGTCCGTTTTAGAAACTGGTTTTTCGAGGAGGTTAAACCATGAAATGTTTCAGGAATATATTAAACCAGGTCACTGTTCTTTGCTCAGGAGATTGATTGGTTTCGGACTTTGAAATTATTCTATATTCTAAAATCACAGAGATGAGAAAGTTATTTCTGCTTATGATTGCGCTGAGTTTCGCAATTTTACTGAATGCTCAGCCCTGGCAGGTTCAAATGCAACAGGTCTCGGGCAATTCGAAGGTAAAAACGCTCAGACTGAAACCTGAAATGAGACTCGAAATCGGACGCCTGTTGAATGATAACGATACCCTGATGGAATTTAATTATTATAACGGTGTATTCGTTGGCGGCACCGCCGATTCTATCCGGATCAGGTTAAATGAAGTAAAAATAAATTCAGTGTTCACCAACGGGATAAAGCAGCAATCAACCATTCCAGCGAAATATTTTACCTCTGAAGCGCTCAGGGATTCTGGTTTCATGAGTTTTGCATTGCCAGAAATAGACTATCTGAAATTTCGCCCTGCAAAAAAGAATGAATTCGGAGGTTTTGTAGAACCAACCATCTATTTATCCTTACTCACCCTCTTTCTATCGCCGATTATCAGTTACAATTATAAAGAAGGGGAACTGAATGCGGAAAGGTATAAATACTGGGCACTGGGCAGCACCCTGGTACTCGCTTCCTGTATTACTGCCGTCATTACTATTAATGCAATTGAAGGACCCGATACCTTCCGGTTTAAGGCCGGTTGGCCTGGTGCGCATATCAAGCAGTGGCGCTTTATTAATCAACCGGATATCAGATAATCCGCAATTTTTAAACGCACAAGAACTCTCTTATATAAATTTATTAATAAACAAAAGCCATGATCGAGCACGTTCACAATCACATTACTTCCGAATTGCAGCAGAATGCAAAGACGGATATTATTTTCATACTTGCTTCCATCGCTCTCAACCTGATAGCGCTGGCCATCAATGCGGGATCGGTCGAAAAATCACGAACCGATGACACCGCGTTATTCGTGATGTTCATTTTTGTTGCGCTGGTCATCATCATCAACCTGGTGGCTATTATCGGCCTTACCAAAGGCAAGCAGACCAGGGCAAAACTTCTGAACGGACTGATCAACATGTACAGGGATCAGCAGGTGGACAAATATTATGATGCCTCATTGCTGGCAAGCTACAGTGTCAGGTATAACCTGTTTATTCTGGTGGTGGTTTGTACCGGGATTATCTCAATCATTGTTCCTTTTGTGATGAGGTAATTTGCCGGATTTTACATAGAGAGTGCCGCATTCGTTTTTAACATCTGATTCTAAACCCGGGGAAAATGGAGTCAGTCATTATTCTGAAAATGCGAGAAGCTCCTTTCCGGATATTTTTATGGGCCTTAAAATAATAGTACGTTCAGGAAAGCGCAAACGAAAACTTTCCGACACCCGGCGTACTTTCTGATAGAGGCTGGGAATCATTTGTTTTTCCCTTACTGGAGTCAGGGTGGAAAAGGATGGCTTTCCATGAATGTTGATTTCAGGCTGAAGGAAATTTTTGCATTTAGCCCGGGTGCTGCAGGAATTTGAGAGGGTTGGGCTTCCGGGTTATAGGTTATCATTTCAGAGGAAAGAGAAGCAGACTGTAAATCGGCGGAGACCTGAGCACACATCTCAACGCCGCAGAACTCTGCAATATTTATATTATCGGAGTTTTCGGATATCTTTCTCGGAAAAAGAAAGGATTGCTTATCAGGACAGGGTTTACCCCCCATGTTTGTTATACCTCTGTCCGATGAAGCAAAATTTACAGTAATACCTTGGGCAGGAATAAGTCCGGGATATAGTTTCTGATTCAGATGCCCGGTTGACTGTGTTTGATATGCTGGTTCTAATAAATAGTTTAAAGGCGGGATCAAATTACCGGTCCCGCCTGTTATTTTAAAAGTATTCTACAGGTAATTTTTATCCGATCTTCACCGAAGTCATGGAAATCGACCCCATAATGGTTTTAGTATTGAAGAACGACACCTCCTCGTTTTTCCCCTGAAGTCCGAGTGTATAGAGCAATGGAAGGTAATGCTCCGGAGTGGGGACAGATTGTTCAAAAGCCTTTCCGGCCTTTTTATAATCAATCAATGCCTGATGGTTTCCTTCTGCAATCCATTGCCGCATTTTTGCATCGGTTTCAACAGCCCAGTCATATCCTGTATCGGGTTTTTTCCAGTCGATGATCCGCAGGTTGTGTACGATATTTCCACTGCCGATGATCAATACCCCTTTTTTACGTAGTGCAGCAAGTCCGGCAGCAAGCTCATAATGCTCACGGGGCGATTTACCGTAGTCAAGGCTGAGTTGTATTACCGGAATGTCGGCATTCGGATATAGGTGTCTGATCACGCTCCAGGCGCCATGGTCAAGTCCCCAGCGCTCATCAAGCCCGACTTCGGCCTGAGTAATTATATTGCTGGTTTCAATTGCCAGTTCAGGACTTCCGGGCGCAGGATACTGAACATCGAACAAAGCCTGGGGGAAACCACCGAAATCATGAATGGTGCGTGGTTTTTCCATGGCGGTGACAAAAGTCCCGCGCGTTTCCCAATGTGCTGAAACACAAAGAATAGCGTTAGGAATCGGAAGACTTCTTCCAATTTGTTGCCACCCACGTGAAAACTCATTCAGTTCAATGGCATTCATCGGACTGCCATGGCCGAGAAAAAGCACCGGCATGGCGGGGGTGTTTCCCCAATGAGAAACTATATTTTGCAACGCATTTACTTTCATGGCATAAGGTGTTATTGACAGGGCCAAAGATGATAGCAGAAATTTTCGCCGGTCCATGTTATTTTTATTAAACGTTCATGGGTATATCCATAAGCAGAATTTCAGAGCCGGCCTGGCCGGACATTATATCGACACCGTCTGCATCGCTGATCCCCAGTCCGTCACGTTCACTGAGCTCAGTTCCATCAATGGTAAAACTTCCTTTCAGCACAAAGGCGTAAACCCCGTTTCCGCTTTTTCTGATTTGGTATTTTGTCTCAATTCCTTTGTCAAATATGCCCATATGAAACCAGGCATCCTGATGTATCCACACTCCCGCATCCTGCGGATCGGGCGATAGAATCTGCTGAAGCTTGTTCTTTCGGTCTTCTGTTTTCAGCGTTATCTGGTCGTAACGTGGTTTCACATGCTGAGATTTGGGAAACAGCCAGATCTGAAGAAATTTAACCGGCCTGTCGCTGTTTTTGTTGTACTCGCTATGTGTGATACCGGTTCCGGCGCTCATAACCTGCACATCGCCCTTGCTTATGACAGCTACATTACCCATGCTGTCTTTGTGTTCCAGGTCGCCTTCGAGCGGAATGGAGATAATTTCCATATTGTCGTGCGGATGGGTTCCAAAACCTTCGCCCGCTGCCACAAAATCATCGTTCAGCACCCTGAGTACGCCAAAATTCATCCGGTCGGGATTGTAGTAATTTGCAAAACTGAAGGTGTGCCTGCTTACCAGCCAACCATGGTTGGCAAGGCCGCGGCTGCCCGCTTTGTGAAGCACTTTGTTTTTCATAATTTTTCTTTTGTATCCGGTAAATGATTAAACCCCAATGACTCCGGCACATTCGGCTTTTCTGCCCTGCGTGCCGGAATTCCTCCGTCAGGTTTTGATGTAAGCTATAAGCCTGCACCCGGGAGCGCTTTTTAAAATTCCTGTCGGTTCATAACGCAGGTTTTAATCCTTTTTAAAGAGAGTCTGATGCTGATTTCGTAATATTCTACAGGCAGACGGTGAGTCTGCCTGCAGATTATTTTTACCTTGTGAAACAGGCTTCAATTATCCGGCCTGTTTTACGAACTGCACTTCAGCACTGATCTTTACCTCTTCGCCTACCAATACGCCACCGGCCTCAAGGGCTGCATTCCAGTTAAGCCCCCAGTCTTTGCGATTGATTTTTCCGTTAAGGCTGAAACCGACTTTCTGGTTGCCCCAGGGATCTTTCATCAGGCCGCCAAATTCCACATCGAGGATTACTTTCCGGCTAATACCTTTGATGGTCAGGTCACCGGTGAGCTTAAATTCATCATCACCGGCTTTTTCCATTTTTTCTGATTTAAAAGCGATGGCTTTAAAATTGTCTGCATCCAAAAAATCAGCACTTTTCAGGTGGGCATCGCGGTCGGCATTGCCGGTGCTGATGGTTGCGGGATCAATGCTCAATGAAATATCAGAAGTGCTGAAATCGTCTCCTGTTGTTGTAACATCAATTGTAAATCCTGCAAATACACCCTTTACATTTGAAATCATGAGGTGCTTTACTTTGAAACTTATTTCCGAGTGTGAGGGATCAAGAGCCCATTTTGTTGTCGTCATTTTCTTAAAGTTTTACATTGTTTCTGATGATGCAAAATTACACCGGTCCGCAAGGCGGAGGGTTACACTTTCAGGAACATGTGTGGTACAATCAGGAAATCAGGGCAAATGATTTTTCGTGGAATTTAGACGGGCATCTCCTTTTTTCTCTTTTAAGAAAAGGATAATTTTATAAGATTTAACATGTTTTTTTAGCCACTAAGTCTCTAAGACTCTAAGGCCCACAAAGTTTTCAGCAAGAAGATGCTCATTTTGAGTCCAGATTCCTTGGTGATTAATCTTTGTGCATTCGGGCCTTTGTGGCTGCTTTCTTTTACATTGAAGTAATAATAAAAGCAACTTCACTATTGTTCTTTTTTAAGACTGGGTCAATTTATACTATTTAACATGTTTTTTTAGCCACTAAGTCTCTAAGACTCTAAGGCCCACAAAGTTTTCAGCAAGAAGATGCTCATTCTGAGTCCAGATTCCTTTGTGATTAATCTTTGTGCCTTTGAGCCTTTGTGGCTGTTTTCTTTTACAGTGAAGTAATAATAAAAGCAACTTCACTATTGTTCTTTTTTAAGACTGGGGAAATTTATACTATTTAACATGTTTTTTAGCCACTAGTCTTAATTACTTTAAAAGTTGAATTAAATATTCCTCGGGCTTATTGGTATTGTTTTCAGATTCTTTGTATTTTCACTTACCAGAAACATATAAAGCTTTATTCTTATGTCAGTTAATACCGAAAACGAGAAGATTAAAAGATCAAATTACCAGCCGCCCGATGAGAATACTGAAAGAATTGCCAGTTTAATTGTTGATGCAGCCTATTATGTTCATATCAATCTAGGGCCTGGTTTATTAGAAAAGGTTTATGAAGTTTGCTTTTGTCATGAGTTGAAAAAGCGAGGTTTAAACTTCAAAAGACAGATTGATATTCCAATTGTTTATGATAATATCACTTTTAATGAAGGTCTGAGGTTAGATGTTCTTGTTGAAGATAGAATTATTTGTGAACTAAAAGCCCTTGAAACAATTAATCCTTTGTGGGAAGCACAGATACTAAGTCATTTAAAGCTGACAAACAAAAAGTTAGGCTTTCTAATCAATTTTAATGTCATTAAAATAAAGCAGGGTATAAGGAGATTTGTCGTTTAATACAAATCGGGAAGAATCTAAATAGTTTACTTGTCTGGGCAAAAGGCCTCTGTGATCCTCTTAGTTATTGAATTTGGCTTTGGCAATTAAAGTTCAGATCACTTTGTGATTAATCTTTGTGCCTTCGAGCCTTTGTGGCTGCTTTCTTTTACATTGAAGTAATAATAAAAGCAACTTCACTATTGTTCTTTTTTAAGACTGGGTAAATTTATAAGATTTAACATGTTTTTTTAGCCACTAAGTCTCTAAGACTCTAAGGCCCACAAAGTTTTCAGCAAGAAGATGGTCATTCTGAGTCCAGATTCCTTTGTGATTAATCTTTGTGCCTTTGAGCCTTTGTGGCTGTTTTCTTTTACAGTGAAGTAATAATTAGAAGTACCCTCTTCATTCTTCTCTTTTATGACTGTGTTAATTTATACTTTTTAACATGTTTTTTTAGCCACTAAGTCTCTAAGACTCTAAGGCCCACAAAGTTTTCATCAAGAGATGGTCATTCTGAGTCCAGATTCTTTTGTGATTAACCTTCGTGAATTTGTGGTTGTGTGGCCGTTTAAAGACCTTTAATACAGGATCAGGAAATCAGGGCAAATGATTTTTCACGGAAACCGGTGGGGGTTATCCCGGTTTTCTTTTTGAAAACCCTTGTGAAATAAGACTTTTCGTTATATCCGAGCTCAAAACCGATTTCCGAAACGGATTTTTCGGTGTTCAACAATAGCCTTCTGGCCTCTATCAGTTTCCGGGTTTCTATGATATCAGTGGCGGTTTTTCCGAACGAAGCCTGGGTGATCAGATTAAGATTACGGGCAGTCATGTTCAGTTTTTCGGCATAAAAATCTGCGCCTTCAGGCCGGTGAAAGTTATTCTCCAGGATTTTCAGGAAGTTGTTGAAGGAGATCAGGCGGGTGTTGGCCGTGCCGGATTCCCCCAGGTATTCAGTGTGTGCATCTTTCTCAAGTTTGGCCAGTATTGCGCTGAGCAGATGACGCAATACCTGATAGTCCGGATTGTGCTCCGTGCTTTCCCTCAGCATAATCTCGCACAGGGCATGCAGGGTGGTGCTGCAGTAATCGTGGCTCAGCGGGTATTGAACCTTCTCAATAAATCCGGAATAAAAATTAAAGCGGCTTTGCGGGATAAAATCATTCCGGTATCGGATCAGCCAGCCGCGGGTTTGGTGGTCGGGCACGAATGAGTGGACCTTCCCCTGGGCAACATACACAATTACCGGAGCTTTCAGGGTTTCAGATACGAAATCAACCGTGTATTCAGGGTTTCCATGGGTGATGATCCACAATTCTTCATGGTCGTGGCGGTGGGTTGAAGCAGGATTCAACGCTTGCGGTGCAAGATACTCGCAGGTAAGAGCGGTAATGGAAATCGGACTGGTCATTGGTCGTAAATGCTGGTTTGAAACCTCTGCATCAGAAGCGTTATCCTCAATAACGGATACCTCCGGGATTTGTTTCAAAATATTTGAACCGATACAATTATACATTTCATTATAAATGCCTTGCCATAAGTTATTTAAACCGGATTAGGTTCCGGTAAAGATCTTTTTGAAGTAACCTTGAGGCATATAATACCGTTTCCGGAATCTGAGGCAATTAAATGCCTAAGGATTTTACTTCTGATGCAAAACCGGTTCAATTACTTGGAATTCTGAGTAATAATTTGTATCTTGACGCCTTTAGAAGCCTGTTGGCTTTCTTCCTGCTTTTTTCTGCCCTTATTCATACTTGGCTGGCATCCTTCCAATCTTTCCGGCAGCGCTTCCATTCCGGGAGGGTAAATTAATTATGACTTCCGGATCATTTAAGCCTGAAATTCATTTCTGCTGCGACTGCTTTAAAAATCAGTTATTAAAAAACCGGATAATGAAGAAATATCTGCCCTTCATCATTGGTTTTGTTTTCAGCCAATTGGTAGTGTTTCCTCAGGGTTGCCTGCCGGAGGGCATCACCTTTACTACCCAGTATGAAGTTGACCTTTTTCAGATCAACTACCCGGGATGCACTGATATTGAAGGGAATGTAATTATCTCAGGTGCTGATATTGCTAATCTGGATGGCCTGGGTGTGCTCCATTCCATCGGTGGCAATCTGCGCATCGAGCAAAACAACTCACTTGCAAATCTTCAGGGGCTTGACAACCTGTCGCACATCAACGGTGATCTGATCATCGGCGATATCGTATGGGGACAATACCCATTCAGCACTGGAAATCCATTACTAACCAGCCTGGCCGGGCTCAACAGCCTGGTTTTCATACAGGGCAGCTTTAAACTTTGCGGCAATTATTCACTAGTAACGCTTTCAGGCCTGGAGCATCTGGCCCATATCAGGGGAAACCTGCAGTTGGGAGGGATAGAGTTTGTTTATGGATTCACCTTCGGGAATCCTTTGCTCGTAAATTTAACCGGCCTTACCCGCTTAACAGCCATCGGGGGAAGCCTTTTTGTTGCCGGAAACTCTAACCTGGCTGATCTTTCCGGCCTGGATTCACTGGTTACCACAGGTCAGCATTGCTGGTTCGATCTGAATGAATCCCTGACGTCACTTCATGGATTGGATCGGCTTACATCCATAGGCGGAAGTCTGAAAATACGATGGAATATCGCCCTGTCAGACATCAGCGGCCTGGAGCATATCGCCTCCCAATCCATTCAGGAGCTCGAAATCATCTACAATCAGACCCTGGCTGAATGCAGCATTGAAAGCATTTGCGGATATCTGGCGGAACCCGGCGGAACTGTTGAAATACATGATAACGCTACCGGGTGCAATAGTCCTGAAGATGTGGAAGCTGCCTGCAACGAAGTCTCAACAGAAAGCATCGGTCTTGAAGAGGAATTTTTGATCTTCCCCAACCCTGCCGGTAAAACCGTGACGATTTCCGGCAACAATGGTAAAGCCATCCGGGAAATAATTATCTACAACCAGACCGGCCAAAAAGTGCTGCAAGGCAAACCGGTAAACAATACCCTGGATATTTCAAAACTCCGGCCGGGGATGTACATCGTTGAAATGGTGACCAATCATGGAAATTTGAGAAAAAAGCTGATCGTTCAATAAAACTGTAGTTCGAATAAGGTTCTAAACAATGGCAAAAAGAAAGGAGCAATCATGAAATACAGGGTTCATCGCCTGGAAGTAAGCAGGGACAACTTACAGGAACGCCTGGAGCAATTTCTGAATAAACTTGACGGGGAAGTGATATCGGT
>JAMLHF010000064.1 GCA_023957275.1 Lentimicrobium sp. | reverse complement strand
CAGAAATAGGAACGTACCGGACGCTGTTTATCGGCGGTAAGCGGGCGCGCTGAAGCAAAAGGCTCCTCAAGCGTCTTTACCCAGATATTCATTACACCATTGTATGGCTTTACAAATGAAATGAACTTCCCGTCAGGCGATAACTGCCCGCCTGAGATTTCAGGATTGTCGAAGAAAAGCTCACGGTCAAGGAGCGGTGGAAGTTTACTGTCCTGCGCCAGGAGAGATGCTGAAATTGTGGTCATGATCATGACAATTACCAGAACACTGATCTTTTTCATAAGATATTGTTTGATTAATACCGGAAGAGTTATCATAGAACAACACAGTTTTACTGTTGTTGCAAATAGTTATCAGGTTAGACGAAAAAGATTCAGAAAGATTACAGTTTGTTTGAAAAAAAAAGGAAGCGGGTTATTGATGGAGTCTCTTAACCAAATCCGAAACCATCCGGCGTGGAGAAAACCGCAGGCTGAAAATCATAAACCGGTTCATCAAACCATGTATAGCCAGCCGTTTGCCTTTTATCATCGCTTTGTAACCATATTCCGCAACTTCTGCCGGTGTAGCCGGTTTTAATATTTTCATCAGTGTCGGATCGTTGAATTCGGCCTTTTCCTGAAAACCGGTAGCTACAGGGCCCGGACAAAGGGTTGTCACTGTAATGCCACTTCCCCTGAGCTCTCCGGCCAGGGCTTCGGAAAACGAAAGCACATAAGCTTTGCTTGCATAATATACCGCCATCAGCGGGCCCGGCATAAACGCTGCGACAGAGGCGACATTCAGGATTCTGCCGCTTTTGAGCTTCCGCATTCCGGGGATCAACACCCTGGTCAGGTGTGAAAGCGCAGTTATATTCAGTTGTATCATCTGATGGGTCTTATCCCAGTCGGCATGTTCGAAAGGTCCCAGATCTCCAAAGCCGGCATTATTGACAAGTATTTCAATGTGGTAATTGTTGTTCCGGATAAATTTCAGCAGTTTTTCCCTGTCATCTTCAACAGAAAGGTCTGCGGGGAATGCAACGGATTCAATCCCGTGGGTTTTTGACAACTGCCGGGCCAGATTGGCGATTTTCTCCTCTGAACGCGCTGTGAGGATAAGGTTGTGGCCTCTGGAAGCCATCAATACCGCCAGGTCGAAACCAATACCGCCCGAGGCGCCGGTGATAAGTGCGTAACCGTTACTTGTTTTCATTTTGTCCTATTTACGTGGAAGATTTATGTTTCCACTATCGCCGCTTAATTTTTTCACGAAGCAGTGGATTAACCTGTTAAAACAAAAAGAGGCTTGTTCTTTTAAACAGCCTCTTTTTGTTTCACTCCATTAAATAAATAATGAAGAAAATTACATTTTATTTAGCACTTACGTGGCTGAAATAGATGCCATTAGAAAGTTGATCTACTCCGTTATAGGAACCCTTTGTAGCAATTACTGTCAGTATATCACCAACAACAATGCCTTCGTTGGCTATAAGGTATTTTCTGTCATCGCCGGTTGCACCATAACCCGGATAACAGCCATACAGGTAGATTTCACTGCCGTTGTCTGACAAATACAGATTACCATATGTTTCATTGGCGATTGATGTTATTTCACCGGTTACCATATAGTATGTATCGGGGTCATCAGGTTTAGTCAGTACCTCTGCAATAGTAATTGGAGTTACGGGAATTGAACTTTCCAGAACAGCACCACCTACTTGCGGGTTTCCTTGATATTCGGCACGTTTTCCAACAATTGTGATAATATCACCTTCTTTCAGTCCTAGTTGTGCATAATCCTGGATGCCATAAACAAACGTTTCATCTGAGAAATCTCTCAGGTACAAATTGCCATATGTATCATTGGCAATACTGGTAATAACACCTGCCAACCGATATTGTGTATCACCAACCGGAGCTTCAAGGAATTGTGCGATACTTGCATCAATAATCGCTCCTGTTTGACTCAGTGTTGTTTCTGTAGAATAGGTTTTAGACCCGTCTGTGGTGCGGAATATGATGGTAGTGCTACGGTCGCCGCCGTTATTGGCAATGGCGTGGAATTTCACAACTACTTGTTCGCCTGCCGACTCAATTGAGGAAATTGACAACCATGACTTGGCATCTTCAGGGATATCTACCGACACGCCTTGTCCTTTGCAGGTAAGGTAAGCTATGAATTCACCACCTTCGAGAGGAAGCACTGCGTTTGCTACCGAATCAACTTTCACAAGTGACTTATTGATCTTGATAACTGTAACATCTACCAATTCCACTGTCGAACCATAGGTGGTTTTAGGTCCCTGAACAGTTACTTCATCCCCCACTTCAAGGCCCCAGCTTAAAAAGTTTTTCGTTTGTCCCTTTGCGTCAAGGGTTCCATAGATATAAATAGAGCCTGTTTCATCCTCCAGGTACCAGTTGCCGTAAACTGTGTTGGTAATTGCGGTACAAACCCCGGTTACCAGGAAGGTCTTGCCGTCAGGTCCGGCAATTACCTCCGCACATGTTGCAGGTTCAACTGTTGACAAACCCTGTATGATGTTAATTCTCTGAGTTTGGCCTCCGCTTTGGATTAAAACCTGTGCAGTACGACCATCGAGGGTTGATTCAGCTGAAAAAGTCAGTTCAGATTCACCGGCATTGCCTGAAGGTGAAGAGATTGTCAACCACTTAACTGAATCCTGAGCAGTAGTTACCTTTTCTACTGTCCAACTATCTTTAGCGGTTACAGAAATGGTTGTAGAGCCTCCATCCACAGGGATAGACACGTAAGATGATGATACTTGAATTTCATCAAGCAATGTCATTGTTTCTTCATCGGTACAACTTGTCATCAAGGCAAGTATTGCAATGAAAAGTGGAAATATTTTTTTTAATTTCATGATTATCAGGTTTTTTTAATTAGTTAAAAAGATACTTGACACCAATTAATGCGTACCAGCATTGACCCAATGAGTAACTTTTGGTGAATGTTTCGGTATTACCATTGATTGAAGAGGGTGTGGAGAATGTAGCAAAGCCCTCAGCGTCAACACCTTCGTATCTAAGGATACGGGCTTCGGAACCAATTTCCGGATTCAGATATTTAGCTACACCCCAATTGGAGTTGAAGAGGTTCATCACGTTTTTGATATCAAAACTAAGTTGCAGTTTGTGCTCAGTATTGTTTGTTTTAATAGCAAAATCATGTTTGTAGCTGAAGTCGATGCGATGTACCCAGGGAGAGTAAACGCTATAAGCTTCTGCATACATGCCTTGTTGGTTTTTCAGATAGTCATTGGCATGCACATAGTCCATAAAGCGGGTTTTGTCGTCTTCCGAAACAAAGCGGAATTCGTTGTTTGCAACTTCATCATCAGTTGGAACATAGATTGCATCGTAGTTGTAGCCGTCGCTATTGATATCATTAACCATCATATATGAGTAGTTAGCTCCCCCGCGCCATGCTTCATAAATAAAGCTATAGTGGTTACCGCTCTTGTCGTGGGCAGTAAGAAATGCCACAAGGCGATCGGGTGTGGTGTACTGAGAATTGTGCAAGTTAATGTTGTTAGGACCTTCTACTGTTGGAACGTATGTAAATGCTGATTCTGCATTTGATCCCGGCATACCTGTAACATCTTTGGTAGTAGTGCGCGTATAGGATGCCATCATGCTGATCCAATCCGCGGGTTGAGCATTAATCATGATGTTGCCTGACCAGCCATAACCACGGCTTGTGTTTTCCAATACGAATGCCTTTGTGCCTGTACGATAACCGTCAGGATAAACAGGGCGATTGTCAACACCGTTGAAACGGGCAAAACCACCTACGGTTGGAATGCTCCAGTCAGAAATAGAAACACCGTTGATTGTTTTATTGAAGATTCCTTCCACCGTTACAGAGAATGGGAAAGATGTCGGGAGTGCGTAGTCAACAGCAAGTGATGTTTTCCATACTTGAGGCATTTTGAATTTTGGATCTACAGCCGCAATAGCAGACGGAACTGTTCCATCCTCGGGAGAAATAGTTGAAGGATATCCCAATGATATGAGCCTGTCATAAAGTGCAGCAATATTAGCATTTCCGTTAGCGTCAGTAACAAGACCGCCGGCAAATTCATCCATTGTGAAACCCATTTTTGCTGCGTTCGCTGCATTTATCTGAGCCTGATACTGAACCATTCCGCCGTTGGTAGGCATATTGGTGAAGAATACAAGGGGTAAATTACCCGAGAAAAGACCGGTACCTCCACGAACTTTCAGGCTCTTGTCGCCATAGGTATCCCACACAAAACCGATGCGGGGAGAGAAGATGATATTTGCATCAGGCCATTCTCCTGTGTTGATATTGCGACCGGAATAATCAATTTCATAGATGGCATTGTTCGTAATCAGGTCATTATTATTGAAGAAAAGTCCATCAATGCGAAGTCCGTATGAAAGTTTGAAGTTATCCCTAACGCTCCAATCATCTTGCCCGTAAATTCCAATTTTGTTTGTTCTTATGCGAGCTGCAGGATTTCTCTCTCCGTCATAACCATAAGTTAAGTTTACAATTTCAGGTGCTGCTCCGTTTAAGAAGTCATCAAGGCTTAAGTAGCGATAGTATCCTGTACCGTTACGCATATAAGCATTATCTGCCATCTTATATTCGAAAGCCATTCCACCTACAATTTTATGCTTGCCATAATAGAAGGTGAGCTCGTCCTTGATATTCAAAACGTTGTTGTGAACGCCATTGTTCCATGTAAATAGTTCATATCCCAAAGACATATAGGCTTGTCCGTCTTTCAAAATGTCAATGAAAGGAAATTCGGCAGAAGTCGATCCGCGGACATCGTCAAGTTTTGAGAATGTTGCCAAAAATTGATTGGATATATTATCAGACAGGCGGCTGTTCAGGTCAAAAGAGAATGAATGAACCAGGTTGTCCATCGAATACATCGAGTTTGCAAACGACATTGAGGCTTGTGACATCCTTGCCTCAGACACACGGGTACCTCCGTCCATTGAAGTTGCATTCGGAGATATCCATGAAGTGTTTTTGGTGTAGTTATAGCGTAACGCCAAACGATGTTTGTTGGTGATGTTCCAATCTATACGGGCAAGCAGTTTGGAGTTGCTTTCATCTGCAGGGAAATTTGTGTAAGATCCCGTTTCATAACCATATTGATTTCTTACAAAATCAGAAACTGTCTGTAGGTCGTTAACTGTTGTGCGGGAGATGAAATTGTTCGGATCAGCAACACCGTCGGTTGAAGCCCGCCAACGATTGGCAATTGTTGGCGTTTTTGCCATTTCAGCGTTTACGAAGAAAAACAATTTGTTTTTGATAATCGGACCACCTAAAGTTAAACCATAGTTTGTATTACGGTCTTTGTCACGCGCACCTGCTATTTGCTGACCATCTACAGCGTCACCGCGCAGGTTTTCATTCCTGTGGAAAGTATAAGCACTTCCTTTGAAGGTGTTTGTACCGGATTTTGTAATAGCATTTACACCGCCACCAATAAAGTTGGTTTGGCGAACATCATATGGAGCGATTACTACCTGCAATTCTTCGATAGCTTCAATTGAGATTGGACTACCTCCTCCGGGAAGAGCGGAACTTAAACCGAAGTTATTGTTGAAATTAGCACCATCCACTGTAAAGTTAGCCGTACGACCATCAGTGCCGGCAAAACTCATCCCATTGCCACCATAGGGTGAAAGGCGGGTAATGTCTGTAATGCTGCGACTCACTGTAGGCAAATTTTCTATATCGCTGTTTGTGATATTGGTCACTGCCCCGGTTTTCTCATTAGAGAATTTTGTTCTGGTTGCCGTAACAACAACTTCATCTAACGATGTTGCTTCTTCTGAGAGTACAACATTCATTTGATAGTTTTCACCTAAACTCAACGTAATGTTGCTTTGCGTGAATGATCCATATCCAATGAAAGTAACTTCCACAGTATACGGTCCGCCAACACGCATACCATTCAGGTTGAATCGGCCCTCCGCGTTGGAGATAGTGCCATAATTCGTTCCGGAAGGTGTGTGTGTTGCTATCACCGTTGCACCCGGCAGAGTCTCGCCTGATGAACTTGAAACCTTGCCACTCATACTTGATGTAGTCACCTGCCCCAGTGCAATGGTGCCGCTCAACAGGATTGCAGAAAACATCAGGAAGGTAATCCTGAGTCTACGCAAAAATTTGTCTGTTTTTCTCATTGTTTGTTGTTTTGGTTAGTAAACTGAAAAATTTCAGGATTTGGTTGTGATTTGTTCTTGATGTATAATGATAAACTGCTGTTGTTAAATTCCCTCCGGATGGTAAGCCAAACGGTTTATGCAGCGAAGCCTTTTTCCGGAAAAGAACTGCAAAATTATTGATCGTGTGGCCATCTTCAGTAGTCGTCAGGTTAATTTATCGTTAATTGTTCCTCCGGTTCCGGAAATTTAGTTTATACTGATTGACTGATGCCGGTGAAACGCCGGATCAGCCTGAGTTTGTGCGTGTACTTGCCTTTTGATTTGTTGAAAATGCCGTGGTGGTCTACCTGGTCAATCCGTACTTCCCCCGATGCATGAATAACGGTTCCCCGGCCCGTGAGTATGCCTGTATGGACAATCTTTCCTTCCTCATTGTCAAAAAAGGCAACATCCCCGGGGATTACTTCTTCGATCAGGTTAACCAGTTGACCCTGCGATGCCTGTTGCCAGGCATCCCTTTTTATTTTAATCCCTTTTTGTTTGAAAACAATCTGGGTCAGTCCTGAACAATCGATGCCGAAAGGCGAACGTCCGCCCCATAAATAGGGCGCTTTCAGATAGGAGGCGGCTGTTTCAACAATCTCATCAGGTTGTCGAAGCACAGGGTTCACGCTATCGCCTTCCGACAGGAAATATTCTCCTCCGGGTCCTGCAATGCTGCCGTTTGAGAGCTGAAATAACAGACTCCCCTGTACAACAGTGAGGGAGGGCAAACCGGGAGAGGTAAGGGCTGCGGTAGTGCCTGTAACCACTTTTCTACTGCTGTGTCCGAGAACTTCCATGGTCTCTGCACTTAATAACGTGATTTGCTTTTCATCGCACCAGCCCTCATAAGCATCATGTCGTGATGTGATTTTTATCCATCCTTCATGACGCTCACCGATATCAAGCAGGTCGCCGAATAAGAGCTGGTTAACCATTCCGGATGTTTCGGAAGGGGCTGATCTTACGGCTACAAGCGAAAGGTAACAAATACCACCTGTCATCGGGTCTTTCAGAAAGAGTTATCCGGGCAAATATATTGAATTATTTGCCGGTTTTCCGAAGAATTAATCAACAGATCGGGCCTGATTGTTGAAAACTTTTCCTGTTTTTACGTTGAATTGTCATTCTGAATCAAGCGCGCGCGGGATTGTGAAGTGAAAAATGATGCCGCCCGGAAGGGCGGGGAGCTCGCCGAAGGTAATCTCATAACTCCTTCCGGTTGATTGCCGGACAATAATGATTGAGCATATGATTTAATCTCGCTTTTGCCGGGTCACCTGAAAGATTTCTTTGTATTTTCGGGCATTAAAGAACAAGATTGTCAACAGGTAGCCGATATGAGCAGATATATCCAATGGTTGAGCGATCACCATGACATCATTGGGAAAATCATGTTGTTTGCTGTGGTTATTACAGCGCTGGTCATGATTTTTCCGCGTGAAGGGAAATTCAGGTATGAATATCAACGCGGGAAGCCATGGCAGCATGATGATTTGATTGCCTCCGTTGATTTCGGTATTCTTAAGCCTGAAGCGGAACTGCAGTCAGAAATCAATGCAGCGCTAAGCGATGCGCGCCCTTACTTTCAGCGCAGGAGCGACATCGCCGACAGGCAGATAAACGGATTGATCAACGATTTTAATAATGCATGGGAGTCGCGGTTCGGGCGGAATACAGGAGGCGACGGGGAGCAGGCAAAGCACCTTGAAGTGGCGCTGAGGATTATCGACTCACTTTTTAACCAGGGGATCATAGCCCTTTCCAATGAAATTGAAAACAAGCCTGGTGATTACGAGATTTTTATCATTGATGGCAATATTGCTTCAAGGGTCAGGCTTTCATCGGTGTTCACCATCAAATCGGCAGGGCTGTATATCGATATGGCCCTGAGCAGGGCCGGACTGACTGAACCGGAATTGGTTAAAGGAGCACTGATGAATGCCCTCAGTCAGAATATCGTGTTCGATGCTGCCAATACCAAACGAGCAAGGGAAGCGCTGATGAGTGAGGTGGCCACCACCCGGGGAATGATTCAGACGGGTGAAAAAATCATTTCGAGGGGGGAACTGGTAAATGCCGAAAAATTTCAGATACTCGAATCCCTGCGCATGGATTACGAAAGCCGGCTCGATGAATCGTTCGAGTACAACAACATCCTGCTCGGGCAATCCGTGTTGATCAGCCTTACCATTATCGCTTTTATTCTTTTTATGATTTCATTCCGCAAAGAAGTGTTCAGGGAAAATAAAAACCTGCTGATGATTTTGTTGCTGATCCTGGTGATGGTTGCTTTGGCAGCCCGGACCATAAAAACGGAATATCAGTTGCTTAACCTGCTTCCTTTTTGTTTGGTGCCTGTGATTATCAGGGTGTTTTTTGACACGCGCCTGGCGTTCTTCATTCATGTGGTTACCCTGATCCTTACCGGCTTTATGGTTCCTAACGGTTTCGAATTTATTTTTCAGCAGCTGATTGCCGGACTGATTGCCATCATTAGCGTGGCTGAACTCAGGCGAAGGTCTCAGTTTTTTATAACCGCCCTGGCTGTTTTTATCACTTATGTTGTGGTATATACCGGTATGCTGCTGATACAGGATGGTAGTCTGCGAAACCTGGATGAAACCATGTTTTTGCTTTATGGCGGAAGCGCCATGCTTACCCTTTTTGCCTATCCGGTAATTTTTATTTTCGAGAAGCTTTTCGGGCATGTTACCGATGTAACCCTGATGGAACTTTCAGATACCAACAGTCCTTTACTGCGTCAGCTTTCACTGCTTGCCCCGGGCACTTTCCAGCATTCGATGCAGGTGGCTAATATCGCGGAATCCGCCGCTTATGAGATAGGGGGTAATGCCCTGCTGGTAAGGGCCGGAGCTCTCTATCATGATATCGGTAAAATGGATATGCCTGCCTATTTTATTGAAAACCAGACTTCAGGCATTAATCCTCATGACGAACTCAGTTATGAGGAAAGTGCCAGGATTATTGTCAGCCATGTGATTAAAGGGGTTGACAAGGCAAAGAAGTATAAGCTTCCCGAAATTCTGGTTGACTTTATCCGCACCCACCATGGTACCCGGATGGCTGAGTACTTTTATAACCGGCAGCGGATTGATTTTCCGGAGAAGGAAACAAGGGATGCCGATTTTCGCTATCCCGGGCCGGTACCTTTCTCAAAGGAAACATCCATCCTGATGATGGCCGATTCAGTGGAAGCCGCTTCGCGAAGCATGGCCAAACCTGACGCTGATTCCATTACCCGGCTGGTTGATTCAATCATCGACAAACAGATCGAAATGCAGCAATTTGTAAATTCAGAACTTACCCTGAAGGACATTGCCAGGATAAAGAAAATACTCAGAAAAAAATTGATGAGCATTTACCATATAAGAATTGAATACCCCGCTTTGTAGATTTACCGGATATGGATGCTGCATGAAGGATAGGCCAATGTAAGGCAGGGTGGCGGAACTTACGGGAAATTGCGATTGATTGCCTTTGCCCCTGACAGAAATAAAGAGAGAATCGTTTATTCCGGCCCCGGGTCAGATTCCGGGCCGGTGCTTCTTAAGATAATCTGCGCTTTCAGGCCCCAGGTTAAAGATAAGGTCGATTATGCTGAGATTTGAAATGAAGGCTTGTTTTTCTGAGAAAACCTGAATATACGGTTCAAATCCTGAAATACTCCACTGGTGAGGACCGGGGCGCTTGGGCATAATGTTCAGCCGCATATCAACTATATCTTCCGGTTCATGAATATAGTTTTCAGTCAGTTTAAAGGTGCAGGGAATCCTGATAAGGCTGATGCAGGTCTCCAGCAGGCGGAGATTGAAATCTGTTAGCAGGGCCGGAGGATGCATGAAAAGCGTTTCAAAATGGTCGCGGTAGTATAAAAAATAGGGTGATTTATTGTAAGCCGATTCCAACGCTCTCCAATGAATGATATTCCAGTTGCTTTTTCTGTCAATTCGAACCGCTGCAGTGGGGGTGTGGTTTCCCAGGGGTTTGTTTACCGGAACCGATAAGATCTGAGGGCCGTTTGAGGTAGCTATTCTGTACCGGTTGCGGCAGGTCTGTTTTGGAAAGGTCTCATGGATTTCAATAGTTACTGCGGAGGCATGGGCCAGCCAGCAGAAATACTCCGTATCGGGCAGGCATGCGGCGGGCAGAAGCACAGGAGGAAGCGCTGTCATTGTAATCGGATCATTTTGGCAAAGTTAAGATAAACCCGTTTTATTCAGCATGAATCCCGGCATGGATGAACTTTTGGTTTTATAAGGGTAATCACCGTTAAGTGGCTGTCCGGCGCAGTTCTTATTCTGCTTATTACAAACGCATCAACGTTTAAGCATTGCCAAATGCTTAAAACGGCAAAAAAAACAGGTCCGGAAAACCGGACCTGATCAGGATAACGCTAATCAACAACAATTTTTTAGTTTGCCGTGCTTTTGAGCAGCACGTCGTCGATGGCTTGCTTCAGTGCATGCTTGGGCAATGCACCCTGCGCCATCTGGGGCTGTCCGTCGGCAGGGCAGAATAACATACTGGGGATGCTGCGGATGCCGAAAATCTGTGAGAGTTCCTGCTCTGCTTCTGTGTCAACCTTATATATGTTGATTTTGCCTTCATACTCTTTCGACAGTTCATCAAGGATGGGGGCTACCATTTTGCAGGGACCGCACCAATCAGCATAAAAGTCAATGATACAGGGAAGTTTCCCTTCGAATTTCCAATCCTGATTCTGATCGAAGTTAAAAACCTTTTCTTTGAAGGTTTCAAAAGTTAAATGTTCCATTATTGAGATAAAATTGATTCGTGATGATGAGAATTATTTTTGTGATGTAGGTTGGGCCTTGGGAGCCAAAAGGACTTCCTTGATCATTTTTTCAAATTCAGCCTTAGGAAGTGCCCCCATGGTCATTTGTGGCTGTCCTTCGGCCGGGATGAACAGAATGCTGGGAATGCTGCGGATCTGAAATAACTGGGCCAGTTCGCGCTCTTTGTCGGTGTCAACCTTGTAGATTACAATCTGATCTTTATACTCTTCGGCCAGCTGAGCCATGATAGGGGCTATTTTCTTGCAGGGGCCGCACCAGTCGGCATAAAAATCTATGATGGCGGGTTTGTTGCCTTCGTAAACCCAGGTGTCAGGGTTTTTCTCATAGTTAAACACCCTTTCAAGAAACATAGCCTTATTCATCTGAACAACTTTTCCTTCCTCTGAATTGGCTGAAGCAGTTGCTGATTTAACCGGTTCCCCGGAAGTAGTCTGTCCGTTGCCTGTTGACTGGTTGCATCCGAACATGGCCAGACTTGCAACCACTGCTATTGTTAAAATTCGTTTGTTCATTTTTGTTGTCGGATTAGGAGTGGATTAATTTCCGCTGCAAAGATAAATCTTTTTTATTTTAAATCGCATAAGTATCACTAAAATTTTTATTTTTGCAGCGCTGAAATCATAAACAAATCATGTTGTGATTTGGTTCTGTTTAATTATCAATAATTTACATTTTGGCTGCGACAAATTTGTCACATTTATTCAAAAGTCTTGACCTTGCGGAATTTAATCAGCGGTTTTCAACGGCTGAGCAGTGTCTGAAGGTGATCGCTGACGAAAAGTGGCGTGAAGGCTATGTATGCAGGAATTGCGGCCACACCAATTATTGCGAAGGGAAATCACCCTTTTCGAGGCGGTGTACCAGATGTAAGCACGATGAATCGGCAACGGCCCACACCATTTTTCACCGTTGCCGCATCCCCATTACCGATGCTTTTGAAATTGCCTGGATGGTTTGCGGTTCGCCGGGTATTTCAAGTTATGAATTGTCGCGCAGGCTCGAAACCCGGCAGATGACCTGCTGGAAATTCAAAAAGCGCATTATGGATTGTATGGCAGAGGGCTCGGGACTCCATCTGTTCGAGTTGTCAGGTAAAGGCTAACCGGTTTCAAGGTTGAACCATGAATTGATCTGGCATTTTTGAATGATGCCTGGTTCTGATATCAGCCTTTTTTTGCACAGCATTATGATGTTACCGGGCGCTTTACCAAAGTATTACAGCTTGATGAATTTCTGCCAAAGGCATTCTTCGCCGGTTTCTAGCTTAAGGAGATAGAATCCGGGTGCCAGCCGGGAAATATCCATTTTGATTTCCCCTGAGCCGGCGGGAGACAACATCCTTTCAAACAGTAACCTGCCTTCCATATTATATACACATGCCGGCCCTTTGAGCGGCTTTTCAACGCCTCTGAGGATCAGGTAATTACCGGCAGGGTTTGGATGGATCGTAAACTCCTTCCTGGTTTCGCTGAAAATCCCCACACTCCCTTCCGGATTCCACCTGATTGTCCAGCCGGAAGCTGTCCCTGATCCGTCGGTGTTAAAAACAAGATAGAATTTTCCGCTGTTCAATGTGATTGGTTCCGGGAGGGTGTCGCCCGATAATGAAGCTATAAGGCTTTGATTGCCAAGATCATAAATTTTCAGGATGTCCTTGCCCTCTTCCGTATCAAATGCATCGAATGTAAGGGTGAGCGGCACGGGATTCTGCGGGACGATCCGCCATTTGCACAGGCTGTTGTTTACATAGTTTTTATCCCCGCTTCCGTCATCAAACATTCCCGAGGACTGATTGAAATTGGTTGTTCCCGAACAATATACCGGCAGTACACTTTTGTAGGAAGCAAGGAATCCGCCGGCATTGCCTTCGGGTGCATCGAAAACAACGGTTGCTGACGATGCATTTATTTCGATGGTTCCGGGCGTTTCATCTCCGGTAAGTTCGGCGATGGGCGGGGTAGTGGTGTCGTTTCCGCTGAAAATCAGTAAACGGTCATTCTGTGCCAGTTCGAAGCCGGGGAAACTGAGATGAATTCCACTGATGGAATCATAGTCAGGTTCGTCGGGTTTTATCAGCCATTGGCAGGCAGATCCGCCCGGATAAGCGATCATATTGCTACCGTCGGAAAATGTCCCTGAGATATAATTCAGGGTGTCGGCTCCCGCGCAAAACGGCGGATAGATGTATTGAGTAGTGTCAGGGTAAATGTCTTTGATGACTTCCTGTGCGAAATTGAAGTTGCTGCCTCCCGGTGTCAGCGCCGAAAGCAGGAAATAGCCATCATAGGAACCGCTCCATCCCCAGTTGAAATGGTAGAAATTATCGGGTGCGTAACCATCGCAGACGAAAGCGTGTCCGTTTTGTGACCCGACGCCCTCCCATCCGGCGTAGTAGAGGGGCTTACGCGCGTCGAGGTTTGCAACCAGGATGCTGTCCCAGTTCATGGTGGTGGTATCCCGGAAAATATATTGAGTCTGTGGCCCGTATTTAAAATATGTCCTCATCGAATTGGCTGCGCTGTGGTTCCACATGCCGGAGCCGTCCGGTCCATAATCCATGTCAAAGGAAATGCCCAGATGGTAGAGCAACAGGGCGATATGGGGATTCGGTCCGCTCAGGGATGTCTCCATCCCGTTCCATGCGTAGGTGGTTGAGCCGAAATTGGCGTATTGTAACCCGTAATCGGGATGTGTATAGCTGTATTCTCCGGTTCCCTGTTCAGGCCAGCGGTGGTAAAACATCAGTTGCCCGACAGCCGTGGCAACACAACCGGCATAACAGCGTCCCCCGGGTCCGTCAGGATCCGGCGGGCACATCCCGTTGTAATAATTCCCCTGGTCCCACACGGTGCGCAGCAAAGGCTCGACAACCCGGCCTGAAACGCCCGTCATTTCTGCCATGCTCGAAGTGTAACGACTCCTGATAAGCTGAACTTCTTCAGCCATATAGGGTTGATCTGCAACTGCCCCGGTTTGTCTGCCGTAATATCTGATCCATGCCTGCAGGGCATCCGGAAGGTGTGTTCCGGTATATGTGCCCTCCAGACTGTAGCCCAGAACCGGAAAAGTATTTTCTGAAGCAGAAACCAGCACAAAACCACCGCCTGAAAAATTAAAAGCATAGGCAATTGTGCGGCCTTCAGGCGAAACCTGAATATAATTCTTAATCTCAGCAGCGCTTCTGCCTTTATGCTGGTGCAAAGCCAGCCTTTCATTAAAGAAATTCAGGGCTGTCTGACGGTATATATCCGCGCTTTGTGCTCCGGTCAGTTTGAATGAAATGAGTAAAATAATCAGGAGTTGCAGGTTCTTTTTCATGGTATAGCCGGGTTCTTGCCTGATTCAAAAATAATTATAATTCCTTCCCGTAAGAGATCAATTTGTAAAAGAATATGTCATGAATCAGGACACTGTCATGAAACAGGACAATGTGCATGCTCAGAAAGATGACACTTGTTAATGAAATAACAGTTGCGTGAAACAATTAACAGTTGTAAGTTATTGAAATATAGTGTGATATAATTTGTGGCACGACGATTGGTATAGGTGGAGTGACCTAAGTTTAATTAAGATAAAAAAAGTCATGGCACGATTCACGCTCCCCCGCGATCTCTACTTCGGAGAAAACGCACTTGAAGAACTCAGAAACCTCAAAGGTACCCGCGCCATCATTGTTGTTGGCGGCGGATCGATGAAGAAATTCGGATTCCTGAACAAGGTGGAAACCTATCTTCAGGAAGCCGGAATGGAAACGCTTGTTTTTGAAGGGGTGGAACCGGATCCATCCGTGGAAACGGTGATGCGGGGAGCGGAAGCCATGAAGCGATTCAATCCGGACTGGATTGTGTCGATCGGAGGCGGATCGCCCATTGATGCGGCCAAGGCCATGTGGGTTTTTTATGAGCACCCTGAGGCTACTTTTGAAGAAATTGCGAAGCCATTCAATATTCCGGTTTTGCGCAACAAGGCCCGTTTTGTTGCCATCCCCTCAACCAGTGGAACCGCTACGGAAGTAACGGCATTTTCAGTAATTACGGATTATAAGACCCAGATCAAGTATCCCCTGGCCGATTTTGAGATCACCCCGGATGTTGCGATCGTCGATCCGGCCCTGGCTTATACCATGCCAAAGGAATTGACCGCCCACACCGGAATGGATGCACTGGCCCATGCCACGGAGGCTTATGTTGCCGTTAACCGCTCCGATTTCTCCGATCCGCTTGCCCTGAAAGCCATTCGCATGATCAGTGATAATCTTGTAAAATCCTATCATGGTGATAAAGAAGCCCGGAATAAGATGCATATCGCACAGTGCCTTGCCGGGATGGCTTTTTCGAATGCGCTGCTTGGGATTGTTCACAGCATGGCCCACAAATCCGGCGCAGTTTTTCATATCCCGCACGGATGTCTGAACGCGATATACCTGCCGGTAGTAATTGACTACAACCGAAAGGTTTGTGCTGACCGTTACGCTGAAATCGCCCGTTCGATTGATCTGCCTGGTGCAACGGCAGAGGAACTGACAGATGCCTTCCGCGATTTCTGCACCGGTCTGAATGATCAGCTGAACATCCCCCAAAGTCTGAGTGAGTATGGGATTGCAGAAGAAATGTTTTTAGGCAATGTTGACCGGATTTCGGCCAATGCGGTATTGGATGCCTGCACCGGATGCAATCCCCGCGAAACCGGAGTGAAAGAATTCAAAACCCTTTACACGGCTGCTTTCTACGGAAAGAAAGTAAGCCTCTGATAAAAATACAGCTTTAATTTCTCTTTTGTGTGTTTACAGCCGGCAGGTGGCCCTGCCACCTGCCGGCTTTTTGTCTAAAACCAGGGAAACCATGTTCACCGTTATCAGCAGAAAAACCCCCGCCAGAGATATTTCCCAGATTGAAGTTTTTGCGCCGCGCATTGCTTCGGCTCTGCTGCCGGGCCAGTATGTTAATGTAAAACCAACCACCGGAAGCCGTTATGTTTCACTGCCCGTGATGAAAGTCAATCATCAGGCTGGAACCATTGGTCTGCTCGTGCAGGCTGTTGACGAGGCTACTTCTTTGATGGTATACAACCCTGAGATTTTTATTTTCGAAGATATGACCGGACCCCATGGCAGGCCATCGTTGCTGACTGAGTGTAATGACAGTGAGCTGGTAAAGGCAAAATTCCTTTTCATTGCCGGTGGTCTGGGTGTTGCCTCTGCTTTGATGCAGATAGAATGGTTGAATAAAATCGGGGGGAGCGCGGATGTTTTACTGGTGGCTCCTTCCAAATCCCTCTTGTTATTCAGGGATCAGTTTGAAAAGATATGCCGGAATGTCTTTCTGGCTACTGACGACGGTAGTGTCGGATTTCATGGTTCGGTAACTCAATTACTCGGATTACTTCCCCGGGACCAGGTGAAAGGGTATGACCTGATTACCACATTTGGCCCGTTGAAAATGATGAAGCAGGTGGCAGACTTTGCCCTGAATCATGGAATTCCGGCGACTGCCGGCTTTGTTGAACTACTATCGGTATCAGGCCTCAGCGGGTTCAGGCTGGATGTTGGCAGCGAGTCGTTGGATGCAGCAACTCAGGGCCCTGAATTTGATGCCCGCCAGGTTGATTTTCAACATGCGATCAGCCGGTCAAGCATCAGCGTTACCTCCGGGAAGGATGCTGAGGATGCCGTGAAAGTCAGGGATATCTCGGGCAAAAGCCTGGGAGAGCCCTTATCGAAACAGGCATAAAAATCAGAAGTTATGGAATACAAAAGTTCAGATTCAGGAAATTATGCCCTGCATAAATCGGAATTTGTTTCTACGGCATCATTTCCGGGCAACCTAACAGACGAAGCCGCTGAAAGACTTTATCCTGTATCCGGGAGTCTTGAAATTTCGGAATTCAGGAGGTTTGGGCTTTATTTATCATTTCTGAGGCTGATGCGGTTAAGAGGCAGAACGGATCTGTCAGTAGATTCAATAGCTGCGGAAACCGGAATACGGGGTAATCAGGTGGAGGAGGATCTGATGGGTCACGGACTCATACTTGCAGGTCAGAAGGCTGTGCATATCTCCTCGCTCATGGCGGTTTTAGAGCAAATGCTTGGCTATTGCAACGAAACGGAATCATTCCTTGCCGGTGCCGGAAAACTCGGGACTTCATTATTGCTGAAGGAGAACCTGGGGCAAACCAGCCTGAAGATCGTGGCTGCTTTTGATACGGACTACCGGAAAATCGGCAGCCTGATCGGTTCTATCAGGGTAATGTCGCCCGACAAGATTATCCCGCTGGCAGCACGTATGCATGTCAGTCTGGGAATTATTGCCACTCCGGCCGGCGAGGCTTCCCATGTAGCCGATCTGCTGGCCGGTGCCGGCATGAAAGCCATTTGGAACTTTACCGCCGAAAACATTGATCCCGGACCCGGGATTATCGTTGAGCAAACCCGCCCCGGTCAGGACATCGCTGCCGCCTATGAGCGCATTATTCATCGGCTGAGAAGCCAGGCGGTTCACTGAGTCATTACCCTAAATCATCCTGATATGAATCCGAAAATACAAATCACCATCTGCATGGGAAGCTCCTGCTATTCAAGAGGAAACAGGGTGAGTCTTGAACTGATCAAAGCGTGGCTGAATGAGCGGAAACTTGAAGCTGAAGTCAACTTCAAGGGACAGCTATGTTCCGGTTTGTGCAGCAAAGGTCCCGTCCTGATTATCAACGACCATGTCTATCAGGATGTACATCCGGCCAATGTGATCAATATTCTGAAAAGCGCCATCAGCGGGGTTCATGCCTGAAAAATGATACTGAAATGGACAGGATGCAACCGGTGTATACCGAAACCAACAATTGTCAGGATTGCTACAAGTGCATCAGGGAATGTCCCGTAAAGGCAATCAGAATAGAGTCCGACAGGGCTTCAATTGTGCGCGATCTCTGCATTTTTTGTGGCCGTTGCACCCTGATCTGTCCCTCCGGCGCCAAAAAGGTGCGCGATGATGTGTCGCGGGTCAAACGTATGCTCAGGCGCGATAAACCGGTATTTGTTTCCCTGGCGCCTTCTTTTGTGGCTGAGTTTGCCGCCTACCCTGTAAATGAATTAATAGCCGGGTTGGGGATGCTTGGTTTTACAGGCGTTTCGGAAACAGCCCTGGGTGCCGAACGTGTTACCGCTGAAACATCCTGTTTGCTGCAACAGTCGGCATCCGGAATATTTATCAGTTCCGCTTGTCCCTCGGCTGTGGATTACATCCGCAAGTACAGACCGGAACTTACCTCATGCATTGTGGGGCTGCATTCTCCGCTTATGGCTCATGCAGCGATGCTCCGTCAATGGTTTGGAGATGATATCCGGGTGGTTTTTATCGGACCCTGTGTGGCAAAAAAGAATGAATCCGACGATTTCAACTCCCTGATCGATGCCGCGCTGACATTTAAAGATCTGAGGGCATGGTTTGAAGAGGAGGGGATCCTGCCTGGCCTCGTCAGGATGAACGGGCCGTCAAAGTTTGTTCCCTATAGTGCAGCCGACGGTGCCTTATATCCGCTTGACGGAGGGATGACAACAACCCTACGGAATGCGGTCAGTTCACCGGATGTCAGTTATATGCATATCTCCGGAATGGAGAATATTAAAGCAGCCCTTGACGGGGTTTCAGCACTTCAGTGTAATGTCAAACTTTTTCTTGAACTGCTGGTATGTGACGGAGGATGCATCAATGGCCCCGGGATTACTTCACAGAAGGGAACTATCGTCAAGAATCTGCAGATAGAACAGTATCGCAAAGCGCGGGCATCGGGAATTCACAAAACCGGTTTTTCCGTTGATTTTCCGGGGATCCGCTCGGCTTTCTGTACCGTCAGTCAGCCGGTGCGAAGCCCCGATTACAGTGAATCCGACATTCAGGAAGCGTTGCGCACAGTTGGTAAAACCTCCAAAGCCGACGAACTTAATTGCGGAGGTTGCGGATACAACAGTTGCCGTGATTTTGCCATCGCCATGATCAGTGGTATGGCAGAGCGGCAGATGTGTGTTTCCTATATGCGGAGGGTAGCGGCCGATAAGGCCAGTGTGTTGCTGCAACGCATGCCTTACGGGGTGGTGCTGGTTGACGACAGTCTGCACGTGATCGAAAGCAACAAAGTTTTCGCTGAGCTGGCCGGTAACGACCTGCCTGCCCTCTGGGAAGTCAGGCCGGGCCTGAAGGGTGCCGACCTCAGGAAAATGATCAGCAACCATAAGGTTTTCCTCAATGTGCTTTCATCAGGCAATGATTTGATTGACAAAAATATAGATGAAAAGGGGAGGCTGATGAACCTTTCCGTTTTCACCATTCAGCGGCACCGGATTGTATGCGGTATCATACAGGACCTGCACCAGCCGGAAGTGATGCAGGAGCAGGTAGTCCGCCGTATAAGGCAGGTGGTGCGCGAAAATATGGGCACTGTGCAGAAAGTGGCTTTTCTGCTTGGTGAAAATGCGGCGCGCACCGAAGCCATGTTGAATGCCCTGGTTACAGAACAGGAAAAGGTCTGAACGATGAACGGCTGTGAATTTTACATAGAAATTGCTTCGAGGCAGCTCTGTAAAAAGGGTGAAGCCATTTGCGGGGATGTGTTTCTGTCGCGTAAGATTCAGGAAGAGAACCGCATCATTACCGTGCTGAGTGATGGGCTGGGCAGCGGCGTGCGGGCAAATGTGCTGGCAACGCTTACTGCCACCATGGGGCTCAACTTTACCATGGAAAGATATCCGCCGGAGCGAACGGCCCGCACCATCCTTGACACCCTTCCGGTTGACAAAGACAGGAAAATAAGTTATGCGACCTTTACCATAGTTGACAGCGATGCCGATGGTGAAACCCGCATTGTCAATTTCGATAATCCTGCCCCATTGGTAATCAGAGACCGTAAAATTTTGAAAACCAATGAATCGACGCTCATGATAAACCGCAGGGCAAGCCGGATGCGCGAACTTGCCTGCAGCACTTTTCATGCGAGGCGCGAGGACAGGGTAATTTTGCTGAGCGATGGCGTAAGCCAGTCGGGAATAGGGACTTCCATGTATCCCTTTGGATGGGATGTGGCAGCAATAGGGGAATGGGTTTGCCATGTGCTGCAGCAGGAGCCGGGAATTTCTGCTTCCGATCTGTCAGGCAGGATGGTGGAGCGGGCACATGCCAACGACATATACTCTGCCAATGATGATACTTCCTGTGTGGTCATCTATTTCAGGAGGCCTCGCCGCCTGCTGCTTTGCTCGGGGCCGCCATACCACAACACCGATGATCACCGGCTCGCAAAGATTGTGGAGTCGTTTTCAGGGCAAAAGGTGCTTTGCGGGGGTACTACTGCTGAGATTGTCGCCCGTGAAACCAGCCGCGCAATAGAGGTAAGTCTTGAAACCATGTCTGACGGTATTCCTCCCGTATCACGCATGAAAGGCGTAGATCTGGTGACGGAGGGCGTGCTTACCCTTGGCCGCGTTTCAGCCCGGTTGGAGGAGGGTGTTTCCCTGCCGGTGAAAGGCAGGGATGCCGCTTCTGCGCTGCTGAGGCTGCTGCTTAACAACGATCAGATTTACCTGCTGGCCGGCACCCGCATCAACGAAGCTCACCAGGATCCCAGCCTGCCTGTTGAGCTGGAAATCAGAAGGAATGTGGTGAAAAAAATCAAGCGGTTGCTTGAAGATAAGTATCTGAAAGAGGTACATCTGGACTTTATCTGAAAACAAACATGGACAGGATGGTGGAAATAAAAATTTGCTTTGGAACCCTTTGTTTTATCATGGGGGGATCGGCTTTCGAAATGCTGGGAGAGCATCTTCCCGAAGAGTTCAGAAACAAGGTCAGGGTGCAGGGGATGAACTGCCCGGGATACTGTCAAAAGGCAGGGTTTGGCAAACCTCCGTTTGTTATGGTCAATCAGGCGCTGATAGAGGAGGCAAATATTCAGAAAGTAATCGCTAAAGTCAGGGAGGAACTGTCGCATGGCGCAAACCAATAATGCCACCCTGATCCGCAGGGAGATCATCACCCGGCTTTGCAGGCTTTACACCCAGGGGCGGCTTGACGAAATTGACCGGATACCCCTCGATATGGCGCCGCGCAATGCCGCCGCCCACAACTCCAGATGCTGCATTCACAAGGCAAGGGCCATTATCCGCTACAGGATTATGGCTTTGCTTGGTTTCAATGTAGCTGATGAAACCGATGAGCTGGAATCCCTCTATAGTTATGCCCTGCGATCACTGGCAGGCACCGACCATGGAAGCGGGGTGCTGACGGTAGTGGATGAAGCCTGCACTTCCTGTGTAAAAAGCAATTATACTGTTTCCAACCTATGCCGTGGCTGTCTGGCTTCCCATTGCATGGTTACCTGCCCCAAACAGGCCATTTCCATGGAAAACGGGCAGGCAAAAATCGATCCTTCGAAATGTGTTGGTTGCGGTCTTTGCCAGGATGCCTGTCCGTATCATGCCATTATCTATGTGCCTATACCCTGCGAAGAATCCTGTCCCGTAAAGGCTATCTACCGCAACGAAAAAGGAATTGAAGAAATTGACTATGAAAAGTGTATTCATTGTGGTAAATGTATGGTTGCCTGTCCTTTTGGTGCCATTATGTACCGGTCGCAGCTGATTCATGTGCTGCATCGCATTGCCAGGGCCGATAAACCGGTGGTTGCCATGCTCGCGCCTGCTGTTTGCGGACAGTTCAGGGTCAACTACCAGGCTGTGGAGCAGGCCGTGCTGAAGCTTGGCTTCACCGATGTGTTTGAAGTTGCTGCAGGTGCGGCGATAACTGCGCGGCATGAAGCGGAAGAGCTTGCCGAAACCCTGGAGTCGGGGAGGCCCTTCATGACCACCTCCTGCTGCCCCGCCTGGGTGGAAATGACGGAGAAGCACCTGCCGCAAATGAAACCTTCGGTTTCGGGAACGTGGTCGCCGATGCGCTATACGGCAACGCTGGTCAGAGAGAAGTACCCCCATGCCACTGTGGTTTTTATAGGACCCTGCGTGGCCAAGCAGGCTGAAGCCCGAAAATATGAAGGGGTAGATTTTGTAATGACCTTCGAAGAACTGGGTTCGCTGATGATTGCCATGAATGTGGATTTTCAGGATTTTGAGCAGGAAGAACAGGGAGAGGTAATCCCTGAAAGGATATTTGCTGCCAGTTCGGGCGTGATGCGTTCCGTAGCGGCTCATTATCACGGTGTGCCATTGAAGCCCCTGGTTGTCAATGGACTGAATAAAAAGAATATTGCCGGACTACGGAGGTTGGTAGCCGGAAAGCATGATTACAATATGATTGAGGTGATGGCCTGCGAAGGCGGTTGCCTCTCAGGGCCTGCAGGCAT
>JAMLHF010000063.1 GCA_023957275.1 Lentimicrobium sp. | reverse complement strand
GAATTTCAGACCCGTCAGTTTCATGCTGAATATTGATGGTAAAATAATTCCACGGACGGCTGGGATCGCCATGCCTGCGGCTGAATTTCAACGGAAGATACTCTGTTGAAAGTCTTATCAGATCAGCGTCTTCACTGTCCGACAGCAGGCCGGTCAACGCTGATTGACTGAATTTATCCGGTAGTTTGGCGGTAAATTCCTGATTTCTTGCCACTACCTCCTGACTGGCCTTTGAAAGAAACTTAACAAAATCCTCTTTTTTAATCCGGTAACCGTCATCAAAGATGCCCCCGCGCATGATGTTAAACAGTACATTGGAAAAATGGCGGGAGTCGCTGAGCTGGTCTGCGGAAAATTGCAGTCCGTCAGCACTTGCCACCAGCTCCATCAGTTTTTCCGTTCCGGAATCGATATCTTCCTGAATCTTTTGTTCAAGATCCGGCGCGTTTATTATTTCCCGGCAAAGACTGATGATCTGCGCGTGATGCTGATTGACGTTGGCGATAAGTTTCCAGGTTTTCTCTTCCCGGGCAGGCAGTATAATATCATCACAGACAAAATACGCCCCTTTTTCTCCTTTAATATCCGTTTCTTCCGAAATCGCTCCGCCCTGTCTGAAATGATTCAGCTGAAGCGATGAAAGCAGGTATTTGGGAGAATCCAGTCCAAGGGACCAGGCAATGTTCGCTTTCAGCGCTTCGCTGGGTTCGGCCTTGTCAACAATAATGGCGCTGAGCGCGAAAATGCCGGTTCCTGATTCCGGCTCCAGTTCACTTCTCTTGTAGGCATCTACCAGGTTGCTGGTTGAACGCTGCAAGTCGCTGGGCACTCCGTAAGGCATGATATTCTGAAGTCCGTCCAGCAGGGTAATTTTGTATTCTTTGTCCGAAGTGTTGATCAATGTTGCCTTTTTGACAAAACCATACACCTTCGAAGAATTCCACTGAACCCTGAATATCAGCCCGAAATCATGGTTGATTTCCTCAAAGATGATCTTATTGCCATAGATGCTTTTATACAGATTCCGGCTTAGGGAATATTTTCCGGTAAACCTTTCCGAAAAAGGCTCCCATACATGAATCTGATCGTCTGCACGAATCTGGAAAACAGATTTACTTCCGGTTATATCGGCCGATTCAATGATCTTGTCGTCGGTATAATAAGGGAACAAAGAAAACTCAGGATTTTTTCGTCCGGCGGTAAGCCCCCCGTTGCTTGCAATAAACATCCAGTGATTCGAGTCACTGACGATGCTCATGAAGAAAGGACGCATTAAATCATGATTTGAAATCCTGAAGTAGCTTTCATTTTCATATTTAACTACCTGCATTTCAATTGTTTTCCCGGTAAAGTTCATTGGGTTTTCAGGATAAGCTTTATTCATTGAATGAAAAAAATATTGGGTGGATTAAATCCGGAATGCCGGCTTTATTCTGCCTCCCGGAAAACCCTTACGTAATCAATGTACATTTTCTGAGGAAAGGGAGTCTGGGCAGTGGGAAATCCCACATAATTGCCACCCACTGCCACATTGAGCAGGATAAAAAACGGCTGGTCGTAAACCCATTCACCGGGCACATCACCGCGTTCGATGCGCTGATAGAGATAATCATCCACAAAAAAGTCAATCTTGTCTTTATCCCACTCAATGGCATAAATATGAAAATCGGCATCAAACCGGTCGTTAACGAGTGCATAACTTCCGGTTATCGGGTTTCCGCCCGAATATCCCGGGCCATGAATGGTGCCGTGGATGATGTGAGGCTCCTGTCCGCGGAGTTCCATAATATCAATTTCGCCGCATCCGGGCCAGGGCACCGTTTCAATATTTTCGCCCAGCATCCAGAAGGCAGGCCATAAACCGGGCCCGTAAGGGGTTTTTATGCGCGCCTCAAAACGGCCGTATTTCTGGGCAAACAGGCCCTGGGTTTTTATCCTGGCCGAAGTAAAGCGGTTGCCTTGGTTTATGGCAGTAATTACCAGATTCCCTTCATCATCGAGCGAGATGTTTGCTGTACTGTTGGTATAACTCTGCAATTCACTGTTGCCCCAACCGTCCTGCCCGGTGCCCAGATCAAAGGTCCATTTTGACGCGTCCGGCAACTGGCCGGCCTGGCCATTAAATTCATCGCTCCAGGTTATCTGCCAGTTGCGTTCATCCAGTTTCTGGAAGTTGTCACGTTCGCAACCCCAAAAAATAATTACCATCAGCATTAAAGCCGAGGGGATGTGAAATCTCTTGAATTTATTCATTTTATTCATTTTCGTAAAGTTTTAAGTTTACCTGACAAGCCCTGTCTTGATTAGTTTTTCCGGAAATAAACGTTATCCAGATAGATATCCCCATTCCCGTCAAATTTGAGTTGGATGACATCGGTTAAACTCACCGGTGCAAAGGATGAGAGCGGGATGTCAATACTGCTCCAGCCTGACGTAGGAACTGTTAAAGTGTATGGGGTTTCAACAGGACCCGGACTGATCAGAAAAATACTGAGCGCCGTTGAATTTGCAGTCCAGAAATCCAGATGCAGAAATCCCATGGAAGAGACATCCTGGCTTGCGCCGAATTGTATCCCCTGGTAGTTGAGGCCGGCAAGTTTCAGGGTATTATTCCCCTGGATTTGCACTGTCGTAACCACCGTTGCCTGCCCCCAGTCCGGATTGAGGTCAGTACCCGGAACAGAGGGATAGGTATCGCTGAAAACGCTGGTTACATTGGCAGCCGGGTGAGTGGGTACCGGCGCTGCTGTTGCCGGCGATGATGGTTGGGTGCCGTCGTTGAAGAAATAAATATTATCGGCATAAAAGCCTGCTATGTTTTCACTGACATCGACAAATATAAGCTGTCCAAGATTGTTCTTTGCACTCAGTCCTGCGAAATTCGATAAAGGAATGTCAAGGCTGACCCATTGCTGCGACTGACCCGGCGTGATGGTTGTGGTAAAAGTACCGCTGACAGTTGCAACCAGATCAACCAGCTCAAAGCGCATCTGGGCATTTCCGGTTAATGCAGCTGGAATAAAAATGTCGGCATGCAAATGTGTCATCGCTGAAGCATCGATGGCCGGAGAGCTGAATTCTATACCAACAAAATTAAAGTTGGTATAATTCAGTACCTGATCCCCATCCACTTCAAAATCGGCTGAAAGCGTCGTCTGATATGGCTCCCAGTAACCGTTGTAATAATTGACCGGCACATTGGGATAAGCATTGCTGAAAACAGAAATTACATTCTCAACCGGCCGCGTGGGGACGGGAGCAAGCTGAAATACGCCCTGGGACTGAATGGTTAAAGATCCGTTGACTTCTGCATCGCCGACTTTTGCAGTGATGACGGACTGGCCCGGACCGCCTGTAACCAGCACCTTTCCTGCTGCATCAACCGTTGCTATTGAAGGGTTGGATGATGTGAATTCAAAATAGGCGGGTGCAATGTTTAATGTCTGGTTAACGCCGGTTGGCAGATTAAACACTGAAGTAAGCCCCGTAATCATTTTTTCAACCCCGACAAAGGATGTTTCAACCTGATCCTGACCGTTGAGGATGATGAACTGCGGATGAGCGATGGTTCCCAGGTTTTCAAACTTCAGTTCATCCACCCAGAATGAATAGCCCTTGCCGTCAACAGGCCCTGTCGAGTAATAAAACATCCCGCGTTCAGCGGTAAGCACAGATGAATTGGGCAGCGGAATGATGTATTTCTGCCAGTTGGTACTCACCTGCATCCCTGAAATGGTCACCTGGTATTCTGAGGCTCCAAGGTCGTTGCCAAACCCAACCACATCAATCACCGCTGATTGGGAAGCTTTTGCCCAGAATGTCAAAGCATTGTAACCTGTGAGGTTTCTGCCTGTTCCGGTAAAGAAAACGCCTCCCGCATAGGCGCCACGGGGATCACCGGCATTGGGGACGTCGAACCGCATGGAAGCTTCTGAATTGTTGTAGGTTTCCTTCTTATCCACATCAAAAGCGGTAGGTACCGAACCTCCGAAGGCGGCATAATTCAGCCCCGCAGTGAACCCATCAATAAAAACCTCGGGATTATCCGGGAATGTAACGGGTTGCAGGTCGGTAAGATCGCGTTCGCACCCCATAAAAAGTGCAGCAAGAAAAACTATGGGGATATATTTCTTCAATCTGATGAGCATGTTCGTTTTCATCGCAGGGTGTTTTTATTATTTACCAATATTTATGCGTACATAAGTTCTGATCTCCCATTCATTGCCATTGTCAAAACCGACAGCTTCGGGATCGGGCACCAGGGCTCCGCTTGCATCAAGCTTGTAAGTTGGCGCGTAACGGGGAGAATACCGGTCGAGTGTACGGTAAGTTGCCCGCAGTCCGATTTCAGTGTTCGGAAGCTCAAACCAGTCAGGTTTTTTCAGAGAGGTAGAAATATCGGCCATAAGCTGAAGCGGGAAGGTCAGGTTGTAATCGCGGTGATAGTCGTAAGGACCCCAGTCGTTGATTCTGGCAAATGAAGTGAGTTTAACTTCCTTATAGATCATGCGTAAATCAATCCCGTAGCGCCTGATCAACCTGGCATCGCTGCCGTTGGCCTGGGCATCCCCGGCATAGATATTTGCAATAAAGCCAAAATCGCTGCTTACCTTCGAAACCACTCTGGAGTGTATCTCCCATAAATCATTGGCAGGTGCGGCTCCCGGGAATGCAAATGTGGTGCGTCCATCGGGCAGTATTCCGATTGCAGCGTCCTGGGTGGTTGGCAAATGCCTGTAAACAAAGCCTAAACTCACGGCAAGTTCAGCATCTTCCGAACGGTCGCTGTCCCAGTTGTACATCCAGGTACCGGGTGTCGGATCGTAAGTGAATAAAATCTCACCGGCAATCTGCTCCCGGTTAGCCCTTACCACAAAAGGATCATCGAGGATGTTTCTCGGCCTTCCCGGGGCCGGCACATCACCGGGGATCGGGCCTTCGATGGGCTTTTGCCACAGGAAGTTGGGAGCCACCTGAAAATCTCCGATCAGATAAGTAGCGCCGGTCAGGAAATTATACTGGTTTCCGCTGCCGCTGTCTTTTAACCTCCATCCGGTGAATGTCAGCGTCTGGTCGGCGCCGCCCTGCGCCACAAGGCCCATGGCCGCGGATTGTGCATACCAGTTAAACCTTCCGCCCTTGTAAGTTAATTTTATCTTCCCTCCGAAATTATCCTGTGCCTTGATTTCATCTTTATAAACCGTGTAATTCCCCTCTTCTCCCCTTACTACCTGGAATTCTCTCCCCTGAAGCGGTTGACCGGCCCAGATCCCTCCTGCATTGACCCCGAATTTTCCGAACTCCCTGTTCACAAACAAGGTAAGTCGCCTGGTTTTGGGTTGCGGAATGGCAAACGAACTTTCAGTCAACCCAAGCTGAGCAAGGTCCTCATGAAAAATCCCTGTAAAATTAAAATGTGCAACACTTTTACTGTATTTCAGCAATACAGCCGGGTTGGCCCCCCACCAGAGCTGCGGTCCGAATGCCAGTTTAAAATCACTGAACATCTGCTTGCCTTCCATTTCAAATCCAAATGGCGCAATACCATTGTAGATGTCGATATTGGGTCCGTAATTGGCTTCGGGATAAAGACCAAAGAAGTCGCCTTCATACCCCCAGTGATAATGACCCGTGCGATAAAATCCCTTCAGGTCGAACAATTTGTGATCCCAATGATAACTGGCCTTGTAAACCTGAACCCGGTTTACAGAACCCAGGGTTACATTTCCGTTACTCCCGCTTACTTCAACAGGACGTCCGCGGTTTTCATAAAATATCTGATCAATCGGGTTCAGCGCCACATTGCCCAGCACATTAAATTCCACATCGGCACTGAAATTGCTGGATGGATTCGCAGCAACGCCAACATAGAATGACTGCATATGGTCGAACCCCAGCTGATTCGGGAAAACCGGATTATTCGGATCGGCAACATCGGGCGTGGAAATCAGGCTGCCGCCGGTATTAAATGTTGTATTTTGCGCACTTAAGCGGCTCAGGCTGATTTTTTTCAGTTTTTCGCCTTCCAGCGCTGCCTTGTCGCCCCTGGCCTTCAGGAGGGATTCCACTACCTGAATGCTGTTAAAGTGCTGCTGTATGGTTTGTAAATTCACGCCTTCGGCATAGGGATTCAGCTGGTGGGCTTCTTTCAATGCATAATAGGAGGCCCTCGGATATAACTGGTAAAATCCTTTGGCATTGGTCGGGCCTTTGGCGCATATTCCGAACCACTCTTCATTCATATTGTTCTGGCCGGCCCTGTAATCAAACAAATAACCGCCGTTGCTCCATGAAGCATGGGAATCGTGCACATCAAGGTATTCGGTCTGGCCGTACTTCCACCAGCCATCGCTGAACTGAAAGGTAAACCCGCCCAGCGAATTGCCTGCTTTTCCCATTCCGGCCGCATTTTCATATACCTCTTTCCAGTTGGCAACATTGTAGATTGCCTGTTCGTTTTGCGCCTCATCCATGGTGATGGCGTTAAAGGCATCAGAACCAAATTCAGTCAGCAATACGGGTTTCCCGTATTCTTTCTTCACCCTGTCATACAGATCGGTAAAAGAAATGCCACGATAAACATTTATCCCGAATATGTCCACATCTTTACACTCTTCCGCGATGATATTGAGAAACAAGAGGTCGCCGTTGCAGATGGACACGGGATGATGCGGATCAATGGCTTTCATGGCCACGGAAGCATCATTGAATAGTTTATAAAGATACCGGGCCATCTTGGTAGATTCCCGGTCTTCCATCGGGATATCTTCGGTTTCAGCTCCACGCCAGAAAAGTCCGTAGTTGTTTTCATTGCCCAGCAGGTAAAGTAACAGCCCGGGTGTGTCTTTATACTCCTGCACCAGTCCGGTTACTTCCTTTAACAGAAGTTCCTTTACCCGGGGATCCGAATAATCGGTATTTCCCTCCCAGGCCCCGTCGAGCGTAAGCCCGTACCTGCCAAACGAATGGTTGAGCATGGTATAAATACCATATTTTTCATAAATGTACTTGATCCACTTGGGCTGGATACCCGTGTAAACACGAATGGCATTCACATTCATGTTTTTAAGCAGCGACATTTCATCATCCAGTGCCTGTTTGATGAACTCGTCGGACTGGGTCCATAAACTGTAGGAATAGTTGGTCCCGATGGGGAAATAATCCCAGTTGATGCCGTTGACCATGAAACCCTGGTTGTTAACCATAAGTTTCATCCCCTTTTCAGTATTTTCTATTGCAACCTTCTGAGGCTGTGCAAACAGAGAAATAGAGAAACTCAGCAAAATCAGCGCAAGTAATTTTTGTTTCATCTTTGGACAATTTGTTATAAAGTTTCTTAAACAGGGTTTTTTTGCCTGAAATTTTTCTTAAACATAAATCAAATATAATCAAAACCTACCTATAAATTACATATACAACAGGTAAGAAAGAAGCCTTAACAAAATTTTTATATTGTTGTATAATATTCTTATTCAATATATTAGCCTGCCGATCAGGCAGGGGCACCACATATTCCTTCCGCATCTGGTGTATATATGATTTTCCCGTAAACATCATGTCCGGTCCACGGCTGGTTCGTCAAAAAAAATGTAACAGGGATTTATTACTCCGAATTATATGACAGATATTTAACATACCAGGACAGATGGTGGTTGGCAGCAATGCCATCGGCACCCCCCTGTACCAATCCATCCACCCAAAATCCTTGTCCTTATGAACCCAAACAACCGGGAGAGAAATCTGCAAATCGTTTACCGGACAATCATAATTCATAATCAATCTATTACTATTCAACAAAATAGAGTTTTTAATGAAACTTATAATGCTCTTTTCACCCGTGCCATTGTTACACAATCCGGAGCCTCCTCCGGATTCCGGGGCCGGTGGATAATAGCCATACAATAGTTAAAAGTGTTTGTAAAAATTATTCTGATTCACGCATTTTTTGTATCCCATTACACTATCGTCCGGTTAAAATATGAAAAGAACCTGCCACAAAGACACGGAGACACTAAGTACCACTAAATGAGAAAAATAAATTCGTGCAACTTGGTGCCTTTGAGCCTTTGTGGCGAAAAAGTGAAAGTAAGCTGTAACTTGTTACATTTTTCTGAAACCCATAGCTACTAAGCATTCTGGTCAAATTTTATTATTTTTCCCGGACAACAATGATCCCATTACATTTTTTCCATATTTTTTATGTAATCCATTACACAATTTAAGAAATCGGAAATTCCCTGACCTGGAAGAGCTAAGGGATAACGATAGAAATCAAAAACTCCCCTTACCCGGCAATGCGCCCCGAACCCTAATATCACCTACCTTTGCCCCATGCAAATCCCTGATAAACGCCCCCTTACCGACTGGCTGCCCGTTTCGCGCGAAGAGCTTGAGCGCCGCGGCTGGGATGAGGTGGATGTGATTATTGTTTCGGGCGATGCCTATGTCGATCATCCCGCTTTCGGCGCCGCGGTAATCGGGCGGCTGACCGAACATGCGGGGTTCCGGGTGGCCATATTGCCGCAGCCCAACTGGCGCGACGACCTGCGCGACTTTAAGAAACTGGGTAAACCCAGGCTTTTTTTCGGGGTAACGGCCGGCAATATGGACAGCATGGTAAACCACTACACCGCCAACAAGCGCCTGCGCAGCGACGACGCTTATACCCCGGGCGGCGTGGCCGGCTTCCGGCCCGATTATGCTTCGGTGGTTTATACCCAAATCCTGAAAAAGCTCTACCCGGATGTACCCGTTATCCTGGGCGGAATCGAAGCCTCGATGCGGCGCCTCACCCACTATGATTACTGGAGCGACAGCCTGAAGCCGGATATCCTTACCTGGAGCGGTGCCGATATGCTTGTCTTCGGGATGGGGGAAAAGGGCCTGATCTCGCTGCTCCGTCGCCTGGCAAACGGTGAAGAGATCAGTAAAATCAAGGATGTTGAGCAGACTGCATTCAGAATCCCTTCAGGGGAAACCTTACCGGAACTGCCGGGCGTTGACACCCGTGAAATGCCTTCACACACTGAATGTCTGGCAGATAAAAAGGCCTTTGCCCGTCATTTCCGCATCTTCGAAGAGGAATCGAACCGCTGGCAGGGAGCAAGGCTTCTGGAAAGAAACGGGGATTTCACCGTAGTGGTAAATCCCCCCAATCCACCCATGAACAAGGCGGAGATTGATGCCTCTTTCGACCTGCCTTACACCCGCGAGCCTCACCCGCGCTATCATAAAAGAGGCGCCATTCCCGCTTTTGAGATGATCCGCAATTCGGTAAACATGCACCGGGGATGTTTCGGCGGATGCGCCTTCTGCGCCATTTCGGCCCATCAGGGCAAGTTTGTGGTAAGCCGTTCCGAAAAATCCATCCTGAAAGAGGTGGAACAGATCGCCGCTGCCCCGGATTTTAAAGGGCATATTACCGATCTGGGCGGCCCTTCGGCCAATATGTACCGGATGAAAGGGATCGACACGGACAAATGCAAAAAATGCAAACGTCCCTCGTGCATTTTCCCGTCCATCTGCCGCAACCTGTACACCGACCACCGGCCGATGACGGCGCTTTACAACAAGGCCTTAAAAGTAAGGGGGATAAAACGCATCACCATCGGCAGCGGCATCCGATACGACATGCTGATTGGCCGCAGCGAAGCCGAATCAAAGGCCAACGGGCTGAATGAATATCTCGATCAACTGATTACCCGCCATGTTTCAGGCCGTCTGAAGGTGGCACCGGAGCACAGTTCGGCGCACGTGCTGCAGATAATGCGCAAGCCGCATTACCGCACCTTTGTGCAGTTTCAGCAGAAGTTCGACGAAATTAACCGCAGAAACGGTCTGAGGCAGCAATTGATCCCTTACTTTATTTCAAGCCATCCGGGCAGCCGCCCCGAAGATATGGCCGAACTGGCCTGTGAAACCTCGCAGCAGGGCTTCAGGCTGGAACAGGTGCAGGACTTCACCCCCACCCCCATGACCCTGGCCACGGCCATGTACTACACCGGCTTCGATCCTTACACACTGAAACCGGTGTATGTGGCCCGGGATAAACAGGAAAAACTCAACCAACAGCGGTTCTTTTTCTGGTATAAACCCGAAAACAAACGCTGGCTTGCCGAAACATTGAAAAAAGCAGGTCGTGCCGACCTGCTGCCGAAATTTGGTAAACGGCCTCAGGGCTGAGGCACGATCATCACCGGACAGGGGCTGTTGCGCATCACCCCGTCGCTTACACTTCCGATAAATGTCCGGTAAAGAAACCCGTGGCTTTGTGTACCGATGACAATCAGGTCCGCCTCAAATTTTTCAGCCTCATCCAGTATGGTGTTGACTACAGGGCCATGTACCAGGGCTGAACGGGCATCCACCCCCCTTTCGTGCAGGTAATGAACCATGGCCTTGAGGTCGTGGTCCTCCCTCACCAACTCTTCCAGCCCGGGATTATTTACCGCCATGATCTGAGAGGGGTCATCCGTAAAAACAGGGCCGGGCAGGGATACATGCAATATATAGACCTCACTCCCGAACGCTTTCGCGATTTCACCGGCCTTATCAATCACATCCGTTGATAAATCGGAAAAATCAACCGGAACCAGTATCTTTTTCATATATACTTTATCTCATTAGTGTCCACTAAATTTTAACTAACGTTCTTTGAAATCTTTGATAGATCACGCTTTCAGAGCTTTTTGAGTTGGGAACGATTTGAATTGATTAGGTTTGCTACAAAACCTGCTAACCATGAATCAAGGGAAATATGTTTTTGCTCAAATTGTAGAATTATTGCCATACAAAGTGTTTGACAAGTATGTTAGCAAGTATCACGGCAACAAGCATGTACGGCATTTTAGTTGCTGGAACCAGTTGCTTTGTATGGTATTCGGCCAACTTACCAATCGGGATAGTTTGAGAGACTTGATTGTTGCAATCAATGCACATGGAGGCAAATCATATCACTTAGGTTTTGGGAAAAGTGTAACCCGGAGCAACCTGGCAAAAGCCAATGAAAAAAGGGATTACCGGATCTTTGAAGAATTTGCCTACCATCTGGTTGCCATAGCCCGTAAACAAAGACAAAATCATGACTTTAAGATTAAGGGACAGGTTTATGCTTTTGACTCTACCACCATTGACTTGTGTTTGAATGTCTTCTGGTGGGCTAAATTCCGCAAGCGAAAAGGAGGAATCAAACTGAATACACTGTTTGATGTCACAACCCAGATACCAGCATTTGTGCATGTCTCTGTGGCCGGGGCTCATGATGTAAACGCAATGGATATGCTTGTTTATGAGCCTGAAGCCTATTATATCTTTGATCGGGGCTATGTTGATTTTGAGAGACTCTACCGAATTACCCGGCATTCTGCATATTTTGTTGTCAGAGCAAAAACGAACCTTTGTTTTAAGCGTTTGTATTCGTTAAAAAGCAACAAAGAAGCTGGGGTAAAAAGCGATCAAATCGGCAAGCTTACAGGCTTTTATGTATCCAAAGACTATCCTGAAAAACTCCGCAGGGTCAAGTTCTATGACAAGGAATCAGACAGGACTTTTGTTTTTCTTTCAAACAACTTTGAACTATCAGCTGAAGAGATTGCTTTCCTATACAAAAACCGATGGCAGATTGAGTTGTTCTTCAAGTGGATCAAACAACATCTGAAGATCAAAGCATTCTGGGGTATAACAGAAAACGCTGTGCGTATTCAAGTATATTCGGCCATCATTTCATATTGTTTGGTCGCCATTGTTGGTTCCAGCTTGAAAATTGAACGGTCAACCTACGAAATTCTACAGGTATTGGGCATATCGTTACTAGACAAAACTCCTGTTAATGAGCTATTTAAAAACGTGAACTACCAAGATGTCAAAGAACCATTTTATAACCAACTGTCCCTCAGGCTAATTTAAGTGGACAGTAATGACTTTATCTGATAAATACAAAGATACAAAAGAACCCTGCCGAAAGCAACTGTTCAGGGGAACAGTCCGCTGTAAAAGCCAGCTGAAGAAGGGTAATTTGTTATTTGATGTGCTGTTTTGTTTCTGCCATGCCGATCCTGATCGCCACCGGGACTATCGGGACACAAAAGCAGCAATGGTTTGAAAAATTCAGCATGCCTGATGATTTTCTGATCCTGCAGGAATGGTCTTCCGTTTAAGTCACAATTGTATTTCTGTAATCATACAATCCCCCTCGGGTGGGTTGTGTGTTTCCAAAGATTCAGACATTTGAAAATTATCCGACCCCTCCTGGGGCGCATGTCTTATATCCTGAACAGGGAAAAAGATTACGTCCGTTGAAGCGTCCCCTGATCCTGTTATTTGCTTTCCTGAAAGATATTCGACTCCTCCGGAGTCGGACTTTTCGTTGGTCAATCTTTCTGCTATACACATTTGACTCCTCCGGAGTCAGTAAATTGTTGTTTTTTCGGAGCGCCCATGTTAAAAGCAACTGAATATTCAATCATTACGCGAACGTATAAAAATTTTCACGTGCTGAGAACTACACTCGCATTACGACTCCTCCGGAGGAGTCGCATATTTATTGAAAACATGGATCATCAATCGATCTCCGACCCCGGCGGGGTCGCATGTTATTGTATTTTACATCAATCTCAAGAGGTGATTCTTTACTGATTTGAAAGATCGTGGCCTGATTTAAAATAATTGCAGAATATTCGACCCCTCCGGGGCCGCATTACCCAATGCTAATCCTTTTCTAAACACATTTGACTCCTCCGGAGTCAAGTATTGCTTGGTGATTTGGCAGAATAATTTTCAATCAAAAAAAATAAAAGTAAATTCCAGCATATCAATTAACGCAATTGCCAGAAATCTGAATATCATTCCTATTGAAGGATCAGCTTGTTCAGATGGTTGTGCCTGCTGTCGCTCAGGGCCATGTAATATATGCCGCGGGGCAGAAACCCGAGATCAATATTGTAATCCGTAACAGCGCCCGGGAATGTCCTGGAATAGACCATTTTCCCTTCCGGCGAATAAATATTCATGCTCACCATTTCGCTGCTTTTCCATCGTTTTATATTGATAATCCCTGTGGAAGGATTGGGGCTGATAACCACACCGGCTTCTGAGAATTCAGGGATTCCGGTGGTTTTACACACGATGGGATGTAAGGTCATGGTGGTAAGCAGGGTATTGCCCCAGTTGGAAGGGTCGCTGAACGCAAACCACCTGCCGTCGGACCACTGGTCCCAGGCGGTGCCGCTATAACCTTCAACATGTTTACGGCACCACAGGGCAACCGTATCGCCCGGATTTTCAGGCAAAACAACACCTACATAATAAGGTCCGTTTACCGGATAAGGTTCCTGAAAAGCAACCGTGGTAATCCTTTCATTCTGTACATCGGATACAATGGAATTCAGCGGTTTGGAAGCCGAAGCGACCATTGTGCCGGGCTTGCCGTTTGTTCCGGTATTGTCCCAGATCCCGAACACAACATCGGGATTGCTGTAACTTTTGGCCACGGCAAATTCAGTCACAATTCCGGTAATAAAACTGCCCGTTTCAAAAGTGCCGAAATACTCGGCCTTTACCTTGTCCTTATAGCTGTTGTTCCCGGTTACATAGCCCGATTCCGGCTGCATCAGGTAATAATAGGTGATCTCTCCCGAAAGCGGAAAACGAACGGTATCGCACTCCGTTTCGCGGAGAATCTGACCCGCATGTTGACCGGTTTCTTTATTTTTTGAAAATCCCTCACGGAGCAGATCAACGGGCCTGCTTTCCTGGGCAGCGGAGAACCCGCTGATAAGCAGGCATAAAAAAAATGGTAAATAAAATGATTTCATAGGATCCTGAAATTATTAAAATCGATTATTCTGTTTAGCTTTGGTGGTCAAACACGGCCGGCTTCTGATGCTGCACTGTATAAAAACCAGGCTTTTTCAAAACCTAAATATTTATGTACAACAGAACACTACACCACCCGGCGGCTAAGGCCACTGTCGCAGCTTCGCCGCGCGAAATTAAAGCAATTATCATGCCTTCAGCATATCTGATTGCTTTGTTTTTTCTCTTTTTCAGCATTTTTGCATTGCCTGAAGGATTCTCCCAGAAAAAAAACAAAACGCCGGAGCAGGACACGCTCAAGTCAGGCAGTTTCAGTGGGTTGAAATTCAGGTCTATAGGGCCGGCTTTCAGTTCCGGAAGGATTGCGGATTTTGCCGTTAACCCCGGCAATATTGCAGAATATTATGTAGCAGTGGCCTCGGGCCATATCTGGAAGACCGTGAATGCCGGCACTACCTGGGAGCCTGTATTCGACAACTACGGCTCTTATTCCATCGGCTGTCTGGCCATGGATCCCGGAAATCCGAACGTAATCTGGGCCGGAACCGGTGAAAACAATCATCAGCGGGCGCTTGGCTACGGCGACGGCGTTTATAAAACCATTGACGGAGGAAAGTCATGGAAAAATATGGGGTTAAAGGAATCACGGCAGATCGGCATGATTGCCATCGATCCCCGCAACACCGACGTGGTGTATGTGGCTGCCGAAGGATCGGTGTGGGGGCCCGGCGGCGAACGCGGACTCTACAAAACCACCGACGGCGGAAAAACATGGAATAAAGTACTGAATATCAGTGAGCATACCGGTGTCAATAACGTAATTATGGATCCCCGGAATCCAGATGTGCTCTACGCCACCTCGGAGCAGCGGCGCAGACATGTGTTTACCAAGATCGGCGGAGGGCCCGAATCGGCCATCTGGAAATCGACGGATGCAGGGGCAAACTGGGAAAAACTCACTTCCGGACTGCCTTCGGGCGATGTGGGCGGAATCGGCATCGCCATTTCTCCGGCAAACCCGGATTATATCTTTGCCATCATTGAAGCTTCCGGTGAATCGGGCGGCTTTTTCCGCTCCACCGACCGCGGCGCTTCCTGGAATAAAATGAACGGCTACCATGCCAGCGGTCAGTATTACAACGAAATCTACTGCGATCCGAAAGATGTGGATAAAATCTACTCCATGGACACCTATTCAAAAGTTACCACCGACGGCGGCAGGAACTGGAATAACCTGAGCGTGAAATTCCGCCATGTAGATGACCACGCCCTCTGGATCGATCCGGCAAATACCAGTCACTTCCTGATCGGTGGCGACGGCGGCATCTATGAAACCTGGGACGGTGGTAAAGAATACCACTTCAAGAACAACCTGCCGGTTACCCAGTTCTACCGGGTAAATGTCGACAATACCGAACCATTCTATTATGTTTACGGAGGCACCCAGGATAACAACAGCATGGGCGGCCCTTCACGCAACATCAGCAGCTACGGGGTAATCAACGATGAGTGGTTTGTTACCAACGGGGGCGATGGCTTCTGGACGGCTTCCGATCCCACCAATCCCGATATTGTTTATGCCGAAGCCCAGTACGGCAATATGGTGCGTTACGACCGCAAGAGCGGGGAAGCCATCGACATCCGGCCGGAGCCGCGCAAGGGCGAAGATACCTATAAATGGAACTGGAATACGCCCCTGATGATCAGCCGGCACTCCCCCACCCGGCTTTATACGGCGGCCAACAAAGTCTTCCGCAGCGACGACCGGGGCAATACCTGGACGGTAATTTCGGATGACCTCACCACCGGCACCGACCGCAACACATGGCCTGTAATGGACAAATACTGGAGCATTGACGCCGTTGCCAAGGACGTTTCCACTTCCCTGTTCGGCACCATCATATCCTTCGACGAATCGCCCGTAAAGGAAAACCTGCTGTATGCCGGCACCGACGACGGCCTGATACAGATCAGCGAAGATGCGCAGACCTGGCGCAGAGCAGGGAGTTTCCCGGGCGTACCGGAATACACCTATGTTTCAGATATTCTCGCTTCACGCTTCGATGAAAATATCGTGTTTGCCGCCTTCAGCAACCTGAAGCGCGACGACTTCAAACCTTACCTGCTCCGGAGCACCGACAAAGGACGTACCTGGACATCCATCGCTTCAAACCTTCCGGCCAACGGCCCGGTACATGCCATTGCCCAGGATGCGGTAAATCCCGACCTGCTTTTTGCAGGAACCGAGTTTGGCATCTTCTTCACCATTGATGGCGGAAAACAATGGGTACAACTGAAGAGCGGTATCCCGACCATCGCCGTATACGACATTGCCATTCAGGAGAAAGAATGCGACCTGGTGCTCGCCACCTTCGGACGCGGATTCTACATCCTCGACAACTATGCGCCCCTGCGCACCGTGAATAAAACGGTAATGGAAGGCGAAGCCCATATTTTCCCGGTTAAAGACGCGCTGATGTTTATTGAAACCGGCGGAAAATACGGGCAGGGCTCATCCTATTACGCGGCAAAAAATCCGGAGTTCGGCGCCACATTCAGCTACTGGCTGAAGGAGGTTCCCAAAACCCTGAAAGAAATCCGCAGGGAAAAAGAAAAAGAATTGTTCAAAAAAGGCGATCGCATTCCACAGCCCACCGAGGCCGAACTGAGGGCTGAAGAGCTGGAAATCGCGCCTTATCTGAAGTTTACCATTACCGACGATGAAGGCAATGTAATCCGGAGGCTCTATTCCCGTCCTTCGAAAGGGATGAACCGCCTCACCTGGGACCTCAGGTATGCAGGCACTTCACCCGTAAGAAAGAGTGACGGCAAGTTTGATCCTTTCAGCAGCGGGGGTTCCGGCTTGTTTGTGATGCCCGGGAATTATAAGGTTTCCATGGCCATGGTTGCCGGCGGGGAAACCCGTGAGCTGGCCGGACCGGTTGAATTCAAAGCCGTTCCGCTCAACAACACCACCCTTCCGGCTCCCGACCGCGGGGCACTGGTCGCTTTCCAGCGCGAAGTGGCCGGCCTTACCCGCGTGGTTCAGGGAACCCAACGCTATATGAACGAACTGGCCGACAAACTCACCACCATGATGCAGGCCGTACATCAGACACCTGAAGCCTCCCCGGAACTGAAAGCCAGGATATACCAGCTTTCACTTAAAGTGGATGAGATTCAGTATGCGTTTACCGGAAAAACACCCAAAGCCAGCCGTGAGGAGAACCCGCCGGCACCGGTAGCCCTGAACGAACGGATGGGCAGCCTTATTTACGCCTTCTACGGGACAACATCTGCCCCGACGTCCACCATGCGCCGCAGTTACGAAATCATCCGCGAAGAGTTTCCTCCCCTGCATGCACAGTTGAAACAAATCGGAACTATTGATATTCCGGCGCTTGAAGCCGAGATGGAAAAAGCCGGCGTTCCCTGGACACCGGGCCGGCTGCCCGAATGGGAATAGTTGATGAATAAACCCAAATCGCTGAAAAATCAAAGTCCGGTCCCCATAAAGGCCGGGCTTTGGTTTCTCCCTGAATCCACCGAATCCGCTGCATTATGCCGAACCAACACCATCCTTCAGAAGCCGGCGACCTGATCCTTTCCATGCCTTTTACCGTTACATCGGCCGAAACCGATATGTATGGCCGGGCAAAACTGAGCGCACTTATCAACCTGCTGATACAGTCATCCATTCAGTCGGCCGACCGGCTTGGATTCGGTTACCGTGATTTCATGCCGCAAAAGCTCTTCTGGGTGCTCAGCCGTATTTCGGTTGAGATCGCCCACCCGTTAAGATGGACGCAGACCGGGGTGGTGGAGACCTGGCCAAAGGACATCGACAAGTTGCTGTATATCCGTGACTTTATCGCGCGCGACAGCCATGAACACGTTCTTGCAAGGGCTACCTCGGGCTGGCTGACGGTGGATATGGAAACGAAACGCGGCAAACTGATCGAACTGGAAGACCCATCAATGTTCTTCAGGCTGAAAGACCGGCACGGACTGATGCACAGGCCGGAGAAACTGGGCCCCGTGCATGGCGAAACGGTTGCGGAAATAAAGGTTTCGTATTTCGACCTTGACATCAACCGGCATGTCACCACCACCCGTTATTTCGACTGGATGATGGACACCTTCGGCCATGAATTTCACAGGGACAAATACCCGCAAGCCGTTTCGGCCAATTTTATCAAAGAAATTAAACCCGGGGAAACGATCAGGATAGTCCGCAACCAAACGGGAGCCAACAGTTATTGTTTTGAAGGGTTTAACCTTTGCCGCGAAATCACCGCCTTCAGGGGGGCCATCACCTTTACGGAAACGAAGTAATTGAAGACGGACCCGGTGGAAACAGCGCCTTCAGATTAGCAACAGTATAACCGGATTTATCTTTACAGTTAGCAACAAGGCGTAGAAAACCGAGCACTTATCCACAGCAAAAGAGTTGCAAATTTTGCTGACACACTTGCTGACACAAAAATTTGCAACCCATTTGCTCTTGGCTGACACACAAGAAAAATTTTAAACTTATAGAATTGAATTTTAAATCAAAGACAATACAGTACAAAATACTTAAAACCTTACATTATGCGTTTTGTTGATAAAAAACAGAAACTGGATTATTTAATAGAGTTAATAAATAAAGAAAACACTGGTAACGCAGACAGGTTAAAAGAGCGAATTTGTGTTTCAAAGCCTACATTAAAAAGGTATTTGCAAGATTTGCGAGAAATGGGATATTTAATAAGCTATTGTAACTATAGGAAAACATACTATTTTATTAATCGCCCAATTCAGTAATAGAGTGTTTTTACTCAAAACTTGAGCCAATAGGCTCATTTTTTGAATCTGTAGTTATCCTAATTTTGTTTTGTAAATTTTTAAAAACATTTGTTATGAAAAAGATCAGCCTTAATTCTTTGAATCGAAAGAGACTTCAAGACTTAGAAATGAGCAAAATTATCGGGGGAGCAGCTGGTACTTGTGGTTGTGGTTGTCCTGGACCATCTTCTACTTGTGACAATAGTTATGCCAACTATTCATCTGGACTTCACTCAGTGGGAGTTAATGCGTATAATTGTCATTGCACTTCAAGTAGCGCTGATTATGCTGAATTCGCTTTCTGGGGAGGTAATTATTGCGGGTGAGAATCTAATACTGAGAAAAGACCATAATAGCAAAATGTGTTAGAGACAAATGGAAAGTCTTCATGTATATGTTATAGGTTTCAATCAGTATGTTTAATCCTTTTTGTCAAGTCAATAATAGAATGCCGAATGGCATTCTATTATTGATATTTTTTAGATGTATTAGTAACACTTTTTCATCATTAAACACATAATAAATAAGATGATAGAATCAATAACGTACAAAACAAAAAGTGATTCTTCATATTTTTATAGTATTAATAATAGCTATAATTATTTTATACATCCATTAATCAACTATTTCTTTGAAAAAGATAATAATGTTATTGGTGAAAAGAGCTATCAAGTTTTTTTTAATAATAAAAATAGAAGAATTATAGTTAATGAGGTTGCTTATGATTCTAAAGAATTTGAATATTATTATTCAAAGTACATACATATGCTTAATAATCATATTTTCGAAGCATTACTAAATAGCCCTAATCGGTATAATGGAATAATTAGTCCGAAAACTATTGAAATGGAACTTGCTAATTTACAGAGTTTAGTATTTGAAATTACTGAAAAATGCAACTTAAATTGTCTATATTGTGGTTATGGGAAGCTTTACAATAATAGCGGAGATAGAAAGCGTAGAGTAATATCATTCGATAAAATCAAACTACTCTTTGAATACTTACAGCCTTACTGGGATGATCATCCATTTAATAATTCAATTAATCAAGTTATAAACATTGGTTTTTATGGAGGAGAACCACTATTATATTTTGATTTAATTGAACAAATTGTTATTTTAATTCAAAGTTTGAATTTAAAGAGCAAAACGTTTATATTTAGAATGACTACAAATGGCGTATTATTGGATAGATATATTGATAAATTGGTAAATTATAATTTTCATATTTCTGTTAGCATAGATGGTAATGAAACCAATCATAGTTATCGAGCATATAAAAATGGAAAAAACTCTTTTAGTGATGTATATGAAAATCTAAAAAGGATACAAAGCAGCTATCCAGATTATTTTTCTAATAATGTTGAATTGATTTCTGTTATACATGATAGAAATTCTATGCAATCTGTACATGAGTTCCTCTATAGAGAGTTTACTAAGATAACTTCCGCATTCCCTTTGAATACCTCTGGCATTAATCAAACTAAATTAAAGCAATTTAATCATATGTTCAATAATATCAACAACGAAATTATAAGTGATGACATTTTAAAAGAAAGATTTATTGGGGTTCCTAAGGTTCGGTTGCTTGCAGATTATTTGGTATATAATAGTTCTCTTTTTTTTAAAACATATAGAGATTTATTTATAAACGAAAGAGAGAGAGTCAGAATTCCTACAGGCACATGCATACCTTTTTCAAAAAAACTTTTCGTATCTGCGGGCGGAAAAATATTAGCATGTGAAAAAATTGGTCACGAGTTCGAGTTAGGACATATTACTGAAAAACAAGTAATATTAAATATTGATGAGGTTTGTAAAAAATTTAATACATATATTGATTCTATAAGGCAATCGTGTAATAATTGTTATTTTTCTGAGATGTGCCTACAATGTATTTATCAATTAGAAAAATCGGGTAAGCAAAATTTTAACTGTAAAGTAAGAGGCAAATCAGAATTTTCAAAATATCTTTCTTCTGTATTTTCAACCATTGAAGAGAACCCTGAATTAGTAGGTAGGATATACAATGAAATAGTAATTCACTAATTATGAGCAAAATAACTACATTTGTTTTCTGTGTCATAATATCGCTATTGCTTTCTGCCATAAGATTGACGTTTGGTCAGGTGTGGCCTATTACAAATGAAAAGCATGGAAGCAAGATATTGTATAAACCAAATTCCTTTATCGGAACAGAAAAAAATACGGATGGGCTTTTTATTTCAGGAGCAAAAGGTGCTTTTGTTGTCTCGCCATTTAAGGGAGTTGTTTTATATTCACTTTATACTTACCAATTTTCATTGATACATAGTCAGTCAATGAGTGAACTAATTGCCAATGAAATTAAATCTGGTAAACGTAGTGCTTCATCTGGCGAACTCCAAGACCTTTCAATGGATACTAAATACATAAGCCTTTCTGTTGCAATTAAGACAGATGCAAACGAAGTATTCCATTTTACCGGTTTAAGTAAGTTTAAAGAACTAAAAACCGGCATGAAGATAAGCATTGGCGATACTATCGGATTGTTGTCATATTGTTACAAACAAATCAATCTGCCTTGTTTAATGATAACAAGATCATTAGATGGAGTTGTTGCTGATCCAATGACTCCATTGGGTTTGAAATCCACTTTTGTTGACAGGGCAAATTTTGACCCGAAAAAGGAGATTTCAATAGAGAATTTAAAAACAGATTTCAAAATTTTTAAACAAAGCCTTGAAGAAGGACACCCTGGACTTTATGATTATATTTCAAAACAGTCGCTTGACAGTTTATTTAATGTTGGCTATCAGTCAATCAATAAATCTAAAAACTCCTTTAAATTTGAGAAAATCTTAAATATGATAACCAGTAACATCCGAGATAAGCATATACAGGTTTTAAGCGATTTTACTTCTCATCAAAAGCAATCGGATAGTGACACGCTAATTAATTTGCCTATCAATTTTGGATGGGTAAATGATGATCTTATCATTACTCGAACAACGCCGGAATTTCACATGCATCTAGGTATGAAAATAAAGCGAATTAATGGTATTGAAGCACTTGTGTTGAAAGAGAAAATAATACAGAAATACAGATTTGAAGAAGGATTTGTGAAAAGCTATTACGATTTTAAGCTTTTAACAACAGCAACTATATTTGCGCTTCAAGATATTATTGCTATCCCTAAAAGTTTAGTTTATTCTATTGAATTGATCGATGGTGAAATTCTAAATATCAAAGCAGAAATCCAATTATCAAAGCAGAATAAAAAAGAGCAAAAGTATTGCAAACCAATGTTACCACAATGGTCAGGATTTTTGAGATTATGGGGGCGTGAGACTATGTACTATATGCTGAATGATAGTACAGGTTATCTTGACTTGAGTACTTTTGATATTCCTGAGATAAAGTTGGATTCCATTGCTTTATTTGTTCAAAGGCTATGCTCAGGGTCAGTCCCAAATTTAATAATTGATGTAAGGTTTAATGATGGGGGTTCGATTGAAACTCTCAACAAGATATTTTCGATGATTGCCAGTGAGCCTTTCAGACTAACAGAAATGCAAGTGGTTAACAGCAACAGTACATATCCATTTTTTAAATACACATCAAATTATGTCGGTGTAAATGACTTGTTCAATAATTATATAAAATTTAAATCAGGGAATCAGTATTATTTGCCATCAGATAGCTTGCCATACAATGATATTGACAAGAAAATTAATTATAAAGGAAATGTATATGTTCTTGCAAATGAACATAGTTTTTCAGCCGCTTCCGTATTTGCTGCATTAGTTTACAAGTATAGGCGCGGAATAATAATTGGTCGTGAAACAGGAAACCCATATCATCAGTTGTTTGGAGAAAAATTTGCACATGTGGTTTTGCCCAACTCCCAATTGGTTGTTAGAATTCCCTTGGTAAAATGTGTGTTTGATTCAGGTAATGACATGACAATTCCTTTTGGGCGATGTGTATTACCCGATTATGAGGTTCCTTTAAGTCGTGAAGAATTAGAATTTGAAAATGACCTTTTTGTTAAAAAGGCACTTGATTTGATATCAATGGGAATTACATACAAAAAGAAAGATTCAAATATTCAAAATTCCTCTCAAAACAGTTCTATCATAGATCTAATAATTCTAATTTTCACAATAGTATTTGTTGCTTTAGGGATTATTGTGTTTTTTCATAAAAAA
>JAMLHF010000062.1 GCA_023957275.1 Lentimicrobium sp. | reverse complement strand
ATCTGTATTGTTTGCCTTCTTCACCACACTGGTTCTGCTTTCAACCTCCTGTACAAAAGATGATGATAAGCCTTCCCTTAAAAGCGAAAAACAGATTCTGGGCATCGTTTTCAATCAGTTTACGCCTGCCGTGGTTGCAACCATTGATCAGGATAACAAGACCGCAACTGCGGTAATTCCAGCAAACGGGAACATCACCGCACTTATTCCGACCATCACGGTTTCAAATGGTGCAACCGTAAACCCGGCTTCCGAAACGGTTGTGGATTTCACCGCTCCGGTGGCATTTACGGTTACCGCCGAAGACGGGAGCACTTCAGCGTATGTGGTTACCGTTACCCCCGAAGGCGGTGGCGTGGGGTCAGAAACCCTTTCAGGAAGTATGTCGGCAAACCGCACCCTTGTCAACCGCAACGATGGAATTGATTATATTATTGACGGATATTTCTATATCGATGGGAATGCACTGTTAACTGTGGAGCCGGGAGTTAAGATCGCATTTACCGGCGTGGGCAGTGGTATAAGTGTCGGCGAAAATGCCGGATTAAGAATGGTAGGAACAGCGCAGCACCCCATTATCCTGACCGGACCTGTGAACAACCAGAATAAAGGTTCATGGGATCAGGTAAGTATCTATTCGAGCCGCAGCGACAATCAGTTTGAATATGTGGAGTTTATCAACGGCGGCAGCGACGAAGACTGGGCGGTGGTAGTTTTGTTATACGATGCAAAACTTAAAATGAATAACTGCCTGATTGACGGATCACTTGGCAGCGGAGCCATGACTTCCGATGTGTCACAGAAATTCACGGGCTTTGATAACAACATCATCAAAAACTGCGAATGGTATCCCATCAGAATGGCTGACCTTTCACATTGCAGCGTGCTGAATGAAACCTCACAGCTTGCCCTTAACAACCGTCCGATGGTATGGGTTAACGGACTGAGCATGAACGGGGATTTTACCCTGAACAAAACCACGGTTCCCTATGCCTTTGAAAACAGCGCTTATGTTGAAAAAAATCTGAGTATTGGTAAAGGAGTTCAGATCCTGTTCAGCGCTGATACCTGGATGAATGTAATCAATTCGGGGAGGTTGCAGGTAAACGGAACAGATTCGGAGCCGGTGCTTTTCTCCAAACTGGATGCAAATGCCTCGAACTGGGAAGGGCTTTACATCGCAACAGACCATGAAAACTCACTCAGCAATTGCATCATTGAGTATGCCGGCTCAAACAGCAACTATAAGTGCAATCTGGTGGTGGAATACTACGCAGCTCTTTCGATGAACAACGTAACACTCAGAAATTCAAAATACTTCGGGATCGGGCTTTACGATGACAGCATTATAACACATACCAATGTCTCGTTCTCGGGCAACCCTTCGGGCAATGTTTACAATTTTGACACCGGCGAAGTCAGCGGCAGTTTATAGTGTGTTTTGCGATATCCGGAGGTATTTACAACCGGATCAAACCGGACAGAAGGCCACCCGGCCTTTGTCCGGTTTCACTTATTCAGATTTCTTTCCGCAGGATATTCAGGAACCGTGTTCTGCTGATGTAGTGATCGGCAAGCAGTTTTCCGTCTTTGATCAACCCGAAGGTACCGTATCCGGTTGGCGCATACCTGGCCTGTTCAGGGGTTTCAAGCCGTGTTACGCAAAGTTCAAGATGATTTTCTTCAGCAGCCTCCATCAGGTCGCTTACGGCTTTTTGATGCCAGGGACACTGATCGGCATAGAGCAGATGCCAGCCCTGATACTTTTCAAGTTGGCGGTTCCGGTCAATCAGCGAAGGGACCGGCGAAGCAGCCCGGAAGGTTTTGTAAAGCAGTTCAAAACGGCCGAGTTGATCACAAACTTCATATCCATTTTTCTCAAACAGACTCTTTCCGGCCATCCATGTTCCGCTGCTGCACATCGCGCAAACCCCGTTCATGCCCCGCGACAAAGCCTTTTCTTCAATAACCGCAAGCATTTTCCCGGCTACGCCCTGACTTCGGGATGCTTTCCGGTACATGACAATGCATTGAATAAACATGTAATTATCCGCTGAAACCGGCCGCCATGCAGCTTCGGAAGGCATGTATTCGGCAAAGCCGATAATGCCATCAACGTGCTTGCTTACCAATAGAAGCCGGACTTCTCTGTTATGGGGCTGCTGAAGCCAGGAAACCTTGGCTTGATAACCCTTTGATTTTCTATCCTTGCTGCAACAGATACCCTTTTCAAATGCGTCTTCAGCACCAGCTTCAATAAAAACCAGATCATCCTCTTTTGCCATAGCATTCAAACCGGTTAACCGTAAAAAAAACTAAATTATATCCGGAAAAGAAAAGAATAAACGATAATATTTCAGAGAATTCAGCCTGAACCACCGGCCTCTCTGCCTTTTCAACTCCACAATATAATGTTCGAAGCCCCCGGGAGTTATTAAACTCTTTTCCCGTATTGTTCTTCGTAATATTTCTGATAATCGCCCGAAGTCACGTTATTCAGCCATTCTTCATTGCCCAGATACCAGTCAACGGTAGCCTCAAATCCTTCGGTAAACCTGATGGACGGCTCCCAGCCCAGCTCATTCTTGATTTTTGCAGCATCAATGGCATACCGGAGATCGTGACCGGCACGGTCTTTAACGAAGGTAATCAGTTTTTCCGACTCCCCGGCTTCCCTGCCGAGTTTCCGGTCCATAATTTCACATAGTTTCCTGATCAGCTGTATGTTTTGCCACTCGTTGTTTCCGCCAATGTTGTAGGTCTCCCCTTCCCTGCCTCTATGAAAAATCAGATCTATTGCTTTTGCATGATCAACCACATACAGCCAGTCGCGCACATTTTCGCCTTTTCCGTAAACCGGCAGGGGCTTGTTGTTGCGGATGTTGTGAATAAACAGCGGAATAAGTTTTTCGGGAAACTGGTAAGGACCGTAGTTGTTGGAACAGTTTGAAAGCACTACCGGCAAGTGATAGGTATGAAAATAAGCCCTTACCAGGTGATCGCTGCTGGCCTTGCTCGCAGAGTAGGGGCTTCGCGGGTCGTAAGGGGTGGTTTCAAGGAATTTACCTTCATCGCTCAGGGAGCCATAAACTTCATCCGTGGAGATATGGTAAAACCGTTTTCCCTGCATATCTTCACCCCAGGTTGCACGGGCTGCATTCAGAAGGTTAACAGTTCCGACGATATTGGTAAGGATAAATTCCATCGGGTTTAAAATGGAACGGTCAACATGCGATTCGGCCGCCAGATGGATTACCCCGTCGAACCTGTATGCCGAGAACAACTCCAGCATTCGCCCGCCGTCAGTAATATCGGCTTTCTCAAAAATATAATTGGGACAGTTTTCAACATCCTTCAGGTTGGCCAGGTTGCCGGCATAGGTCAGCTTATCGAGATTAACGATCCTGTAGTCAGGATACTTTTTTACAAACAGTCGGACAACATGAGAACCGATAAAGCCGGCTCCTCCCGTGATCAGGATGGTTTTCATAATGGTAATTTTAAAGTTATTTTTTATTTGCCAGGGCTTTTTCCCAGTTCCAGGCCGAAAGCATCATTTCATCCAGCGACTTTCCGGCTTTCCATCCCAGTTCCCTGTTGGCGTATGAAGTATCGGCCCATACTTTTTCCACATCTCCGGGCCTCCGGTCAACTATCCGGTAATTGAGCTTCTCTCCGCTTACTTTCTCAAATGAATGTATCACTTCCAACACGCTGAAACCGTTGCCTGTTCCCAGATTAAAAATTTCAAACGGTGACGCTGACGCGCCGGAGATCATTCTGTCAACAGCAACCACGTGGGCTTTGGCAAGGTCAACCACATGAATATAATCGCGAATGGCAGTTCCGTCAGGGGTATCGTAATCATTCCCGAATACGTTCAGCACCGGCCTCAACCCCATTGCTGTCTGGGTAATAAAGGGCACCAGATTGTTGGGAACGCCCAGCGGCAACTCGCCGATCAGGGCCGAGGCATGCGCCCCGATGGGATTAAAGTACCTGAGGGCAATGGTTTTTAGCCCGTGGGCTTCCACCGCAAAACGCAGAATCTGTTCCGACATCTGCTTGGTATTCCCGTAAGGCGACCAGGCTTCCTTCACAGGGGAGGTTTCGCGCACCGGCAACTCGTCGGGTTGTCCGTAAACCGTACACGACGAAGAAAAAACCAGGTTGGGGATATGATGCTCCTTCATTCCTTCCAGGACGTTTAGCAGCGAATCCAGGTTGTTGCGGTAATACTTCAGGGGTTCATGCATAGATTCTCCAACAGCTTTGAAGGCGGCAAAATGTATGATTCCGTCAAGTTTCTGTTGAGCGGCAAAGAAATCCCTGGTTTCATCCCGGCCGGAAAGGTCAATTTTACAGAATTCAGGCCGCTTTCCGCAAATATCAGCAATCCGGTCAACCACTTCTGCATGTGAATTGGAGAGGTTATCCGCGATGACAACTTCATAACCCTGCTCCATCAGTTCCACAACGGTATGTGAGCCGATATAACCAGTACCGCCTGTTACGAGTATCCTCATACCTGATTACTTAATTTCCTGCAATTTACTGACTTTATTGCTTTCGAGCCGGTATTTCTCACCGCTTTCGGGACAAACGGCGATTCCGCCTGCATCAAAGTTAAGCCGGTGTCCGTATTCACTCATCCATCCGATCTGCCTGGCCGGATTCCCGACTACCAGTGCATAAGCGGGTACCGAACGCGTTACCACTGCACCGGCTCCGATAAATGCATATTCGCCGATATCGTGCCCGCAAACAATGGTGGCATTTGCTCCTATTGAGGCACCTTTATGAACCGTTGTTACCGCGTACTGCCCTTTTCTGACCACTGCACTCCTGGGATTTACGATGTTGGTAAAAACCATGGAAGGCCCGAGAAAAACATCATCTTCACAAATAACGCCGGTATAAACAGAGACATTGTTCTGCACCTTCACATTATTTCCGAGTACAACACCCGGCGATACCACCACATTCTGCCCCAGGTTGCAGTTTTCACCCAGTTTGCAGCCTGTCATCAGGTGCGAAAAATGCCAGATTCTGGTTCCTTTTCCGATTGTGCAGCCTTCGTCAACCACGGCGGTTTCGTGTATAAAAAAATCTTTTTCCATATAATTCCTGTTTTAAGCTGTTGCCATTATTGCAGGTTAAAATGCAAATGTAAATTTACTGATTCGGTGATTGAATAACAAAAACGGCCGGAAAAAAACCGGCCTGTGCATTTATCGTAAGTCAACCCTATTGATTCACAAACTCCAGCACTGATGTTGTGATGTAATTCAGTTGCTCTTCATCCAGTTCGGTATGCATGGGCAGCGAAACTACCGTTTTGCAGAGATGCTCAGTAACCGGAAAATCGCCTTCCTGATACCTGGGATCAATATATGCCTTCTGCATATGAAGCGGCACCGGATAATAAATCATGGCAGGGATATCGCGCCTGGCCAGAAAATCGATCAGCGCCGCCCGGTCGATGCCGTCAGTTACCAGGGTGTACTGATGAAATACGTGGGTTGAACGTTCAAACCTTACGGGGATTTTAAGCTTCGGGTGATTACCGAAGGCCTTGTCGTAAAATGATGCCGCACGATTGCGGGCCACAGCATATTCATCCAGCCTGGCCAGTTTCACCTTCAGTACAGCCGCCTGTATGCTGTCGAGCCGGCTGTTAACACCCACATAATCATGATAATACCTGACTGTCATTCCATGATTTACCACCACCCGCAATTGTTTGGCCAATTCATCGTCGTTGGTAAAAATCGCACCGCCATCCCCGTAGCAACCAAGGTTCTTACTCGGGAAAAATGAAGTACAACCCACATGACCTATCGTCCCGGCCTTTTTATGGCTGCCATCGGCAAAAATATAGTCGGCTCCGATAGCCTGACAGGCATCTTCTATCACAAACAGATTGTATTCCTTCGCTATCTCAAGCATGGCCTCCATATCGGCGCACTGCCCGAAAAGATGAACCGGAACAACCGCCTTTGTTTTAGGCGTGATGGCACGGCGCACGGCATCAGGATCGATGTTAAATGTTTCAGGATCAACATCTACAACCACCGGGGTATACCCGAGCAGGGCAATTACTTCGGCGGTTGCAATAAATGTAAAGTTGGTTGTAATCACCTCATCACCGGGCTTGATTCCCAAAGCCATCATGGCAACCTGCAACGCGTCTGTTCCGTTTGCACACGGGATAACATGCTTTACATCAAGATATTTCTCCAGGTCCTCCTGGAAAGCTCTTACCGCGGGCCCGTTGATAAAGGCTGTTGAATTAATTACATCACTGATGGCCTGATCTATCTCAGGTTTAATTTTTTCATACTGACGCTTAAGGTCAACCATGGCAATCTTGTTCATCGGCTGCAGATTTAGTGAGGTTGGGTTAATTGCCGGGCAAAAACCTGACAATTTTTTATGCGCGGCAAAGATACAATAACTAGGCTGTCCACCTGCTAATATGCCGTAAACAAACATGAGTTTTTTATAAATACTTAACTGTTGCCTTGTAAAAGGAATACCTTCCGATAATTCAATTTCATATCTTTGCCATATTGTTTAACGGCAGTCTGTTTGTTCAGGAGAATTATCTTCAGGAGGCAGTTCAGGTGAAAAGCCCCTTTCTGACTTAGACAACTTTGCGCCGTTTACCAGTCATCCGGATTTCCGCAAAGTCCGCTGACAGATTATGACCTCTGCCTGGATGCAGATGTTGCTGATGATGCAGATAATTCACACGATCCGACTTTTTGAAAAAACATCCAAGGATGAAACACACAATTAAACTCATTCTCCTCTTATTGCTGACTTCACCCGGATTGACCGCACAGAAAAGCATCAGTGATTCCGCCATATTCACACATCTTATCCATGGCAGCTTGTCCATGCAGCTGCCGGGCAATGATCTGGCCGGACGGTTCGGACAGTTTGCCCAGGTAGGACCCGGTTATATGTTCAAAACCAGGACTAACTGGATACTGGGAATTGAAAGCAATTTTATTTTTGGCGGAGTTGTTAAAAACAGTGACAATATCCTGCAGAGTATCGCCACTTCGGATGGTAATATCATTGACGCGGAGGGCACTTATGCCGACTATCATTTCTATATGCGGGGATTTAATGCGATGGCCAGAATAGGAAAAGTTATACCCGCATGGGGGCCAAACCGCAACTCGGGAATATTGCTGACGCTGGCAGGAGGATACCTTCAGCATAAAATATACATTGAACACCGGGACAAAACCGCACCGCAGATCACCGGTGAATATTTAAAAGGTTATGATGAACTCAAAAACGGATTTGTTTCCAATATCTTTCTGGGTTATCTTTACCTCAGCAACAGCAACAAGGTAAATTTCTATGCCGGATTTGATTTTTCACTGGCAGAAACCGCCAACGTGCGGCCTTATAGTTTTGCTGAAAGAAAGTACCATAAAGGTAGTTTTATTGATACCTTTGCCGGTATCAGGTTCGGATGGTTCATTCCTGTTTACCGGAGGGCACCTAAAGAGTTTTACTATTATTGAAAATCAGCGCTTGCTGTGAAAGAAATGTTCATCAACAGTTCCCTATCATGAGGCTTCTCTACAGCACTGCAATAGCGCTTTATTACCTGTTTCTCAGGCTGGCCGGAATCTTAAGTCACAAAGCCAGATCGTGGCATTATGGCCGGAAATCGCTTTTCGACAAACTCGACGATGTTTTTACCAGTCATTACGCTTCCGATGATCCGGCTCCGGTGATATGGTTTCATTGCGCATCACTTGGTGAATTTGAGCAGGGGAAACCGGTAATTGAAGCTTTCAGAAGAGAGTACCCTTCCTATACCATCCTCCTGACCTTTTTCTCCCCATCGGGCTATAACCATCATCAGAATTACGACTTTGTTGACCATGTATTTTATCTCCCCATCGATACGAGGCGGAATGCCCGGCGTTTTATCAAAATAACAAGACCATCAATTGCTGTCTTTGTAAAATATGAATTCTGGTTTAACTATCTGAATGAACTTTTTACCAACCACATCCCCGTTTTTACTGTTTCTGCCATATTCAGACCCAACCAGCATTTTTTCAAATGGTACGGCGGCTGGTTCCGTACCCATTTGCGGAAGATCAATATGATTTTTGTTCAGGATGAAGAATCGGCCGAATTGCTCAGGATGGTTGATGTAAGCAATATTGTGATCAGCGGAGACACCCGGTTCGACAGGGTAGCTGCCATCAAAGAACAACAAAAACCTTTCCCGCTGATTGATAAATTTGTTGCAGGCAAACATGTGATAGTAGCAGGAAGCACCTGGCCTCCCGATGATGAGCTGATCGAAGCGCTCAGCAGGAAAACCGGCGACAACGTTAAATTTATCCTTGCACCCCATGAAACCAATCAGGGCCGGCTCAGGGAGTTGTCGCAGATGCTGGGTGACAGGGCGGTTTTCTACAGTCAGGCTCCGGAAACCAGTTTCGGAAACAAGCAGTTTCTCATTATTGATTCCATCGGCATCCTTTCACAATTATACAGGTTTGCAAGCATTGCTTACATTGGCGGTGGATTCGGCGCCGGGATCCACAACATTCTTGAAGCCGCAGCATATGGGACCCCGGTATTCTTTGGCCCGAACTACCACCGGTTCAGGGAGGCACGCGAAATGACCGCCGAGGGCACCGCTTTCCCGGTCAGTCTGGCTACAGAGTTTTGCGACAAGGTCATTCAACTGCTTTCAGATCAGCACAAGCTGGAAACAACCGCGCACAATGCAGGTACTTATGTTTCGCAAAGGACAGGAGCCACCCGGACGATTATGGATGAACTCCGGAGGCACATCAGCAATACTGACATGCACCAGGCCTGAAAACCTGAAAATCAGCAATGGTTTTTTATTCCGCCCGCCTGACCTCTACTCCGTGAAATATCCTTCCCGCGGCAGCAGGCGTTTCAGATCGGCGATGCCATAGACTACCACGGCAGTTACTACAGCCGCATGCTCCTGATATTCCGGAATGCTTTTATTATAGGTATCCCTTTCGGTGTGCCAGATCTCCCGGTAGTTAAAATTATACCCCTTTACATCCTCAAGGCCGAAACTCATCACAGGCACACCTTCAACGGCAAACGGTCCGCTGTCGGTTCCCCAGGGTTTCAACGGACGCGCTGAAGGATCCCGCTTTTTCATCTCAAAAGGAAAATCCGGATTGATATCAGTAACGGGAGCGCAGACCTTTTCCATTTCGGACCACATCGCTTCGGAAACACTGATACTTACCGGCGCCAATGGCCCTGAATCGCGGTTAAACATGTTTGAGATGTAAGGAAGTTTCTCCCGGTTCCTGTCAACCCAACTTTGTGATCCGAGCAGCCCGAATTCCTCTGCGGCCCAGAGGCACACCAGAATGGTACGCTTTGGCTTCCCTCCTGCTTTCATAATCAGCCGGGCCGCTTCCATCGTGGGTGAAACACCGGAGCCGTCGTCAACACCACCGGTAGCCACATCATAGGCGTCAAGATGACCGCCCATGATTACATACTCATCAGGATACTGAACACCGGGAATGATTCCGATCACATTGTGGAATTTCACCGGGCCCGGCTTGAAGTGATTGCGGATATCAAACTCAAGCAATACCGTTCTGCGCTCTTTAACCATCTGTTCTATCACGGCAAACTGATGCTCATCCAGCTTGATATCGGGCACTGCCGGCAGATTTTCAAATGTCATGCTGTTGATGTTTTTCCGGTCGTAGAGGGCCACCAGGGGCACCGGAGCCGACTGTATGATCCCGAGTATTCCAGCCTCGCGCATCTCCCTGTAGAAAAGTGCAGGTTCATCTTTCAGTACGGGAAGTTCTTTCTTGTTTTCAAGTTTTTCATTCTCTTTCGAAATCTCACGAATCTGCTTTCGGATTTCCACATTTTCCTGAATCATGCTGTCGCGGCGCGCATCCGCTTCTGCCGAAAAATCTATGGGAAAACCGTTGCTTTTGCCTGTGATCAAAACCCAGGCACCATTGAGGGCCCCTTTCATCCTTTCAAACTCCTCACGGGTTTTGGGCTCCGGCAGCACATGACCGGTCTGAACACCCTTTGTGCCGGAGGTGTATGACGGAGTTACAAAATGGAGTGTCATGGACTGTTCGCCCATCATACGCCCAAACCATGGGCCACGGTTAAAACCTACCGGAACGCTTCCGGCCTCATCCATCTCCACCTGCATCCCCCATTCCCTGAATCTGGATGCAGCCCATTCCGCGGCATTTTCATAGGCATCTGACCCCACAAGCCGGCCGCCAAAGCGGTTACACAGGATGTCCAGGTGCTGCATGGTCTGGTTATTGGTTTTACCTTCAGCAATAATCCGGTCAATCACAGCATTGTGCTGCGCCCTGACAAAATCACAAAATACCAGTGTGAGCAGTACAAGAAGAAACAATGATATTCTTTTCATAAACAAGGTTTTAACAGTTCTGTGGATTTGATTAGTGGTTTTTTCAGGGAAGGAGCAATTTTCGCTCGGAATCACCGGGATTGTCGATTTCAAACCTGACCACCGCCAGTTCCGGACCGTTGTGTGCTGCCGTAAAAGCACAGGTGCGGCCGAACTTCTGTTCCCAGTGGCCGGTGATCGCTGCCGACTCGTGAATATGGCCGTGGAGGGTGATATATGGCTGCCGCGCTTCAATAAACCGCTTGATGGCAATGCTTCCTACATGCAGATCGAGCGGGACATGCTCAATCTTCTGTCCGTCAAGGGCCGCCCTGTCCAGATGGGTCTGATAGGGCGGGGAGTGGAACAAAAAAATGGCCTTTTCCATATCATCATCACCGGCAAGTTCCTTCAGGTCCTTTTCTATGGTATCGTACTCAGTATCATAATCGGGATCCACGGTCCGGAATCCTTCGGTGGGTGGAACACAACCCGGGTCGGTAAACCGCGAAACGTCGTATTTCTCCCAGTCTTTCAGCAGAAAAGGGGTTGGCGGAACAAAGGGATATCCGTAAATCATGTATGGCCCGAACCTGAATTTCTCCCTGTTGAGGTACTTCCACAACTCCAGCGATTCACCTTCCCGAAAAGCCTGCTCTTCAACCCTGTGATCGTCATTGCCCATAATGATGAAAACCTCAGGATAATTACATCCCAACTGCCGGCGTAAGTTTTTAAAACCCGGGATAATGAAATCGCGCATAAAATCCGGCACCAGCCTGCCGCTTTGCCTTACTGAACGGTGAATGTGAGGCAATAAATCCCCGCCGATAAATAAAAACGAAGGCTTATTCCGGATGACCTCGGCGAAAAGCAGTTCATATTTCCGCGTATTCCCGTGAAGATCACTGACAAAGTAGCAGGTAGTCATAGGCAGTTTTACTGATAAAATTAATCCGCCTTCCGCAGCATCCTGGCAGGATCATTTACTGCCCCGATCATTACAGCATAGCTGTTACCTTCTCGGATATCCTTATCGGTAATCAGATGGAGGTCAATCAGTCCGCCTGTCTGGTATCCGGTCCGCTGCAGGTTTTCTTCTGACAGACAAAGGCTCCATCCGTCGAGCCATGATCTCAGGCAATTAAGTTGTTGTTCGTCGGATTGATGATAAACAAGCAGGTCAAGGTCGCTGGCCGGGCCTGCCGTGGCGTTTTTTGTACTGCCAATCAGGTAAATGGCCTTCACCCCGAAACGCTCCATATCCATCAGTTCACTGATGCGCTCAGCCATCCTGTAACGCCATTTCCAATGCTGGTCAGGATCGGGTTTCAACAATACCTTGCCATTCCCGTTTCCATTTTCATTGCCTGACTCGAGCAGCTTAAGCGAATTTTTCAACCGTTGCTGAAAAAAATAGTCCCCTATCCTTTCGGCAATCGTATTCAGCAGCTTCTGTTCCTCCGGCAGAAACTGGCTTCCGTGTTGCATCTCAATCAACTGGGTATAAGCTACCCTGATTTCACCCGAAGTATTGTTATCTACCAGAATATCGGAAACCAGCTGCCAGGGCGTCTCCCGGTAATCGTCACTTTCCCAGGCTTTCCCTTCAAAAGTAATCCTCGACTCACAGATGGTTGTATATTGAAACCCGAGTGGAATAAACCGGATCAGTTCCCCGAAAATGGCTTTGGGATCCAACTCAGGATCCGACAACAGGCTACTCAGGCGGTAAAGGGTGTTTAACTCCTTTTCCCGCTCCTTCAAACGCTGTAAAACAATACTGTTTATCATGCCCGAAAAGTTATGGTCCGGTCAGCGAATTAACTGTGGCGCATCACACTGCTAAATTAGCAAAATCTTATCTTTGCGGATAATTATTGACAAACAATCCGAAAAATGTCCGAAAATGATAAAAGACCCGTCGTGGGGATTACCCATGGCGATATCAACAGCATCAGTTACGAGATCATCATAAAATCATTTGTGGATAACAGGATATTTGAACTTATCACCCCTGTTGTTTACGGATCTTCGAAGATCGCTTCATATCACCGGAAAATGCTGAATGTAAGCGATTTCAGCTTCAACCTGATCAAAAAGGCCGATATGGCCAATCCCAAGCGGGCCAATATCGTCAACATTCATGACCAGGAAGTTAAAATTGAAATGGGCAAATCCACGCAGATAGCCGGTGAACTGGCCCTGCTGGCCCTCGAAAACGCCACCGAGGACCTGAAGAAAGGGCTGATAGATGTTTTGGTCACCGCGCCCATCAACAAGCAGAATATTCAGTCAAAGGATTTTCATTTCCCCGGCCACACAGAATATCTGGCCAATAAATTCGGCGCCACGGATTACCTGATGCTGATGGTGAGCAATAAACTCCGGATTGGTGTAGTCACAGGTCATATGCCGCTGCGTGAAGTTCCGGGCCATTTAACCGAAGAATTGCTGCTTCATAAAATCAGGATATTACATCAGTCGCTGGTACAGGATTTTGCCATACAGAGCCCGCGCATTGCCTTGCTGGGCATTAATCCGCATGCCGGGGATAGCGGTCTCTTAGGTTCGGAAGAAACAAATGTAATCACGCCGGCCATTCAAAAAGCTTTCGGATCGGGCATGATGGTTTTCGGACCATTCCCTGCCGACGGTTTCTTTGGCTCTTCAAATTATACCCAATTTGATGGTATTCTTGCCATGTACCATGACCAGGGTATGCTGCCTTTTAAAACACTTTCGTTCGACTCGGGGGTGAACTTCACGGCGGGGCTGCCCGTTATACGCACTTCGCCTGCCCATGGAACCGCTTATGAAATCGCCGGAAAGGACATGGCTTCTCCCGATTCCTTCAGGGCTGCACTTTATCTGGCAGCTGACATTTACTATAACCGCCGTCAATACAAAGAGATTACAGCAAACCCGCTTCAGCTGAGTAAACAGGAAACGGAGAAATAACCCTGTGATGGTTTGCCGAAATTATGGGAAAAACAGGATACTTTTTCAGTGAAATCATTGATCTGCTGGGTGGCGAATGTACCGGTGCCGGTGGAAACGGGCTGATTAAAGAATTGCTGACCGATAGCCGTAAACTCTCCAGCCCCCTGCATACCCTCTTCTTTGCCCTGACAACTGCACGCAACGACGGGCACCGCTACATCAGGGAACTTTACGAAAAAGGTGTAAGGTATTTTGTTGTCTCCGCTGTGCCTGATGGCAATTTTTCCGAAGCAAACTTCCTTGTTATCAATAACCCGCTCGAAGCACTGCAAAAACTGGCAGCGTACCACAGGTCAGGGTTTGACTTTCCGGTTATCGGAATTACGGGCAGCAATGGCAAGACCATTGTCAAGGAATGGTTATGGCAATTGATTTCGCTGGAAAAAACCATCGTTCGCAGTCCTAAAAGCTATAATTCGCAGATCGGTGTCCCGCTTTCGGTGTGGCAGATGAACAACTGGCATAATCTGGCCATCTTTGAAGCCGGCATCTCAGAGCCGGGCGAGATGGAGCAGCTTGAGCACATCATACGCCCTGATATCGGGATATTCACCAATATCGGCCATGCGCATGATCAGTATTTCCTGTCAAAGCAACAAAAAGCTGAAGAGAAATTAAAACTTTTCCGCGATTGCAAAACCCTGGTTTATTGCAGTGATCACAAAGAAATCGGGTACGCTTTAAGAAACAGTCCTTACGGCATTCCGGATCTTTTCGACTGGGGAAGTACCGGGAATGCCCGGCTGAGGATTATCCAGACGCAGACAGGAAAATCGAATACGCGTATAACGGCGGTTTATCAACACCGCACCATGGAGATTTCCATCCCCTTTTCCGATACTGCCTCTCTCGAAAATGCCATGCACTGCTGGGCTGTTATGCTGCTGATGGGCTATGGCCCTGATGTTACGGCCAGCCGGATGCTCAGGCTGCAACCGGTAGCCATGCGCCTCGAGATGAAGGAAGGAATCAACGGGTGCTCTGTTATCAATGATGCTTACAGCTCCGATCCCGAATCACTGGCCATCGCGCTTGATTTTCTTGTTCAGCAGAACCAGCATGAACGGCGCACGGTGATCCTCAGCGATATGCTTCAAAACGCCGGCAATGAAGAAGAGCTTTACGGGCAGATCGCCCGCATGCTTATCAACAAAGGCATTACGCGGCTTATCGGCATCGGTCCTGCCCTCTGCAAACATAAAAAGCTGTTTGAAATTCCCGGCGGATTTTGCCCCGGAACCGATGAATTTCTGAAAAGCTTTCACCCGGGCGATTTCCACGATGAAAGCATACTGATCAAGGGGGCCAGGATTTTCGGTTTTGAACGGATTAACAAACTCCTTCAGCAACGTTCACATGAAACGGTACTTGAAGTCAATCTGAACGCCCTGGTGCACAACCTTAACTACTTCAGATCCAGGCTTAACCCCGGCACTAAACTGATGGCAATGGTAAAGGCATTTTCCTACGGGAGCGGGAGCTATGAAATTGCAAACACCCTGGAGTGGCACCGGGCCGACTACCTGGCCGTTGCCTATGCAGATGAAGGCGTCGAATTGAGAAAAGCCGGCATCAGTTTACCCATCATGGTCATGAATCCGGAGGAGAACGGAATGGATGCCATGCTCCGCTATAATCTTGAGCCTGAAATTTATAATTTCAGAACCCTGAGCATGCTTGCGAGGGCAATCAAACGGAAATCCGACAGTCAGACCGCCGCTGTAAAAATCCACCTGAAACTGGACACCGGCATGCACCGCCTTGGGTTTGAAAGCATTGACATTAAACCGCTTGCAGATCAGCTTTGCGCCATGAAAGAAATCACCGTGCAATCGGTTTTTTCTCACCTTGCCGGCAGCGAAGATCCGGGAATGGATGCATTCACCCGGCAACAGATTGACTGTTTCCGCGCGATGGCTGATGAACTTACCAAACGGCTGGGATATCCGGTGCTGCGACATATTCTGAATTCGGCCGGGATCAACCGATTCCCCGACAGCCAGTTCGAAATGGTCAGGCTTGGCATCTCACTTTATGGCATTTCAACAGACCCCGGGGAACAAAAATCGCTTGAAACCGTAAGCAGCCTGAAAACCAGCATTTCCCAGATTAAAACAATCGGGGCCGGAGATACCGTGGGCTACAACAGAAGCTGGAAGGCGGAAAAAGAATCAGTGATTGCCACCATTCCCGTTGGTTACGCCGATGGCCTCAGCCGCAGACTGGGTAACGGCCGTGGAAAGATGATGGTCAACGGACATATCGTACCGGTTGCCGGAAACATCTGTATGGACATGACCATGCTCGACATTACGGGCGTTTCCGCCAATGAAGGCGATGAAGTGGTGGTTTTTGGCAGCGAAATGCCCATCACCCGGCTGGCAGAAGCCATGGACACCATTCCTTACGAAATCCTGACAGGTATTTCGCGCAGGGTAAAACGCATTTATTTCCAGGAGTAACCGAACGACAAGCTTATCCTTGCGTAAAATCTTTGTTTTGCATACTTTTACACCCGATCGGCCAGTCAACAGGAGTCTGTTCAAGGCTGAAAGCGAAGGAAGGCCATTTTTCAACTTCCGGACCGGTCTGCCTGAGGCGGAGTGTTCAGTGCCTGGCCCCTCCAAAAGCGGTTGAGATTAATCATTATCCCCTTTCGTAAGGGGCCGGATTTTTGAATCCTTGAACCGACCGAAGGGAGCTCAGCGAAGCTAATCTTTGAATTTTTGAATCCTTGAATCTTTGAATCTTTGAATTTTTGAATACTGCTATCGTATATGAAACGTCTCTCCATCGTCATTCCCGCCTATAACGAAGCCAAAACCATTCATCTTATCCTCAACAAGATCAGGGAGACCAGGCTTGACTACGATATTGAAAAAGAGCTGATTGTGGTCAACGACTGTTCCACCGACCAGACAGCAGAAGTACTGGCCGGATATTCAGCCGCCCATCCTGAAGCCGGAATGGTACTTTTCAATCAGCCGGTCAACAAAGGGAAGGGTGCCGCCATCCACAAGGGGATTGAAATGGCTACCGGAGATTTCGTTGTGATTCAGGATGCCGACCTCGAATACGACCCTGCCGACTATAACCTTTTGCTGAAACCCCTGATGGCGGATGTTGCCGATGTGGTTTACGGATCGCGCTTTATGGGCATAGGGCCGCACAGAATTCTCTTTTTCTGGCACTCCATCGGCAATCAGTTTCTTACCTTCCTTTCAAATATGTTTACCAATCTGAACCTTACCGATATGGAAACCTGCTACAAGATGTTCAGGGCAGAAATTATCAAAAAGGTAAGGCTGAAAGAGAACCGTTTTGGATTTGAACCAGAGGTCACCGCCCGCATTTCGCGTATTCCCGGTATCCGTATCTATGAAGTCGGCATCTCGTATTATGGCAGGACCTACGAAGAAGGGAAAAAAATCGGTGCAAAAGATGGTTTCAGGGCCATTTACTGCATCCTGAAATACAATATTTTCAGCAGGAGAGTATTCAAAGACAAATGAAAATCTGATCTTTGGCACAGTGCCGGTCATACCCGCTTAAATCAATAAAACCGCTCTGCAAAGCATCACAGGCCATCCTGAAAAAGCAACAGATTTATCGGTATTCATCAGCCGGCCCTATTTACTGCAGAATTCTCCGGAGATAATTTCAAGGCTGAAATCATCAGCATAGAGTTTCGTTTTTTCAGATCCCCAGATATATGCAATCAACTCATCATCCGGCAAAAAATCTTTTCCGAATGTTCCGGCCTTCGCTACCTGAACCCAGCCATCAGTTTGTTTGGTTAATCCGCCGAGGGGAAGCGGGAATGTTTCCACAGCCAGATTCCCGCGACGCTTTTGGATAATCAGTGACGCACCCTCAGCGTTGCCTCTGACCCTCACCCTTGCCAGGACAGTGATCCTTCCTTCCGGCAACCCGGGCACAGTCCCTTCACCGAACTTCAGCCTGCAGGCATAACTTCCCGGTGAATCGCCGTCTATCCTGTTTGAGAATCTTCCGCTGAACGGATTCAGGCTGTCGAGTGCCTCAACATGACCATTCCACCCCGGAACCGCTTGTTCAAAGTCGTTAAATGTCTCATAAAAACGACGATCACCACCTTTGTTCAGTAGGCTCACATTTCCGAAATCATTCAGGTTATCTTCAGAAATACAATCCCAGGAGGAAAGCATACAGGCTTCTTCGAATGAGAACGGAGCGAACAGGCTGACCCTGGCAAGGTCCACAATCCCCTGTTTATCAATTGAATCCAGATAATCCAGCATCAGACTGATGTCTGTCCTCCGGGTAAGATTGTAGAAATAGCCTTCCCCTTTAAAGCCGGCTTCACCGAGGTATTTTCGCATGAGCAACTCATTGTCGGTATTGAAGACAGCGTGTTTTACCCCGGAGCCGGCAACTTTTTGTGCCGCATCCCGGTAAGCTTTTTCCTTTTTGACGGAATATGGTTCTGATGGATTAAAGCGTATCAGAAAAACAGCAACAGGCATAATCCAGAGGAATGCAATTGCTGCAACAGCCAGTTTCTTCCTGCCTCTGAAAGCAACGGCAATCAACCTTGACAATATCAACAGAATTACAATTACCGATACAAGAAATGCCGCAATGATCAGGGTGTTGCTGTATACGAATTCGACGCGGTGGTTACCCGGACCGCAAAGTACACTCATAAACATCCGGTCAGAAACAAAAATCTCCGCTTCGTTACCGTCAATCAGCACCTTCCATCCGGGATACCAGGCCTGCAACAGGGTTATTGCAACCGGATTCTTCAGGCTTACTTCAGCGCTGGCAAACCCCGGATAGAAATCAGTAAGCCTTATTGAATCATCCGTGGATTTCTGCAACTGGCCGGGGATAGTTTTCAGCACATCCCCTTCTGTATAAAGTATTGAGTTGTCGCCGGAAGCCGCAAAATCAATTTCCGGAGAAAATGGCATAAGGCTATCGGAAAGAAAAATAACCGGATTCCGCAATACCTTCTCAGCCAGCTGCGGGAATGAATCGGCAAGACTCACACAACCCTCCAACCTGAACGAATTAAACCCGCCGAATGAAACCACCTTGCTGTATATCGTCGTATTGCGCCACAAAACGGAGTAAGAAGTACTTGCATCTGTATGCTCCGAAACCGGAATATCTGCCTGAGGCAGCGGAAAAGCCGGGGCCCGTTGTTTAAGGTTTGCTGCCAGATCCATCGGACGCACCCCGGCTGAAACGACCGTATAATAGGTATTCAGCTGGACAGCCAATGTCATTTCAAGAATTATCAGCAGCATAAGTGCCGGATATATTCTCCGTTTGCATTTTGAAATAAGTATTGCGAAAAGGGACAGCAGAAAAATCTGAATCGATGCATGTATCACAACATGCTCATAGCGCGTTGGTTGCATCAGCCATTCCCGAAAACTGACAATCTTACCCAGAAACAGAAAAGGTCCCGGTCCGGCATTCATTAACCCATAAATGAAGAGTATCAGCAGGCCGGCGCCTGTCACCAGAGAAATACGGAACAGTAAACGGCGACCTTCATGGGGATGTTTAAGAAAACTGCTGAATCCGGCCGCTGCCGACAATATTATGGCCAATAATGCAAAATAACTGAAGAAGCTGGAATGCCTGAACAAATCCATCATCGGAAGGGTGTGAAACAGCATTGACCTGACAGGGGTATACCTCCCGAAAGAGGCCAGCAATGCAATCAATCCAAAAACCAGAAAAGTATTGAGCAGGGAGCTTCGCTTTCTGAACAGGCTGAAAACGAAGAAAACCAATACGATCAGCCCTGCATAGGCGTTGTTCATCGAAAGGTCGGTATCATACCATGCGGCATCTTTAACCGTGGCAAAAGGAATAAGAAACGACAAAGCCGATCGTGGTGAGAATGGCATAAACCATGCATCCTCCAGTGACACGCCCGACAACCTCCCGAGATGAGGGGCGACCTGAAAATAGCTGACGGCAATCACTGTCAGGCTTAAAACTGATATCAGTAAAAGTAAAACGTTAAGCTTCAAAAGCTGAACAGCTTCCCGGGCCTGTCGCAACCTGAGCAGACGAATCATCCTGACAATAAAAACAGCAAGGAGGAGATAAAAAAGAATTGCCCACAAAGCCTGGTAGCCTCCCGTAACAAGCAGAAACACAAAAACCGAGGTTCTCAGCACATCGTCGAACTGCCGGTATTTCAATAGCCTGATGTAATAATACAGGACAAAGGGAATCCACGTGGCTGCAATGATCCCGAACATCTCCTGACCATGACCGGTAAAAAATCCCGAAAGAAGGTAGGCACAACCCGCCATAAAGGACGCCCTCCAGTCACGCGCAAAATGGGTACTTAACAGGTACATCCCCAGCCCGGCCAGCGAAAGATAAAACACAAATAAAAAGTGAAGATGCAGATTGGTATACCCTGTAGATAATCCGATCACAAAAGCTTCGGGATACCATACAGACCGAAGGTCGGCATGAATCGGGTAACCGCAGTGGGTATATGGATTCCAGAAGGGGAATATGCCGTTTTGCAGACATTCGCCCACATGGTACCGCCATGGAAGATAACAATCCATCACATCCCATTTGAGGCTGTTCTGCAACAGGGCTACCTGCCAGTATGCCAATGCAGTGACTGCAAGAAAGACCAGATATACCCGGTATGTCGACGGGCGGTTTCGCATCATCTTATCCGAAAGGCTTTATGCAACGAAAATAAGGAGAAAATAAGCAGATTCCGAACAATTAAAATATTGCTAACTTAGCCACTGATTAACAAATCCGCTATGTCGTTCTCCGTTTCGGTCGTAATCCCCTGCTATAATGAGCAGGACAATATCGGCAGCATTTACAGCAAACTTACAGAAGTATTGTCATGCTATGAGCAGTATGAACTCCTGTTTGTTGACGACGGCAGTAGTGACCTGACCCTGCAGAAAATTATTGCGCTGGCTGAAACCGACCCCCGGGTTCATTATTTATCCCTTTCACGCAATTTCGGCCATCAGCAGGCACTCAAAGCCGGCCTCGACCACGCTTCCGGCGACTGCGTCATCAGCCTTGATGCCGATCTTCAGCATCCGCCGTCACTGATCCCTGAACTTATTGAAAAATGGCAACAGGGCTATGACGTTGTGAATACCATCAGGGGCGAATTAAAATCACTTCCCCTTTTAAAAAGGATTACTTCACGACTGTTTTATAAAAGCATCAACAGACTCTCATCGGTCGAAATCAATGCCGGAATGGCTGATTTCAGGCTGCTCGACCGTAAAGTGGTGGATGCCCTGAAGCATTTCAACGAAAATTACCTGTTTCTGAGAGGTTTGATTCCATGGCTCGGATTTAATCAGACAGCCGTAAATTTCCAGCCGGCGGAAAGAAATTCCGGCTCTACAAAATACCGTTTCTCACGCATGCTTAAACTCGGACTGGACGGGGTTACTTCGTTCAGCAACAAACCATTATATCTTTCAATCTTCATAGGATCAATGATTGCCGCGGTTGCCTTTCTGTATGGACTGTACGCCGTTTATATTCACTTTTTCACGGAAAGTGCCTTGCCGGGATGGACATCAATCACTGCAAGTGTTTTGTTTATCGGTGGCATTCAGCTTATTATGCTGGGAATCATCGGCATCTACCTTGGCAAATTGTTTATTGAGAATAAAAGAAGGCCCAACTACCTGATCAGCCGGAAGAATTTCTGATTACGCCGGGTGGTTGGCACATTTGGCAAATAGTTATAAAATTTTCGTAATCTTCGGTGAGCCCTGGATTATTTAAATCAATCGGAGATAAAATGCTATCGCTACTTTTTCTTTTCACCTAACTGATTTACGTTCTAAACTGTTCAACGTCAACACTTGCAATAACTTGCCTAATTTTCTGCAAAAGTTATTGTAATGAACAATAAAGTATTATTCTCCGTTCAAATGCCAATATTTTTGCGCCAATTCTAAATCATCTTTTCGAAAATACTAATCTCATCATAGTCAGGATTGAAATTTTGCATAATACTTTTTTTTCTCTTTTCTGCGTTTTTTATTTTCAAAAATATTTCAGGTTCTTGGATGAAACCGCGATGAACATAGATCAAAATCCAGATTTTTTTCATTGCTTCAATATTTTAGAGTCCTATTAAACCAATTGAACACATCCTTGTATTCAAGAAAATTACAGAGTTCAGAAAGCCCACTTGTTTTAAATGTAGGTCTATTTATTTGTCTAAGAAATAAGGCCCTTCTTAAATCATTTGAGACAATATTAAATTTAGGCCTCAAATTGGGTTCGGTAAGATGAAGGTCATTAAATCTCAAAAGACCTGAATAAATGGGTGTTGAATGTTCTACTTCAAACATTGCAGATAAGTCACTTGAACCTCTTTTAAACCATAATACGTCTACTTCCTTTATTACATCATTGACTCGTAAATATCTTTCGGGTAAATCACTTTTACAAACAAACTTTTCAGAAAGATTCCAATCAAGTTTGTTTCTATCAATATTTGGGATCCAAATATCATAGCCACGATGAACTCCGATTGAGCCAATTAAAGTTTGTATTTGAGAATGATTGAAATTAGGTAAAGAAACAATCTTACTTTTGTCAACAAGTAATTCTAAACTTTTCCATCCAACAAATCCTTCAACGTTAAATCTACCTGCATTTGAAATGTATAGCTCCATACCATCTTTCTCTTGATAAATCTGTGCCTTTATTTGCCCATCTGAGGCAGGTTCTAAGTCAGCAAAAACTTCTTCGAATTCCGAATATGGTATAAATAGAGGCTCATTTTGATTATCCGATAAAAAACATATAACAGAATTGAATCCATCAAGTTGCTTTAAATCTTCTTTGCGTATTCCGTAAAACGATTGATTTCTATTATGTACCTTTGAGTAGCGAATATATACTCTACAAACCCCATCACTTATTTCAAACAGTGATAAACTATTGGGGAGTTTCCTTAATTTTCCATACTTTCTTTCTAAATCAACTAAGAAAGAAATCTTTACTTGATTAGGCATGATTTAACTAGTTCAGGTAAATACCTTTAGGGATAGAATCAAGAAGCCCATAGTGAGGAACAAACGAGGGCTTACAGCGAAAAACCCGGCCCGATATAAGAACGCTCAAATTCACTTTCTTCTTATCTGTTTTATAACAATCATCCTCTTTCCTAATTCTCTTTCCGCTGTGTTTGTTATTTATCGCACCGGTTACTGTTGAGCCAACACCTGCAAATGGGTCAAGAACCCAACTATTCTCATCCGTTAATGCTAAAACGCAACGCTCAACTAATTCAATAGGAAACTGGCAAGGATGTTCTGTTTTTTCGGGATGATTTGATTTCACGTTAGGTATGTCCCACATTGCCTTATCCCAATCCTGTTCAATTATTTCCCATATGTCACTTGGGTTTTTACCTAATGGATTTCCCGATGGCTGTCCTTTTTTGGGA
>JAMLHF010000061.1 GCA_023957275.1 Lentimicrobium sp. | reverse complement strand
ATATGTGACGCTCAACCTGGTTTCCTCGCTTTTCTTCCTTGCCGGGATCGGGCTGCTTTATGGTAAAACAGGCACCCTGAACATGGCCGACCTTGCCCTGAAACTTTCCATTGCCGATAACAGTATCCTGATAAACACCTCTGCCGTGCTGTTTTTTGTAGCATTTTCCATAAAATCAGCCGTGTTCCCCTTTTTCTTCTGGCTTCCGGCATCCTACCATACCCCGCCGGTTGCCATCACCGCGCTCTTTGCCGGGTTGCTCACCAAAGTCGGGGTGTATGCCATGATCCGGTTTTATACCCTGTTCTTTGTGCAGGATAAATTATTCTGGCACCCGCTCTTTCTGTGGATAGGAGGTTTTACCATGGTGGTAGGGGTTCTGACGGCAGCCTCCCAGTATGATATGCGCAAGATCCTTTCATTCCATATCATCAGCCAGATCGGCTATATGATTATGGGGCTGGGTATCTTTACCGCTGCCGGAATCGCCGGCGCCATTTTTTATATGGCACACAATATTATCGCCAAAACTAACACTTTCCTGGTAGCCGGATTAATCAACCGTGTAACCGGCAGTTACGACCTCAAATCTATTGGCGGATTATACAAAGTCAGGCCATGGCTTGCAATCCTGTTCATTATTCCGGCATTCGGACTGGCAGGCATTCCTCCCCTTTCAGGATTTTTCGGAAAGCTGATCCTGATATCGGCAGGCTTCAGCGCCGGCGAATACGTTATTTCTTTTGTCGCACTGGCTGTTGGCCTTTTCACCCTTTTCTCGATGGTAAAAATCTGGAATGAAGCCTTCTGGAAAGCCAGGCCTGAAAACAGCGAACCTTTTGAGGGTGAAAATGAAAAATTACCGCTCTCCATGGTTCTGCCCGTTGTGTTTCTGGGGTTGCTTACCCTGACAATGGGAGTAGCCGTGAAACCAATACTGGACTTCGCAATGGACGCATCCGCACAACTACTCAGCCCCGGCCCCTACATTGAAGCGGTGCTGGGCAGTGATTATCAGAGTCAGTAAAAAGAAACATTATGCCGAAAATCATTGAAATTACTTTTGACTTCTTCATCTTCCTGCTTTTCTACCTGAAGGAAATGGTGAAAGCCAACCTTGTGCTTGCCCGCGACATTCTCAGCCCGGCCATGAAAATCAGTCCGGGTATTGTGAAAGTCCCCACCGATGCAAAAAGTGACAATCAGGTACTGATCCTCTTTAATCTGATCACTATGACACCGGGAAGTCTCTGCATGGACATCAGCGATGACAAGAAAAACATTTATGTACACGGTATGTATGTAAAGAACCGTGACGCCTTTGAAAAAGAGATAAAAGAAGGTATTGAAAAAAAAGTACTGGAGGTATTCGGATGAATGCAATGGCAATTCAACTCCCTGATTGGGTAACCCTTACAAGTCTTGTAGTACTGGCATTATCCATGCTGCTGGCGCTGATCGGCCTTTTCAGGGGACCATCACTACCCGACCGTATTGTAGCGCTTGACCTGATAGCCTCACTGAGCATAGGATTTACTATTGTTTTTGCAGTTTCAACCGGAAATTCCCGGTACCTCGACATTGCCGCCATTGTAGCCCTGGTAATCTTTATCGGAACGGTAGCCTATGCCTCGTACCTCAAAAAAAAGTATTATGATTAAAGTCACCATCATATCAATCCTGCTGATTGCCGGATCACTGTTTTCGCTGCTGGCCGCCATCGGGGTACTCAGGTTCCCGGATATATACACACGCATGCATGCAGCCACCAAAGCCCCTGCTTTCGGTATACTTTTACTGCAGACGGCCGCCGCCGTTTATTTCGCAACCTTTTATGCGGTAATTATCAGCCTTATGGTGGTTGTTTTCATTTTCCTCACCGCTCCTGTTGCCTCTCACATCATCAGCAGGGTAGCGCACCTGCTTGGCACACCCAAATGGGATAAAACCGTGATTGACGAACTTGAAAATGACCCGGACGTGTCAATTCCCGCTAAAATAACCGGAAACCGGGCAAAACAATAGCAAAACCGGCCGGGAATTTAATTATTGTTTGCTATATTTGTCAGAAGTCTCCTGTTTATACTCTAACCTTAAAAATGCTCAACCAGGTATGAAAAAACTTCTTGCGATTTTTGCAGCCGGTCTGTTGTTTACCGCCTGCAACCAAACCAATCAATCCGAAAAAGCCGGCGTTGATGTGGCAGCCGTCAAAACCATTGAACTGCACGTTACCGGAATGACATGCGAAGGCTGCGAAAATACGGTGATGAAAGCCGTTAACCAACTCGAAGGCGTAACCGAATCCACGGCCTCACACGTGAAAGAACTGACCGTTGTGAGTTATGACACCACCCTCACCAACACCGAAGCCATCACAGCGGCAATAGAAAAAGTCGGATATACGGTTGAAGGCCCGGCAATGAAAAAAGAGCCGGTGGAATAATTTTATGCATAAATAGCCTTAAAAACCCATACAGGTTTTCATTATGCCTGTGCAGCTCCCGGATGGTCCTCAACGCCAATCCGGGATTTTTTTGTCTAAATAATTAATGATTTAACAACTCATTTCTAAAACACTTTATGAACTTTAGTTCACAACACTCACTTTTGTTTAACTATCAGTAAACATGCAATATATTTAATATATTGCATATAATTCATTATATTTATGTTATTATTTTAGTATTTGAGTACCATTTTAAAGTTCATTAGACAATTTAGACATTTTATAAATTACAAATCCGGGATGAATTACAGAAGTTTCTCGGTATATTTGAAGTCCATCATCTGCACCATTTATGAAGAAAAAAAATATCTTTCTCAGGATTTTCAGCTTTTACTATGAAGGGTTCAGAAGCATGACCGTTGGCCGTACTTTATGGGCCATTATTCTGATTAAACTATTCGTCATGTTCGTAATCCTTAAAATTTTCTTTTTCCCGAACTTCCTGAAGTCGAATTTCGACAATGACGAAGACCGGAGCAAACATGTGATTGAGCAATTAACCAATCCTAAATAAATACACACAATCATGACAGAAACCTTTGACTATTCACTGATTGACTGGTCGCGCGGGCAATTTGCGCTCACAGCCATGTATCACTGGATTTTCGTCCCGCTCACGCTTGGCCTTGGGTTTATTATGGCCATCATGGAGACCATCTACGTGCGCACCGGCAATCCGGAATGGAAGCGCATCACCAAGTTCTGGATGACGATTTTCGGGATCAATTTTGCCATCGGCGTGGCTACCGGCATCATCCTCGAATTTGAATTCGGCACAAACTGGTCGAATTACTCCTGGTTTGTCGGAGACATCTTCGGAGCGCCCCTGGCCATTGAAGGCATTATGGCATTCTTCATCGAGTCGACCTTCATTGCTGTGATGTTCTTTGGCTGGAATAAGGTCAGCAAAAAATTCCATCTTATTTCCACCTGGCTGGTTGCTTTCGGTGCAAGCCTTTCAGCCCTGTGGATACTTGTCGCAAACGCATGGATGCAGATGCCGGTGGGCATGAAATTCAATCCCGATACGGCAAGAAATGAAATGGCACACTTCTGGGATGTACTGTTCTCCCCCATGGCAGTCAGCAAGTTTACCCACACCATCTCTTCGTCATACATGCTCGCCGCGCTGGTTGTCATCGGCATCAGCTCTTGGTTCCTGCTCAAAAAGAGACACCTGGTGTTTGCAAAACGCAGCATCGTGGTCGCCGCCGTTTTCGGATTAGTGACCTCACTATTTACCATCCTTACCGGAGACTACAGCGCCAAGGTTATTGCCCGTCATCAACCCATGAAATTTGCCGCATTCGAAGGCCTCTATGTCGGTCAGCGCGGAGCGCCGCTGGTCGCGATCGGAGTGGTTTCATCAACCCCCGAGGATCCAAACAACGAGAATATCAAGGATTTCGTTTTCAAACTTGAAATACCGAATTTCCTATCCTACATGGCGTTTCAGGATTTCAACGCCTTTATTCCCGGCGTTAAAGACCTGATGGAAGGAAACGAGGAACACGGCATCCCCTCGGCAGCCGAAAAAATTGCCCGCGGCAAACTCGCCATTGATGCCCTGGCCGAATACAAGACTGCCAAAGAAGCCGGAGATGAAGTCAAGTTGACTGAAGCCAAAGAAATCCTCGATCAGAATTTTCAGTATTTCGGCTACGGTTATTTTGTGGATGACCCCTCAAGACTGGTCCCCAACGTCCCGCTGACTTTCTACAGCTTCCACCTGATGGTCGCCCTTGGCATGTGGTTCCTGGTGTTTTTTGCTATTGTACTTCTGCTCGTTTACAAGGGAAAAATTTCCAGGTCGAAGTTCTGGCTGACCATAGGCATCGTTAATATCCCCCTGGCCTACATCGCCTCACAGTCGGGATGGGTTACCGCCGAGATGGGTCGTCAGCCCTGGGTAATTCAGGACCTGATGCCTACCATGACCGCCGTATCAAGGCTCGACACCAACGCGGTGATAACCACCTTTATCCTGTTTGCGGTAATCTTTACCACCCTGCTCATCGCTGAGCTCAGGATTATGTTTAAACAAATCAAGTTAGGACCCAAACAAGAAGGAGGACATTAATATGTTTGAAACATTTGAATTACTGACACTTCAGCAATACTGGTGGATCATTATTTCACTGCTGGCCAGCCTGCTTGTTTTCCTTATGTTCGTGCAGGGAGGACAAACGCTGATTTACACCCTGGGTAAAACCGATACCGAACGTTCGATGATTGTAAATACATTGGGCCGTAAATGGGAGCTCACCTTTACCACCCTGGTTACATTCGGCGGAGCCTTTTTTGCCTCTTTCCCCCTCTTCTATTCCACCAGTTTCGGCGGGGCCTACTGGGTGTGGATGGCCATTCTGTTCGCCTTTATCATTCAGGCCATTTCCTACGAATACAGGAGCAAACCAAATAATTTTCTCGGCAAACGCACCTTTGAAGTATTTCTCTTCATCAACGGGGCGCTGGGGACTATCCTGATAGGCACGGCGGTCGGCACATTCTTCAACGGAGCCATGTTCTCGGTTGATAAGCTAAACCTGACCAATATATACGATTCGGCAATTTCCCGTTGGGAAACGCCTTTCCATGGCCTGGAAGCGGTACTCAACTTCCACAATGTCGCACTCGGACTCTCGGTATTTTTCCTTGCAAGGGTACTGGGCATCCTCTACATTGTCAACAGCGTCAGCGATGAAAACATTCACGAGCGCGCCAGAAAACAGATGTTATACAACGCCGTGCCTTTTCTGGTATTTTTCCTCTATTTCGTGATTCACCTGCTGCTGAAACAGGGCTTTGCCGTAAACCCGGACACAGGAGAAGTCTTTATGGAAAAATTCAAATATTTCCATAACCTGATTCAGATGCCGGTAGTACTGGTATTGTTCCTGGCCGGGGTCGTGGGCGTACTGGCTGGCATTGGCAGGTTTCTTTTCTGCAGGAGCAACAAGGGCATCTGGTTTACCGGAGCCGGCACTGTACTCGCCGTTTTTGCCTTATTCCTGATTGCCGGACTTAACAATACGGCTTTCTACCCTTCGCTGCACAACCTGCAGCATTCGCTCACCATCCGCAACAGCTCATCGAGCCATTACACGCTTACCGCGATGAGTTATGTTTCTTTGTTCGTTCCGGTTGTAATCACCTATATCTTTTTCGCCTGGAAATCAATCAACAACAAACCGATTGAGAAAGCCGAACTGGAAGAGGAAGGCACCCATATTTATTAAAATGTTAAACCTAATAACGCAAAAAAATGTATCTCGATAAAATCCTCTGGTTTCTGGCCTGGCCGGCTATGATCATAGCATCCTATTACCTGGGCCTCTGGGCGCTTAAAATTCTTGACAAACAAATCAAGAACGATCCCCTCGGCGAAGACACTATGCCCTGACGCCGGCCCCGCAACTTAAAGTCATTTCTTTTAAATGTGCAAAGTAAGGAAGTTCCGTTCAGGGACTTCCTTTTTTTATCCCCGGAAACCAAAGAAAGCCCTATGGGACTAAGTACGGATAAATTCGGAATTAAATATGAATGCGAACTGCGTATGTAAACTGCAAATGATTATTTTTGTGGACCATACTACAATAAATCAAACAAATCCATCCATGAAAAAAACGATCTGGGCAGGAGTGATGCTGACCGCTTTGCTTACGGGACTCATACTCAGCGCACCTGCTTCGGCACAGAATGCCGTTAATGACACTGCGAACTACCCTTACTGGGTTGGAATGATGCAGGATCCTTCTGCCAACTTTTTTGAAACGCAAAAAGCATTCAACACATACTGGGAAGGCCGGGAAATTACCAAGGGAAGTGGCTATAAACCTTTCAAGCGCTGGGAATACATGATGCAGCAAAGGGTGTCGGCCGACGGTACCCGCCCCGCCGCCGACCGCGACATAAGGGCATACAATGAATACATCAGCAGAAACAGCAGCCGCACTTCAGCCGGCAACTGGACCCCGCTGGGACCATTCACCGTACCTTCGGGATACAACGGCTATCGCGGCCTGGGCCGTGTCAACGCCATTGCCTTCCATCCGACCGATGCCAACACCATTTACATCGGCGCGCCCTCAGGAGGATTCTGGCAAACCCATGACGGTGGCCAGACATGGGAAAGTTACACCGACATACTGCCAACCCTTGGAGTATCGGCCATAGCGGTTGATTATGCCAACCCTGACGTAATTTATATGGGTACCGGCGACCGTGATGCCGGCGACGCCCCCGGACTCGGAGTCTGGAAAAGCCTGAACGGCGGTTACTCCTGGGAAGTGTCATCCAACGGCATGGGCAATGCCACCGTTGGCAGGTTGCTGATCCATCCCGGTTTCAATAACATTATTCTTGCCGCAACCAGCAATGGATTCTACAAATCCGTTGACGCCGGCGCAAACTGGGTAAAAAAAGCCAACGGCAACTTCAAGGAAGTGGTTTTTAAGCCAGGCAATCCCGATATCGTTTATGCTGCAGTAGGAGGAACTTTTTACCGTTCGACCGACAACGGCGAAACATTCACGGTTATCAGCAACGGCCTGAGCGGCGGCAGCCGCGGGGTCATCGGCGTATCTCCCGCCGACCCTGAAGTTGTATATTTTCTTGTAACCAACAGCGATTCCTATAAGGGCATCTACCGCTCAAACGACAGCGGACTATCATTCACCCTGCGTTCAACCACGCCCAACATCATGGCCTGGGACTGCAACGGAGGCAGCGGCGGACAGGCCTGGTATGATCTCGATATTTCGGTTGACCCGGAAAATCCGGACATCATCCATGCCGGAGGAGTCAATATCTTCAAATCAACCAACGGGGGAACCAACTGGTTTATCACCGCCCACTGGTATGGCGGATGCGGCGTTCAGTCGGTACATGCCGACCTCCATGTACTTGAATATAACCCGCTCAACAACCGCCTTTATGCCGGGAACGACGGCGGGGTTTACTGGACAGCCAACGGAGGACAGTCATGGACCGAAATCTCAAACGGGCTGGTGATCAGTCAGGCATACAAGATCGGCCAGAGCGCGACCAACAAAAACTTCGTAATCAACGGCTATCAGGATAACGGCACTTCGACCTACACAGGCACCGAGTGGATTGCCGTAGGCGGCGGAGACGGCATGGAATGCGCCTTCGACCCCACCGACGACCGTTACAGCTACTCTACGGTTTATTATGGCTCTATCAACCGTATCTTCAACCATAACTCCCAGGGACAGATTGCCGGGCAGGGTTCCAATGGCATCACCGAGAGCGGCGCCTGGGTAACCCCCTTCCTGATTGATCATTTCGATGGCAATGTGATGTTTATTGGCTACAAGAATGTGTGGAGAAGCACCAACATCAAGGCGGGTAATACCAACAGCGTAAGCTGGACAAAGATTTCCAACATCAACACCAGCAACCTGAGTGTGCTCAGCCAGTCGAGGGCAAATACCAACATTCTGTATGCTGCCAGCGGAAACCTGCTTTATCGCAGCGACAACGTGAAAGAGAGCCCCGTTATCTGGAACACCCTGACCCCTAACCTTCCCTCAGCGGAAACCATTACCGCCATTGAAACCAGCCCGGTTGATGAAAACACGGTCTACATTGTTCAGCAGAACCGCATCTTCAAATCAACAGACAAGGGTTACAACTGGACCGAAATCACCGGCACCCTGCCCGATGTGCAGATGAATACACTGGTTTATTACCGCAACAGCCCCGAAGGACTTTACCTGGGTACAGATATAGGAATATTTTACAAAGACGGAACCATGACCGACTGGATCATGTTCTCCGATGGTTTCCCGGCTGCCGGTAAGGTAACCGAACTTGAGATCTATTATGATCCCGCGGGACCCAACGGCGATGTGATCCGTGCCGGAACCTACGGAAGGGGGTTATGGGAGTCTCCCGTAAATTATTCCGCACCTATGGCCGATTTCAGCGCGTCCGAAACCATCGTTCCGGCTGGTTGCGCCGTAGATTTCAATGATCTCTCGCTCGGCATCCCGTTTGAATGGTACTGGTCATTCCCGGGAGCAAACACCCCTTCATCAACCGCGAAAAATCCGGAAGGAATAACCTGGAGCACCGAAGGAACCTATTCAGTAAGTCTTACTGTTACCAATCCTGCAGGGACAAGCACTGAACTCAAGACCGGATTTATCACGGTCAGCAACAGCATACTGCCCGCGACCGACTTCTCGGCCGATACAAGGGTTTTCTGCTCAAACGACAACGCGGTAGTACAGTTTACCGATAACACTGCTTACTGCCCTGAATCCTGGCTATGGAGTTTTGAACCGGCTGATGTGACCTTTGTCAACGGAACAACCGAAAATTCACAGCATCCCCAGGTATCGTTCAACAGCCCGGGCAATTACACAGTTACACTCGAAGCTGCCAATGTCAACGGAGCCACATCTGTTACCAGAGAACAGTATGTTCAGGTAGGCGGTGTCGCCATTCCCTTTGGTGAAGACTGGGGCAGCAATTCGTTGCAAACCAATGGATGGCAGACGGAAAACCCCGACAACAAAACCACCTGGAGCCTTACACAGGCACAGGGAAGTTCTTCACCGGACAATGCCATCATGATGAATTTCTTTGATTACGCTTCCGCCCCCGGCCCCCGCGACAGGCTGATCTCCCCGCCGCTCAACCTGGAGGGGTTCACCGCCGCGTTCCTTGGCTTTGAACATGCATATGTCCGCAGGTATTCACAGATTACCGATTCGCTGGTAATTTACCTCTCCTCCGATTGCGGACTCAACTGGCAAAGGGTATTTGCCATCGGCGAAGACGGAAGTGGTAATTTCAGCACCCATGCGGTGGTGGATACCGGACTGTTTGTTCCGGCACTTCCCGGTGACTGGTGCGGCAACCCGGGCAATCCTTCCTGCTTCCTGATCGACATCAGCCAGTGGGCAGGCCTTAACGACGTGCGCATTGCCTTCGAATCGGTGCATCGCCGCGGTAACAGCCTTTACCTGGACAACATCTACGTGACTGACCTCGTTGGAAGCGACATACGGATCAATCCTGTTTCAGGAATCACTGTCTTCCCGAATCCCGGGAAGAACGTTTTCAATATCCTGTCCGAAACCATGCTTACCGGAACGGAACTCAGCCTTTACAATGTCTATGGAAAAATGGTGCTTACCCGTAATGTTGGCAACGGTCAGCAGTTTACCCTGCAAACCGGCGAACTGCCGGCCGGCATCTACCTGCTGAGCATTACTTCGCGCGAAAAACGCCAGCAACTGAAACTGATCATTGAATAGGAAAAGTTTTAAGCAGAAAGAGCCGCAGCCATCCTGCGGCTTTTTTTATCCCTTTCAATTCAGGCAGGAACTAAGCAACACATAACAGGATAGCGGAAGAACAGGTCAGACATAAGTCCATCAACCGGCTTCTTTACTATCTTTGTGAGTCCGATAAAGAAACCTGACATGCACCTGTTTTACCTGCCCGGAAAGAACCTGGGCGAAGTTTACCGTACCGGCGAAGTGCTGCAGGAGTTGCCTGCCGATGAAGCGGGCCACCTCAGGGTAATGCGGCTCAAGGCCGGTGAACGGCTCAGGCTTACCGACGGACTCGGCAACTTTGCTGAGGCCATCCTCGAAGATCCGGGACCCAAAAAATTCACGGTCAGGATCACCGCGATAACCCCGGAAGACCCTTGCAGTTTCCGGCTGATTATGGCGGTTGCCCCGACGAAAAACATCGCCCGCTTTGAATGGTTTATCGAAAAGGCGACCGAATTCGGGGTAGACGAGATTGTCCCGGTATGGTGCGAACATTCGGAGCGCACAAAACTGAGGACCGACCGGCTGCAGAAAGTAGCCGTCGCAGCCATGAAACAGTCGCTCAAGGCTACCCTGCCTTTAATCCATGAACCCGTGTCATTGCAGCAGTTGTTCAAACGCCCCGAAGCCGCTGATCACCGCTTTATCGCATGGATCGACGATCAGGTAACCCTGCATCTGAAAGATTGCTGTCGACCGCGGAAAGACACCCTGGTCCTGATCGGCCCGGAAGGGGATTTCAGCAAACAGGAAGTGGAACAAGCCGTTAAATCCGGTTTCAAACCGGTTAGTCTTGGCGAAGCCCGCCTCAGGACAGAAACCGCCGCCCTGGCCGCCTGTTTTATTTTTAACCTGATCAATACTTAATTTACCAACACAAAACTGATGCGAAAAGTAAAACTAAAAATACTGCTGCTGGCCCTGCCCCTGCTGCTGATGGCAGGATCTGCCCCCGCCCCTGTCCAAATCGCCCTGCTGAAATACCGCGGTGGCGGCGACTGGTACGCCAACCCTACCGCGCTGCCCAACCTGATAGAATTCTGCAATAAAAATCTCAGAACCAATATTGACCCTGACTATTCCACAGTGGATGCCGGCAGCCCCGACATCTTTAACTATCCGTTCGTACATATGACCGGCCACGGCAACGTCCTTTTCGAAGGGCAGGAAGCGGCTAACCTGCGCAATTACCTGATAGCGGGAGGATTTCTGCATATCGACGATAACTATGGCATGGATCCTTACATCAGGCCACAGATGAAAAAAGTATTTCCCGAACTCGATTTCATTGAACTTCCCTTTTCTCACCCCATCTACAATCAGCGATTTCCTTTTCCAAACGGGCTTCCCAAAATTCATGAACACGACAACAAGCCACCGCAGGGCTTCGGGCTGATATGGGAAGGAAGACTGGTATGCTTCTATTCTTACGAAACCGACCTGGGCGATGGTTGGGAAGACCCTGCAGTACACAACGATTCGGAAGAGACACGGCTGAAAGCGCTGAGGATGGGGGCCAACCTGATTCAGTATGCTTTTACTAAATAACTGGTCATTGACAGATCTGAGATTCGTAAGTTTTTAATCACTATTTCACAAAACAGGATTCTCCCTGGAAAATACCGTCATTTGACGAAAATATTTATTACCAACAGTATTTCATTGATACTTTTTATATATTTGCTTATTAAGATAAGCATATTATATCAATTAAAAATCAAATCATAAAATGAAAAAACTATTATCAATTATTGCAGTTATCACATTTGGTCTGACGACTACAGCGCAGCAAAACTGGCAAAACATTACAGACACATATCTGTTGTCAAAAATAGTTCCTGACGGACAAAAAATCTGGCTGGCATCAGAGGGAGGGCTTATTTGCATTGACCAGACAAACAGCGACACTGTTTATTTCAACAACGCAAATTCTGAAATGCCATTCACGGAAGTTTCCGACATCTGTATCGATAACCAGGGTTGTTTATGGGTGACCTCACCCGGCGGCGGTATCGCCTCCAAACATGGGGACATCTGGAATCACTATCATACAGGGAACTCCGCACTGCCCAATAACCGGGCTTATTCAATCGCCGCAAATTCATCCGGCGAAATATGGGCCGGTTTATCCCATTTCCTGGTAAAATTTGATGGTAATAACTGGATTTCTTATTCATTCGATTCTTTAGGGGGAGACATCCTTTTCCCTTCTTCAATTGCTTTTGACAAGGACGATCGCGTATTGATCGGTGCTTACGGCATCAGGGCCTGGGATGGTGAAAACCTCACCATTTACAACACATCTAATTCGCCATTGGTTGACAATCAGATAAGCCAGATCAAAACATTCCCGGACGGAAAAACATGGATCGGACATCCGTTCAGCGGATTAACTATCACCGACTTCTCAAACTGGGCCTATTATGACACGCTGGTTCCCGGTAACAGGTTATACAAAGTTTATGCTTTTGACCGTACCTCCGAGGGTCACTACTGGCTTGGGACCTACAGCAAAGAGCTTTATTATTATGACGGTAATACATGGCAACTCAGAAGTCCTTCAGCGCCTGTTGATTCAATCAGGTATATACGCTCTATGACAGTAGATCAGAACGGCAAACTCTATGTGGTGGCATACCCCAACTGCACTTTCGACGGAGAATCCTGGCAAATATTGAACACCCCCGGAACCGGATTCAAAGGGAATATTGTAAGGGACATTTTACACGCCCCGGATCAGTCGGCATGGATTGCCAATAATTACGGAATGACACAGATCAAAAACAATCAGGTAACGAATTATCATCATGATGATACCGACGATTGGGTGAGTACCACATGTTTTGCGAGGGACAACGATGATAAAATCTATGCTGCACATTATAAAGGTATTTGCTGTTTTGAAAATGGGAGTTGGAAAAGAATCTCTTTACCAGGTAAAAATAAAACCGGTCTTAATTATCATATAGATTGTATGTGCTTCGACCATCAGAACAACCTCTGGTATTTCGAAGCCCCTTACCTTGTAAAGTTCGACGGGACAACTTCCACGTACTACTCTGCGCTGAATAATAATTTTCCCTCATTTGACCTGTATTGTCTGACAGTTGATCCAGGCGGAAACATCATTGCCGGCATTGACAACGGAATCGTCAAACAGAACGGGAATTCATGGACTACCATAACCATTCCTGATCCTCCGGTTACTGATTTGAAAGTCTGGAAAGTGATCATTGTTGATGACATGTATTGGATGGCTACCAGCGGTGGTCTGATTAAATATGATGGCGCTGCCTGGGAATACTATAATCCCGACAACACCATTCTCCCGGATTTTTTCATCAAGGCTATGGATATTGATTCAGAGGACAATTTATGGTTCATCAACGGAGCAAACAATCTTGTAAAATTTGATCAGCAGAACTTTGAGATTATTCCGTTTCTTGAATCAGGGATGCTCTATGGTCCGCATACTGTTCTTCACATCGATGCAGCTGATAATATCTGGTTTGGGGGTTACGATTGCGGAATAACCATCTATAACAGCAATGGCATTACCCTGAACACCCAAAAGGACAGCAAACCATCCACCGGCCTGAAAATCATCCGGCTCGCTTATCCTAACCCGGTTACCGGCGAACTCAAAGTCGACTATAAATTGCCCGATCATCAGCATAATTACATGGTCAATATCCGGGATGCCCAAGGCAAACTGATTGATGTTATTCCGCTGAACACCGACCATCATACATTTACTTATTCAACCGACAGGCTTAGTTCAGGGCTTTATCTCATGTCCGTCAACAATGGGAAGCAGGATGATGGAGTTCCAACGAAATTCATGGTAATTAAGCGTTAGAGTAAGGAATAATTACATGAATCCCTTTAACAGTAGTCCGTTAAGAATTTTTAATGAATTGACTTACAGCGGATTATAAAAACTTGCTTAAAGATAGCAAATCGCTCATAATCAATTCGTTGCACCTTTGAAGCTTGTCCCGCAGAGGCGGGGTCATTGCGTGATTCTTTAATTTACGGACTATTGTTTAAAGAAATGCACAGAAAACCTGTGTTATTCAATGAATCCGTCTTCAACTTGCCATTTCCACGTACCTGGCACCTATGGCGACAGAATCCCTGTGAAGAGCAATTCGCTGCCTTTCATTCAAGCACCAGATACTTGTTAACCTCCGCTATTTGCCGAGGATTGCCAAACAGATAGAGCATATCGTCGGTTTCAATGGTCATCTGTGGTTTGATCTCTGTTATGTAACGGTTGTTCCGGCGGATGGCCAGCACGGTAATGTTGAACTGGGTTTTTAACCCGCTGCCGACAATAGTCTTACCTACTATCTTGTTCACCCCCCGCTGTACCGGCAGGGTGGCGATTACCATATCAGGGATACTGAGTTGCATTTCCGGGGGATGCTGGTGCGGAAAGCCGCTTGCAGCCAGTAACTCGTAATTCCGCGCGCGGATATGACTTGAAAAGGACTGTATCTTATCAAAAGGGACCAGGTAATGGTTGAGCACACGGGTAAAGATCTGGATGGAAGTTTCAAACTCCTCGGGAATCACCTCATCGGCACCCAGTTTAAGAATCCCGTCCATTTCACTGACATGTCGGGTCCGCACAATCACATGGGCCGTTTCCGTGATATTCCTGAGGATGGAAATAATCTTTTTGGTAGCCTCAGGATCTGAAATTGCAATCACCACCACCCTGGCCATGTGGGCATTCACATGCCTGAGAATCACATCGTCGGCGGCATCGCCGAACACCAGGGGGTGTCCTTCCTGCTGCCCTTTTCTGAATACTTCCGGGTCCAGTTCTATTGCCACATAAGGAATTTCAGCCCGGGAGGCCGTGCGGGCAACATTGGCCCCGTTAATGCCAAAACCGATAATGATCAGATGATCTGACAAGGCGGGCCTATCCGTTTCAGGTTCCCCCTTGCGGCGGTTACGAAGACTGATCAGCCTGCGCCTCACCCTTGATGGCAGCATGGCCTGAATAATAAAATCGGCAATCCGGTCGGCATTGTCACCCAGAAACGGGGTCAGCATCATCGTCAGGATGGAAATAGCCAGAAATGACTGGTAAACTTCCGGGGACATCAGCCCGTTGCGCAACCCGATGGTGGAAAGCAGAAAGGCAAACTCCCCGACCTGAAACAACGTGAAGCCTGCGATCAGCGCCGTTCGCAGGGGATACCGCAGCAACAGCACCGTCAGGGTAACCACCATCTGTTTCAGAAATATCACTCCCAGGGTAAAGCCCATCAGCATTAAAAAGTTCTGTAAAAAGAAGTTCAGATCGAGCAGCATCCCAACCGAGACGAAAAAGAAACTGATAAAAATCTCCCGGAAGGGCATAATACTGGCCGTTGCCTGATGGCTGTATTCGGATTCGGAGATGATCAGGCCGGCAAAGAAGGCCCCGAGGGCCAGCGAAAGGCCCACGGAAGAGGTAAGCCAGGCCGTGGCCAGGCACATGACCACAATGGTCAGGATAAAAAGTTCGCGGCTGCGGGTCATTACCACCCGCTTCAGCAAAACCGGCACCACATAACGGGCAAGCAACCACAAAAGGCCAACAACCAGTGTAAATTTTCCGGACATCAGCAGCAACGACATCCAAAGGTTACCGTCTTTGCCCGCCAGCAATGGGGTAACCAGGATCATGGGCACCACGATGATATCCTGAAAGATCAGAATGGCAAGCGATATCCTGCCCTGGGGCGACGACATCTGCCCTTTGGCAGCAAGCATCTTAAGTACAATGGCCGTGCTGCTCAGACTGATCAGAAAGCCCATAAATACTGATTGCGCGACCGGCAGCCCAAGCAGGTGTGAAACAACAATGGTTAATAAAATTGTGCCGCCTACCTGAACCAACCCGCCAAGCAACACCGTTTGTTTTATCCTTGAAAGACTCTTCAACGAAAACTCTATCCCTATGATAAACAACAGGAAAATAATGCCCACCTCCGACAGTATCTCTACCTCGTGCGAAGCCCCTATCAGGCTTAGCCCGTTCGGTCCGGCGACCATACCCGTGATCAGAAACCCAAGAATGGAATGCAGCCTGATGCGCTGAAACAACAGGATAATCAGCACAGATAAGCCCAGAATAATTACGACTTCTTTTAAAAGGGGGAGTTCCATAAAGGAAACAGTTTTGGCTGCATTTGGCAATGTTTAGTCAAATATAGGAAAATCTGCCATACCCGCCGGAAAAAAGCCTGATGCCGGCCGAAAAAGAACTCCGCGCCTTATCCCCGCTTCCGGAATTAGTTAAATTTGCCACATATTTATTACCACAACCGAAACAAGATATTTCTGATAAATGCTGAATACGCTCTCTAAACAATTAATCAATCTGAAATTTATGAAAAAACTGAAATTTGCCGGCCTGTTGCTGGCCGCTATGACCATGATTGTTGCATGTTCAAAAGATAATGATGATGAAAATAAAGAAGATCCCGCCAGTCTTTCGGTGGAGTACAACGGCGAAACCTGGGAATCCACAACCGTTACGGCTGTTTACACTTCAGCGAATGGCAGCACCTCCATCAACGCTTCAAGAAATTCGCCTTCCGACCAGGTGGCGGTTTCATTCAGCATAACCACAGGCACCGAGGAAATTACGGAACCAGGCGAAGGGGCCATGTTCAGCATTTCCACACCCGGACTGGGCACCTACACCACCCTGTTTGTCAATGGCGTGGTGGGCGAACTGACGATTACCAAATACGACATGGAGAAAAAACTGGTTTCAGGTACATTCCACTGCAGGGCTAAAAACTTCGACTACGATGTTGTGGAATTTACCAACGGACAGTTTACCAATGTTCCTGTAACAATCAATTAAAATTATTCCGGGACATTCAAAATCCTCCCGGGCATTATAACCAGCAGCAATCAGAAATCAGACGGTCCGCCGGCACCATTTATGCCGGCGGGCTCTTTTTTAATTCGGGCAGGCAAAGAAATAATGGGTTGGGTAACATTGCAAAAAACTATCGGACCGTAACTTTGCCCGGAACCTGGCACGCTTATTCCGCGCGATTTTAATCCCGCTTGTGAATTGCTTTTGAATTGTATCTTTGAGAGATTGAGCACAACGTGTATGCTAATCACTATATGTGGAATCCTGTTGTGAATTGCTTTTGAATTGTATCTTTGAGAGATTGAGCACAACGTACCTTACCGATTTACTTATCGATGCGATGTTGTGAATTGCTTTTGAATTGTATCTTTGAGAGATTGAGCACAACTAGTCGAAGAAATAAGAAAATGCGGAGGATGTTGTGAATTGCTTTTGAATTGTATCTTTGAGAGATTGAGCACAACCGGAGAGTCGCTCCACCCTTACCCGAAAGTGTTGTGAATTGCTTTTGAATTGTATCTTTGAGAGATTGAGCACAACCTCATGCTTGATTTAACCGCCGGCTATGGAGTTGTGAATTGCTTTTGAATTGTATCTTTGAGAGATTGAGCACAACGAAAGAATGATGTAAGCAACGTAAGCCAGGGTTGTGAATTGCTTTTGAATTGTATCTTTGAGAGATTGAGCACAACAAGCCATCAAAGCCAAAGCGCCGCCCCGCCGTTGTGAATTGCTTTTGAATTGTATCTTTGAGAGATTGAGCACAACTCCCGATAAGGTGGCCCGAAGCTACGCACAGTTGTGAATTGCTTTTGAATTGTATCTTTGAGAGATTGAGCACAACATATCATTGATGAAGAAGGTTGGGTTTACAGTTGTGAATTGCTTTTGAATTGTATCTTTGAGAGATTGAGCACAACAAAAACAAAGACGGACAAAAACCCGGACCTGTTGTGAATTGCTTTTGAATTGTATCTTTGAGAGATTGAGCACAACAGGGACAACTTCGGTCGCATAGCCTCTGATGTTGTGAATTGCTTTTGAATTGTATCTTTGAGAGATTGAGCACAACCCTACCATTACCGGTTGAAAGCTGTAAACGGTTGTGAATTGCTTTTGAATTGTATCTTTGAGAGATTGAGCACAACAATCACAGATGGAACGGAACTCTTTGCCCCGTTGTGAATTGCTTTTGAATTGTATCTTTGAGAGATTGAGCACAACGTGACCAGGGTGGCATGCTGATACCTACCGGTTGTGAATTGCTTTTGAATTGTATCTTTGAGAGATTGAGCACAACATACCACTGTCTGAAATGCTCTTTTTCAGCGTTTTAATGCTCAATACAGAAAAGAAAAAAGTGCTCAGCGAAAGTCCTTCCGCCTCAGGCCGGAAGGACTTTATTATTTCTGCTTCAGAATAGTTCCAGTTGCTGGGGAGTGCCCGGCCTTTCTGCTTCCTTTTGACTCCGGAAAAACTCCATCATGCCGAACTGTTTGTCGGTCAATGAAAAAATGATAATCTCCCCCTTCGGGGCAAGAAATGATTTTACCCTTCTGATGTGCACATCCGCATTCTCCCGGCTGCTGCAATGCCTCACGTAAATGGAATACTGCATCATGGTAAATCCATCCTTCTGCAGATTCTTGCGGAACTGGGCGTAATTCTTCCGGTCCTTTTTGGTTTCGGTGGGCAGATCAAAAAATACAAAAATCCACAAGATCTGGTACTGGTTTAGTCTGTCAAATTTAGTCGCGGCCAATAGGATTAACTGACTTCAGGATATAAAATTTTTCTTGAAACACCACCAAAACAGGCTGACAATGAAGCGGTGGTCCTTGATATACCCACCATTAGGGGGCTTTTTTTTCCATCGATTTCAATGTCAGTTACCGGCACCTGAAGCAATCTTCTTTTAATTTCCGGCGTCAGTTCACCGGATTCCGGAAATTCTTCCGAAACCTGCAAAACAATCCGGTCAACATAAGGCCGGTAAGGTTCCATAATATCCGACGCCAGGCACCAGGGATTGTATTTGTTCCGGTGATGAATCCCCACAGCCGGAAGCAGGCCGCTGGACACCAATGCCCTTGCAACAACTGCCAGCAGAATGGCGTAGCCATAATTCAGCATGGCATTGATCCCATCTTCGTCCCGGTCTCTGACAAAATTGCTTTTCTCCCCGAAAAGATTTTCCCAGTAATACGCGGCCGCCCTTCCTTCCACATTCTGGGGATCGCCGCTTTTAACCAGCTTCAGGTAATACTGCATCTTCCCGTCATCCGCGCCTATGCTCCTCAGCATCGCTGCCTGGTTACTGATTTTGGCAATTACCGTCTGCTGCCACAGGTTTTTGCGCAATGGCAATGAACTCCCCAACTGCTCGTACATTTTTTCGGTAAAAGCATGGTGGGAGAACATGGGCAACATCACCCCATATGGCAGATGTTTGGCATTGCAGCTTACAATGGCAACATTGTTATCAGACAAAGCAGAGATAAGAGCGTGGGTCAGGGTGATCTGTGGATGATCAAGCACCATAATCCCAATATCTTCAATTGGAATCGAGACATCAGGCTTCCCGACATGCTCAGGAAAACCTATACTCACTTGCATATCCTTCTTTTTGAGATAGCAGGGATTGCTAAAATTAAGGGTTCGTTTTATCATTATGCAAGTTCTATATTACCAAGCCAATCAATTTTTATCTTAATACAAGAGTCTTGAATTTTTAAAGGCTTTTGTTTTTGTTTTTTATTTACAAGGCTTTTCACAAATATTTCTCCAGTCTCATAAGGTGAACAATCTCTGTAAGAACCAAATTCAACAAAATTCAATTCGTTCTTTGGAATACCCTTTTTCTCCTCGTATTTTTTCTTTAGTTGATCTTTTTGCTCCTTTGTTAATTCTTTAGGGACACTTATAACATTAGAATAATTGTGAGGAATAAACTTGCAATCCATGCCCGTAAACATTACCACTTTATAAACTCTATTGCTGAAAGCTTTTTTATTAGCTTTAATATTAATCCAATCTCTAAACTCATCAACAGACATTCCCAAAAGAAAATCTCGTTCTTCAATGTTATTGGGTAAATAAACTAACTCATTTTGTTGTAAAGTAAATAAGACCTTTTCGGGTTTATCTTTATGCTTTATCCTATAATCTTCAACAATTCTTTTCTTGAAATCATTGACACCATCTTTTAATGCATCAGTGGCAATAGAAACAGAATCATATAACGAGGCAATATCAAATATCCTTTTTCTATTCTTTTCCATTACTACAAACAAGTAATTATCACCGGTGATAACACTCTGTTTATCATTATTCTCATATAAACGTTGTAATCCACTCTCTTTCTTTTCTTCTTTGTTGTACCAGACTTTAACTTTGTAGGCAGGTTGTTTGCCATCAGCTATTCTTTTGTCATTAAATGCTTTCAACCCTTCTCCTGTAAAAGCCTCTTTCATTGAGCCATACTGTTTTTTGTGTTCAATGATTTCATTTGCCAATACTTTGTCTATTAAAATTTTGGATACATCAGGCAAGGAAAGAGAAGAAATATCAACACGTTTTGTATCGCGTCCATTAAGTTTGCCATAATAAGTTTCTTGGTGTAATCCAGCTCTAATTTTAATCTGTTTTTTTAAAATCTTGTCAGGTGTATTTTTATCAAAATCATCAGTTTTAATTCCTAATTTATCTTTCGGTTTATGCGAAACAACCATTGTTTCCAACTGACTTTTAACTTGATCTACTAAATTATCGAATGGCATTTCAAAATATCTGGAGCTTTCAATTTTCTGTAGAATTTCATCTCTGCGTTTTGCTTCCAAATTGAAAAATCCTTCTAAAATGCCTTCTCCCTCTTTGACTGTAATTCCAAACTCTTCTTTACGAGCTGTTAGTTCATCTTGATAGTACTTGTTTAAATTGTTTAATCTATGAATATGACTTTGAGTGGTAAGAGCAACAACCAAAGCATCAATTGAATGATGGCGATGGTCGTAACGTTTGCTCCAATTTTTAATTTCGTATTGATTTTTGTTATTCTCATCTACATACCGATTAACCCATTGTGTTTCTGGATTTCCATTTTCATCCAAATCCCAAAGCTCCATTTGTTTAAAACGACTTTCGGTAAGATTCATAAACAATTTCCTTAGCCCCCATCGGCTTCGTAAAAAATCTGTTACTTCTCCTGTACTTGTTTTAACATTATCACTCCCAACAATCTTTGCCAATTCACTCTTAATAGCTACTGAAATATATTGCGTGTCTTTCAGTTGTCTTTCAACAGGGTTTGACGGAATTTTTTCAGCTAATAGATTCTTTTTCTTTTTACCAAAGTAATTATCGTTTATGTGGTAGAGAAACTCATTTGCAGATACTATTTCAAGTTTTCCATTTTCATTTTTATATTTAGAATTTTGCTGAGAGATATATTCCCAAGCAGTTCTGTTACTTTTTTCTTCATTAATATACTTTTCACAAATAACCTTATTAGAAAAAGAATCGTCATAATATCTTGACTTTGGGATTATATGGTCAACATCATATTCTTTGTCATCGAACAACTTACTGAAAGGTATAATCTTCTTTTGGGTATAAGGAGACATAAATTTCTGTTGCTCGTACAAACGATACTTCAAAATATTCTCAGCTGTAATGGCAATGCCATTTTCACTCAATATTTCTTTTGCCTTATCGTTGATTACCTTGCTCTTTCGCTGACCATTCCATATTTTCTCTCTTTCTGCTGCGCTGTTTTTTAATTCTCGTGCCAACTCTACTCGAATTTCAAGTTCCTCGGGATTGAATTTGTACTGTTTCCAAATTGCTTTAATAACTTGCATCGTTTCGTTGGCAAGTTGTTCAATAACAGGATTCCGCAAGTTCCTTTTTTCAAACTTAATGTCGTGATAATTTTTTATCTGTGGTTTTATGGTTTCGGCTGTATGTTTACCATAAACCAACGAAATAGCAAACGATTCCATTATTCCGCCGTATTCTAAAACATTCGGATTGTTCTTCACAAAATCAAACACATAATCTTCTAAATCGCAATTCAAATTTTCATTAATTTCCCCTGTTTCGATTAGCGTTTGAATATTCTTAAATCGCTGATGAACCGAACTGGGTATGCTCTGTGGATTGGGCAACATCAAAGGCAAAATATTCTGTATAGCTTTTTTCGACAAGCTTGCGTACTTTCGAGGAAACTTAATTTTTTGAGCAAGTTTCAATGACAATTCTTTTGCTGTTTCCTCATCAATGTAATTTCTTAACACCTCAACAATTGAATGGACTCGCTTACTTTCCACATCATACTCACTACCATCATGGTTTTTTACATCAAAAATTACAGCCCAAAGTTGCTCAACAAGTTGTTTGTCCTGAGAAATGAAATCATTAAAGTATTCGCCAAGTTCTTTCTTGAAGGATAAAAATGTATCGCAACCTTTCAATTTTGCCTTTACATTTAAACCGTTGAGAAAATAGTCTATTTGCTCTTTATCTAATTTGCCTTTGGTTTTATCCATATTAAGGATTTCAACTACCGTCGCAAAGCCAACTTCCTTCTGCGTTTGCAGTTTTTCATAAATAGCCCATTTCTCTTCGGAAGTCAAATATCTGTTTTGATAGGTGTATTTAGTCCCTACTAACGTTTTGGATGTAATAAATAGGTTGTTTATCTGCTTCCAACATCTAAATTCTTGGAAAAACGGATGTGAAGTAGGAATACCTTTTTCTTCTTTTTCAAAACGGCAATTACCAATTAACTCTGTTTGTGGCTTTAAAGGACGTTGATAATAAATTACCTGTTCTTTGATAATGTATTTCAGTCCTTTTTCAAGAGCAGTTTTTCGTAACTGCTGTTGCGATTCACTATCTCCTGGGAAAATATAATATGCAATCTTTTCCAACGTATCTTTTGGGCAATCTTTCAAAATCAGGTGTTTTTCTACTTGTGTTTCCCAAACCTTGTCAAATTCCTCTTTGTATCGATTTCGAAGAAAAACCCTATTCCGGATTTTAGCCCATTTATTTTGTTTTAAATCGCGTAAGCGCAACTGACTGATAAAAAGGTTCTCTTCTTTTAAAGTTTTTTCAGATAACTCCATTGCTTTGCGCCAATTCGATTTTTGAGGTAAAGCAAATTTGTATGTCACCTCATCATCTTTTTTTCTTGTTATTCGTATTTCGAGTTCTTCTTCTTGTCCTTCTCTTTCCTTTAAGTTCTGTAATTCAGTTAGTCCTTCAATTTCTGCTCCTTCGTAAATTATTTTCACATCGAAATAACATTGTTTTTCACCTTTGTTTTTTCCTCCTCTTACAGTAAAAGCATCATCCGATTGTTTGACTTCAAGAATCTCAACTTTCTGTACAACAACTTCATATTTCTTTTTTACAGCATCTTCTTCCTCGTCTTGTTTCTTCTTTGTTGAGTCGTCATTATTCCCTCCAGAATAACCACGAAGCTGATTAAATTGATAGAGTATTTTGCCAAAGTCTTTCAATTCAATTGGGTCTTCCAGTGCTTTAACTCTTAATTCTATAAAGCCCAAGGCATCTAATTGCTTTGTTTTTTTTGACACTGGCAAAAGCTCCAAGTTTTGCAACTTTGTTGGTTCAGGTATTCCATTTTTAAACTGAAACTGTTCAGGCAACATTCCTAATTCGTGCAGTATAAATAAAAGTTTGTTTCTGCGAAGTTTATAACGCTTATTGCCTTTTCTCGCTGTACGTTTCTCTCTACGAGTTGCGTTTTTCGTTATTCCAACTCCTTTTTCATAATCTTGCTTGTCTGTTCCCATCGGAATTATCCGGCTCCCCATACCCAATATCTTTTTTTCATCAGTATCAACA
>JAMLHF010000060.1 GCA_023957275.1 Lentimicrobium sp. | reverse complement strand
CGTATAAATGAAGGATACACCGGATCTTTTTTCTGAATCTCCTCAGCCCGTTTCATTACCGCTGGATAATGGAATCCTGACCTATTATCCCGCTTTTCTTCATCCTTTGGATTGTGGGCATTATATCGGTAAGCTGAAAGACGAAATCAGCTGGAAGCAGGAAAGCATCCGCATTTTCGGCAAATCGTATCTGACTCCGCGCCTCACGGCCTGGTATGGAGATGCCGGGGCCGTTTACAGCTATTCACGATTGAAACTGAGCCCTGAGCCCTGGTCGCCGGCGCTGGCGCAGCTCAGGGACATGATCATTGCCGTAACCGGAAGCAGGTTCAATTCCGTGCTGCTTAACTGGTACCGTGACGGGAATGACAGCATGGGCTGGCATGCCGATGATGAAAAGGAGCTGGGCGTCAATCCTGTGATCGCAAGCCTGAGTCTGGGGCAGGAAAGGGATTTCAGGTTCCGGCGCAAGGACAATCACCGGGATACTTTCAATGTAAAACTGGCCAATGGCAGCCTTTTGGTCATGGGAGGAGCCATTCAGCATTTCTGGCAACATGCATTGCCCAGGTCGGTCAGGCCTTTGTCAGAACGGATCAACCTTACCTTCAGGCTGATCAGGCCTGTTTAATCCAACGGGTCACAAACCGATCTCATCGGCTATTTCCACCATTGCATTGATGCTGAGGGCGGCAAACTCGTCGAGTGGCAATCCTATTTTTTCGCATTCCAGGATTACTTCTCTCCTTACAGAGGCGGCAAATGCTTTTTCCTTCATCCGCTTCACAACCGATTTAGGCTTGACGGATGCTACCTTTTTATCAGGGTAAACCATAGCTGTCGCGGTGATGAGCCCGGTAATGGTTTCTCCGGCGGCAAGGGCATGCTGGAACTCAGTCTCCCGCTCCATACCGGTAGCCATTTCGTTGTGCATACGGATGGCATCTACCACATCCTCATCCAAACCCATTCCTGTGAGGATGCGTGCGGTCTCCAGGGCGTGGACGGCCGGATCCGCATTGGTAATTTCTACATCTAGGTCATGAAGCAGGCCGGCTTGTGCCCATTTCTCAGGATCACGGCCCAACCGGAGGGCAAGTGCACGCATCACGGCCTCCGAGGCCAGTGAATGGGCGATCATCCGTTCATTTTTTATATAACTTCTGAGTAATTCAAGTGCTTCATTGCGAGATAATAACATGGCTTTCTCCTCCCGGATTATTGTGTTTTTCTTCAAAATACTCCCGTTTTTGACAGGATATGATCCCTCAATTATTTATTTTAATGCAGATCCAATCCATTCAGCATATAGAAAGAATGTCTGATGGTTGGGGTAATCACAGACAGGTATTCTTCTACTGCCCTCACGCTTCCGGGAAGGGTATAAATAAGCGACATTCCTTTTACCCCGGCAATGCCCCGGCTCAACAAGGCGTTGGGCTTTTCGGAACCGTATTTCTGCCGGATCATTTCCATGATTCCGGGGATTTCCTTGTCAAGCATCGGCTTAACGGTGTCCACGGTAATGTCCCGCGGCCCGATGCCTGTTCCGCCTGTTGTAATAATAATATCAGCGTTTTTTGCCCCATCGATCTCCTGCCTGAGCAGTGCTGCTTCATCGGGAATCACACTCCTTCCGATCTCGGCTTTCCATCCCAGGCCGGCAAAGTACTCCTCGAGTATCTGAACGGCACGGGGCCCGCTGCGGTCTTCATATTCGCCGGAAGCTGCCCGGTCGCTCAGCGTTATGACTTTTACCCTGAATACTTTCGGATGGTAGGTCATCTCATCCCCGGCTTTAACAGTGCCCGGCTTTAACACGCGGCAGAAAATTCCTTCTTTCGGCATTACGCAATTGCCAACCTCCCGGTAAATGGCGCAGCTGTCACCGTGACATTTTTTACCTATCTGGGTTACTTCAAGCACGGCATCGCCGATTGTAAACCGGTCAAGTGGGTGGGTTTCGTAAAGAATGATGCCTTCAGTCGTGATGTTCTCGGCAAACTCCCCGTATTTCAATGGCCTGCCGGCGACTTTCTCGAATTTTCTGAAACTTTCTGTTCCCAGCAGGCTTACCTGACGGTGCCATTTTCCACCATGGGCATCGCCTTGTACACCGTTGGGAGTGAGTTCAATATGCTCCACTGGGACTTTAATGGTCCCTTTTTTTTCTGATATATTAACAGAAACGACATTTATTTTCATTGAAATGCTTTTTAATTTATTATCAATCAGCCTGATCTTTTATAATGTCACCCGAATGCTTGCTATCCGGATCTTTATACAGGAACCCCGCATTGATGAACATCAGTGCCGACAGAAACAGTGATCCGCTGAGCGCGATATAGAAGATTCCCTGAAGAAAGACCGGGATCACCTGGTAGCGGGCAAATAGTATTCCCATGGTTGCCATTATCGCGATCATCAGGTAGCTTTTCCAGCCGAAAAATGCGAAAATACATGGATTTTTCTGTTCCAGACGGGCGATACGTGCAATATATTTACGACTGACCTTCAGAAAAACGAAATTGAAAAATACTGCAAGTCCGGCCAGCCCGAGCACACCCACCAGCCAAAGGGGCAGGGGGCCTTCAGGGGCAAAGCTGCATGCGAGGCTGAAAACACGGAATGCCGCATAAGTCCATACCGTAGCCGCCACGAAAAAAAGCATCCGTTTGGGAACTGCAGGTTTAAGTTTAAGACATCCGGATTCCATTTTCAAAAATTACAGGTCGGTTTTTATTTTTTCAATCAGCCTGACTGCGCCGATTTCCATTTCTTTGTCAACGGCCTTGCACATATCATAGATGGTAAGCAGGGCTATGCTCACAGCGGTCAGAGCTTCCATTTCAACCCCTGTTTGTCCGGTGCACCGCACCGTCGCCTGCACACTTACACCGGTCTCGCTCAGTCGCGCTTTAACTTCAACTTTGGTGAGCAACAAGGGATGACAAAGAGGGATCAGCCTGCTTGTTTCTTTGGCTGCCTGAATTCCGGCAATCTCAGCAACAGTGAGCACATCGCCTTTCTTCATTTCATTTTCGCGGATGAGGTTGACCGTTTGTTGTGCAAGCGATATAAAGCCCGAAGCCTTGGCCATCCTTTGCTGCCGGGGTTTGTGTCCTACATCCACCATATTGGCCTTGCCCTGATCGTCGGTGTGTGAAAAGCTGTCCATTTGTTAAATTTTAAGGTGATAGCCAGACATCAATGACAGGATTGTCGTTTCAATGCCGGCACGACATGTTCATTTATAAAGCTTTTAACCACCAATATTGTAAAATTCGCCTTTTGCATTCATGCTGCCACAGGCTGGTTTATTGGCAATGGCGGACCGGATAGCTTGTTCCGCCCCCATTTTTCTGATATCATATTCAATTTCGCTGAATAAACAAGGAAGCAGTTTGCCACTGGCTGTGAGGCGGATGCGGTTGCAATGACTGCAATCCCCTCCCGAACCACCTTCCACAATCGAAAAATGCCCGTCAGAGAGGTCCATCTGATGTATAAATCTGGTTTCAAGTCCGTTAAGCTTACCATATGCTTCAACCATCTGTGCGTCTTTTTCATGGGATGAATTTTTAACCACACAGTTGATCTTAACCGGAGAAAGTCCGGCTCTCTGGGCTGCCCTGATGCCTTCCAGTACCTGGTGCAGGTCTCCCCCGCGGGTTAAACTGCGGTATCTGGCGGGGTCAAGGGTGTCAAGGCTTACATTCACCCGCATCAGTCCGGCACTCTTCAGCGGTTGTGCATATTGTTTCAGCAAGGCGCCATTGGTGGTCATCGACAAATCCCTGATGCCGGGGATATCGGCCAGCATTTCAACAAGCGATACGATTCCTTTCCGCACCAGAGGTTCCCCTCCGGTAATCCTGATTTTGTCAATGCCCAGCTTAACAGCCGTGTAGGCAACATTGGTAATTTCTTCAAAAGTTACTATTTCATTGTGTTGCAACAGCTTTACACCTTCCTCGGGCATGCAGTAGATACACCTGAGGTTGCAGCGGTCGGTAACGGAAATGCGCAGGTAATTGATCCTTCTGTTAAAGTTGTCGAACATCCCTCAGCGCTCCTTTCGTGATTTTTGCTTCCCCTATTTCAACTGCCATCATCCCATCGGCCTCCATGTATGCATGAATATGTGCCGATCCGTGATACTCGATGGGCTCAATCAGGCCATTTTCATTGATCTTTACCGGGATAAATGACTTGCGTTCCGCTTTTTTCCGGGTATAATCCGAGGCCATCGGCAACCTGAGTACGACAGGTTCGAGCTGATGACCCATAATGCGATAAATCAATTGTTTAACCAGAAGTTCAAACTGAACGTAAGAGGAGACAGGATTGCCAGGGAGTCCGAAAATGAATTTTTCATCCCTGATGCCAAAAACGGTTGGCCTTCCCGGTTGCACAGCGATGCTTTTAAACAAAATTTCTACCCCCAGTTCCTGCATTACCTCCGGTACATGGTCGAAATCGCCCATTGACACGCCGCCTGTCAGCAGCACGATATCGCTTTTTTCAAAAGCCTGTTTGATGTGTGTTTTCACGCTTTCAGGGCTGTCGGCGGCTATACCGGTATATATTTTTGTGAGGTTCAGCTGGCCGGCCTGCGCCATCAGTTGCCAGGCGTTGCTGTTTCTGATTTGTCCGGTCCGGGGTTTATTACCTGGCTCCGTGAGTTCATCTCCGGTCGAAATGATCCCGATGACCGGCTTACGGTAAACGAGCGGTTCCGGAATGCCAACGGCGGCAAGGATGGCAATGTGCTGGGGTTTAAGCAGGGTGCCCTTGCTCAGTACCTGTTGCCCCAGTTTTACATCTTCCGCCCTGAAAGCTATATTTGCTGAAGTCTTGTCTTTCATGAAACGTACGTTTCCGTCTTCCGTCATCTCAGTGTGCTCCACCATAATGACGGTATCAGCGCCTTCCGGTACCATGGCCCCGGTCATAATTCTGGCGCATTTTCCCGGAGCGACCGCTTTTACAGGCTGTGTTCCTGCCGGAATAACCTCAATGATCTCGAGAAGTTCATGCAGGTCGGCCCGCCGGCAGGCAAAACCGTCGACAGCGGCCTTGTCGAAAGGAGGCATTTCAACATCCGAGAAGACATCTGCTGCCAATATTCTTCCGGTGGAAGTTTCAAGCCTCACCTTTTCGGTTGTGCATGAAACCCTGGTATTGTTAATGATAGAAAGTGCTTCTTCAAAAGTGATCATATCAGATCGTTCAGATTTGCGGCAAAGATAAATAACCCTTGCGATACGGAATCCTTTTCCCTTCCTTTCTTTTGTTCAGGAGGGGAGGTATCGGGGTTGCCTGTGGTTTTTTAAACCGGAAACTGAATGGCGTCCGGGCGGATTTCCTGCCGGTCAATGTGAATCCTCAGATCAGCCCCTTCTCTTTCATCTCTTTGTACTGAAGCAGCACCAGTCCGTCGGCCAGACCGATTTTCGGAGCAATCACGGTGCCGATGCCGGTCCATTTCAGGATGCGGACAAAAATCCTGGCAGCCGGTACTATTACGTCAGCGCGGTCAGGCCTTAGCCCCATCTTCTCAATGCGTGCTGCCAGGGTCATGTTGTTGAGTTGCTTGTAAGCAAAAACAAGCTGATCGAAGGTGATGAGGTTGTTGAGTGTGTGGCCGTATAGTTTGGTGATTTTGTTGATGTTACCGCCGGACCCAATGCAGTTCATCTGGCCGAAATCAGCCCTGAATTGCTGCAGCCACCTGCGCAGATTTTCCCATTCGGCATCCTCCACCTTATCGGCGAGCAGGCGGATGGTGCCTATTTTAAATGAGTTTGAAGTGATAAAGCGCTTTCCTTCAAGCACGGATAGCTCAGTAGAACCCCCTCCCACATCAATGTAAAGGGTCTTGCTGTAATTCCTGTTTACAAAAATATTGCTCAGGGAACTGATAATGTTGGCTTCTTCAATCCCGTCTATCATACCTATTTCAAGCCCTGTTTCCCGCTTAACCCTGTCGAGGACTTCAGTGTTATTAGCCGCTTCGCGCATGGCTGAAGTGGCGGCGACGCGGTAACCAACGGGCTGATACACATCGATCAGCAGTTTGAATGCCAGCATAGTTTTTACCAGATCATCGGCCCGCTGCCGGGAGATGCTGCCCCCGTTGAATACATCAAATCCCAGGCGCAACGGTATCCTGATCAGGGAGGCTTTCTCGGTAACAGGTCCGGCCTTGCTTTCAAAAACATTGGCGAATAACAGCCTCACTGCGTTTGATCCTATATCGATACTTGAAAATAGCATAGTCTGGTTTTTTAATCGTCAGGCGACAATGCTGCAGGCACGCCATCCCTGAATGTCATTAAGCTGAGCTCCCGCCCGTCGAAAACGGCATAGGTAAAATTATTCACCCAGTCGCCAAGGTTTATAAACCTGCTTTTCCCGCTCAGGGGCAGATCGACGGCAATGTGACGATGCCCGAAAATGAAGTAATCAATGTCCGGATCTGATTTCAGGTAATCACTGGCAAAAGTATAAAGACGCTCTTTGGAAACGTCAATTTTTCCGGCTTCCCTGATCTCTTTCTGATCACGCAATTCATTGGCATATCTGCTTTTTCGTGAGAAATAGAGCGCCAGCCTGGTGCCGATGTCGGGATGCAGCCAGTTGAACAACCATTGATTGGGCCTGAACTCAAAGACTTTTTTCAGGAATTTATAGCCGGAATCTCCCGGGCCCAGACCGTCGCCATGCGAGAGGAAGAAACGTTTCCCGTTCCATTCCCTGATAACCGCTTCGCGCTGCAGACTGATCCCCAGTTCTTGTTCAAAATAATCGAAAGCCCAGATATCATGATTTCCCCTGAAGAGGTATACGGGAATTCCCTGGTCGGTAATTTCAGCAAGTTTGCCTGACAGGCGGGCAAATCCCTTCGGAATAACCGTGTGATACTCGAACCAGAAGTCGAAAATATCCCCCATCAGGAAGATCTCCGCAGCATCCTTCCTGATCAGCTCCAGCCACTTAACCAGCAGCTTTTCGCGTACCAGACTTGAATCATGATCGGGGATTCCGAGGTGGAAGTCGGAAGCAAAATAGATCTTCAATATGCCAGTTTTTTTGATTTCCAAACCTACAAAAAAACATCCGGAATCCGGTGGATAAATTTACCCCGGTTTATCCGGAAGTACTTTTGTCAGGTAATTTTCCAGTGCCTGCAGTGAGATAAACCGGTCAAGAACTCTTTGTTCACGATCGAGCAAAACAAAAACAGGCACGCTGTTGATCATGTAATCCCCTGCAACAGCCGATCTGAGCCCGAGGGTGTCATTTACATTGGTCCACCAGAGTTTTTCCATGGTTACCGCTGTTTTCCACCTTTCGGTTGACGGGTCAAGGCTTATGGCATAAACCGTCAGTCCCCTGCTGCGATACTTTTCATAAAGGTTCTTCAGTTCAGGATTGGATTTACGGCTCAGGGCATCTGATGGAACCCAGAAATACAGCAGGGTGTAAGGTTTCCCTCCATCGGCCGGTGTGACCATTTTCCCGCCTGTGTTGGGCAGACTGATTAAAGGTGCTTTTCCTCCGGCCAGCAGTTTTGTACGCGCTTTTTCTTCTTCTGAAAGAATGGCTTTCAGTTCCGCGACCCTTTTGTGGTGATTGATTACATACCGGTTTGCCGGATAGTGATCCCGGAGCGTCGAATCGGTATAAAAAAACCATGCAGTATCTGAATATGCTTCAAAAAACGCAGCCTGCCTTAGTTTTCCGTTGATAACCAGCAATTGCGATAAGAAAGCCGGATAATCCATGAGAAATCTTACGGCATCATATCGTAAATTGTTGAAAATCGAGGCATACGTGGAATCGGCCCGGTTTTTTATCTGCAGAAAATCCCGGCTGTGGCGGCTTTGCTGAATGACCATTGCCAGTGAGTCCATACGCTTGAGGGCGCGCTGAACGTTGGCCGAAAAAAGGCCGTATTGCGCTGCTTCCCGGCCTCCGGAAATATTGCTGATGTTGTTTTTTGTAAGGGTTACAAATACAGAATCTCCCGGATGCAGCACCAGGGTGGCTGGTTGTCTTTCGCCGGACTTCAGCAGGTAAAATCCGGGTTCATCAGGAGTAAAACTGAAAGAGAACTCCCCGTTTTTTTTCGGTTTGACCGAATCAACCGGGGTGAAACCTGAAGTATCTATAAAATAAAGGTGCACCCTGTCCTCTGCCGGAGTTGTCAACTGACCGCTCAGCAGGATACTGCCGGGGTCAGATTTATGCTGACATCCGGAGGTCAATATGGATACAAACAGAAAGTATACCAGAACTTTGGGCAGGGTTTTCATTGCTTTCGCTGACAGGGAAGAAGCCGCGGTATTCAGGCTGCTTTTCCTCAAAAAACCTGTAGATTAAAAATTGATTTCTTTCAGCAAGTCGCTGATGATGCGGGTCATCCTGGGTTCAGCCTTGCTGGCCGCATCGATTACGATTTGGTGCGATACTTCAACGATTTTGCCGGGTACGCCGAGGTCGGAGATTACTGAAACGGCAAAAACAGGCAGGTCCATATGTCTTGCCACGATAACTTCCGGCACCGTGGACATGCCGACAGCATCGGCTCCAACTATATGGATGTAGCGATATTCTGCCGGCGTCTCAAAGGTAGGTCCGGTAACTGCAGCGTAAACGCCCGTGCGGAAAGGCACGCCGGCGCGGCTTGCAATATTGGCGGCCATGTCGAGGATTCGTCTGTCATAAGCTTCGCTCATATCCGGGAAACGGGGGCCCAGGCCCGTATGGTTTTTACCTATAAGCGGATTGTCGCCCATCAGGTTAATATGGTCGGTAATAAACATGATGTCTCCCACCTCGAAGCCAGGGTTCAGGCCACCGCTGGCATTCGAAACAATTAAAACCCTGATGCCCAGCATCTTCATGACCCTTATCGGGAAAGTGAGTTCCTGCATACTGTAACCCTCGTAATAATGAAAACGGCCTTGCATGGCTACAATGGGTTTTCCTCCGAGGGTTCCGAAAATCAGCTGTCCTTTATGTCCTTCAACGGTAGATACCGGGAAATGAGGGATGCTGCTGTAAGGGATTTCACATTCTGTTACAATTTCACGCACCAGTCCACCCAGCCCAGTGCCAAGCACAATTCCGGCCTCCGGAACCATAGCGGTATGCTTCTTTATGAAATCAATGCTTTCTTTGATTTGTTCTAACATAATTGAGTATTTGTTCGTCAAACGCCTGCTTGTCATTTCTGTGAAACTCAACGATAATCGGCAGATAGTGAACCGGCAGCTGTCTTGCTTTTTCATCAAGTCCGGGGCTCAGCAATCGCATGGCGTCTTTTTCCGTGGTAACAAGCAATTTATTCCGGCTGTAAAGATCGTCAAATTTTCGCTTGATCCGGTCAAGGTCTTCCAGGGTATATTGATGATGGTCCGGATACTGCAGGATGGTAAGGTCCTGACACATCTTCGCCAGATGGTCCTGAAGGGGATAGGTGTTGGCAATGCCTGCAAATACCATGATATGGCTGAATTTTTTGTCCGGAAGGGTGTGGCAGCCGGTACTCCAGAGCGGAACAATCTCACTGTAGCGGATGTATGAAAAGTAAACTTTCTGGTGCGGCGCAGGCTTGATTTCCGCGATAATCTGCCGCCTCAGAATCGGGCTGAGGATGCTGGGGGTTTTGGTTACCACTATAACGTCAGCCCTGCGTGCGCCCCGCCTGGCCTCACGCAGGCTGCCCACCGGCAAAATGTAATCTTTATAGTAAAGTTTATGATAATCAGTAAGTAGAATGGAAAATCCGGGCTTTACATAACGGTGCTGAAAAGCATCGTCGAGCAGGATTACATCCGTTTCAGGTGCTGTTTTCAGGATATTTTCAATTCCCCTGCGACGCTTCTCGTCTACATGCACTCCTGCTTCAGGAAATTTCCGGAAATACTGCATGGGCTCGTCTCCGATGTTTGCGGCAGTTGATCCCGCCTTCGCCATCAGATAGCCCCGGGTCCGCCGGCCGTATCCCCGGCTGAGGGTGCTTACTTTATTGAATGGCGACAACAACCGTATCAGGTATTCTACATGCGGTGTTTTCCCCGTCCCGCCGGTCGATAGGTTGCCTACCGAGATCACCGGAATGTCAAAACGCCTGGATTGAAGTACCCCCAAATCAAATAAAAGATTTCTCACACCGGTAATCAAACCGTATACAACCGAGAACGGGAGCAACAAAAGCCTGAGAAATTCCATGGCTTAAAAGTATAAAAATTAATCTTCGATGCAAGTATTTTTACATTATAATTATGTTAATTCCAGATTCTGATATAGACTCAGCAAAAGTGATCAGATATAATGATATAATTATGAAATCAGGTTATTGCAGCTGAAGGAAAAACCGGACAGCCCTGTTCTGGTTCCGGAGTTGACCTCAGGGCGCTTCTACAGATATTGCGGTGTTTTTCCTTCAATTTATTCTGACTATTTACAGGTCTTTTCCCGTGTTTTTTGTTAGATTTGGCCATTGTTAATCACAAGGTATATGAAAATTGGAGATATCATTCGTGCAATTGAGGAAGTGGCGCCCCTGCCATACCAGGAGTCATATGATAATTCGGGCCTCTATTGTGGTTCAGTTCATGATGAAGCGACCGGTGCGCTTTTCACCCTTGATGTTACGGAAGAAGTAGTGGATGAAGCCATAGAAGCCGGGTACAATTTGATTGTCGCCCACCATCCCTTGATTTTCAAACCGTTGAAAAGAATTCTGGATAACAGCATAACCGGGCGCTGCATCATCAAGGCAATAAAGAATGATATAGCGGTGTATGCTGCGCATACCAACCTCGACAATGTCCACCGCGGCGTAAATGCGATGATCTGCAGTAAACTGGGTCTGGTAAATTGCCGCATCCTTCAGCCTGCCGCTGATTTGCTGAAGAAACTTGTGGTTTTTGTTCCGGAGGATCATGCCGAAATTGTTCGTCAGGCCATGTTTACTGCGGGTGCGGGACATATCGGGAATTACGATTCATGCAGTTTTAATGCTGAGGGGCACGGGACTTTCCGGGCACTGGATGGCGCCGATCCGTTTGTGGGCGCTATGGGCTCACTCCACAGCGAACCGGAAGTCAGGATTGAAACCATTTGTGAATCCCATGCCCTCCATCGTATTGTAAAAGCTATGATTGATGCGCACCCTTATGAAGAAGTGGCCTGGGATGCCTATCCGCTGGTAAATCTGCACCAGCGCGCCGGTTCAGGTATGATGGGTGAATTTAGTGAAGCGATGGACGAAATGGACTTTCTCATGCTGGTGAAACGGGTGTTTGGTCCTGGATGTATTAAGTATTCACCACTTACAGGGCAAAAAGTACAACGCGTCGCCCTTTGCGGAGGTTCAGGTAACTTCCTTATCCAGGCCGCAATGTCGCAAAATGCAGACGCCTTTATTACCGGAGAACTGAAGTACCATGATTATTTTCTGGCCGAAAACAGGATATTGCTGACCGAAGCGGGTCATTATGAAACAGAACAATTTACCAAAGAATTATTGGTTCAGATTGTTAAAGAAAAATTTACTACCTTTGCAACCCGAATTTCCGGCATTCAGACTAATCCTGTCAATTATTTGTAAATCAACAATATAATCAGAAATACTATGGCAAAATCAACGTCAAAAGCCAAAGCAGCCACTGAAAATGAAACCGTAAATCCTCAGGAAACGGAAGTTCAAAGCCACATTTCTGCACACGTTTCGCTCTCACAGTCTGACGTTGAGGAAACCGAAATTTCCATTGAAAAGAAACTTATAGCTCTCTACAGCCTTCAACAGATAGATTCCCAGATTGATAAGATCAAGATTATCCGGGGGGAACTGCCTCTTGAGGTTGAGGACCTTGAGGATGAGATCATCGGACTGGAAACCAGGATTGATAACTATATTCAGGAGATAGAAGCCCTGAAGGTTTCGGTAAAGGAAAAAGAAGCCCAGATCAAAGACAGTCATTTGCAGATCAAACGGTATGAAGAGCAGCAGATGAATGTCCGTAACAATCGTGAATATGATTCGCTTTCCAAAGAGATCGAATTTCAGAATCTTGAGATTGCGCTTGCCGAAAAGCGTATCAAGGAATTTACGCAGATGCTTTCCCTGAAGAATGAAGAGATTGAGGCTGCCCAGAAGGTGCTTGATGAGCGGAAGAACGACCTGGAGATAAAGAAGAGTGAACTGGCTGACATCGTGAGCGAAACCGAGAAAGAAGAAAACTCCCTTCAGAGCAAATCGGAAGAATATCAGCGCTATATTGAGGAGCGTCTGCTTACCGCTTATAAACGGATCCGCAAAAACGCCCGCAATGGTCTTGCCGTGGTGAGCGTGGAGCGTGATGCATGCGGCGGCTGCTTCAGTGCAATTCCTCCCCAGCGTCAGCTGGATATCAGGATGCACAAGAAGATCATTGTCTGTGAATACTGTGGTCGCATTCTGGTTGACCATGGCCTGGCTTCCAGTGTCAATCATTAGAATAATATTAGAATTATCAGAAACAGGGGAGGGCTTGCTTTCCCCTTTTTTATTTTAATTTTGGATGGTCATGAATAAAACCTTCCTCACTTTACTGTTTCTGTTTTTGTTTCCAGTATCCTGGGCAGGGAATGATCTGACACCCGGCCTGGTTAAAGCTTATGAACAGGCGCTGCAGCTCCGCTTTGAAGATGCCCGTGAACTGTTGAATCAGGAGAGCAAGGGGACAAAGGGCCATATTGTAACATATCTTGAACACTATATTCAATTTCTGGAAATTATTATCTCGGAAGACAGGCAGGTTTTCACCTCTGCTGCGTCGAACAGGGAGCTCATCCTGCACCGCCTCGAAGCAGGTGACCCTGGTTCTCCCTGGCATCTTTACAGTCAGGCGATGTTTAACATGCAGTGGGCTTTTGCCAGGATGAAGTTCGGGGAATATGCCACTGCGGCTGTTGAAATGAATCGTGCTTACCATTTATTGGTCCGCAACGGTGACCGGTACCCCGGATTTGCACCCAACCGGGCGGCCCTTGGCCTGATGAAAGTCCTGATCGGTTCGGTGCCGGACAATTATCAATGGATTGCCCGGTTACTGGCTTTGCGGGGAAACGTTCAGGAAGGAATTCGTGACCTGCGTGAAGTGTCAGACGATCCGTCAACCGGGAAAAATTATCCTTTTCTGAAGGCAGAAACCCTGTTTATGCTGTCTTTTGTAACTTTTAACCTTTCTGGGGCGGAAACTGACAGGATACTTACAGAGAATCTGATTGTTCTGAATCATGAAATGGTCCGGAGCAGCCCTTTGCTGATTTATGCTGCCGCTGTTTTCCATATGCATTATGGCGAAAATGAAATTGCGCTTGACTACCTGATGAATCGTCCTTCCGGCACTGCTTATTACCCGTTTTCCTATCTTGATTACCTTACCGGACAGGCAAAGCTGAACCGCCTCGATAAGGATGCTGACATCTGGTTTCTGAGGTATGTCAACGGATACAAAGGCAGGAGTTTTATTAAATCTGCATATCAGCGGCTGGGCTGGATCGCTTTACTCCGGGGCGATGAGAAGAAGTATCGTGAATATATTTTCAGGGTAAAACATGCCGGAGAGTGCGTGATTGACGGGGACAAGCAGGCCATGGCGGAAGCGGAAAGCGGCAGACCGCCGGATATCAGGCTGCTCAGGGCAAGATTGTTGTTCGACGGGGGATATTATAAAGAGGCCGAAGCTCTGCTCAGTATTTTATCACCGGAGGAATTCACGAATCCTAAGGACAGACTGGAATATTTCTACAGGAAGGCAAGGATTTACCATCTTTCCGGGCAGGAAGGATTGGCGGTAACCGCGTATCTGCGGGTTATTGATGCCGGCGGGACCGGACCATGGTATTTTGCGGCAAATTCGGCCCTGAATCTGGGCTTGATCTATGAGCAGAAAAGAGATTTCAGGCAGGCTGAATACTATTACAGAAAATGCCTTGCATTAAAATACACTGAATACAAATCCAGCATCAGCCAGAAAGCCAGGGCCGGGTTGGGCAGGGTTGAACAAAAGTAAAGCGGCCTTTCAAAGACCGCTTCAGGGAGTATATGAGAAAAAATGAGAAGTAGGGTTGAGAAGTGTTAGTATTTTATTCCCAGCGTTACCATAAAAGTGTTGTTCATGGTAGTGGTATTGGCTGCATTTACATTTCCGCTATACAGGTAATATTCATCATCATAGCTCGAATAAACCCAGGCCATATCAAAGTAGAATGACCTTTCACGGATGCCTATTCCCAGCGAGTAGGAAGAGAGTACCGAATTGGTTCCATAGACGTAAGGATTTGCTGAGATCCCGTAACCTCCCCTGAAATTCAGCGCTCCGTAACGCCACTCAGTTCCGAAACGCAGGTTATTGGCTTTCTGATAAATGGAACGGATGGCATTGTTCTCATCATAAAAGTCATAATCCGGAGCCCTGAGTCTGGCATTGCTATAATCCACGAATTCGTAATCGGCACTGATTACACCGGCTTTGCCGATAATAAATCCGATACTTCCGATAGCACGCATCGGGGTATTGAGTTCGTATTCATAAAAGCCGCTGGCATTGGCGGTAGCCGAATACCCGTTATCAAACTTCGAACGCATGGTAGCGGAGTAATCGTCAGCCATGGAGGTATAAAACGTAGGTGTGTGAATGGCTCCGCCCAAACGTAACCAGTCGGTTGCCCTGAAAATAAGCCCGAATTTGAAGTTCAGTCCGGTACCGGTGGTTTCAAGCCAGTCGGTGCGCGACATGCTGTTGAAAACGGTGTTATCGTCAGCCAAAGCTGTTTCGGTAAACGTTGCGGTTTCGTAATACCTTATGTAAGGTACGCCAATGGTTGCACCCAGGTATAATTTGTTATTGTAGTTCGCCCCCAGGGTAAATACCATTTCGTTGATGGAACCTTTGCTTTCTATGTTTTTACGCTGGTTCACGCCGCCGTAGGGCTTGTCGATGCCATACCCCCAGCTTGCCGAGTCGGTGATAAACAAAAGCTCCGTATCATAAGCAAGCCTTGTATCAAAAGCGCCAAGGTCATCTGGATGAATCCCCTGGGCATTTTGCCAGTAGGAAGTCAGAAAAGATGATTCAAGGTTTTCCGACTCAATGCTGACCCTGTTGTTGAAATTGGCCATTCGGTTCAGCCCGAAGCCGAACTGTACATTTTTCCACAGTGATTGAGGGTTTCTTGATTCAAGGTTGTTGTTCATTACAATACCAACGCTGCCAAGGTTGAAATTGTAGCGGGAGTCATCGCGGAATGTCCCGTTGAGTGTAGCTTCAGTATTGGAAATGCTGATGGCAGGGGTGACGCTGATCTCGGAGCTGCGGTAAAGCCCGATACCGGCCGGATTGTGACTCAGGCTGGTAAAATCGGCGCCAAGGGCTCCGAATGCTCCGCCCATGGAGACAAATCTGGCTGATCCCGAGTAATTCAGCCGCGAATATCTGAGGGCGTCAATCTCATTTTGCGCTTTAAGTCCGTAAGTGGTAAAAATGGACAGTATGCCAAGGATAATAAGCTTTTTCATGATAGCAATGTTTTTCAGTTTAGGTCAGTAAATCCATTTGATTACCTGCGTCCGCTTCCGGAGGAAGATCTGCCGCTTCCCGATGAAGAAGAGGATGATGAGCGCGAAGGCGCTGAGTAACTGCCGCCCGAAGATCCGGATGAGGATGAACGGGATGGCGCTGAATAACTGCTTCCTGAGGAGGGCGCAGAATAGCTCCTTTCGGATGAGGAAGAACGCGAAGGCGCTGAATAGGTTCTTCTGCTTTCATAAGAACGGGATGGTGTATAGGAAGGACTTGCCTGCCGCTGCGGGGTTACTTCACGGGGCGTTTGCTGACGCGGTGTTTCTGATCGCTGCGGGGTGGAGTACCTTGGCGTTACACCGGTTTCACGGATATTGCGGTATCTCGGACTGGTGTATTCGTTGCTTGATTTGGGCTTACTGTATCCCGGGGAGCTGTACGACTGAGGTGTTCTGCCTTGCTGCATCCTGGGTTCCTGGTTAGTAGCAGGTTTTTGGTACGCGGGCCTCTGCTGGGGCTGTGTGTAGCGCCTTTCGCTTCCCTGACCTTCAGCCGGAGGGGTTGAGGTTCTGGTATTTTGCCCCCGGGGTGCGGTATACCTTGAGGGGTCATTGCTTTGTCTGATGCCCGATCCTGAAGGATTCTCCTGATCGGTGCGCACCGGTTGAATCACCCTGCCGGGGTTGATGGTTTCATTGCTCCTGCCGGGCTGTTCCGTGCGGCCCGGGGTAACAGTTCCCTGGCCGGTGCCGGGCTGAGCGGTTCTCCCCGGATTTACTGTACCGGTTCCGGGTTGCTCAGTACGCCCCGGAGTCACAGTTCCTGTTGTTTTTCCGGGAGCTTCAGTACGTCCTGGGGTGACCGTTCCGCTGGTTCTTCCTGGTTGTTCGGTGCGACCGGTTGTCACTGTACCTGAAGTCCTGCCGGGCTCTTCAGTACGTCCGGGGGTAACGGTTCCGCTGGTTCTTCCGGGATCGGTTGTACGGCCGGGGCCGGAAACTCCGATGGGAGAGGTGCGTTGGCCTTCCAGACGGCCGCTGCTGACGGCCGCTTCGTAGCGCTCGCCGAAGGAGGCCGAACGTCCGCTGCCTGAACCTCCGCTCAGACCTGAACCGCGCGGACCATAGTAGTATGAATTGTAATCGTAGCTGTTATAGTAATTTGAACCGGCATAGAATCCGTCCCAGTAGCCGTGACGGTATCCGCTCCAGTAGCTGCCGTAACCGTAATACGGATATCCCCATCCGTAATAGGGATAATCCCAGTATGAATAACCCCAGTAATTTCCATATCCGTATCCGTAAGGATACCCCCAGCCCCAACGCATGTAGAAGCTGGGATACCACCAGTTGTAACCCATGTAAATACTGGTACCCCAGCTCCAGGGATTGTAGTCATACCAATACATGTTGGTGTAGTATGGCGAGTAGTAGCTGCTGTAATAAACATTGGAATGGAACCTGCGCAATCTGGCTGCATAGGCATAATCGTAATAATCGTCGGCGTTGTAGTAGTTGTTGGTGATATAGGTATTCCCTGTCTGAGGGTCAGTGTATTGCTCACTGGTCTGATAGTCGTAACCTTCCTCCTGATAATAGTTATCGTCATAGGCATAGTTTTCCTCTGCCTGTGCTTGCTGTTGCTGATATTGCTCTTCCTGGGTATATTGTTCAGGTTCAATAATTTCAGTTGATTTGGCTGTAGTTTCCGGGGCTTTTTGGGCCACTGCATCCTTGGGCGAGTAGTAAAGGTCGTCGTAAGTAGCCCTGGCCTGGTATTGCGTTGTGCATCCCGTAAGGAGTAATGCAGTTGCAGCAACCAAAGTAATTAAAGTTTTCATTTTTGGATCCTCCCTTTGTTTGCAGTGTTCATCGTACTGGTTTTGTCCTGATGTATGGACTGCGGTAATTTTATTAATTTTGTGCCGCTTTCGCGGGTGTGTTTCACACCTGAAAATTAACAAATACTATACCATAAAATCAGAAATGGCTAAAGATTTTCCTACAAGGGCTGAAAATTACGCTCAATGGTACAACGACCTGGTTATTAAGGCCGATATGGCTGAAAATTCAGCTGTAAGAGGCTGCATGGTGATTAAACCTTACGGATATGCAATCTGGGAGAAGATGCAGGCTGCCCTGGACAAGATGTTCAAGGATACCGGACATGTGAATGCCTACTTCCCGATTTTTATTCCCAAATCATTTTTCAGCAAGGAAGCCAGCCATGTTGAGGGTTTTGCCAAGGAGTGCGCCGTGGTGACCCATTACCGTCTGAAGAATGACCCCGACGGCAAGGGCGTTGTGGTTGATGAGAATGCAAAGCTGGAGGAAGAACTGATTGTCCGCCCTACCTCCGAGACCATCATCTGGGATACCTACCGCAACTGGATACAGTCCTACCGCGATCTGCCCCTGCTGATAAATCAGTGGGCAAATGTGGTAAGATGGGAAATGCGTACCCGCCTTTTTCTCCGTACAGCCGAATTTTTATGGCAGGAAGGGCACACCGCTCATGCTACTGCCGAAGAGGCGATTGCCGAAACCGAACAGATGCTGAACGTTTACGCGGATTTTGCCGAGAATTTTATGGCTGTGCCTGTTCTGAAAGGGGTGAAATCGCCCAACGAGCGTTTTGCCGGTGCGGTGGAAACCTATTGCATCGAAGCGCTTATGCAGGATGGTAAGGCACTGCAGGCCGGAACTTCGCACTTCCTGGGTCAGAATTTTGCCAAAGCGTTTGATGTTCAGTTTCTTAGTAAGGAGAATAAGCTCGAATATGTCTGGGCTACTTCCTGGGGCGTTTCAACCCGCCTGATGGGCGCGCTTATTATGGCGCATTCCGACGACCATGGCCTGGTGTTGCCTCCAAAACTGGCTCCCACGCAGGTGGTGATTATCCCGATCTATAAAACCAATGAGCAACTGGCAGCCATCACTGAAAAAGTCGATATAATTGTTAAGAATCTGAAAGCCAAAGGGATTACGGTAAAATATGACGACCGCGATACTTACAAACCCGGATGGAAGTTCAACGAGTATGAATTTAAGGGCGTACCCGTTCGCCTGGCAATCGGGCCCCGCGATCTTGAAAACGGCACCGTGGAAGTCTCAAGGCGCGATACCCTTGAGAAATCATCTTTCCAGATTGCTGATATAGAAACAAAAATTGAACATTTGCTGCAGAGTATTCAGGATAATCTGTTCCAGAAGGCCGTTGATTTCAGGGAGAATATGACCACCAAGGCCGATACCTGGGAGGAATTCGTTGATCTGCTTGACAATAAGGGCGGATTTATCCTGGCCCACTGGGATGGGACTCCGGAAACTGAACAGGAAATCAAGGAGAAAACCAAGGCAACCATCAGATTGATCCCGCTCGATGCCAGACCTGAAGAAGGCAGGTGTATCCTCACCGGCAAACCTTCGTCGCGCAGGGTGGTTTTTGCCCGGGCCTACTGATGCAGGGAACAGCGGGTCATTATATATGCATTGAAGGGGGATCTGATATGGTCCCCTTTTTTGTTATTGCGAAGGATCAGGAAGCACCTGATAAGTGGATTTATGCTGAAATTCTTATTATTAAGCGGGGGTCTAATCCATTTTGATTAGTTTGCCGCTGCCTGAAATATTGGTCTTCAATTCATAAGGATTTCCGGTATAATAAATATTCCCGACCGAAGTGATTTCCGCTTCAAGTATATGTTCTGCATGAACATGACAATTGTTAGTACCGCTGTTCCTTATGTATACAATGTTCGATATCAAATCATTACAATAGAAGGGCCCGTAGCTGTTGGCAAATATGGTGGTAAGTACCGCCTTGCCTTTAACATGTAAATCAACTGTACCGTAGTGAAGGGCAAGGTTCAGCTGATACGCATGAAGATCCAGGTCGAACGTTCCGGCGCCGCCCCAGATGCTCACCTGAAGGGAGTCGAGGGTTACCGGCCCAGCGGTACGAACATCTCCCGATCCTTCATACCTGATTTCGTGCAAGGCTGGCGCCGTAGCATAAACGGTAATTTCCCTGTCGTAGCTGCGTACCCAGTTGCACTTCAATGTATTGCGTATAAGCAAGGTGCTGTCAGTGATTTCGGTTTTGATAGCATCCAGCAGTTTTTGTCCTGCTTCTATTTTAAGCGTTGGTTGATTGCCTTCGATCAGCACGAGGTTCACATTGTCATATAGTTCTATCCTTTCGAAATAACCTGAAGGTCTTTCTTCCGTAACCATGGGGCCGGTCCGGGTGTAACAGTCGTCCAGCTGTTCGCGGTTGCATGCTGTCATTAATAACAATATGACCAGGATTGCCGGTTGAGCATACAATAACATTTTACATCCCTCAGGCGCGGAACGGTAAACTGTATTAATATTCAGATTCTTTTTCAATTCTCTGTATCTGGTTTAAAATCATTTAAATGAAGTTAACGAAACCGGCATTTCTCCTATTTCAGGTAATATCCCCATTTAAATCTGTAGCCCAGGCCGATTCCGACAAAATCTGCCCGCGCGTAATGGGTTTTCAGGGTAAGATTGGCAAAAAGGTTTTTTGTGACCAGGTAATGAATGCCCAGTTTGTAGTACGACATGCCTTCGCTTTTGTCTTTCCCGCCCAGGTAGAATCCCAGGTTGAATGCAAAGGATGTTCTGTCGAGCACCAGTTCATAGGCGGCGCTCAGCCCGGGTTTGGTCAGTTGCCGGGCCGGATAGGGCTCCTGGTTGGTCCGGGCAACCAACAGGGCGTCGGAGCCGTCCCACGACAGGTCGAAACAGATGCCAAGCTTATTTTTATAATCAATGTTTTTCATGGTGGAGAGAAAACCGGAATAGACCTGGTATTTTTTGCCGTCAGTATCACCGGATTCTTTATAAGCAAAGATCGTTCCCAGCTTCACTTCGATAAATTCCCTGCCATCAAATTCGTACATTGTCAGGCTTGGACGCACGCGCTGGCGAATTGGATTATTCAGCTGATTAAGTCTGAATGCAGCTCCGGCGCTGACCGCGGGAATATTCAGGCCGAAGTTGGGTGTCTTTGTAGAACCGTTAGAAAAATGCATCAATTGAATGCCGGCGGATAGTTGCAGGTGTTTCAGCGGTTTCCACCGGTATTCTGCCATCAGGTTAACTGCGGCATTCAGGTGCGATCCGATGGCGTTGAATTTATAATTACTGAGGCGGTCAAATTTTTTCGTCAGATAGGCAAGTCCGGCTCCCAGCCTGAAATTTACTTCACTCCTGTCGTTCTTTAGAATCGGGAAACTGATGTAAGGAACCAGGGCATGCGCCTGCCCAAGGGCCTTTGAGTTGCCGAGCCAGGCATTCCAGTATGTCAGCCCGGTAACCGGATAGTTGTAAAATGACTCCCATTGCCGCTTGCCGTAAGTTTCCTGAGAAATGGAGAATTCAAACGAGGGGAAATGACTGTTATAAATCTCCATTTCAACGTGATGGGCAGTGAGAAATCCATAATTAACCCTGGGTTCGAAAAGCAGGTTGGGCATCTGAAAACGATGCTGTGCTCTTGCGCCTGAAAATGCAGCTGAAGCCATGCACAGGAAAAGGAATGGCCTGAGGTACCCGGAAAAATTGATATGGCAGTGGCGGATGATCAAAACAGCGGATTTCAAATGGCGGACAGTGCAACAAAAATACAAAATCCGGCCCCGCTAAAATGATTACTTTTGCACAAGGTAAAAATCCGCCAATGGAAATCCTGTTTTTGCTCAAAGCATTACTGTTTACTGCTTCTGCGGGACTGTAATTGAACTGTTTGCGGAGAAAAATCCTGGCAGAAATACATTAGAATATGTCAGGATATATCCTGAACTTCGCTTTGCAGTTCCCGGTTGATGTTAAATATTGTATTCCTGCTGCGAACAATTAATTAATCTTTGAATCTTTGAATCTTTAAATCTTATGGATCCCCGTCTTGCTGCATTTGAACGTTTACTCACCATAATGGATGAGCTAAGGGCCGGTTGCCCCTGGGACCGGAAACAGACTATTGAAAGCCTGCGCTATCTCACCATAGAGGAGACCTATGAACTGAGCGATGCCATTCTTGAAAAAGACATGGATGAAATAAAAAAGGAGCTTGGCGACCTGATGCTTCATCTGGTATTCTATTCTAAAATTGCTTCCGAACAAAATGCGTTTACCATCACGGATGTGCTCAATGGAATTTGTGAAAAGCTGATTCACCGTCATCCGCATATTTACGGCGATGTCATGGCAAAAGATGCGGAAGCAGTTAAGAACAACTGGGAAAAGATCAAGCTGAAGGAAGGTGAACGTAAGACTGTGCTTGGTGGTGTTCCGGCTTCGCTTCCGGCCATGGTCAAAGCTTACCGTATTCAGGAAAAGGCCCGTGGCGTTGGTTTCGACTGGGATCATGTCGGTCAGGTATGGGAAAAGGTGCAGGAGGAACTTGCTGAACTGCAATATGAAAAGCTAAATGGTTCCCCCGAAAAAATTGAGGATGAATTTGGCGACCTGTTGTTTGCCCTGATCAATTACGCCCGGTTTATCGATGTAAATCCGGAGGATGCCCTGGAACGTACCAACAAGAAGTTTATCAGGCGGTTTAATTACATCGAGCAAAAAGTGAATGAAACCGGGAAGTCAATGCACGATATGAGTCTTGCTGAGCTGGATGTTTTCTGGAATGAAGCCAAAGCTGCGGAAGTCCGGAAAAAATAGGCAAATGGCCGGTCTTTTCCGACAGATCATGTTTTCCATTTTGAATTCTCATTATTTTTGTGAAGCAAACCTGCTGACATGTGGAATAAAATTCCGGCAATTTTTAAGAATAAGTATCTGTTTGTAGCCGTGCTGTTTTTGGTTTGGCTGACATTTTTCGACCGGAATAATTTTATTTCCCAGGTCCGCTACGGGCGTATTCTGAACAAGCAGCGGCAACAGATGGAATTTTATAAAAGTGAAATCCTGAAGGATAGTGCTGCCCTTGATGAACTGATGACAGACTCATTGTCGCTGGAGAAATTTGCCCGCGAAAAATACCTGATGAAAAAGAGCAATGAGGATATCTATCTGATCGTTAAGGATAAAGATAGTAAGCAGAAGTGAAAATGCCGGTCACAGAATCGCTTAATGCCATCCTTTTAAAAATCGCTTGTTAGTTTCATTTTCGCTGGTGAACAGGGCGCCGACGCTTACCTCAGCCTAAGCCAGCCGGTCATTTTCAGCGAAAGATCCATAAAGATGATATTTGCTGATCCGTTGCGTTCGATATGATAAGAGGCTGTATTAAAGGCCTCATTGAGGAGGTTGATGTTGGCCTGATTGATAAACGGTGTGAAATCCCTGATAAATTTGAGTTCTTCTCCTTCTGCCCTGATGGCGTTTTCGTTTCCGATGCTGTTCATCAGGCAATATCTGGTGGCTTTGAGCGCGTAACTAAAGAACTTCTTTTGCTTCTCCCTGCCAAGACTATGAAATTCAGCAGTCAGCTTATGGATTTCAGCGACATCCTTTTTATAGCATATGCGCATCCAGTTTCTGAAAAGTTCGAAGTTTGACTGGTCCGATTCACCTGTCTGAATTATTTTTCTGGCCAGGTTAAGGTTTCCGTTGGCGACATACCTGATCCTTCCGGCTGCAGCAGAGTCTGCCGATTCATTCATGGTCAGTGCGGAAATCAGCTCATCGTCGTTTAAGGCCCTGAATTTGACCAATTGAGTTCTTGAGAGGATAGTAGGCAGTATCAGGTCGTTGTGCTCTGAAATCAACAAAAACAGGGTCTTGTCGGGAGGCTCCTCGAGGATTTTTAGAATTTTAGGGGCAGCAGCATGATAAAGCTTCTCTATCATCCAGATGATCATTACCTTATATTCTGACTCATACGATTTATAGCTGAGTGTCTTGATGATCTCGTTGCAATCCTCCGAATTGATGATGCCTTGTTTGTTCTCCAGTCCTATCTTTTGATACCAGTCAGCCAGGCTGACATATCCTCCCGACGATTCAACCAGTGCGCGCCAGTGATGAATGAATTTTTTACTGATCGGGTCTTTGTCAATTTCTTTGGTTGTGGTAACCGGATAAATGAAATGCAGATCAGGGTGTGCCAGTTTTGCATACTTGATGCATGAAGGACATGTGCCACACGAATCTTCAGGTGTCCGTGCGGTGCAATTAATGTATTGGGCATAAGCCAGCGCCATGGCAAGTTTGCCGGAGCCCTCCGGCCCCAGAAACAACTGGGCATGGCTAACACGATTGTCGCTGACTGTTTTTCTGAGCCTGTACTTGATCTCTTCCTGTCCTGCGATGTCACTGAACTTCATTCGGGCGGTGAATTTTGGATGCTAAATTAGGCGATTTGGATCAACCGGGTTGATGAATCAAAAGTTTTATTGCGTTTTGCGTCTCCCGGGTTCTGATGATTAGCATATACAGGTCTTCTGAGAGTGCTGGGAGCTTGAGCTGAATGTTTGTTTCAGGATGAACAACGCTGGTTTCAAAAACTGTCCTTCCCGACAGGTCAATCATTCTGATATTCACTGACTCAGGCCTGTCCGGGCAGATCAGTGTGGCCATTCTCCCTGCAGGATTCGGATATACAAAATAGTTACTTTCAGCGTGCTCATCCATTCCGGTGCAGTTTTCCACAAGAATGTAATCCTCAAGTGTGAAAGTGTTGCTGCCCGATGCACCATCTTCAACAGTCAGGCTTACGTTGTACAAGCCGGGGGTATCGTACCTGATTTGAGGATTTTCTTCTTCTGATGTCTGGGGTTCGCCTCCAGGGAAGGACCAGCGCAAGCGGTTTACTGTTCCGCTGGTATAAGCCGTAAAATTTATTTTGTTATACCTGCATACATGAGTGTTATCCGCGGTTAAGCTGGCACAAAGGGGCGTTGTCCGGAACCCGAGGAATTCCAGGTAGTTGCGCATAAGCTGAGGCCTTCCCGGGCTGTTGAACATAAAGGTGCCGCCAAATTCAACCGTTGAAGCGATGGCATTGTACCTTGCCGAATCCAGTCCTGCTGT
>JAMLHF010000006.1 GCA_023957275.1 Lentimicrobium sp. | reverse complement strand
AAGTTATTAACAATTCAGTTGCTAAGGCGCAGAAACACTGCAAAAATCTAACCTTTATCCTGCCAACTTTATCCGGCAACTATAAACTTCTGCACAAAACATCCGCCATTGATGGTCAGGTAACGTATCAGATAAATCCCGGACTTATAATTGCTGACATCCAACTGAACCGATTCCTCACCCTTCACATCCCTGCCGGAAATCAACCGCCCCAGCTTGTAACAACCATAATACGGATGATATCATTGCTGAGACCAAGCATCACCTTATCCCGGTCAGGATTCGGGAATAGTTTCAGTTTTCTGGCTTCAACCGCTCTATTGATTACAATAGCATTCAGATCGGGTAGATTCTCTCCGGATGATATGTGAACCGTATACAGAAAAGGCCCCTTCCGGAGCCTTTTCTGTGTCAGGAATTTCATGTTGTCCGTCAGAATCCGAACCTGATTCCCTGAGCCAGGGGCAATTCATGGCTGTAGTTGATCGTATTGGTTTGACGGCGCATATACATTTTCCATGAATCGGAACCTGATTCGCGGCCGCCGCCGGTATCTTTCTCACCTCCGAAGGCGCCTCCGATTTCCGCACCGGAAGTCCCGATATTCACATTGGCAATGCCGCAATCGGAACCAGCTTCTGAAAGGAATTTCTCCGATTCAGAAAGGCTGTCCGTGAAGATGGACGAGGAAAGCCCCTGCGGCACATTGTTATTGATTGCAATGGCTTCTTCAATCGTTTTATACCTGATCAGGTAAAGAATAGGGGCAAATGTCTCTTCCTGAACAATATGATAATGATTCTCCGCCTCAATCAGCGAAGGGACTGCATAAAGCCCTGAAGAAAAAGCTTCTCCTTCCAGCACCTTTCCGCCAAAAATCACCTTCCCTCCTTCTTCCTGAACCCTGGAAATGGCATTTTTATAAGCATCCACGGCTTTCTGGTCAATCATCGGCCCCACCAGCACATCCTCATCAAACGGATTCCCTATTTTTCCGGAAACGCTCTGGTAAGCGGTGATCAGTTTCTCCTTCACGGTTTCGTAGATACTTTCGTGGATGATGAGCCTGCGGGTGGAAGTACACCGCTGACCGGCAGTCCCGACTGCACCGAAAACTACTGATTTCAAGGCCATCTCAAGGTTGGCCTTGTCGGAAATAATCACCGCGTTGTTGCCGCCAAGTTCCATAATGGTTTTTCCCAGCCTCCTGCCTACAATCTCACTGATATGCTTTCCGACTGCCGTTGAACCGGTTACCGAAAACAGCGGGATTCTGCGGTCGGCAACGAAATTGTCTCCCAGTACGGAAGAACCGGCAACCATCAGGTTGAATACCCCTTCGGGGACGGCATTGCGTTTGAGAACCCCTTCTATGATGTTTTGAACGGCAATTGCAGTCAGAGGAGTCTTTGAACTTGGCTTCCAGACCACCACATCTCCGGCGATCGCCGCGATCATGCTGTTCCAGGCCCATACGGCAACCGGAAAATTAAAAGAGGTGATCAGGCCGACAATGCCCAGGGGATGGTATTGGTCATACATACGGTGGTCAATCCGTTCCGAATGCATGGTGATTCCGTTCAGCAACCTGGATTGCCCCACGGCAAAATCGCAGATATCAATCATTTCCTGCACCTCGCCCAGTCCTTCCTGGTAAATTTTTCCCATTTCGAGGGTAACCAGGTAACCGAGTTCTGCCTTACGCTCCCTTAAAGCCTCCCCGATCTGCCTTACAATTTCACCCCTTCTGGGCGCAGGCCATTTCCGCCATTCCGGAAATGCTTCCTGTGCTTTTGCAATGACCATTTCATACTCGGCGACTGATCCGTTCCGGACCTTAGCAATAAGACTCCCGTCAATGGGAGAGCGCGATTCCGTGATCAGTCCGTCCGACTCCAGCCAGGTTGTGCCTGTGCAGACACCTTTATTGATTTCACTGATTCCAAGCAGTTCAAGTAAATCATTTTTGCTCATTTGGGTATTGGTTTAAGTGTTAGTTAGTGTTTCATGTAGTCGTAACGGTAATCAGTTGCCGGAACAAAGGTTTCCTTGATGGTTCTCGGGCTGATCCATCGGATAAGGTTAAATTCCCCGCCGGCCTTGTCATTGGTACCTGAAGCCCGGGCTCCCCCGAAAGGCTGCAACCCGACAATGGCACCGGTAGGTTTATCGTTGATATAGAAGTTACCGGCCGCATAACGCAGGCTTTCACAAATTCTGGAAGCGGCTACCCTGTCCCTTCCGAAAACAGCCCCCGTAAGACCGTAAGGAGAAGTCTTATCGCAGATATTCACAGCTTCATCCAGCTTGTTGTCGGGATAAACCCATACAGTAAGCACAGGACCGAAGATCTCTTCCTGCATGGTTTTAAAAAACGGATCTGTGGTTTCAATAATGGTTGGTTCGATAAAATACCCCTTGCGTTTATCTCCCCTGCCTCCGCTGATGAACCTGGCATCACCTGATTCTTTCGCAAAATCAATATAACCCATGATGTTGTCGAAAGAAGATTCATCAATAACGGCATTGATGAAATTTTCAGGATCCCGGATATCGCCCGTTTTCATATCGCGGCACATATCCTGCATCAGGGATTTGATTTCCGGCCAGAGTGATTCGGGGACATACATCCTGGAAGCCGCACTGCACTTCTGGCCCTGATATTCAAATGCGCCCCGGATTGCATTCACAGCTACTTCCAGCGGATCAGCCGAAGGATGTACGAAAATAAAATCTTTCCCGCCGGTTTCTCCAACCAGACGCGGATAGGAACGATATTCCCCCAGATTGGCTGCCACCTGTTTCCACAAATGGTTAAATGTATTGTTTGAACCGGTAAAATGAATACCTGCCAACAGCGGATCCTTCAACAGAACATTGCTTATAACAGCTCCCCTTCCAGGGATGAAATTAATTACCCCATCCGGCATGCCGGCTTCCTGAAATACCTTCATCAGGTAATAATTTGAAAGTACTGCAGTGGAGGCAGGTTTCCAGATGGTCGTGTTGCCCATCATCACCGGTGCCATGTTCAGATTGGCCGCGATGGAAGTAAAATTAAACGGGCTTACCGTGAACACAAACCCTTCCAGCGGCCTGAACTCCATTTTGTTCAGCTGATTATAAAATGACCTCGGCTGTATCTCATAAATCCTGGATGCGAAATAGGCGTTGTATTTCAAAAAATCAATGGTTTCACACACGCCATCGATTTCCGACTGGAATATATTTTTACTCTGGCCCAACATGGTTGCAGCATTGATCACATGCCGGTATTTTCCGGAAATCAGTTCTGCCGCTTTTAACAAAATGGAAGCCCTGACCGTCCATGAAAGGTCAGACCAGACTTTGTGAGCTTCCATTGCCGACGCTGAGGCGTTCTTAAGCACTTCTTCCGTAACATTGTGAAATTTTCCGATCGCCTTTTGATGGTCATGGGGCAGAATAATGTTGGTGGTATTGCCAGTATAAAACTCCCGTCCACCGATGATACAGGGAATGTCAGCAAAGGCATCGGATTGCCTCCCGATCTCATCCATTAACAATTGCCGTTCAGCGCTTCCATTCAGGTAGCCAAGCACCGGCTCATTGGCAGGTGCATTGAAGTTGTAGATTGCATTATTCATAGCATTTCAGCATTAAGTATTGATCGTTATGAACCTTCATTCATATCGGTGGGCAAATGTAACAATAACATTTAAAATAATCAGCAATGAAAGCCACTCCATAAACGTTGCTTTAAGCAGAATATTGAGTTGTGCCGGGATTTGTATCGGTTTTCCCGGGAATTGGATGATTCCCGGCATACAGGATTACGAGCTGCCGGAATGCCATAAAGGTAAGGTGTATAAACACGGAGAAGGCCCCTTCCGGAGCCTTCTCTGTGTCGCAATAACTTGCGAAAATTATTAATTCAATGATTATTCGGTAACCACAACTTTTTTGGTGAAGCTTTCGCCATCCCAGGTGATGAATTTCACGAGGTATGCACCGGATTCGTAGTTACGTACATTGAGCTGGAGGGTCTGTGCACCGTTCACATTGTTTTCATAAACAACCTGGCCAACATAGTTGTAAACAACTACCTGGCTGATGTTGCCGGTTACATCAATGTTAACCACGCTGTTTGAAGGATTCGGGTAGATGCTTACAGACTTTTCAACAACAGAAGTGTTGGTGAGCAGGATGCATGCTTCTTCCGACATACCGCTTTCGCAGTCTTCGTAAACAGCAGTTACGGTGTAGCAATAGGTGCTCAGGAGCTCGAGGGCTTCGTCAGCATCAATGTAGGTGGTTTCTGCGGTTGAACCGATCATTTCACCGTCGCGGTAAACGTTGTATCCAACGAGTTCACGGCTGTTGCTGATTTCTGCTGGCAGGGCAGCACCAGGAAGTGCAGGCAGGTTGCCACGCTCAATCTGTGAAACAGGGCCGTAAACGGTAGGATCAACTACCGGCTGGAGTGCTGCAGCTACGCCATCGAGGGTTTCAACATATCCCTGGAGGTTCCAGTTGTAGTTCAGACCATAGGCGGTTCCCATGGATTCCCAAACAGAACCGTCGAGTGAAAGCATATCACCGAAACCTGCTACGGCAGGACCTGCATCGCAACCGGCAATATAAACTCCGTCAGGATGGGTTACTGCATAACCAAACCAAAGTTCGGTTGCTCCGGTTACCGGGATCGGGGTATTGAGTACAAACTCATTCCACTCGCCGCCAACATAAGTTGCAATCGGCTGGGTAAGAACAAGGGTACTTGCATTGGCTCCGGTCCATACTTTCAGTGAGATAGTTCCGCCATCAGCGTAGGGGAACATCCTGATCTTGGTCAGGCTGGTTCCTGCATACTGTGCAAGCTGGGTCGGGGTAAACCTTACGGCTACGTTGAATGAACCACCGCCGGTGAGTCCAATGGCATCGTTATTTACACCATTGTCCCATAAGAGCCATCCTGAAGGGCCGGGGCCTGATCCTGAAGGAGCTTCCCAGTTCAGTACTACCTGCTCGAGGTAGGGGAAGTTAACACCTGCAGTCAGGTTGATAGGCTCAGCACAAACGCGGTAGATGTGGACATTGTCAACCAGCCAGTTGAAGATATCGGTGGTAGCAACACCAGAAGCGGTGAAACGTACACGGAATACCTTGCCCTTGGCCTGGTTGGTAATGTCAACACTCTTGGTTTCCCAATCGAAGGATTCAGCGTTGGTGTATTCTACAACCTGGATCCATGAAGAACCATTGTAAACTTCCACAGCCAGGCTTTCCTCTTCGGTAGGATTAACAAGGGTATGTTTCAGGTCAAAATCAAGCATGATCTTGCCATCAATGATATTGTCGCCAATCATATAGAAACTGGTAAGCGACTGGGTGTAATCACTGGTTACAGGGTTGAAATAGAATTCTGCAGAAGGTGCATCATTTCCAACCTGGCCGGCAATACGCCAGTTGTCACCGTCAGTTGTCCACTGGTTGGTTTCAAACAGACCGGTGTTGAAGTTTTCAACAAACGGCAGTTCGTAGCCATAGGAAACAGTCACATCAACCGGACCTTCAATCATGGATTCTCCGGTCTGACCGGCAAAACCATAAGGAGTGAGGTCATAAACGGCTGTGATATGATAGCTGTAAGTTGCAGGTGCAAGGTTAAGGTCGAAATACTCAGTCTGAGGATGTTCAACATAAGCAGCAAGCATATCATCACGATACAGGTTGTAACCAAGCAGGTTGGAAGGAACACTTCCGCCGCCTGAGCCACCACCGGTGCCATTGAGGATAAACGGTAAGCCCTGAGGTCCTACGTCAACAAGTGCAGCCCATGAACCGGTATACTGAAGAGCATTTCCGGTTGTAGTCTCACCATTGATAGTTACTGCAGGTACCCATGGACCACTCGAGAGTGAACCGGTCGTCTGCCATTCAACCCAATAGGTTCCGGGTGAAAGGGTAAGTCCGGGGGTTTCGGCAACAATACGCATTATCGGACGATCGGTAGATCCGCCGGGGCCGTTGTCGTTACGATAGATATTAGACCATTCAGTACTAATCATACGGTTGGTAACCAGGTCACCCCAGATTACTGTTCCGCCGGCATTGGGAGCTCCATCGTAAACACGACAGTATACACCGGTAAATGTACTTGAAGTACTTGAGCCGGTCTGATAACCAAAGAATTCAATGTTCTGGACATTCCAGTTTCCGGTAACTTCAAAGTCGTCAGCAACACTGTTGCCTGCACTCTGCTGCATCCCGAATCCATAAGTACCCATACCAAGTCCGGTCTGGAGGATGCTTTCATCTGCTCCGCCTGAACCGGTGCCCGGGCTGTTAACCAGTGGTCCGTTGTCGTAAAGCACGTTCCTGTTGGAAGCAAGCGGTACATTAGTTTGCGGGAAGGTACGCGGGGTAAGCACGGCAACTACATCAGCAGCAGCCTGGGTCTCAGTTGCCACAACGCGATCCTGGTTATCACCAAGGCCGGTGGGCGAAGTCGGAGGCAGCCAGGTAAGGTGAGCGTAGTCAGTTCCCAGCGGGCTCATGCCTTCGAGACTATCAGGAGGATAAAGAAATGCTGACCTGAAGAGATAGGTATCCAGTTCACTGTATCCCGAGCTGAAGAGTGCAGCAACACCGGCGAGGTATTCCTGACCGAAGTTCAGGTTGGTATAGGTATAGGTCTGTTCAGGGGTATTGTCAACGAGGGTTCCGTCGAGGAATACACCGTATCCCTGGAGGGGAACACCACCTGAAGCAATCTGGATGTCGTCGACTGCCCAGCCTGATGCCCATGCACCATTATCATCGGCGTGGAAGGCAACCCATACACTGTTGAGACCAGAAGCACCTGAGAACTGTGCAAGGTCGATTTCAATATCCTGCCATGCGCCGGGAGCAGCAACCATTGAACTGATCACTGTCCATGTAGCACCAGCATCTGTACTGAGCTCAACATATGCACTCTGTCCATAAGAACCATCAAAGTAGCTGGCGAAGTTCAGACGGTAAGTCGGAAGATCTGTCCAGTCCATTTCCGGAGTGATCAGATAATCGCAGCATCCGTTTCCGTTTTCAGCGTCGTCGTTGCTGACGGCATACTTGGTGTGCGGAGGAATGGCAAACGCGGAGCTGCTTCCATTGGTGGTAGCATACCATCCGGTGGTGCTCTGGGTCAGTGCCTGCCAGCCTGCCGGCGGGAATACACTGCCTTCGAAATCTTCGGCGGTAGCAATTGCAAGCGGCTCATCCCAGGTAGCAACAAGGGTAAGGTCGTCTACATAAAGGTTGCGCGGTTTGTATTTCTTCTCGAGGAGGAGAATATCAAACGTACGGTTCGAGGTGATGTTGGGGGTAATTACATAATCGTCGAAACCAACCTTGGCTGCGAAGAGGGTGTAATTGCCTTTCCATACATTTTCAAATACCACGGTACCATCTTCAGGTACAGTTGCAGTGTACACTTCGTAAGGATAATCCAAACCGGTGAGGCTCACAACAGCACCTGCAGGGCTTCCGCCGGTGGTAAGGCTTACATTACAGGTAACGGTAACCAGTTTCTTATGGCCTACGATGTTGGAGTAAGCTTTTTCTGATTCTCCGCCATTGGTGTAATTGGTGGCTACTGCATAGGCATACCATCCCTCGGGCAGCGGGCCGTAAGCGATATCGGTATAATTGGTGTTGGCAACAGTACCGCTGAGCAGGGTAAGGGTTCCGGCTTCAGGACCAGCATTCGGGTCGAAACCGCTCACGCGCCATACCTTGTAGCTGGTAACGCCACGTTCTGCATCCTGGATAGCCATGTACTGTCCTTCACCTTCAACACCTGATTGTGCTATCGGGGCTGACTGTGAAATCAGGGCGCGCTGTTTAACCGGAGTCCTGACTTCGCTTGAAGCGCCGCGGGCTACATCGGTTGCAACAGGTCCGCTGACGAAAGCACGGATCATCATATCCTGGAACGGAGAAAGTGCCCAGTTACCACCGGCGCTCACGTTGCGTGAGTAGCTGCGGTAAAGGGTCGGAAGAGTCTGGTCGATACCAACCGGAGCACAGTTGGGTGAAGTTGCACCCTGAACCATGCCAAGGTAGAAACTACCTTCGGTAATGGTTGCGCTGAGACCTGAGAAATCAACCCATCCGAGGTTATTAACCGTTACTTCGATAGAATCAAGAACAGTTCCCGGAAGTCCGTTTGCACCGTCATCATCAATAACAACTGCGCCAAAGGTGGTTCCGAGGAATCCTGTGTTGTTGTTGGGGAAGCTGCCATCACCTACATAGATACGGCCACCGTAAACGGTAGCGGGATATCCGGCAGGGGTGAATTTCACAGCGTTCATGTTGCCGGGCAGTGCCCATGCAGCATAGTTCTCAGCAGTACCGTCATCGTACAGTACTTCGTAGTTGGGCTCGGGGAGACCCCAGGTAACTTCTACCTGTGTGTCAGCCTCGTTAACTACTGCATGTACAAGTGTAGGAGGATAGAATTCCTCTTCCAGTTCTGCATCAACTACGGTGGTATTGGTTTCGGTAACTACAACGCCTGTCACAAATTCGGTGGTGAAACCGGTTTTTGAGAATGACATATCATAGGTGCCGGCATCCACGATCATGGAATACTCACCTTCCTCGGTTGTAGTGGCTGAATACATACCGGCGGTTACAACGGCACCGTGGATGGGCGAACCATCAACAGCGCTGGTAACGGTACCGGCGATCATACCCGGGTTGTAAACAACCATGGTTGCGGGGATCATCACGATCTCGTTGGCCAGGTCATTGGTGTTAAGCTCAAGCTCAACATTGTGTGTTCCAACCGGATAATTTTCATCATCTGAAGTAAAGGTGGCAACCACGTCAACAAATTCGCCGGGGGCAACCTGTCCCTGTGCGGGAACAACCGATGTGATGAAAGTAGGAACGGGCACACCAATCCACACAGCCAGGCCATCATGGATATAAGCACTGTTGTAGTTGATGTTGGTTGCAATGGTTCCTGCATTGTTTTCAATACCTACCGTTGCACTGGTTACATCAAAACCTCCTACAATCGAGTTGTAATAAATCATGATGTTACCATTCTGATGCAGATGTACCTGAGCGGTGATTCTGCCAGCAGATGATGAGGGATACTCATTGTAGTTGGTAAACTGGATTACCCAGTAATCGCCCATGTTCTGATAGTAAACGGCAGAAGCGGGGCCAGCACCGTGAAGGTCATCCCAGCACCATGCAATCAGGTTATTGGGGGTGCTTGTGCTCGGAATATTCTGATTTGAAAGTGAACTTGAAGTGCTTCCGAAAATCAGGTAACCGTTTGAGCTGATGTTCACCTGCGAGTAAGTGTTTTCGTAGAACGGGAATGAGAATCCAATGTTGTAGGGTCCTACAACATTGTCATCTGACAGTCCGGTAACCAGGGTTCCGGTAGCAGAAATATCATTCCATACGAAAGCGGGTCCGCCGGCTTCGTCGCTGTCGATCCACATGTAACCGAATTCATCGGGACCACCTGCACCACGGAGGTTGCGGTTGCCCATGCCGTCGGTAGGATCAACATCGCCCTTTTCAACCGCAACGGGCTCAACCATAGAGCGAACGTTGGGGGTGAAGTCGGGTGAATTTACCAGCTGACGTGCAGCATACTCGGGGAATGAAAATGCGAGGGTGCCTTCACCGGTGTTTGATACGCGGAAAGTAACGCCTTCGCTGGTATTGGGATACTGCTCATTGTAGAGGGAAGTCGGGTTCAGCACCAGGGTGGGGTTTGCCCACTCGATGGTAACCGGTCCTGCAGGAGCAGAGTTGCCTTCATCAAATACAGCCTGAACGGTATATGAATATACACCATAAGCAGGTAAGGTTTCGGTGAAGGTTGTATTATTGGTAACACCAACCTGGGCTCCGTCGCGTTTTACCACGAAATAGAGGAAATCACGGGTTCCGCCGTATGACCAGTTCAGGGTAACAACACCATCAACCGGGTTGGTAAGGTCAGCGGTCAGGTCAAAAGGAACGTTCAGCGGAGTGCCGCCAACGGTCAAGGTAACCGGAACCACTACAGTGCCAACATCAGGAGTTGAAGTAAAGGTAACTTCAGCAGTCTTAACGGTACCGGCAGCAAGTCCGCTGGCATTGAAAGCCATGGGAACATTGAAATTGGTATAAGACGGAATGGTACCATTGGTCTGTCCTACGGTAAGCCATGTGTTGGGACCCGGTGAAGTAAATGTAACACTTGCATTCCAGTCGAGCACACCGTCGCCATTATTAGCAATGTTGATGGCACCGTCAACCATTTCGTTGGGGTTAGCAGCAACACTGTAAGGATTGGGGGTAACGGCCATGGCCGGACGCAGCATGGTAACATTCTGATAGGTAGTAACTTCAGGCTCAACAAAAACAGTTAATTCTGTAGTATTGTAACCTGCAAAATTAGCCGTGAGGGTAAAGTTACCTGCCGGGATCAGCGCAAACTGATAGGCTCCGTTGGGAGCGCTGGTAGTGGTATAAGTGTTGATGGTATTGTCTATTTCAAGCTCAACACCGCCCATGGGGATACCAAAACCGTTGGTAACAAAACCTTCGAGGGTACCGATACCCAGTGAGGTTCCGAACGACCAGATGGCGTTACCGGTAGCCTGACCGGTTCCGTTGTAAGGAACAACCTGCCAGAAATATTCGGTAGCATATTCCAGATCGGGATCGGGATCGTAGCTGAGTACATTTCCAACATCCACACCGTTGGCAATATTGGTAGGAGGATTGTCGGTTCCCAGGAATACAAGATATCCTGAAGGAGCGCCACCGCCTACACCCGGAGCCCAGTTAAGGGTAAGGGAAACGGGAACACCAAGAGCGCCGTTACCGGGTGAGCTGTAAACTGCAGCCACCGGAGCGGGAATGGTGTATGAAAACGTCAACCCTGCAGCAGGAAATACCGTGTTGGTGAGGGTCATTGTTTCATTATTTAAAGTGCCGGCAGTAGAAGCGGCCCAGTCAGTAGTAGTCGTCCTGTTGAGGAAATCGGTATTGGCCGAACCCCTGAGACCAACCTGCGGATGGATCGGAGAGGTATAAGCGGAACCGGTGACAGGACCGTATACGAAATCAATCTGATTGGTGGTTTCGTAAAGTTTTACCTGGAAGTTCAGCACTTCGTCAGCATAACTGGTTCCGTAACGTTTTACGTTTTTCCACTGCACAGTGGTAACCCTGTCGGGAGCCACACCACTGGTTTCAACCATAATCTCACCCAGGCCGGCGATGCTCTGCAGGTCGCGTCCAAGGATGGAAGCAACCATTGTAGCAACGGTGCTGGATGAAATCGGTGCATAACCCATGGTGGTTGTGCTTGTCGGGTCAAACTTAATGTATCCGTTGGGATTTACATTCATGGTGGTAAAATCAACCCCATTTGCATTGAATGTAAAGCCAATAGCCACATTGGTAATCATCGTGTCGTCAAAAGTGCCCGTAGCCAATACTGTACCACCCGTAATCTCGGTATAAGTGCCCGAGCTTTGGGTGAACAGCATGTTTGCTACCTGCGCCTGTGTGACTCCTGCTGCAAAAAGCATCAGGAAAAACAGCGTAATTAGCTTTCTCATTTTGTTTGTTTTACTTGTTTAATTAAACTTAAAGTGAACTGATGATTATATATTCCATTCCTCAATGAAGAGGAGTTTGAAATACAATTAAAAAATCATGCTTCTCTTTTGTGTGCCTCCTTTCTGTCAAAATGACATTTAGAATTGAATAATTATTGATTATTTGGTTAAGATTTCAAAGAAAAACCCGGAAAGATCATCTGATCTGGGTCAGGGTTGTGTAGCGTCTATTAATTACAAAAATCTCCTCCCGCAAAGAAAAATATTTCCTGACAGGAAAAGCAGATGCGAAATTCCGCACGCTTTGAAGCGAGACTGAATTCCCGTAGTGGTATAACCTGAAATTCCGGAAGGGTATAAGATACCGGCTTCCGGATAAATTACAGCAGAAGAAAAAATGGTCTTTCTGTTAGCCAAGTTTCTCAGTTATTACAGATAATCCAACATCAGAGATCAATAGAAATTCCCGGTTTTGTTGCGTAAAGAAAATCTCTGTTCAAACTCAAATTCACGCTGATAATTAAAAGCCTTTAAATGTGACCTGCTCTAATACACAATGCAACAATGTGCTGACAAGTACGAATCTTTTTAAAGGTACTTTATAGTTATAGACAACCGAAACCGGTTTTACCCCTATTCCGTTTGTCATTTTTTTCAAATATTCTGTTATTTTCCCGCAAATAATCCCGGAAACCAATATTTATGGCCAATCCGGGCAAAAGTAACACCGGAAATGCTGATTTTCGGATAAAGATAAATCTCTTCCATTGATCAGATTCCGGGTCCGGGCAGCCAGTAAGGAGTAGCAGAGCGTGAAAAGGTTGATAGCAAGGTAAGAGTTTTGCGGGTGGCTGCCTTTTCCGGACGCAAATATAGTAATTTACGCAAATATGGAACACCCAGGAACGAAATTTAGCCATTGCGCTCAAATAATGTATAACTGACTCAATATAAGGTCATTGGATTGTACAGAAAAGCAGAGCCCGATACTCGTGTTAATTTTACAGGCCTTCATACACCCGCTGCATTGCGAAAAACCGACCCGTAACTATCCGGGTGACCAGAATCAGCAACTGACAATCATCAGGAAAAATCAGCGTTTTGGAGAAACAAACCCGGGTTTACAGATAGTGGAAAGCTGGTTGGCTGGATTTGAAAAGGGATAAAACTACCTGGCAACGTTTAATATCATAAACCGGATATTGCCTGTCTCATCCCTCAGCAGGCAGGGATATATTCCGGCAGCAAGCCCGGCAACATCAACTGAGCGCTTTATAGCGCTGAACCCGGAAGAAAATGATGCAGAAAGAACTTTCAGCCCTGCAGAACTGTAGATTTCCAGTTCATACCTTACCGGATTCTCCGACCATGGGAGGTTAATCCAGACTATATCACCGGCCGGATTGGGATAAAGAAACGGAACATTATCAATATCCCTGGCGGGATCCGGGACCTGAATGCTGATTTTCTGATTGTTCACACTCATTACCACACCGCCGGCATCCGGATTGAGGGGCGACAGCGCTATCAGCGGTGAAAGCGCGTTGGTATAACCAGCTTTTTCGCCCCACAGGCGGTATGTTCCGAAAGGCAGTGATTCAAAGGTGAAGTTCCCTTCCATATCGGTGAGTGCCCAACGGATGACATGGGTCAGTGAAGTATTCATCAGATACACCACATGGTTGGACGCTGGCAGGTAGCCCGGCTGTGAGGCAGGCGGGCCGGCAGGATCAAACCATGATTCATTATAAACATCCGCATCCCTTCCGGCATCACCGAGGTAAGTATAGACTCCGCTGATGGAACCCGTACCCGGCTGAATAACATCACCAAGCCGTTGAAGCCGGATATCAATATCATAAACATCCGAATCGAGGGGCAGCAGGTATGCAGGTTGCCAGAATGAACCGGAAGCGTAATAGGAAGGAAGAAATCCGTTATACATTGTCGGCTCGCCGAGTGCAAAAAGATAATAGGTGCCGGCCGGAAGCTCCTCAAAAATGAATTTCCCGTCCTCAGCCGAATGAGCCAGGGCAACAGCGCGGGTTCCGGCCTCTTCCCTGCTCATGGCCAGCACTACGCCGCCTGCCACCGGGCCTGATTCATGCAATAAACTGCCCGAAATACTGAAGGCAGGCTTAACCATCAATACAACTTCATCGCTGACATCTCCGCATTCAGACTGAAGATGCAGTGAAAGGACAACCGAACCGTTTTCAATATCCGAAACTCCCGGATAATAATGAGTGAGAAGTTGCGACGGGTCGTCAAACGTTCCGTCTCCGGAGGTTGTCCAGTACAAACCGCTATAATCCGAAGCGGTTGCAGCATTACTGTAATATCCTGACTCCGGACTTACGGTGGTATCGTTACCGGCGAATACCGATGGCTGACCCATGATGGAAAGCAGCATACGGTCGTAAAGGGTATAAGCTGAAGTGGCAATGCCAAGGGTTAGCGTTACAGAACCGCTGGCAATATCGGCGGGACCGGGAACATATCTTGTGCTGAGTGCCTGGGGATCTGCAAAAGCCCCATCTCCGCCGGTTTCCCAGAATAAACTCTGATAATCAACTGCGGTTGCACTTTCAGTCAGAAAATAGGTATCTTCACAGATGGCAGCATCCCCTCCTGCCCATGGGCCGGCAACCGCAAAACTGTAAGCGCTTTCATGTCCCTCAGCCTGATCCCTGACACCGTCAGCATCCACATCGCAGGCAGTGACTGCTATGGCTTCGGAAAGGTTATAACCACTGATTACAAACAGGGTATCGGAACCTGCATCGGCAACGTAGCTGAATGAGCCATCAGGATTCAGGCCGTAATAAACCATGTAGCCCGCAAGATCAGATTCGGCATTGGGCAGCCAGTTTACCAAAACATCAGGTCCGACCTGCCGCTTAACCACCATCCGGGGTCTGGAGATCGGTACTACCGGATCGGGCTGATCAAGGAAGGGTTTGTAAATCACCTCCCCGAGTTCAGGTTGATCAAACATGTCATAAATCAGCGAATCAATCACCAGGGTATCACTGGTAAACCAATAATTTCCCTCAGCGTGAAGATCGGTTTCGAAACGATTTACAACTATGGCCGTATCCCTGACCCCCTGAATTGAATTGTTGTGGATACCAAGCTGGGGTCCGGCTTCAAAAAGAAATGCCTCTTCCGCATTTCCTGAAACCATATTGAATTCAAAAAGATTGTTGACCGAATATTTGAAATCCTTATGGGTGACCCTGATGCCGGCAGCATTGTCGTATATATTGTTTCCTTTAATCAGGTTGCTGTTTGATCCGTCCGTCATTAACATCCCCCACCCTGTGTTCAGCCTGATCGTATTTCCTTCAATGCTGCTGACTGCTGCTTTGCTGAGCATCAGCCCGGTTTCATTCAGCTCAATCAGGTTTCCCTTTACGGTATCTGCATCCTGCGAAAGCTTAAGACCAATGTCGTTGTTCCTGATAACGTTGTTGTTGATGTTATTGTAACCAGGGTCATTGGTCCCGCCGTTTCCGATATGCAGGCCGATGTTATTGAAGGCAACGGTATTCCCGGCTATCAGATTGTGCTGGATATTTCCCTGTCCGATGCTCATAAACAGCGCAATATTCCTGTTAAAACTCAGGTTGTTGTCAATTATCAGGTTATTTCTGCTGATGTTGTTGGAAGGAAAGAATATGCCGATATCACAGTTGGTAATCTGGCAACCACTGATGATATTATCTCCCGAATTTTTAATGTACATGCCGTAGCTGCATGCATCAATCACGGAATTCCTTAGTACCAGCGAGGCACCTGACTGCAGATAAACACCATAATCGCTGTTCATAATCCGTGTATCCGGAGCATGGATCAGCGCGGTATCAGATAAAACCAGGGCGGTGGTAGTTTGCCTGATCAGGGCGTGCCTGATAAGATTGCCGCCGAGATAATTACCATCTTCATCAACAACGGTGCGCGAAACAAAAAGATTAATGCCGTCCCATTTTTTATCCGCCTCCCCCGACGGATTGTGAGCGTCGAAAAGAATCTGATTTTCCGGTGTGCCCTCTGCCAATAATGTCCCCCCCTCTATCCTCAGACTGGTCCGGATCATAAAATAAAGTTCTGTTCCCGGCATAATGGTAAGGGTTATCCCTTCGGGCACAATCAGCGGCTCAATGACGATATACGGATTGAGCGCAGGGGTATAAACCGTATTCTCAGAAATAAGTCCGCCGACATATTCCTGGGCAACCAGCGGCCGCAGGCCTGCCAGGAAAATGAAGAGTGAAATGAAACAAAACCGGCGGATCCTATAATTCATTCCAGTAGCAATATATTAGGTCAGTCCCGGGGACAGTCGATCCGGAAAACAATTTTTGTCAAACAAAAATACATAATAATTTCCTGATTAAAACTGATTGGGATACCTTCCTCGTTGCTGAAATTCCCGTATAAACTGTAAATCAATGCAGTTCATGAAATAAAAGCTGTAAAACAGGAATTCAGAATTTATAAAGCAGTCCGGCATTAATCCCCAGGGCGCCAAAACGGGTATCGACCGGGAAATTTTTATAAACGCCCTGCATTTGCCTGCGATACAGAATTCCTGACCGGAAAATCAGCTTTTTATGCACAGGCAGCATCACACCGGCGCCAATCAAGCCAGAGAAAACCACTGACCTGACATCCAGTTCAGCAATATCGCCGGCTCCTTCGCGGTCAGTAAGAATATACAGGCCTTCCCCCCCTGAGTTTATACCGGCAATCAGACCAGCCCTGAGATATATCAGCATCTGGGCCACAGGAAAATTGTACTGAATTGTCAACGGGATTTCCGCGTAATTTCTCCGGATCAGGGAAGTGTATCCGTACTTCTGCAGGTCAAGCGGGATGTAGGTGGAATCCAATACATAAAACCAGCTGGTATCTGCACCGGACAGTGTATAATAAGCATCCAGGGTATCCTTTCTGAAAAACCCGCCGGAGCTGATCTGGTAACTGTAATCGAGGTTTTGCCCGAAACTGGTGAACATCACACCGGTAACCAGGGCGACCCTGGCATAACTGACCTGAACCTCCACCCCCGCGCTTCCGGATAAATGATTATCTGAATGGAACTTCCGGTAATCAGCCAGCTTCGCTTCATAGGCCTGCGAGCCGGAGAAGGTTGTCTTACCCGCCAGCCAGGCCAGGTTCACCCCCGCATATACCCTGAACTCACGGGTCTGTTCTTTCGACAGCGCTTCCAGGTCGGAAAATATATCCTCCTTTCCGATGCGGTCATCCGGAGACTTACGCAGGATAAAAACCGTATCAAACCTGACCAGGGTATCCCTGAGTGTCAGTGTATCGGTTCTGACCTCTCTTTGCGTGAGGTAAACAGTATCTCTTACAATGGTGGGCGCAACCTTCACGGGCAATGGTTCCTCCCTGTCCTGTTTCACTTCCGGATCACTTTTCTCCGCTGGATTCAGGTTATAAATCACCACCTGATTTCCGGTATGGCGGTATCCGAATCCCGACCCGTTAAACAGGATGTCAAGCACTTCATGCAGCGGTTTTCTGACAATATTCAGCGTAAAGGGCTTTGAAGTATTGAGCTGATCGGGGTTGTAGGAAAAGGTAATCCCTGTATTGCGCGTAAGGCGTTCCATCAGCGCGGAAAGGGGCTCATCCACCACGGTGAGTGTAACAGGCTCATCCGGCTTTACCAATTGGGCTGATAACCCCAGGGGGATCATGCTTAAAAGCATGGACAGGAAAATAAAACCTGGTAAAAGATTGGGGCGGAGGTTGGGTTTCCCTTGAGCGTAAGCGTTAACCAGGTGAAAAATAACACTTTGGTTATCGCACCAGTACCTTGGATTCCTGAATTTCAAATTCAGCATTAAAGATAAGCGAGAGTGTTTCCAATACCTGATCAAGAGACTCTTTTTCAAAACGGGCTGTCAATCTTTGGTTTAACAAATCAGGATTACTTGAGATAAAGCTGACCCTGTATTTTGATTCAAGCGCTTTGAACACTTCTGAAAGCCTGGTTTCCTTAAAGATAAGAATCCCGGTTTTCCAACTCAGGAAATTAAGGTTATCATTAACCCCTTTGACGATCTGCCCGGATTCTCTGCTGTAGGTAGCCATTTCGCCGGCTTCGAGCAGTCGTCCGGAAGCAGTTGCCTTTTCGGGATCCACCCCTGACGGATACACCAGTACTTTGCCGGTATTCACGATTACCTTGACAAAGTCAGCCCCGGGATCTGCATCAACGGAGAACGAGGTTCCCACAACCCTGATATCAAGACCGGAAGCATGCACGATAAAAGGTTTACCGGCATCATGGCTTATTTCAAAAAACGCCTCTCCAAAGATAGAGATTTCCCTTGTATGGCCGGCAAACCATTCCGGATAATTTACCGATGAATTCGCGTTGAGCACTGCGGAAGATCCGTCGGGAAACCGGAATTGCCCCGAAACGGATTCTGTTGAGGAGAATTGCAGTATTTCGGGTTTCTGGTTGAGCACGGTAAACAAACCAATGGCAAGCAGCAACATGGCCGCAATACCTGAAACAGAAACATACCTGACAATTTGTCTGCGCCGCTTTGAAGCAGTATTTACCGGCGCCGGGGAATGATCTGCTGAAGCGATTCTTTGCCGCAGTTTAGCCCAGGCTTTGTCGGTATCGTAACTGATCTGTTTTTTGCCGGTCAGCAGCAGAAGGCCCTTGTAATTTTCAAAAATTTTGCGGTTTGCAGATGATCCGGCAATCCATTTTTCGGCAATACGTTGCTCTTCAGGGGAGGCTTCGCCCTGTATCATCCTGATGATGAGACGCTTATATTTAGTATTCTTAAAGAGCATTGTATTTTATTGGCCTTTCTTCAGCAATAAGACAATCGAAAACGTTTTTACCCCTACTGGGTGTGAAAATAAATTTTAACAATTTCTTAAAACAAATTTATAAAGAGCAGGACCCACCACCAGGAGGGCAGGTAATCGCTCAGTTTATTACGCATAAACTCGAGGGCTTTCGACATCTGAACTTCCACAGTTTTGATACTGATGTTGAGTTTTTGGGCAATTTCGTTGTATTTCAAGCCTTCAAACCTGCTCATTTCAAAGATCATCCGGCGACGCTCCGGCATGGCTATAACAAGTGACCTGAACCTGCGCTCCAGGTCGTCATGTACCAGCGCATCATGCCCTGAAGCAGCCAGATCGCCGCCTGTGGTAAAACCCACATAATCCTGATACTGACGGGCAAGCCGCTGGTATTTGATATAGTTTAGCGCATGGTTGCTGACTGCCTTAAAGAGGTATGCCGGGAGAGAGGTGTTTATTACCAGCGAATCTCGCCTGTCCCACATTTTGAAGAACATATCCTGAACCACCTCTTCGGCAGCCTCCGGATCGACTACATATCTGCGGGCATGAATACACAAGGGTTCATAGTACTCCCTGAAGACAGATTCAAAGACCTGTTGATCGCCCCGGCGGAGGGCCAGCAAAGTAAGTTTTTCAGAATCCGATCCCATGTATCCTTATTAACCGGAAACAAAAATAATCAATTTCAAAGATGATTGTCAAAAAGATCTTCGCCTTTCCGATTCACTCTTTTAGAGAAAAGATTGAAATAATCCATCGAAACAGGGGCGTTTGTGCACGCCCGGAACAAATCAGGAGCTATATTGACTTTAATCCGTTCCGTTCTGAAAAGTAATCTCTTTGTGTTTCGCTGAAGTTCATCAACATCAGATTTTTTAATAACCGTTCATGCAGTATTTCAGTTATCCTCTTAACAGAAAGAATGAAATCCGCGGAGGCGGAACCGTTTTCCTTACATCAATCAGATCAACATTTTTTTAACTTTGCCCGTCGAGTATATAAACCTTAACGAATGAAATCACACCTGTACAAAAACCTGACACTGCTGATACTGACTGCCCTGACTCTTCAATTGAACGCCCAGGAGCCGGAAAGATATCCGGTACAACCGCTTACCCACCATATGACGCCGGAGGAGCAGCTGAACAGGCACCTGATCGGCCGCGGATTTGTCGAGACAGATCCACCCGAAGGAGCAGTTTTCAGCCTCGGCGAGTTTGAACGGGCCAAAGGCGTGCTTGTCCGCTATCCATTCGGCATTCCGGTATCACTGATAAGGGAGATGGCCCGCGATGCCATTGTTACCACCCTGGTTACTAACCTTTCGCAGGAAAATACCGTCAGAAATATATATACGCAGGCCGGGGTTAACCTGCAAAACTGCAGTTTTATTTACGCTTCTACCGACAGCTACTGGACCCGGGATTATGGTCCATGGTATATTGCCTATGGCAACAATCAGATTGGAATCGTTGATTTTCCTTATAACCGGCCACGACCCGGGGACGATGAAGCTCCCAAGGTGGTTGCCGAGGCCCTCGGTATCCCCTGGTTCGGAATGAATGTCGTCCAAACGGGCGGTAACTATATGAGCGACAGTTACGGAATGGCTGCATCAACAACCATTGCCTATACGGAAAATCCGGACCTGACGCCGGCCCAGGTCGACCAGAAGATGCAGGCTTATCTGGGCATCAATGATTACCATGTGGTTGAAGATCCCAACAATACCTATATTGACCATATCGATTGCTGGGGCAAATACCTGGCTACAAACAAAATCCTGATACGATCGGTGCCTGCCTCCCATCCGCAATACGACGAAATAGAAGCAACCGTGGCTTACTTCGCTTCTGTCACAACTCCGTGGGGTGTTCCTTATGAAATATACCGGGTCAATACACCCCAGAACCAACCCTATACCAATTCATTTATCCTCAACGACAAGGTCTTCGTTCCGATAATGGGATCTCAGCATGATCAACCGGCATTGGATGTATATCGCCAGGCCATGCCGGGGTATAAGATTTTTGGAATTCCGGGCCCTTCAGGCACCCCCTGGGAATCAACCGATGCGCTGCATTGCCGGACCCATGAGATGGCGGACCCTGAAATGCTCAGAATCAGGCATATCCCGCTGCTCGGCAATATTGAAACCGGCAGCACCCTGGCTTTTGCAGCCAATGTCGCGGCATACAGCGGTGCGGAAGTAATTGCTGATTCAGTACTCCTGATATACAGAATCAATCCGAATCCTTATTCACATTTTGATACCATCAAAATGACCAATACAATGGGTGAAAACTGGACTGCAACCCTGCCTTCCCCGGAATACGGCAGTACTGTTCAGTATTACATTCATGCAGCAGATGCTTCCGGCCGCAGTGAAAATCATCCTTTTATCGGCCGGCCGGATCCGCATGAGTTCTATATCGGAGAGCAGCTCTTCGCGCAGGCCGTCACAACACCACAGGCGCTGGAGGCCACCACCATGCAGAACGAATCGGAAACTCTATCCCTCAGCCTCAGCAATCCCGGACAAATCAGCCTTAATTATTATATCTCCGCTTCAACGGACATCGCGGATACCCTGACCCGTACCCTTACCAACAGTCCTGCCGGCACTGCCTACAATTACAATACATGGACTGAGAACGGATGGACTTCGCTGAATCTGACTGAACCGGGATCCATCAGTGAACTGATCGTATCTTATAGCTGGACAACCGACAACTACCCTTCAGAAGGTTCGTTCTGGGCTGAATCCCCTTCAGGTGCCCAGGTGATGCTGGCTTCAGGTCAGTCGAACGGTAATTATACAATTTCCGATATCCGGATTGCCGGTGAAGAGATGCAGGGCACATGGAAATTCTGGATTGAAGACAGCTACGGAGACGGCGGTCACCAGGCAAAAAATATTTCGGTAAAGTTTGTTCGTGCCATACCTACCGGAAACTGGCTGAGTTCAGATATCACCGAAGGCAGCCTTGCCCCCGGCGAAACACAGGAAATTTCAGTGACCTTTGACGCAACAGGAATGGAGCTTGGCGCTTACCAGGGCTTTCTTACCATACTTTCGAACGACCCGGACAACCCCGAACTCATCATTCCGGTAACAATGACCGTTACGGTGAATACCGCTGCAGCGGCCGGATTCAGGGAGCCGGAAATCCGCGTGTACCCGAATCCGGGCGCCGGAGCATATAACATTGGCATTTCAGGTATGACCAGCCGCAATACAGTCATCAGGCTGGCCGAAATGACCGGCAGGGTAATCATGAAGAAAGCGTTTTACAACCTTCAGGAGGGCGAAAGTCTGCGTTTTGAAGCACCCGGACTTCCGCGGGGCATTTATATGCTGCATATTGATGCTGACGGATACCACAAAACGGTTAAACTGATCAGAAACTAGCCAGGTGCCGGAAGATCATTTTCCCCTGGCTCGATAGTTCAGGAAAAATTTCAGGTCCTCAAAAGTGAAAAAAGAACACCCGCCGGCAGCAATGCCAACGGGTGTTCTTTTTGTCCGGGACTTATTGATCACTAAAACATAAATCCCAGGTTGATATACATTCCTTTATCGCCATCTCTTTTATCGCCGGCAAGACCATAATCCACCGCCACGATGAAGTTTTGATTCATAGCGATGCGCAGCCCGGCACCATAAGAGATGTGTAACCCCTGATCTTCGGATTTAAAAAGCCCTGTTTTCTCTTCTTCCGGAATACCCGCCAGATTAATATCTATGGTTTTCGTGATCATGCCCATATCGCTGAAGCCATTCAGTGAAAAGTAAAAATTCTGTTTCCATTTATGGAATTTCAGGAATTTATAGCGCAATTCAAAATTGCCATAGGTAAATGCATCGCCGACTACCCTGTTGCGAAGGATGCCTCTGAGTGAGCGGGCTCCGCCAAGACCGTCGTTTTTCGTAGACTTAGTATAGGTATTGATCATGTAAGGCTGCATATAAAACGGGGCCTTCCCGTCGATGGTTCCCTGCCATCCCAGCCGGTAAGCGAAAGTAAGGGTGTTCTTTTTCAACGTCAGGTACTGACGGTGTGTAAGGGCCAGTTTCGTATATGCCGTTTCGCTGTTTCCCAAAAAACGCGGGGCCGTCATAATTACCATTTCCGACCAGATTCCCCGGTTGGGATTGGGTTCATTGTCGCGGGTATCGTAAACAAGGCCGGCCTTCAGGAAATTATGTGTTCCTCCGTCAGCCTCTTCGGCGGGGATCAAACCCCATTTTACATATTTGTCATAAAGCCCTTCCTCCTCCGGCAGCAAATCCTCTTCATCGCGCCCCTTATTGAGTTTTTCAATATCCACGGAGCCAATCCTGGAATTGAAAAATCCGTAACCTGCGGCCCATCTCAGGGGCAGGTCGCCGATTTTCTGCTGAAAATCAAGGGTTATCCTTGCCAGTTTTCTTTCGTGCCGGTAAAAAACACGGGTGATGTATGCGGGATCTTCTTCATCAGTAAATGAAGGATTGTAAATGGATTCATATCCGTTGAACCCGTAGAAGTCCAGGGCCTGCTCCGTAAGAAAACTGAAATCAGCCGTAACCCTGATATGGTGTGGCAAAAGGTACTTTGAATCAAAGAAAACCTGATTGATGCCGCTTCCCTTGGTCGTACGCGACCATTCCGCATACAGCGACCAGCGGTAATCCGGATATACTGTACCATCGCCATACTGGAACAGGTTGGCCAGCAGTCCGTACTGAAATCCAATGTCAGAATCGAAGGCTACGGCAGGCAAGGCTCCAAGGTTAAGCCCCTTTTTCGACTGCTCTGCCACCGTCAGATTAACAGTGTCGGCTTGCGCCATAACCTGAACAGGAGAAAACACAAGAAAGCAGCAGGCTGCGGCAGCTGCAACCTTCAGCAATAAAATTATCTTTTTCATCGGCTTCGGTTTAAAGAATGGCCGAAGATAGGGAATGAAAAACAATAAATCAACGGGGCAGAAAAAAAACTAGCAGCCGTTGTCATCAGCAGCAAAATCAATAAATCAGATAAAGGCTAACTGGATTATCAGACACAAACAATCTGAATGGCATGGAGGCTGGTGTGCCGGCCCTCTTTTTTACAATAAGGGCAATCCCCTATTGGCTCGGTAAAATCAACACCACATCTTACACAGCGATAACGCTGAATGTTCAACACGTGCGCCGGTGCTGAAAGTTTGTACACCAGAAGGCCGGCAAGCGGTGTCAGCAACATGCTGAATAAAAAAACTTTCAGCCGCCCTATCTTTTTACGGACTGCCAGTGCAGATATCAATAAAGAAAGGATCAGATAAATCAATAAAAGCGAGATAAACCAGGCAATGGTCATAGTAAAAGAGATTATTTAGTGTCACACGTTTTAATAGAGTGCTGCAAAATTACTGATTCAGGACAAGTTGCCACACTCCGTTGTAAAACTATTTATGGACGGTAGGTCAAAAAGTAATCAGAAATACGTAAGATTCTCATAAAAATTGACCGGCCCCCTGCATACCGGGCAAAACAATTTCCATACCTTAGCATGTTTTCAAAAAAAACTGCGGTTGAAAAAAGCAATCAGAAACTCAGCGATCCGTAAGGGAGATAAAAAGGTAATCCATGGGTGGGTGATGTACGACTGGGCAAACTCGGTTTACCAGTTGACCATAGCCTCGACAATTTTTCCCATCTATTACAATCAGGTTACCCGCAGTGGCCCGGAGGATTTTACGGTCAGTTTTTTCGGGCTGGAAGTTATCAACACCGTACTTTACTCATGGTCAATTGCTGCCGCCTACCTGATAGTTGCCTTTTTTTCACCGATGTTGTCTTCGCTGGCCGACTATACCGGGAGACGCAAATCTTTCATGCAGTTTTTTACCTGGCTGGGAGCCATATCATGCGGAGCGCTGTTTTTCTTTAACAGCTCAAACGTTGAACTCGGAATTATCGCCTTTACTTTAGGAACCGTGGGCTACGGCGGCAGCATTGTGTTTTACAACTCTTTCCTTCCGGTAATCTGCGAAACGGCTGATCAGGACAGGGTGAGTGCCCGCGGCTATTCGCTCGGCTACCTCGGAGGAGTGGTTCTGCTGCTTTTTAACCTGCTGATGATTATGAAACCGGGATGGTTTGGCATCAGCGACCCCTTTCTGCCGGCCCGCATCTCTTTCCTGACTGTCTTTCTCTGGTGGATCGGTTTTTCACAGATCACTTTCCGGCGCCTGCCAAGGTATACTTTCAGAAAAAGAAGAAAGGAGAAGGAGACCAATATCTTTCTGGAGGGATACAAAGAGCTTGACAAAGTCTTTCAAAAAGTCAGAAGTTCCAGAAAGCTCAGTTTTTACCTGATCGGCTTCTTTTTTGTGATGATGGGACTGCTTACCGTCATGTTTATGGCTGCAACTTACGGTGAAAAGGAAATCGGGCTGAAAGAGGATGTGCTGATTCCGACCATACTCATCATTCAACTGGTGGGCATGGGCGGCGCCTGGATGTTCTCCCGGCTTTCTGCCCGTTTCGGCAATCTGCAGGCGCTGCTGATCTCTGTATTTGCCTGGATTTTAATCTGCGTGGGCGCCTATTACATCAGCAATTCCGTGCAGTTTATGATTGCTGCGTTTTTTATCGGTATTGTGATGGGCGGGTCGCAGGCTCTGGCCAGATCGACCTACAGTAAGATGCTGCCTGAAGAAACCACGGATCACACCAGTTATTTCAGCTTTTATGACGTAATGGAAAAACTGGCTACCGTTGCCGGCACGTTCAGTTTTGGCATCATAGAGGCGATTACAGGGAGTATGAGGTATTCCGTGCTGGCCATTGCTTCGTTCTTTATCATCGGGACCTTTTTCCTTCTGCTCACATTGAAGGTAGTGAACCAAAAAATCACGGCCGGCAAAATATAAGTATCAGCCCGCCATTTAACTGATCCTTTTCGGGCCATGCTATCACTGACCCACGGTTGAATCCTGCCAAAACAGAATATGCTGAAAATAACGAACCGGAAATCATTACTTCAGCTTCTTGATATGCTATATGAAAAGGCATTGACAGGGCTTCCGGGCACTGACACCGCATCAGGGCTGGGAGAATCATACCTGCGGCAGGAAGGCACATTGCGAAAGCAGGTCAACACGTTAATCCGCATGCAGAATATAAAAGCCGGCTCAAGCGGATTTCTCACAGGACTGGGAGGAATTATCACCCTGCCGGCCGCTATCCCTGCAAATCTGGCAAGCGTCTTATACATTCAGATAAGGATGGTGGCCGCCATCGCTTATATGGGCGGGTACGACCTGCGCGACGACCGGGTGAAAACACTGGTTTACCTCTGCCTCGCCGGTAACGCAGCAAAAGATATCCTGCAGGAAACCGGCATTTTACTGGGAAAGAATTTAACATCCCTGTTGATCAGCCGTATTTCCGGGAGCGCCATCCAGGCCATTAATCAAAAAGTCGGGATCGCCCTGCTCTCAAAAAGCGGCGGAAAAGGGATCATCAATCTCGGGAAAGCGGTTCCACTGGCCGGAGGCCTGATAGGCGGCGCATTTGATGCGGCATTCACCAATATCATCGGAAATACCGCCAGAGGTGTCTTTATACCCAAAACTCCGGCCCGGTAGTGGCAGTTCCTGTGCTTCAGCATGATAAGCAGACCGTTTCAGGTCAGAATTAAATTAAGCCGCCCTCTTGTAATTAAAAATATACCCAATACATTTGCACCGTTTTCAATTAAACTTTTCCCATTAAACTAAATCTTTCATGAAAAACTACCTGCTTCCACTACTCACTATGGCCATCCTCTCCATTACCGGATGTCAGCAAAAGCAAACAGCCACAGAACCGGAGAATCCATTCTTTTCGGAATACACCACACCGTTCCAGGTACCTCCGTTCGACAAAATTGACACATCGCATTACCTGCCTGCTTTCATTGAAGGTATCAGGCAACAGGCTGAAGAAATTACAGCCATTACAGGAAACCTTGATGAGCCTGATTTTGAAAACACCATCCTTGCCTATGATAAATCAGGGAAGCTACTCACCAGGGTCAGTTACGTCTTCTACAATCTTAGCGGCGCCCACACCAATGATCAGATGCAGGAGATTGCCCGTAAGATTTCACCGCTGATGTCGAAACATCAGGATGATATCTCGATGAACCCGGAACTTTTCAGCCGGATCAGGAAAGTATATGAAAAAAGGCATGAATCAGGGCTCGATGATCAACAGATCAGGGTTGTTGAGAAATATTACCGTGATTTTGAACGTCAGGGGGCGAATCTCCCTGCCGGTCAGCAGAAAACACTAAGGAAAATCAATGAAGAGCTGGCAATGCTTCAGGTCAGGTTCGGTGAAAACCAGCTGGCCGAAATCAATAAAAACTTTAAACTGGTCATTGAAAAGCAGGAGGACCTGGCCGGATTACCCGAAGGGGTAATTGCTGCCGCTGCTGAAGCTGCCAAAAGCACCGGAGACGAAGGAAAATGGGTTTTCACGCTGGCCAAACCCAGCCTGATTCCTTTTTTGCAGTATGCCGATAACCGCAGCCTCAGGGAAAAGCTCTACCGGGGATATTTTATGCGGGGCAACAACGACAATGCCAGCGACAACAAACAGATTGTAAAGGATATTGTGAGACTGAGGGCCGAAAAAGCCAGGCTGCTCGGGTTCGACAATTTCGCCGCCTATGTTATTGATGAAAATATGGCTAAAACCACAGGCAATGTGGACAAATTTCTGAGTGATCTTTTTCGGTCAGCTTTACCGGTAGCAAAATCAGATCTTGCTGAAATGCAGAAAATCGCCGCTGCGGAAGGCAACAGTTTTAAACTTGAATCGTGGGACTGGTGGTATTATGCTGAAAAACTCCGCAAACAAAAATATGATCTGGATGAAACACAGATCAAACCTTACCTGAAGCTTGAAAACGTGAGGGACGGGATGTTTGAGGTTGCCAATAAGCTGTATGGCATCACATTTACCAAACTTACGAATCTGCCTGTTTATCAGAAAGATGTTGAGACTTTTGAAGTTAAGGAGGCTGATGGTTCCCATCTTGGAATTCTCTATCTCGACTACTTCCCCCGTGCCGAAAAAAGCGGGGGCGCCTGGTGTACCGGATTTCAGTCGGCAGGATGGGAAAACGGCAAAAAGGTTGATCCCATCGTTTCCATTGTATGCAATTTTACGCCGCCTTCCGGAAATGTACCGGCCCTTCTGAGTTGGGACGAAACCACCACCCTGTTTCATGAATTCGGACATGCGTTGCACGGGCTGTTTACGGAAGGCAGGTACACCCGGACAGCAGGGAATGTTGCCAGGGACTTTGTTGAACTGCCTTCACAGATCATGGAAAACTGGGCAGGTGAACCCGAGGTACTCCGCATGTATGCCCGGCATTACGAAACCGGTGAAATTATTCCGGATAACCTGATAGAAAAGCTTACCAATTCCAGTCATTTCAACCAGGGATTTACCACTGTTGAATACATTGCCGCTTCTATCCTGGACCTTGACTATCACAAGCTCGGAACTCCTGCTATCATTGATGATATCAATGCTTTTGAAAAAGAGGCCATGGACCGGATCGGTCTCATTCCGGAAATTCTCCCGCGTTACCGTACCACTTATTTCTCACATATTTTTGATGGCGGTTATGCTGCAGGATATTATGTTTACCTGTGGGCCGCAGTACTTGATTCCGACGCGTTTGATTATTTCAGGCAATCGGGCGACATCTTTAACAAGGAACTGGCAGCTGCATTCAGGAAGCACTGCCTGGCCGAAAACGGAAATGATGAAGGCATGGAGCAGTACAGAAAATTCAGGGGACAGGATCCATCGCAGGAACCTCTGCTGAAAAAGCGTGGGCTGAAATAATCTCACCGGTAAAAAAGAAAAGAGCGGCAGCATTCGAAAAAATGCTGCCGCTGTTATTTCAGGCTGCTCAGCTTTTATGCTCCTGATGCAATCTGGATAAAGGCACCTCTTCCAGCAATTTCCCGGCCCTTTCAAGAGCCAGGTTAATGTCGGCACATACATTATCCCTGCCAACTATTTCAAACACATTGTTCTTTTCAAGCATATCAGAAACCGACTTAACCGGCCCGGATATCACCACGGAAATCCCGGTTGCCTGGGTCCTTCTGATAAAATTTTTAAGGTTACTCACCCCCGTTGCATCTATAAACGGCACCCGGTATAACCTGATTATCCTGATCAATGGCTTGGCAGTTACTTGTTTTTCCGCTTCATCAAACTTATTGGCAATCCCGAAAAAGAAGGGCCCGTTCACCTCAAAAACTTCCACTTTATCAGGGATAGTCAGCTTGGGCGCCGTTTCCGGCTCTTCGGCCCTGTCATCATCTACCGCCATATTAAGCACCTCCACTCCTGATGTATCAATAACACGCTTGAGGAAAAGAAGCACGGCTAAAAGCAGTCCGAACTGAATGGCAATGGTAAGATCAATAATCACGGTGAGCAGGAAGGTGATCAGCAGCACGGCTACCTCGCTCTTCGAATTACGAAACAGGCCTTTGAACGAACGCCATTCACTCATATTGTAAGCAACAATTACCAGGATTCCGGCGAGGCAGCTCATCGGAATCAAGCGGGCCCATTTACCGAAAAACAACAGGATCAGCAAAAGTACCACTGCATGTATAATACCGGCAACCGGCGTCTTTCCTCCATTCCTGATATTGGTCATGGTACGTGCAATGGCACCGGTTGCCGGTATTCCGCCAAACACAGGCGTAACGATATTGGCAATCCCCTGCCCGATGAGTTCCGTATTGGAACGGTGTTTGCTTCCGGTTGCGCCGTCGGCCACCATGGCCGAAAGCAACGATTCGATCGCCCCAAGCATGGCAATGGTAAAAGCAGGAGCCAGCAATAACCTGAATGTTTCCCAGCTGATCGCAGGGATAAAGGGCCGGGGAATTGTAGCTTTGATCTCACCAAAACGGCTTCCGATCGTTTCTACAGGCAATTGAAAAATGCTGACAGCCGCAGTAGTGACCAGCAGTGCAATCAGGGTCCCCGGAACTTTTCTATTGATTTTGGGCCACAGAACTGAAATCAGAACGGTAAACAGGCCGATTCCAAATGCATAAAGGTTGATCGCGTCAAAATGGATAAAATAATACTTCCACTTATCTATAAAATCCGCCGGCACTGCCTGGGCTACCCCGAGTCCGAAAAAATCCTTTACCTGCGAAGAAAAAATGACCAGCGCAATGCCCGAAGTAAATCCCACCACAATCGGATATGGCATAAACTTGATAATGGTTCCCAATTGGAGCAAGCCCATCCCAATCAGCATAAAACCGGCAAGAATGGTTGCAATGATCAGCCCCTCAACGCCAAATTTTTCGACAATTCCATAAACAATTACTATAAACGCGCCCGTAGGCCCGCCGATCTGTACCCTGCTACCGCCCAGTGCAGAAATCAAAAAACCGGCAATTACAGCGGTAATCAGGCCCCGCTCCGGAGAAACCCCGGAAGCGATACCAAATGCAATTGCAAGGGGAAGCGCAACCACTCCGACAATAATTCCTGCAATAAGATCGGAAGTAAAGGTTTTGAAATTGTATTCCTTTAAAGTAGTAAACAGTTTGGGGTGATAAATCTTTGAAAACGTGTTCAATAAGAACTCAGACATGTCAAAAGCTATTAAAAAGAAGCTGCAAAAGTATAAAATAGGAGCATAGCGTGACTTCTCAGTAAATGAATAACTTATCCACAGAGATGTAAATAAATATGAAATGGCTGGATATCAAATGTATGCAGGATGAAAGAAAATTATAATTCACTTTTGGAATTTAATAAGATCCGATTTATAGAGAAATAATTTTACATCTGTCGTAAGAAATTTCAGCAACGCTTGTCAGAAATTCAATAATTGACTATATTAGCAGAAAATGGCATAAACAGAATCAACCGGATGGTTACTTTTTACGGGAAAGACTGATTAACCAATTCAGTACCGAAATTATTGCGGAATGTAACCTTACCGTTGAATCTGACTTAAGGGGACTATTTACCGTAAAAATAATATACAGTGTACTTCAGGCATATCCATGGATCCGGTGAGCATCTAAATATTGAAAAGCTATGAATTCAGAAAGGGAAATTACCGGGGATAAGAACAGTAGCAAAAAGATGCTGAATCCTGACATGGGAGTCTTAGAAAATGATTATAAGAAAGAACAGAACCAACGCAAGAAGGCTGAAAACCTGCTACGCCTGAGCGAAATAAAAATTCAGGCCCTTACAGAAGCCATTCCCGACCTGATCTTCAGGATTAACCGTGAAGGTGTTTACCTGGATTATAAAGCAGCAAGCAGCGATCTTTTTCACCAGGCAGATTCCATCATCGGAAAAAACAACAGGGAGATTACCCCCCCCGACTTTGCAGACTTGATTGACGCTAAAATTAAACTTACCCTGGATACAGGCGAAATGCAATATTTTGAATATCAGCTACCTATCCCTCTAAAAGGCCTATGTTCCTATGAAGCCCGGCTTGTACTCAACGGACCTGATGAAGTCCTGGCCATAGTACGTGATGTTACAGGTAATAGACTTACCGGAGAGGCATTGATTGAAAGCAATCTGAACCAGCGGGCGATCATGGACTCAATAACCGACGGTCTGTTACTTATTAACAAAGACGGAACTATAATCGACAGCAATGAAGCGAATGCAAAATTTTTCGGATTTTCGACCGAATCAATCAGAGGGAAGAACCTTTTTGATTTTTTTCCTTCCTCATATAAACCCAACCGGGAGCAATTGCTAAAAGTCGTTTTTGAAAAAGGGAAAGCCCTGAGGTCAGAATCATTTTTTCATGACAGTTGGTTTGAATATGCTGTTCATCCGGTAGCCGATGCGTCAGGCATCATCAATAAAGCGGTAATCAATGCACGGGATGTCACCCATCAGAAAAATCTGATCAGTGACCTGGAAACGGCTTTGAAAGAAAACAGGGAAAGCTCCGAATTCCTTGAAAACCTGATCAACAGTATTCCGGATGTTATCGGGATACAGGACAATAAGCATCAGATTATCAGGTATAACAAAGCAGGGTATGAGTTTCTGAATACTTCCCCGGAACAGATCAGGGGGAAAAAATGTTTTCACCTGATTGACAGGGACCAGGAATGTGAACTTTGCGCCACTTCTATCAGCTACAGAACAAAGAAACCTGCACATATAGAGCGCTACTTCCCTGAAAAGCAACTCTGGCTCGACATCCGGTCATATCCAATCCTTGATAATAAAGGAGAGATCAGGTTGGTGATTGAGCATTTGCGGGATATAACCCATATCAAGGCCATTGAAGTCGCCTTGCGAAAAAGTGAAGAACGTTACAAAGAACTTTTCAACTCTTCGGCCGGCGGAATATTGATCGGATCGCAGGAGGGAGTCATCATACAAGTGAATTCAACATTTGCTGAGATGACCGGCTTTGCACCCGAATTTCTGATCGGGAAGCACATCAGCGAAAGTATTTTTACAGAAGAAAGCCTGAAGGCTTTTCCTTTCAGGTTTGACCTGTTGAAGCAGGGTAAGACAGTAACCAGCGAAAGAACTATTATTACCGCGGATAACCGGCTGTTGCAGGTTGAAATGCATACACACATTCTGCCCGATGGCACTTATCAGTCGATTTATCATGATATTACAGAACGTAAGCGGGCGGAAGAAGAAATCAACAGACAAAACGAGGCCCTCAGAAAAATCAATCTGGAAAAAGACAAGTTTTTCTCCATTATCGCCCATGACCTGAGAAGTCCGTTCACTTCTTTTCTTGGTTTAACCGAACTGATGGCCGAAGAGATAGATTCCATGCCAAGGGAGGAAGTCCGCTTTATAGCCAACGAATTAAAAAAATCGGCTTCCAACCTTTACAATCTGCTGGAGAATCTTCTGGAATGGTCAATGGTTCAGAGAAATATGAAACCCTTCAGCCCGCAAAAAATCAACCTCCGGTCTGTCGCCCGTCAAAGTACTGAAACGTTGCGGGAAGCCGCCACAAGCAAAAAGATCAGGGTAACGCTGGATATACCCGAAGAAATTACAGTAATGGCGGACAAGCCAATGCTTGATACCATTTTCAGAAACCTTTTTTCCAATGCTGTAAAGTTCACGGCAAAAGGGGGCAGTGTAACGATTTCGGCCGGAGAAACGCTTAACGGAAATATCGAAATAAAAATAAATGATTCCGGTATTGGCATCCCGGAAACCATGATCGGAACAATTTTCAATATTTCCGGTAAACACAACCGGCCCGGCACTTCCGGTGAACCAAGTACCGGCCTGGGTCTGCTGCTTTGCAAAGAGTTTATAGAAAAAAACGGGGGCAAAATCAATGTAAAAAGTACTGTAGGGAAAGGAAGCTGTTTTTACTTTACACTCCCCGGCGGTTAAAAGAAAACATGAAAGGCGGGAATTCATGAAAACACAGGAAAACATAAAATCAGCATCAGGACCTTACGGGATTTTTGATGCGATGGATGTATATGTGTGTATCACAGACGGTAAGAAGAAAATCGTCCATGCGAATTCAGCCCTCTGTAAAAGGGCCGGATCGGAATTATTACATCTTACAGGCAAATCTGTTTTCTGGAAAGCCAAAATTCCACGTACCGGAAATGCCGCGAAACGAAAATATGATTTCAAAGAAATCTGGAGCGAGCAATTAAACGGATGGTTCAATATTTCGATATCCGGATTTGCTGATCATCAAACAGCGAATGGATGGATCTGGACAGCCATAGAGTTGGCGCAACCGGCAAAACCGGAATCGTTGCAAACCTTTAACAAAAGAGATAAAACAGCACTCCGGGACTTATACCAGACTCTTTTCGAAACATCCCCTTCCGGGATTCTGTTACTGAATGAAGATGGGATTATCATCGATGTCAATCAGTCTTCCTGCAGATCAACCAACTATACAAGAGATGAGCTGATTGGCAGGCATGTAAGCGTGCTTGCACTTCCTCAAAGCGCCGGCATGGTAAATCACAATATAAAAAAGATCCTGAATGGCCAGGTACTTGAGCACGAAGTGACCAGCAGGCGCAAAGACGGCTCCTACTATTATTCGTTGCTCACAGAGTCACTTGTCCGGCTTCCCGGCGGAGAACGGGGCATATTATCGGTCTCCAATGACATCACTGAACGTAAAATGGCCGAACTGGCACTCAGGGAGAGTGAGCAGAAATTCAGGAATATTGCCAATTACACTGCCAACTGGGAATCACTTTTCAATGAGAAAGGAAGGATTATATGGACCAATCCCGCAGCAGAGCGGTTTACCGGTTATACTCCGGAAGAGATTATTGCAATGCCTGATGTGATTGAAGTGCTGATCGCAGAACAAGACCGTGAAAATGCAAGGAGAATTCTAGAGGATGGTCTCAGGGAAAAGACCGGCAAAGAGAGTGTAATCAGATGCAGGAGAAAAGACGGGTCATGCTTTTGGCTTTCAATTTCCTGGACGCAGATCCTGGATAATAATGGTAATCTCATTGGTATCAGAACAAGTGGTCAAAACGTTTCAAATCGGCTTGAAGCAGTGGAGGCACTTCAACGAAGTGAAAACCTGTACCGGCAAATGATTGAAAATGCACCCATTGGCATGCATTTTTACGAACTGGACGGTGACGGCCGGCTGATCTTTACGGGAGCCAATCCCGCCGCTGACCGGATTCTCGGGCTCGACAACTCCCGGTACATCGGAATGGAAATCGGGAAAGCCTTTCCCAATCTGAAAGGCACGGATATAGCCGAGTTTTACAAGAATGCCGCTATCAACAACAGGGCATGGATTGCCGAGCAGCTTGATTATACCGATAATAAGATTTCCGGAGCATTTGAAGTGAAGGCCTTTCAAACCGCCCCCGGAAAAATGGTAGCTACTTTTTCGGATATCACCAAACGAAAAAAAACCGAAGAAGCGCTGAGCGAAAGCCGCCGCTTGTTTGAAGCCCTTACACGAATGGCACCTGTCGGAATATTCAGAACCGATGCCGAAGGTAAAACTACCTTTGTCAATCCAAAGTGGTCTGCCCTTTCAGGCCTTTCGTTCGATGAAGCCCTGCAGGATAAATACCTTGCCGCAATACATCCTGATGACAGAAATGAGCGGATGTGTGAATGGAAAAAAGCTGTAAAACAAAAGATTCCCGTGATTTCGGAATACCGTTTTGTCAGGCCCAACGGCAGCATAATCTGGGTACAGGGCCAGGCAGTCCCCGAGGTGGTTGACGGACAGGTGAAAGGTTTTATCGGCACCATTACGGACATTACCGAATTGATAGAAATACAGCATGAACTGATCAGGGCCAAAGAAAAAGCGGAAGCCAGCAACCGGCTTAAAACCACCTTCATGAAAAATATCTCTCACGAGATTCGCACCCCTCTGAACGGGATATTCGGATTTGCACAACTGATCGGGTCAGGGGAATACACCGAAAAAGAAAACCAGGAATTTATAAGTTTCCTGGACAAGAGTGTCACCAGGCTGACCAAAACCATTGATAACATCATGGAGATTTCACTGCTGATGTCAGGAAATATGGTTAAGAATGAGGGCGTTTTCCGGTTTACAGACCTGCTAAAGGAAGTGTACCACCATTTTAAACCTGTTGCCCAGCATAAAGGAATTGAATTAAACCTTGTAATGAACGGCAGTGAGAATGCCTCGCTGGTAATTACCGATAAAGTAATTCTCAAAAGAATACTGGAAGAAATAACGGATAATGCCGTAAAATTCACTGAAAAAGGTGAAGTAAAAATAAAATACACAATCACGGAAAATGCAATTAATATCGAAGTAACTGACACAGGAATCGGCATATCCGAAGAATACCTTCCACTGATATTTGAACCTTTTATGCAGGAAAATGTGTATTCAACAAGGATAAAAAACAGCACAGGGCTGGGTCTTTCAATTGTTCAGGGTTCAACTGTATTGCTTGGAGGTGAAATCAAAGTATCCTCTGTGAAGGGAACAGGCACTTCTATAAACCTGACCTTTCCGGTAAGAATTCCCGGCAAAGAAACCCAGAATGAATCCGCCAAACCGGAGACTGTCAGTATCAGCGGCTACAGGCCGGCTATCCTGATCGTTGAAGACGAAGCCATCAACAGGCTCTTTATCAAGAAACTGCTCAGTAAGCATGACTGCCGTATATTTACGGCATCAGGCGGGCCCGAAGCCATCGCGCTGGTAAAAGGCGAAAGCAAGATTGATATAATCCTGATGGATATAAAAATGCCCGGCATGGACGGAACTGAAGCGGTGAGGCAGATCCGGATGTACAAACCCGGTATAAAGATAGTCGCGGTAACAGCTTACGGAAGTGTGCAAGACCGTGAGAAATGCCTGGAGGCCGGCTGTGATGACTATATCGCCAAACCATTTCACGGCAAGGACCTTTTCAGCCTTTTGCAAAGCCTGATCAACTGGCCCGGACCGGAAGAATAAAAATTCAGATTTCAATCCCGGAGTAAAAAAACTTCCGGAGAAACCATCTGATTCCCTATACAGACAGGAAAGACTACCGGACAATAACCCGGCTGACAGCCTCCAGATTATCCTGAGTAGCCTTTAAAAGGTAAAGACCCGGAGACAGGATTCCTGTACCTATTTCAACCCTGCCTGCACCTGCCGCAGAGGTCGTCGTGTATACCAATCTCCCCTCCTGATTAAATAAGCTTAACGCTACAGGCTTTTCCTGCCTGAAACGGGATAAATCTGCGGTGAAGGCATTCAGTGCCGGATTCGGATAAACCGGGGCAGTCACCCGCTCAACCGGCCGGTTGATTCCAAATACCTGACTTCCGAGGCTTTCCCAGTTCCGGGATATCTCGGTGTCAGTTAAAGGATAATCATACAGTTTTATCATGGCTACCGCACCGGCTGAGGCTTCGTTGGGCACGATAAGATCATCGTGGAAGAAGTTAAGAACCCCGTCCCCGTCAATTAAAGCATGTCCGCCATTATCAATAAAATCAATTTTTACATCGGCGTCGGTATAAATCAGCACCTGACCAGTTGCAGCAGTGCGGGTTATTACATAATAAGTGTATTCACCTGCTATAACGGGCGCTTCTTCACTGTAAAGAATATTGTAGAAATTCAGTTCTCCGTAATAAACGTAAGCCCCCCAGTCCGTTTTCCTGTTTTTCCAGTCAACCACCCGTTTCCAGCTGCTCAATTCATCAAAAACAAAGTATATTTCAATGGTATAATTGTCACCCAGAAAATTACCGGCAGCAGTATTGTTAAATTGTAAACCGCTGTTTTTGGTAAAACGGTAAACGGTTTTTGTGTTCTGGTTAACCTCGTTCAGCGTATCAAGTACAAAACTGCCCTGCTCCCCCAGAATCGTAAGTGCAGGACTCAGCCCGTTAACCTCGTTCAGCGTATTTTCGAAATTGTAATAGCGTACCTGCTGGGCAAACGCAACGCCCGCAGCTATTAAGAAAAGAAGAGAAAGTGCATATTTTTTCATGTATCCTCCGTTTTTTATAATACAAAATTAACAAACAAAAACACCTTTTGATCATCCGGATGAGTAAACATTCACAGAATGCTCTGAAAAAAGTTCAACAAACTTATAGGCATGAGAATATGTGAATAAATACTTTTTTAATCTGATAAATACTTGTTATCATCATGTTACTGGAATTATAATTCACTTTGTATTATCTAATTCCCTGATTGCAAGGGTTAGTCAGGTCATTGCATTATACCGGTATAAATAAAACTTTTTTCCGGGTTATGGAATAAAAAATACTGCCGGAAAGTTTTTTAGAAATGGCCAATATTTTGTTGATATATAGTTATTTAAGAAATATGTCATGCAAATGCAGGCGCAAGTTGTTTCGCCTGAAATAAAAAGCAGCATACACTACTTTGATTATTCTTATCTTTATCATGGCAATGAGTTGCGGAACTCATTCCGGATTTTAACTGATTTTCAATTACATATTAAAACAATACCATTATGGCTGATTTCAGATACCAGAAACCATTCCCGGTAACGAAGGATCTTACACCTTACAGATTGCTGACCACTGAGTACGTTTCAACCGTTGAGACCGACGGGCGGAAAATCCTGAAAGTCGCGCCCGAAGGACTGTCCCTGCTGGCCCGTGAAGCCGTTTCGGATGTATCTTTTTTTCTCAGACCCGGACATTTGCAGAAACTTGCCGATATCCTTGCCGATCCCGAAGCTACCGACAATGACCGCTTTGTTGCCCACACCATGCTGATGAACCAGGTGATATCGGCCGAAGGAGAGCTGCCCACCTGCCAGGATACCGGCACAGCAATTGTAATCGGTAAAAAGGGCGAAAATGTTTATACCGGCGTGGATGATGCCGAATATCTGTCAAAAGGCATTTTTGAGACCTATCGCGACCGCAATCTCCGCTATTCCATGGTAGTTCCGTTTACCATGACCGAAGAAAAAAATACCGGAACCAATCTGCCCGCCCAGATTGATCTTTACACTGAGCCCGGCAACAAGTATGAATTTCTGTTTATTACCAAAGGCGGCGGTTCCGCGAACAAATCATTTCTGTATCAGCAAACCAAATCACTGCTGAACGAGGAAGCGCTGACAAAATTTATCAAAGAGAAAATCATGGACCTGGGCACTTCCGCCTGCCCGCCTTACCACCTGGCTGTGGTAATCGGCGGCACTTCGGCGGAAGCCACGCTAACAGCCGTAAAAAAGGCCTCTGCAGGTTATTACGATCACCTGCCCACCAGTGGAAACGAAGGTGGTCAGGCATTCCGCGACCTTGAATGGGAAGAAAAAATTACCCGCATCTGCCAGGAAGTCGGCATAGGGGCCCAGTTTGGGGGTAAATATTTTGTACATGATGTCAGGGTGATCCGTTTGCCGAGGCATGCTGCTTCCTGTCCCGTAGGCATAGGGGTCAGCTGCAGTGCCGACCGGAATATCAGGGCAAAGATCACCGAAGAGGGTATCTTTCTGGAAGAACTGGAAAAAAATCCGGCGAAGTATGTCCCGGCTTCAGCCCCCGGGATGAAACCTGCCGTTGAGATCAACCTCGACCGGCCGATGGAGGAAGTACTGGCCGAATTGTCGAAATACCCCGTAAAAACCCGGCTGAGTCTTAACGGCACACTGGTGGTAGCCCGCGACATTGCCCATGCCCGCATCAAACAGATGATAGACGAAGGTAAGCCCATGCCCGGCTACTTTAAAAACCACCCGGTGTATTACGCAGGCCCGGCTAAAACGCCTAAAGGAATGGCCTCGGGTAGCTTCGGCCCAACCACGGCCGGACGAATGGACGTTTACGTGGATCAATTCCAGAAAATGGGCGGCTCCCTGATTATGCTTGCCAAGGGAAACCGCAGCAAAACCGTAACCGAAGCCTGCAAACAAAACGGCGGATTCTACCTCGGTTCCATCGGAGGTCCTGCCGCCATCCTGGCCAAATCCAACATTAAGTCCGTTGAAGTCATTGATTTTGAAGAATTGGGGATGGAGGCTGTCAGGAAAATCAAAGTTGAAAACTTCCCGGCCTTCATTATTGTCGACGATAAAGGAAATGACTTTTTTGAACAACTCTGAATCTTTGCCAGGAGTTCTTCATTGAATTAACAGACTACCTTTGAAACGCCCGCATTGCTTTGCAGCATTTTCATCCTTTCCGGGACCATCTTTTCCGGTTGTCCTTTATAAGGTTTAAAGAAAGAACCGAAGCCGCTTCCTGAAAGCAGGAAAGAATCCTGAAGTGGCCCTTCAATCTGCCTGCGACTATGTCGTCCGCAGGAGGTGTCCCATTGGTCATGCACAGGCAACTCTTTACTTCTTTTCCCATTCAAATCTTACGATTGACAAGTTTTTCCATATAGTATATTGAATAACAATATATTACAATTTTAGTCGAATTTCCGCAAAAAATATTTGCGGAAAAACTTGACAAAACTATACTACAATTGTATTTTTGTACTGTTTTAGTAACATTATTATGATTGTCGTAAAGCCTGAAAGTAAAAAAGAGGTTGCCATACTGGAAGCGGGGCGCGAGTTTTTCTGGAAGTATGGCTTCCGGAAAGTCACGGTTGATGAAATCTGCAGAGCGGCTGGTGTCAGTAAAATGACTTTTTACCGCTATTTTAAAGATAAAGCAGCCCTGGCGAAGACAATTTTTGACAATGAAGTGGAAAAGGCCATAGAGCAGTTCAGGCAGATCATGCAATCCGATTTAACTGTCCCTGAAAAAATGAAGCACATACTGCTGATGAAATCAGCATCTGTAAACAATATCAGCAGTGATTTTATCAATGATTTTTATTCGGACAACGGAAGCGGGCTTAAAGCGCATATTGAACAAAAGACTGCAACATCGTGGGGAACCATTCTGGATGTTTACAGGCAGGCGCAGTTGCAGGGGGTATTCCGGAAAGACATGAAGCCTGAATTGTTACTGTATATTTCTCAAAAGGTAACGGACCTTTTCAACGATCCCTACCTTACCAGCCTCTGCGGAGGTCCTGCAGGGGTAATAATGGAGATGGCCCGTTTATTCACTTACGGAATATCCCCCGATCCCTCAGCACCTGAAAACCAATAAAGATGCATCGGCTGGCCCTCATAACGATACTGACTGTTTCCCTTCTCAAGGGGGCTGCTGCCCAACACCGCGATTCGCTGATTTTCGGGGGGCAGGCTTCGGCATGGATCAATTTCAATCCGGATCAGAAACTATCCCTGAATTCAGGGGTAAGGTACATTCCTCAGTTAAACTATGAACTTAGCAGCGGAAACAGGAAATTCGACGTTGAATTTAGCCTGAACCTGAACGCAAACACAGGTATCAGGCCGTTTGACTCCCTTACAGGAAATGCAGCCGGCAAACCTTACCGCGCCTGGCTGCGATACTCCGGCCGGCAGTTTGAAGTGCGGCTGGGTTTGCAGAAAATCAACTTCGGATCGGCGCAGATGCTTAGGCCGCTGATGTGGTTCGACCAGGTGGATCCCCGCGATCCCTTGCAGTTAACCGATGGTGTCTGGGGATTGCTGGGCAGATACTACTTTCTGAACAATGCCAATATCTGGCTCTGGGTGCTTTACCCTTCGGATAAGCCCAAAACCTGGGAGTTCACCGGAACCAACGCAAAAATCCCTGAAGCGGGCGGACGGCTGCAACTGCCTGTTTTCTCAGGAGAAATCGGGCTGAGCTACCATCACCGGATAACCGACACCCGCGAAAACCCGGCAGGCTTCAGGCAAGTCGCCAGGATGCCTGAGAACCGCATTGGCATTGATGGCAGATGGGATGCCGGCGCCGGCCTGTGGTTCGAAGCCACGCATACCGGTTTACACGATTTCGGTGAGCTGACACAACAGGATTTGCTCACCCTGGGAATGGATTACACTTTTGGCATCGGTAATGGCCTGAATATTATCGCCGAAAACCTGATTGCCGCAACAGGAGAAAAAGCATTCCGGTATAAGAATTCACTCGCTTTTACCGGAGTAACACTCTCCTACCCCCTCAGCATCACCGGCAATATCAGTACCATTGTTTACTTTGACTGGGAAAACCGGAATGCCTATAGTTTTGTCAACTATAAAAAGCTGGTCGGTGCTTTTCAGTTTTATCTCATGGCATATTATAATCCCGAAACTTACCTGATCCCTGCACAGGCATCGGAAAATAATTACTTTGCCGGAAAAGGCATACAAATCATGATGGTTTACACGCATTAAACAAAGGCGGTCGTTCATGGAAAACAACAGCATTATCATTACTAATAACCTTTTCAAACGTTTCCCTATGGGAAAGGAGGAATTCACGGCCCTGCGCGGCATCAGCCTGCACTTCGGCAATGGTGAATTTGCCGGACTGATCGGTCCGAGCGGATCCGGCAAGACCACCCTGCTCAACATCCTGGGTTCATTGGATGTGCCCTCCGAAGGGGAAGCGCTGGTACTGGGCAGATCTATCGGAAAACTCAACGCCAGACAGGCAGCACGCCTGCGAAAGGAGAACATTGGGTTTATCTTTCAAAGTTACAATCTCCTGGCTGTGCATACTGTTTACGAAAATGTGGAGTTCCCGTTGCTGTTGCTTAACCTGCCGTCGGCCGAAAGACACCGGATGACCATGGAAGCCCTGGAATGGGTGGGACTGACCGACAAGATCAGATCCAAACCTCCCCAGCTCTCGGGCGGCCAATGCCAGCGGGTAGCCATTGCAAGGGCTATGGTGAAAAAGCCATCCCTGGTACTGGCCGATGAGCCAACGGCCAACCTCGATGCCAGTAATTCGCATCATATCCTGCAAACCATGGAAACGCTCAACCGCGAATTAAAGACCACTTTTATCTTCGCTACCCATGACGAAAAGGTGATCAGTTACCTTCACCGTAAAATTTTCCTGCTTGACGGCAGGGTCGATAAAGATGAAATCATCAGGTCCAATTAATCACTGAGCCATGAAATTAGCAATCAAACTGGCATATCGCAATCTGATCGGCGCCGGACTGAGAACCTGGCTCAATGTGATAGTGCTTTCGTTCTCATTTGTCGTCATTATCTGGCTGAAGGGCGTGATGACCGGCTGGGATCATCAGGCTAAAACCGACATGACCAACTGGGAAATCGGCGGAGGGCAGTACTGGCATGAAGCCTACGATCCATACGATCCCTTTACCCTCAGCGAAAGCCACGCTCCTGTGCCAGGTGAATTTCTGGCCGCAGTTGCTGCCGGCGAAATGGAACCGGTACTGATCACTCAGGCCAACATTTACCCGGAAGGGCGGATGATGCAGGTGATGTTGAGAGGAATAAATCCTGATCAGTCAATTTTTCAGCTACCTACCCGTCTGCTAGATTCTGCCACTGACGCCACCCCGGCAATTATCGGAGCAATGATGGCAAAAACCAGCCATCTTTCTGCAGGGGATTATGTCACCCTTCGCTGGCGCGATGCCAATGGTACCTTCGATGCCACTGACATCCTGATCTGCGGCATCTTCAATGCCAGTGTGCCGGCCATAGATGCCGGACAGGTTTATATTGCCCTGGATAAACTTCAGGAAATGTTGCTGTTGCCGGGAGAAGCGACCATTGTTACCTTTCGCAGCAGTGATCTTCCCCGTCAGGAAGTGGCCGGATGGGTATTGAAAACCAGCGAGGAGCTTACCAGGCAGGTGGATGAAATGATCAAAACCAAATCGGCCGGCCAGTCCATCCTTTACGGGATCCTGCTCCTGCTGGCTATGCTGGCCATTTTCGACACCCAGGTGCTGTCCATTTTCCGGCGGCAGAAGGAAATCGGCACCTACATTGCGTTGGGCTATACGCGGCAGCAGGTGGTGGGACTTTTTACCGTTGAGGGCAGCATGCATGCCATACTGGCTGCTGTTGTGGCTGCGGCCTATGGCCTGCCTTTCCTGGCCTGGCAGGCCAAAGCGGGCTGGACCATGCCCGTTGACACCAGCGAATTCGGCATGGCCATTGCCCAGACACTTTACCCTGTCTACAGTCTGGGCCTTGTCATCACCACCATCGTGATTGTTACCATCACCACCACCATCGTGAGTTATCTGCCTTCGCGAAAAATTGCCAAAATGAATCCAACCGATGCATTAAGGGGGAAACTGCAATGATAAAATTCCTGATCAAAGGTCTGTGGCGCGATAAAAGCCGCAGCCGGCTGCCAATAATCGTCGTAACCATCGGCGTTATGCTTACGGTACTGATGCATGCCTACATTACCGGATTCATGGGCGATACCATCGAAATGAATGCCAGATTCACCCATGGACACGTGAAAGTTATGACCAGGGCTTATGCCGAAAACATGGATCAGATGCCTCTTGATCTGGCGCTGATGAATGCAGAGGAATTGCTTGCAACCCTGAGAGATGGTTATCCTGATACGGATTGGTCGGCACGCATTAAGTTTGGCGGCCTGATCGATGTCCCGGATTCAATGGGTGAAACCCGTTCACAGGGACCGGCCATGGGATTCGGCATTGATCTGTTATCGGCTGAAAGTGCAGAAACCCGAAGGCTGAACCTCGAAAAAGCACTGAGGCAGGGTAAAATGCCGTCACTCCCGGGAGAAATTCTTCTGAGTGATGCCTTCGCCATTAAGCTGAAAGTTAACCCGGGAGATAAAGTTACCCTGATCGGCTCTTCCATGAACGGAAGCATGACCATGACCAACTTTGTGGTCGCCGGCACCATCTCTTTCGGCATCGAAATCATGGACAGGGGAACCATCATTGCCGATATCAAGGATGTGCGCATGGCCCTGGATATGCCCGATGCCGCCGGAGAAATCCTCGGATTCCTTGATAATGGATTCTATGACAATGACCTGGCAATCAGCATGGCGGATAACTTTAATGAAAAATTATCCGCAAACAACGATGAGTTCAGTCCGGTGATGAAAAGCCTCAGCCGGCAGGGGAACATGGGGCAGTATGTAGCAATGTCAGAAATCTGGTCGATGTATGTTTCGCTGATCTTTATTTTTGCCATGTCGCTGGTATTGTGGAATGCAGGGCTGCTTGGCGGCCTGCGCCGGTACGGCGAAGTGGGCATACGGCTGGCCATGGGCGAAGAAAAAGGCCATGTTTACCGGAGCATGATCTGGGAATCGGTGATCATCGGTCTTGCGGGCTCTGTCATTGGCACTGCCCTGGGAATCTTTTTCGCCTGGCTGATTCAAACCTATGGCATCAATATTTCAGGAATGATGAAAGGTGCTTCGGTGATGTTTCCGGATACCATCAGGGCCCGGATTACCCCACCCGACTTTTATATCGGATTTATTCCCGGGTTGATTTCAACTGTACTGGGAACAATGCTCTCGGGAATCGGCATTTACAGGCGGCAAACAGCCAGACTTTTCAAAGAACTCGAAGCATAAACCACCGAACCGCTTCCGGCTGTAAAAACGGCAAATAATCAGCCTTGCACTGACATAGAAAAATGAAAACAAAAACAACAGTCTGCATGAAATCAATCTTGATAACCGCATTCGTCCTGATGATGAATGTTGTCCCGGCCCAGGATGCAAATACAATCCTGAAAAAAATCGATGACAATATGTCGTCGAAAAATCGTGTATTTGAATCCAGTATGACCATTCACGGCAAGAGAAGCAGCCGGACAATCACGTCAAAGAGCTATTCTGAAGGCTCCAGACAATCTTTTACCGAATACCTTTCTCCAGCTGCGGAAAAAGGCACCAAAATGCTAAAACTGGACAAGCAATTGTGGATTTATTCACCTTCTACCGACCGTACAATCCAGATTTCCGGACATATGCTCAGACAATCGGTGATGGGCAGCGACCTATCCTATGAGGATATGATGGACGACCGGAAGCTCAGTGAGGTTTATGATGCCAGGGTCACCGGGGAGGCGATGATCGGAGACCGCCGCGTTTATCTGCTTGAACTGACTGCCAGGGTTCCCGATGTAGCGTATTATTCACAGAAAATCTGGGTGGATGCCGAAAGGTTTGTGCCACTGAAACAGGAACTCTATGCAAAGAGCGGCAAAATGCTGAAGCTTATGGAAATGAAGGATGTAATCAAGGTGCAGGGCCGGTGGTTTCCGTCAACGGTAAAATACAAGGATATGCTCAAGCAGGGTGAGGGTACGGAATTCACTATCACACACATTAGTTTCGATCAGCAGATTCCGGAATATATATTCTCAAAAGCTGCACTGAAACAGTAAAACTGCCGGAATTCAACTTTAAAAAATCAGCATTCAGAAAACCAGCTACTTCACTGACTGCCTAATTGCGCATTTCAGGAGCCTTGTCATAGTCAATTTCATTCACAAGGTTTCCGTTTTCATCATAGAACTTCCACAGGCTAACCCTTTTACCCTTCTCAAAGCGTCCTTCATAATAAAGGGTTCCGTTTGGATGAAAAACAGTACGTTTGCCATGGCTTTCCCCATCCCTGAATTCACCTTCACTCCAGAGGGTACCATCTTCATACCATGAAGCCCAGTATCCTTCCCTGAGCCCGTTTTTGTAATTCCCTTCAATATATTTTTTCCCGTTCGGATGAAAAACTACCTCTTTCAGAAGTTCCTCTTTACCGTCTACCTTTATAAAGGTTTTCTCCGATTTCACGGAACCATCCTCAAACAGTTCCTTTTTAACAAATGGTTTGTTACACGAAGTAATCAGCAACAGCGCAGCGAAAAAAAATAAAAAATGCTTCATTCAGTAAGAAAGAGTTATGGTTATGATCGGTTAAAAAGCAGCCTGCTTCCCGGCCGGCTGTTGTCAAAACTGCCGTTATCCCAGGCCAGATGACCGCTGACAAAGGTATGGGTAATTCTTGAATGAAAAATAGCTCCCTCAAGGGGTGACCAGCCACATTTATAATGGATATTTTCCGTTTTTACTTCCCAGGGATCATCAGGATCAATCAGGACCAGATCGGCATGGTAGCCTTCGCGGATAAACCCGCGCCGGTCAACACCAAATATGCGTGCAGGGGCATGGCACATTTTTTCGACAACCATTTCGGGTGAAATTTTCCCATGCCTGCTCATTTCCAGCATAGCCACCAGTGAATGCTGCACCAGCGGCCCGCCCGAGGGACATGAAAAATAGGTATTTGTTTTTTCTTCAATGGTATGCGGTGCATGGTCGGTGGCCACCACATCAATTCTGCCGTCAAGCAGGGCCTGCATCAGGGCGTCCCTGTCGGCAGTTGTCTTAATGGCAGGATTCCATTTGATGCGTGCGCCAAGCCGGTCGTAATCCTGATCGGAAAACCAGAGATGGTGGACGCATACCTCGGCGGTAATGCGCTTACTGGCATCTGCCGGGGCATCCGAAAGCAACTGCACCTCATCAGCGGTGGAAAGGTGGAGGATGTGCAGCCGGGTATTGTATCTCAGGGCAAGTTCCACCGCGAGTGAACTTGATTTGTAACAGGCTTCACGGCTGCGGATCAGCGGGTGAAGATCCACGGGGATCTCTTCTCCATATTTTTCACGCATCAGCGCGGTATTTTTTCTTATTGTCGCCTCATCCTCGCAATGGACCGCAACGAGCGTTGGGGCATCCCTGAATATTCCTTCCAGCGTTTCGGTTTTGTCAACCAGCATATTTCCGGTTGAAGCACCCATAAACACCTTGATACCGCACACGGTGCGGGGATCGGTTTTTACGATCTCGGCAAGGTTGTCGTTGGAAGCTCCCATGTAAAATGAGTAATTTGCCAGCGACTTTTCTGAAGCCATGCGGTATTTCTGCTCCAGTAATTCCTGGGTCAGGGTATTGGGTACGGTATTGGGCATTTCCATGAAAGAAGTAACTCCTCCGGCAACGGCTGCCCTGCTTTCGGTATAAAGATCGGCCTTGTGGGTAAGGCCCGGATCACGGAAATGTACCTGATCGTCAATTACGCCGGGGATCAGCCACTTTCCGCTGCCGTCAATCAACTGAACATCCTTACCCACTTCCGAAAATGCAGCATCTTCATCATCTGTCACCCTGCTGATCATTCCGCCGGCAATCAGCACACTTCCTTTAAATGAACGCCCTTCATTAATCAGGGTTGCTCCGGTAATCAGGTATTTTTTTTCCATGCTGAAATCATAATCACAGGATGCTGCATGCATTCTGCTATGCAAAGGTACGAATAAAAGAAGGGGAATGAACCAGGGTTCAGGCAGCTTTTACAGGCCGGATGCGCTTGAATCTGAGTTGTATAACACCCAGAATGGCCTCCCTGAAAATACCACGGCTCATTTTTGACTGTCCTTCGGTGCGGTCGGTAAAAATGATGGGAACCTCGATTATTTTAAATCCTAGTTTCCATGCCGTATACTTCATTTCTATCTGAAATGCATAACCGGTGAATTTAATCTTACTGAAATCGATGGTTTGCAGCAGGCGTCGCTTATAACATTTAAAGCCGGCAGTGGTATCCATGATTTTCATCCGGGTGACCATGCGTACATAATAGGAGGCAAAGTATGACATCAGCACCCTGCCCATTGGCCAGTTCACCACATTTACGCCCTTGATATATCTTGATCCGATCGCCACATCGGCGCCCTGGTTGGCGCAGGCATCATATAAACGAAGCAGGTCGTCAGGATTGTGCGAAAAATCAGCGTCCATTTCGAAAATATATTCGTACTCGCGCTGCAGTGCCCATTTAAACCCGTGAATGTAGGCCGTGCCAAGTCCCAGCTTACCTTTTCGCTCTTCCATATGAAGCCGGCCGGGATATTCCTGCATCAGCCTGCGGACAATTTCAGCAGTACCATCAGGTGAATTGTCTTCCACAATCAGAACATCAAATTCCTTTTTAAGTGAAAACACCTTACGGATGATACGTTCGATGTTTTCCTTTTCATTGTAAGTGGGGATAACAACAAGACTGTCTTTCACGGGAATGTTTTTAAACGAACGAAATTACGGCAAAATATATTATTACAAAACCTAAAATATGTTAATCTGCGGTCCTTATTTTTCTTTTATCAGAAAGAGATAAGCCGGGAAATGGTCGCTGTACCCTCCGGCATAAGCCCCCCCGGCAAAAGTGCGGAATGGGTAACCGGCATAAGGGCCATCCTTCTGGATCAGGAATTTTTCATTATAAATCTTTGCCTTATAAAATTTCCAACCCTTATTGGCATTGAGCACAGCTTCGGAAATAATAATCTGGTCAAACAGGTTCCAAGCATCGCGGTATGCCAGTGAACCGATACCATCACGGAAAAGCTGGTACATAGGATTGAAAAGATCTCCCTTTCTGACATCTTCCGCTTTGCCTTTGGCGCCGAGGACTTTGGCCACACTACGGTCAGTCGGATCATCATTCAGATCGCCCATCACAAAAATTTTGGCGTGTCGGTGCTCTTTCATCAGGGAATCGGCGAGCTGACGGCTGAGTCTTGCGGCTTCTTCGCGATATTCGGGGCCGCTGCGGCGCGATGGCCAGTGATTGACAATTACACTGATCAGATCGCCATGCAATTCACCTGTTACCACGAGCTGATCACGGCTGAAAAACCCGGGATGGCCCGGCATAAAAAGACGGTTGGATGTGGCATTGATTACCTTGAATACAGAAGGCTTGTAAATAAGTCCTACATCTATTCCCCGCCTGTCGGGAGAATCAAAATGCACAATTTCATATCCCAGCTCCTTTAAGGGAGGTGTTTTGATCAGGTCTTCCATTACGAGCCGGTTCTCAATTTCAGAAAGACCTATGATAGCCGGGCCTCCTGCCACCAGCTCACTTCCGATGCCAGCTATTACCCTGGCCATATTCGAAAGTTTTGCCTGATAGCGCTGGCTCGTCCAGCGGTTGATACCGGCAGGAAGAAACTCCGCATCATTCGTGTTAGGATCATCAATGGTATCAAAAAGATTTTCAACATTATAAAATGCGATGGTTGTAGCCAGAAACTTTTTATCCTGGGCACAAGCCTGGATGACAAAAAGGAGTCCGGAAATCAGGATTCCCAAAACCAGGCTGACACGACGGGGCTGTAGATTCATTATATAAGCAGTTTAACTGCGGCAAAGATATTGAATATCCGTTTTATCATACAGGGGCAGCCGGCAGATTGCAAAAAGAAATACAAAATCTGTATAAGCGGGCAGAGCAAACATAAATTTTTGTTCATTTGCAGAAAATTAATAATTTGGGATTATTGTCCCTTAAAAAGAGCAAACTACATCAAAACATTTTCTTAAACTGATTCCAATGACCAAAAAATTATTGACTTTACTGCTGGCCCTCAGCCTGTTGCCGGGTATTTATGCCCAAACCGGCCTGGTAACGGGGAGGGTGGCCGATAAGGAAAGCGGCAAACCGCTGCCTTCGGTTACCGTCAAGACAGGCACCCAGCAAGCCTTTACCGATGCTGAAGGAATTTTCAGCCTGGGCGGAATCGCTGCCGGTGAGGCCATTGTTGAATTTTCATTGCAGGGCTACGAGGATATTATCCAACGGGTCACTGTGAGTGAGACAACAAACCTGGGTACCATAAAAATGACCCCAACGTTTATCGCCGACATTTTAAGCGGAGGGCTGGCGGAAATCAGCATTTCTTCTTCTGATTCTGATGATGACTCAAAAGGTCAGAACATATCAGGGTTGCTCAGCTCCTCGAATGATGTATTCGTATCTACAGCTGCCTATACATTCGGTCCGGCCTATTTCAGGATGCGTGGTTATGACAACGACCTGGGCAGCACCTATATCGGCAACACACCCATCAGCGATGTGGAAACCGGTCGTACAACGTGGGCATTGTGGGGCGGACTCAACGATGCCACCCGGAACAAGATATCCGTTAACGGGCTGGCTCCGTCCAGTTTTTCCTTCGGTAATCTCGGTGGTGTCACCAACATCATTACCCGTGCTTCGCAGCACCGGGCACAGACCAAACTTACCTACAGCCTTACCAACCGCACCTATACCAACCGGCTGATGTTTACCCATTCCACCGGGATGATGGACAACAACTGGGCCGTTACCGTGAGCGGATCCAGGCGCTGGGGAAACGGCGGTTATATTGAAGGCACTTATTACGATGCATGGGCCGGATTTATCGGCGTGGAGCGCAAGCTGAACGACCAGCACAGCCTCGCATTCACGGCATTTGTTGCCCCGGTGCGCCGCGGAATGCAGGGAGGCTCCACCCAGGAAGCCTATGACCTGAGCGGCACCAATTACTACAATCCCAACTGGGGCTATCAGGACGGCAAGGTGCGCAATGCACGGGAACGCATTATGAATCAGCCGGTTATAATTCTCAATCATTACTGGAAACCTTCTGATAAAACCCAGCTCACCAGTTCCGTTTCCTATCTTTTCGGTGAAACCGGCACAACAGCGCTTAACTGGTACAACTCGTCCGACCCCAGACCCGATTATTACCGTTATCTGCCAAGTTATTACCCCTCTACAGGCCCCGAACCTTACGATCCGGCCATTGCAGCCGCTTATGCCGAACGCTGGAAAAATGATGTAAATACAAGGCAGGTAAACTGGGACAAGCTATACCAGACCAATTACCTTGCCAACCTGGAAGGTAAACAGGCCCGTTATACCATCGAAAACCGCCACAACGATCAGCAGCAGCTCAACCTTACCTCTTTCTTAAATCATGAAATCAATGATAAAATCAGGATAGACGGAGGAATAGAATACAACCGCAATACCGGCTCTTTCTATAAAACCCTCCACGACCTGCTCGGCGGAGAATTCTGGATTGATGTGGACCAGTTTGCAGAGCGTGATTTTTCGGGCAATGATACCATTTTGCAAAACGACCTGAATAACCCGGACCGTGTTATTAAGGAAGGTGATAAGTTTGGTTATGATTACAAGCTTCATCAGAATTCTGCCAATATCTGGGGTGTTGCAAACTTTTCATCCCAAAAGGTAGATTATTACGCCGGGTTACAATTGACACACACTACTTTCTGGCGCGAGGGGTTTATGCGCAATGGCCGGTATCCTGAGAATTCATTTGGAGAAGGAGAGAAATACAAATTTTTCGATTACGCAGTTAAGGCAGGAGCAACATATAAATTTACCGGCCGTCACTTCGTTGAAGGAAATGCCACGATCATGACGCGCGCCCCATACATCAGGAATTCGTTTATCTCTTCCAGGGTGCGCGATGCGGTAGTTCCTGACCTCAGCAGTGAAAATATTGTCAGCGGAGAACTCAGCTACCACCTGCGCGCTCCTTTAGTGAAGGCAAGAATCACTGTTTATCACACGCTTTTCAAAAACCAGAACGAGATCAACAGTTTCTATCACGACTCCCTGCGTACATTTGTGAATCACGCCATGTATAATATCGACAAAGTCCATCAGGGAATAGAAGCTGGTGCCGAAGTTAAAATTACCTCTGCATTTTCTGTAGTCGGTGCCGCAAACCTGGGCAATTACCGTTACACCAACAGGCCAAGTGCAGTGATTACTGTTGAGAACGGATCGCGTCCCGATATAACAAAATCCATTTACAGCAAGTATTTCTATGTTTCCGGAACACCCCAGACAGCCGGTTCATTGGGGATTAAATATGCAGGGCCAGGATTCTTGTTTGTGGATGTGAATGTAAACTATTACGACAATATCTACCTGGATTTCAATCCGGAACGCCGTACTTCATCAGCACTCGCCGGCATGGATCCGGGCGATGAACGGATTTCAGGCATTATCAGCCAGGAAAAGCTACCCAGCGGCATGACCCTGGACGCCTCAATCGGCAAATCGTTCCGCATCTGGAGCCAGTACTACCTTAACCTGAATTTCAGCGTAAGCAATATTCTCGACAATCAGGAAATTGCTACCGGCGGATATGAGCAGATGCGTTTCGATTTCGAAAACAAAAACATCAACAAGTTCCCGTCAAGGTATTATTACTACTATGGCAGGACATTTTTCCTGAATATCGGCTTTCGTTTCTAATTACTCAACAAGAAAAAATAAAAAAATCATATGAAAAGAATCTGGCAAATTTTCGCAGGGTTATTCATTATCCTGGCTTCTGTTAACCTTACCTCATGTGTTGACGGAGAGTTTGAAGAACCACCCATTGTTGTTCCCACAGTTGAATTTGAAGCTAACCGCAGCATTCAGCAGCTTAAAAACTTCTACCTCGACACCCTCAGCCGTACACTTACCCTGATCGATCAGGACATTATCATCAGCGGAATTGTGGTAGCCAATGACGAAAGCGGCAACCTTTACAAGAAGATGGTGATACAGGATGAAACCGCCGCCATAGAACTGTCACTTGACAAAACTTCTCTTTACAACGAATACAAGCTTGGACAGCGCATTTATATCAAATGCAAAGGCTTGTATGTCGGTGACTACAACAACCTGATTCAGCTGGGGTATATCTACAACGGCAGCATCGGCCGTTTACCGGAGATCTATATCGGCGCCCATCTTTACCGTGATGGTTTGCCCGGAGCCGTCCCCGAGCCGGGAACGCTGAGTCTGGCTTCTCTGCCCACCCAATCGGCCGAAATTATCAAAGATGCCCGCATGAGCACCCTGGTAAAAATTGAAAATGTACGCTTTGTTGAAGTCGGCGAATTGTTTGCGCCCCAGGATGTTGACAATACCAACCGCACCCTGATTGACCAGGGAGGGAAAAGCATTACCGTAAGAACCAGTAAGTACTGTAACTTCGCCGGTGATACCCTTCCTGGAGGTTACGGAACTGCCGTTGGAATCCTCACTGCCTTTGGTTCAACCTGGCAATTCACCCTTCGAAGCATAGATGATCTGATTGATTTTGGTGGTGAAGCACCTCCTCCTCCCGGAAGCGGAAGCGGAACCTTTGAAGATCCTTACGATGTTGCCAGAGCCTTGACCACCACGGGAACAGACCCGGTATGGGTAGAAGGCTACATCGTTGGAAATATTGAAGTTGGAACAGAAAATGTACCCAATTTTGCCGGTCCCTTTGTTACCAACACCAACCTGCTGATTGCCGGCAGTGCCGAAGAAACCAATCCCGCCAACTGTATGCCGGTTCAACTCCCGTCAGGAGCCATCCGCGAAGCCCTTAACCTGGTAACCACACCCGGAAACAAAGGGAAAATTGTCAAAGTGCTTGGCACACTCGAAAATTACTTTTCACAGCCGGGTGTTAAGAACCTGACCGGATACTGGCTCGACGGCAACGGTATCATCCCCGCCACCGGCTTCTTTACTGAAGAATTCAACCAGACCCTCGGTTCATTTACCGAATATAGTGTACTCGGCGATCAGAAATGGTTCGGCGATACCTACGACGGCGGGTGCGTAACGATGACCGGATATGTTGCACCCAATTATTTCGCCAATGAAGACTGGCTGATTTCACCGGTGATTTCGCTGGCCGGAAAAACCGGCGTTGAACTGATGTTCCGCGAAGCGGTTAACTTCGTCAACAACATGGATGACGTTAAAGTACTGATTTCAACTGACTACAGCGGCAATGGCGATCCCAGCGAAGCTTCCTGGACCGAACTCAGCGGTTTCACCAGAAGTGCCGGCAACAGCTGGACTTTTGCAAACACCAGCCAGATAAGTCTTGCAAACTGGGAAGGCGATGACATCAGGATCGCTTTCAAATACATCAGTACCACGAGTAAAGCCGGCACCTGGGAAATCAGCCGGGTGGTTGTAAGTTCGAACTAAGCTTTCGCTGAATATTGTTTAAAGGTCATCCGAAAGGGTGGCCTTTTTTTTATGCCGGGCATACCCGGTTAATCATCAATCAAATGGCTTTTCTGTGGCAAAAACCTGATTTTCGTTTCAGCCCTGCATTGCATTCGCCTGCACCATTTCCTCCAGTGGCAGTAAGGCCTGTATGGCCTGCGAAACCGACTGTACCTCCCTGAAACTCAGGCTGAGTTTATTGTTGTTCTCCTTCATGCGGACCTTGCGGTGATCGGTCTGTATAAACTGTAATACCGTGGAGAAAATATTGCTCTGGTAAAAAGGAGAATCCTGATTTGAGATAAAAGTGGCCGACAGAAATCCATTGCGAAGGCTGATTTTCTCGAATCCCAACCTGCGGGCCATACGGCGCAGCCGGATGGTATTGAGCAGTTCCTGGGTTTGCGCGGGCACCGGGCCAAACCTGTCAATCAGTTTCTCCTGGAATTTCAGCAGATCTTCCTCAGCTTCAAGTCCGTCAAGTTCTTTATACAGGCTCAGCCTTTCGGTAATGTTGGTCACATAACTGTCAGGGAGCATGATTTCGAGATCGGTTTCGATCAGGCATTCCTTCACAAATTCCTTTTGCACAGGAATTTCATCGCGGTAAAGCTCCTTAAAGTCGGTTTCTTTAAGCTCGAGAATTGCTTCGTCGAGAATGCGCTGATACATTTCAAAACCGATTTCGGAGATAAAACCACTCTGTTCCGCTCCGAGGATATTCCCGGCACCGCGTATGTCGAGGTCGCGCATGGCGATGTTGAACCCGCTGCCCAACTCAGAGAATTCCTCAATGGCTTTCAGCCTTTTACGGGCTTCATCGGTGAGTACCGAAAGCGGTGGGGCCAGCAGATAACAGAATGCCTTTTTATTGGTCCGCCCCACCCTTCCCCTGAGCTGATGCAGGTCGCTCAGTCCATAGTTCTGGGCTTCATTGATGATAATGGTATTTACATTGGGGATATCAAGCCCCGATTCGATGATGGTTGTCGCTATCAGGATATCATAATATCCTTCCACAAAATCGAGCATGATCTTTTCCAGCTTATGACCTTCCATCTGCCCGTGCCCGATGGCGATTTTGGCATCCGGCACCAGCCGCTGAATCATGCCCGCCACCTCGATGATGTTGTTTACCCGGTTGTGCACAAAGAACACCTGTCCGCTCCGTGAAAGCTCAAAATGAATGGCATCCCTGATGATCTCCTCATTAAAGGCATGCAATTCGGTCTGAACCGGATAGCGGTTGGGAGGAGGTGTATTGATCACGCTCAGGTCGCGCGCCCCCATCAGTGAAAACTGCAGTGTCCTCGGAATGGGCGTAGCCGTCAGGGTCAGGGTATCGACATTCACCTTCAGTTTCTTCAGCTTCTCCTTTGTTGCCACGCCAAATTTCTGCTCCTCGTCAATGATCATCAGGCCGAGGTCTTTGAACTTCACATCCTGGCTCACCAGCCGGTGTGTCCCGATCAGGATGTCAATTTTCCCCGCTTCCAGATCTTTCAATGTGCTGTTTTGCTGTTTGGCGCTCTTGAACCGGTTGATGTAATCCACCCTGCAGGGAAACTCTTTCAGGCGTTCGCTGAAGGTACGGTAATGCTGCAAAGCCAGAATGGTTGTCGGCACCAGCACTGCCACCTGCTTACTGTCGGCTACCGCCTTGAATGCCGCGCGCACCGCAATTTCGGTTTTCCCGAAACCCACATCCCCGCATACCAGGCGGTCCATGGGATATGACTTCTCCATATCGCGCTTGACGTCCGCCGTCGACTTCACCTGATCGGGGGTATCCTCATAGATAAATGATGCTTCCAGCTCATGCTGCATGTAGGTATCCGGATTGAAGTTAAAGCCATCCGCAGCCTTCCGTTCGGCGTAGAGTTTGATCAGATCTTTGGCGATATCCTTTACCCTCTGCTTGGTTTTGCTTTTCAGTTTGTTCCATGCATTGGAGCCCAGTTTGTTGAGCGACGGCACCGTACCTTCCTTGCCGACATATTTCGAGATGCGGTGCAGCGAATGAATGCTCACATAAAGAATATCGTTGTTCTGATAAATCAGCCGGATGGCCTCCTGCTGCCTGCCGTTGTTTTCAATTTTTTCCAGACCGTCGAACCGCCCCACCCCATGGTCGATATGCGTCACATAATCGCCGGGCTGAAGGTCATAAATCTCTTTCATGGTGATGGCCTGCTTTCCGGCAAAACCATCGCGAATGCGGTATTTGTGATAACGGTCGAAAATCTGGTGGTCGGTGTAACAGGCCAGCTTATTCCCCCGGTCGATAAAGCCTTCATGCAGTGAAAGATTGACCAGGTCATAGTTAAGACCGGCTTCGGTCATTCCCCGGTTGGCTTTCAGATCGCTGAAAATGGTCTGAATCCGCTCAGTTTGCTTTGGGTTGTCAGCCAGAATCAGGTTTGCGATCCCATCCCGGCTGTTTTCATCAAGGTTTTGCAGCAGCAGGTCAAAATTTTTGTTGAAGGAAGGCTGGGGCTGCATGTTGAACTCAATCTGCCCGCTTTCCTTGATCAGGAAATGGCTGCCAAACTCGATCAGCGGGTGGGAAAGGATGTCACTCTTAAAGCTTTCCGCATTTACAAAAAGCTCACCGGGTTCCAGATGCCGGATATCGGGCGAGAGCGCTGCGAAAGCCTTTTCAGCCTTCTCAAACTCCTTTGCGATGCGGTCGGTGGCAAACGCCAGGTCGCGCACCCAAACCACGGCATTACGGCCGATATAGGAAAGGAAAGGCTCCCGTTTTTCCTGCAGGGCCCTGTCCTGCACGTTGGGTGTAATGGTGATGTGATCGAGCCGGTCGATGGATAATTGCGTTCCGGGGTCGAAGGTACGGATAGACTCCACGTCATCTCCGAAAAACTCTATCCGGTAAGGCCGGTCGTTGGTATAGGAAAACACGTCGATGATCCCGCCGCGCAGGGCATACTCCCCCGGTTCAACAACAAAATCGACCCGCTCAAAACCATATTCAGCCAGCAGGTCAATGACAAAATCAATGGAGAGGCTTTCTCCCAGTCCCATTCTGAGGGTATTTTTCTTCAGGTATGCTTTGCTGACCACCTTTTCGGCCAGCGCTTCGGGATAGGTAACCACCAGGCTGCCACCCTCGCGCGTACCGATGCGCTTCATCACTTCGGTGCGTGACAGGACATTGATATTGTCGGTCTTTTCTATTTCATAGGGCCGGCGGTAGGTGGTTGGGAAGAAAAGCACCTTCTTTTTATGGAAAGGCACCTCCTGTTCTCCCATCAGATTTTCAAGATCGTTGAAAAAATAAGCGGCTTCTTCCTTTTCGGGAAGAATAATCAAATGAAGCGGGCCTGAATTGGCAAACACCGCGGAAGCCGCCACGGCAGCGGCAGAGCCCGCCATTCCTTTCAGGTGCATCCTGAAGGTTTCTTTTGAATTGCATAAAACACCCAAAGCCGCAACAGCCTCGTTATTGCGGTAGTGTTCAGTCAGTTGGGAAGCTTTCACGGCTTGCCGGATTAAATGAAAGCTGCAAAGTTAGTTAAAATGTGCATTTCATCCGGATATTACTGAAACGCCCGGCAGAGCGCCGGAATTCGGGAATACCGTTTCCATAAGCTGCAATGCTTGTTGCATTAGTGCGGAATATACCGGTTGATCAGGCTCAGCGATATGGATAAGGAGGAAAACCGGAGTGCCAGGTCTGATGAGTCAACTTCCAACCGGCCGGGCCTCCCGGAACCCTATTTCTTCCGTTTCCCCTTGCGGTGTTTTTCTTCGTCCTTCTCCGCCTGTTCAATCAGCGAGCGCCAGTCTTTTGGACTTTCGACGGCCAGGTCAACGATCGCTTCATAATCCTGACGGTCGATATTGAGTACCTGTATCTCCTTCTCCATAAAAGCTTCGATGGCATCAAGGAGGGGCTTTTCTTCATTACTGCAGAAAGAAACCGCCGTACCCCGCCGGTTACCGCGACCGGTTCGGCCCACACGGTGCACGTAGTTCTCAGCCTTTTCGGGCAGGTCGTAATTCACCACGTATTCCACATCCGGGATATCAATACCTCTGGCTGTAACATCCGTAGCAATCAACACTCTGAACAATCCCTCCCTGAACTGGCTCAGGGTGGCAAACCGTATTTTCTGTTCCACATCGCCATGCATAACGCGGCTTTGGATGCCCACCCTTTCAAGGGCGGCACAGACCCTTTCGGCCCTGACCTTTGTACGCACAAAAACCAGAATTTTACTTTCAGGATGATCATTGATCATGCGTTCGAGAAAGAAGCGCTTGTCGTCCATCCCGATAAAGGCAACGCTGTGGTCAACGTTTCTGGATACCGGATCTTTGGGTGAAATCTGAATACGGATGGCATTCTTCACCAGAGAATAAGCCAGTTTTTTAATTTCAGGGTTGATGGTTGCTGAAAAGAACAGGGTTTGCCTTCGGGCGGGAAGTTTTGTTACCAGTTGCCTGATGTCGTTGATGAATCCCAGATCAAGCATATGGTCGGCTTCATCCAGCACCAGTATCTGTACCTGACCGACTGAGAGGTATCCCTGGCTTGCCAGATCAAACATGCGGCCGGGTGTAGCAACAAGGATATCTATCCCCTGGTTGAGCCTTTCAATCTGTGGTTCCTGCTCCACCCCTCCGAATACAGATAGCGTTTTGATTCCACTGCCTTTGCCAAGGGTATTGAATACCGAGGTAATCTGCCGGGCCAGTTCGCGGGTAGGGACCATCACCAGGCACCGGATCCCCGCTTCAGGGCGCTTGTTGCGCAACAAAATATTCAGAATCGGGATAACGAAGGCCGCGGTTTTCCCCGTTCCGGTCTGGGCAATGGCCAGCACATCCTCGCCGCGCAGCACGGGCGGTATTGCCCTGAACTGTATATCGGTAGGACGGGTAAAACCGGCGGTAGCCAGGTTTTTCTTTATGACCGGTTCAAAATTTGAATCTTCAAATTTCATAAATTCAATTATCGAAAAGTGGCACTGACGTTCGCATGCCGCTCAGGATTATACAATAAAGCGGGGCAGGTATATTACTGCTGCTGAATCAGTGAATGGTAAAACTGTCCCAGTCAAGGCCAACGGCAAATCGCTGCCTGAATGAATCAAGTTCAGTGTAATCGAGCAGCGCGGTTTCCGTATAGGTTTTATTTGCCGGTGCGTTCACCTGAAAACGGCCTTTAAAGTCAAGCACCATAGAGTTGCCGCTGTGGGGGATGCCTTTTCCGTCTTTGCCTATACGATTCACCCCGACACAATATGCCTGGTTCTCGATGGCGCGCGCCGTGAGCAGCGATTTCCACACATAACTGCGGCTGGCCGGCCAGTTGGCTACATAAATCAACAGATCGTATTCATATTGACCATCAATCAGGCGGTTTTTACTCCAAACGGGAAAACGGAGATCGTAGCAGATCAGGGGGCGGATCTTCCAGCCTTTCAGGGTAACCACCAGGGGCTTTTCACCGGCCGTGAAATACTCATCTTCATTCCCCATCCGGAAAAGATGCCGTTTATCGGTATATTCAAAACTACCGTCAGGGCGCATCCAGATCAACCGGTTGTAGAATTTTCCCTTCTCTTTAACAGCGAGGCTGCCGGTAATCACGCAATCAAGCTTTGAGGCGTGGTTGGCCATCCACTGCATGATGATCCCGTTCATAGGCTCAGCCACCCTGGATGCATCCATTACAAATCCGGTGGCAAACATCTCGGGAAGCACAATCAGATCGGTTTGCCCGCTCAGATGTTCAACCTCCCTGTCAAAATACTCCAGATTTTTCAGCTTATCGCCCCAGACCAGCGAAGCCTGAATGATTGAAACGCGCAGATATCCGGTTGGTTTCATATATTTAAAGATTAGTGAGCATCAATTTTTCATTTCTATTTATATCCTGCACAAAATTTCGGCTGCCTTTTCAAGCGTTTCCGTGGTTTTGGCAAAACAAAACCTGAGTACTTTATTATCTTCCTGATTGTGGTAAAAAGGCGACACCGGTACAGAGGCTATTTTAAACTCCCGGGTCAGCCGTTCGGCAAAGGTTGTTTCCTTCTCATCACTGATTTTGCTGTAGTTGAGCAACTGAAAATAAGTCCCCGAAGCCGGCACCGCTTTAAACCTTGACCCTTTTATCATATTAAGGAACAAATCGCGCTTTTCCTGATAAAAACTGCCCAGATGAATATAATGCTCAGGGTTGCGCAGGTACCCGGCGATGGCATGTTGCACCGGGGTATTCACCGCAAAAACCACAAACTGATGCACTTTACGGAATTCGGCGGTAAGCTGCGGCGGAGCCAGAACAAACCCGCACTTCCAGCCGGTGGCATGAAATGTTTTTCCAAAAGAACCCACTACCAGGCTTCTGGAAGCAAGTCCGGGATACCGGCAAATGCTTTCATGGGACTGCCCGTCGAAAATCAGGTGTTCATAAACTTCATCACTGAGCACAAGGATATCTCTGTTTTTAAGCAGTGTGTCAAGTTTTTTCAGGTCTTTGGCTTTGATAATGGTTCCGGTGGGATTATGCGGTGAATTGATGATAATCATCCTTGTGCGACCGCTGATCAGCGCCGGAAAAGTATCCCAGTTGATAGAATAATCCGGGGCCTGCAGCCGGGCGTATTTCACCATGCCCCCCTGCAGCATCACGGCCGGAGCATAACTGTCGTAGGCAGGCTCCAGTACGACTACCTCATCACCCGGCCGGATAAATGCCGATATGATGGAAAACAATCCCTGGGTTGCTCCCGCGGTGATGGTAATCTCCGTTTCAGGATGATACTTGACACCATAGCGCGTTTCGAACATTTCCGATATCCCTTCGCGCAGCGGAAGAATCCCGGGCATGGGTGCATACTGGTTCATGCCCTTTTTCATATAACTGTTTACAAGCTTTATCAGCTCTTCCGAAACAGGGAAATCGGGGAAACCCTGCGAAAGGTTAATGGCGTTGTACTCTTTGGCCAATGCCGACATCACAGCAAAAATGCTGGTCCCGGTAAACGGCAGCTTTGAAACCAGGCTGCCGGTATAATTTTCCATAGCAAGCTTAATTGATCACAGGCAAATATAATAAAATAAGCATGCCACCGCGTACAGCGTTAAAATTCATTTCAGCGGGCGTGGCCATCAGTGTTCCGCCGCGTTTATTATCTTTGCCTGACGGGGCAAATATATCCCGGAGGATTGCAGTATAATCTAAATCTCCCGAACATGTCACAGGAAGGCAAGAAACTTTTTTTACTGGACGCCATGGCACTGATATACAGAGCCTATTACGCCCTGAACAGAAACCCGCGCATCACCTCTAAAGGGTTAAACACCTCGGCCATTCTGGGTTTTGCCAACGCGCTGTATGATGTAATCCGGAATGAAAAGCCTTCTCACATCGGGGTTGCCTTCGACACCCACGCCCCCACCGTCAGGCATGAAGATTTCACGGCATACAAAGCCAACCGCGAAGCCATGCCTGAAGACATCGCTGCAGCCATCCCCTACATTATTCAACTTATCAGGGGCTTCAACATCCCCGTTCTGGCCGTTGACGGTTATGAAGCCGACGATGTGATCGGCACCCTTGCCAAACAGGCTGAAAAGAAAGGATTTACCGTTTATATGATGACGCCCGATAAGGATTTTGGCCAGCTTGTGAGTGACAATATCCTTCAGTATAAACCCGGGAAGCCAGGCGAGGATCCTGTAATTATGGGTGTAAAAGAGGTTTGCGATAAATTCGGGGTAAAACGCCCTGACCAGGTAATAGATATGCTGGGCCTCTGGGGCGATGCCTCCGACAACATCCCCGGCATTCCGGGCGTGGGCGAGGTAATCGCCAGAAACCTGCTGAAAGACTTTGACAATGTGGAAAACCTGATTGAGAACGCTGAGAAAATTGATAAAGCCGGGCTTCGCGAAAAGGTAAAAACATTCGGACAACAGGCGCTGATGTCGAAGCAACTGGCTACCATTATTCTTGACGTCCCTATTGCTTTTGAGGAAGATGCGTTAAAGCTTACTGCTCCGGATATCACCGCATTGAAAACCCTCTTTGAAGAAATTGAATTCAGGACATTTGCCAAACGTGTTTTTTCAGACCTGGAAAAAAGCGATGTTATATCCGGGCCGCGGGCTACAGACCTGTTCGCTGCCGCCGGCGAGCCGCCCGAAACAACCACCTCGCTGCGTACCATAAGTCAGGCACCACATCAGTACCATCTGACCGATACACCGGAAAAAATCAAGGCGCTGGTTGCGCACCTCTCACAATCGCAGATGTTTTGTTTCGACACCGAAACCACCGGACTTGACGCAAACAACGTGGAGCTGGTGGGTATGTCATTTGCCACTGAACCCGGGGAGGCATGGTTTGTTCCGGTGCCTGAGCAATATTCCAAAGCTTTGGAGATCGTTAAAGAATTTGCCGGAGTCTTTGCCGATGAGACCATCGGTAAAACCGGTCAGAATATGAAATACGACATCTCTGTGCTGAAATGGTATGAAATCACGGTAAACGGAACCCTTTTCGATACCATGATCGCCCATTACCTTATTGAGCCCGACATGCGGCACAATATGGATTTTCTGGCACGCACCTATCTCAATTATGAGCCGGTTTCGATTGAATCACTGATCGGTAAAAAGGGCAAAAACCAGTTAAGTATGCGCTCGGTGGATCCCGAAAAACTGAAAGAATATGCCTGTGAGGATGCCGATATTACCCTTCAGCTGCGAATTGCCCTTGAGCCTCAGTTGGCTGATACTGATACAAGAGCGCTGTTCGACGAAATAGAAATGCCTCTGGTGAAGGTACTGGCCGCCATGGAAGCCGAAGGCGTGAAAATCGACTCCGGGAACCTGAACCAATTCTCGGAACAACTCGAAAAGGAAATTGCTGAAGTAGAAAAGGAAATTTTCCGCCTGGCAGGGGAAGAATTCAACATTGCTTCACCCAAACAACTCGGCGAGGTCATTTTCGACAAGATGCAACTGTCGGACAATCCCAAACAGACCAAAACCAAGCAGCACTCCACCAGCGAAGATGTGCTTCAGAAGCTGATAAACAAGCATCCCATTGTGCAGCAGATTCTTGATTACCGTTCACTGACAAAGCTTAAATCTACTTACGTTGACACCCTTCCTCTGCTTGTTAATCCCAGAACAGGCAGAATACATACCTCATACAATCAGGCTGTTGCCTCCACAGGCCGGCTGAGTTCCAACAATCCCAACCTGCAGAATATTCCGATTCGTACAGAGCGGGGCCGTGAGATCAGAAAGACATTTGTTCCCAGGAATGATAAATTTGTGCTGCTTTCGGCCGACTATTCGCAGATTGAGTTACGCCTGATCGCCCACATCAGCGGCGATGAAGCCATGCAGGAAGCATTCCGCCATGGTATTGACATCCATACAGCTACAGCGGCCAGGATATACAATATTGATATCAGTGAAGTGACCAAAGAGATGCGCCGAAATGCAAAAACGGTAAACTTCGGCATTATTTACGGCATTTCAGCTTTCGGTTTGTCGGAACGCCTCAACATCCCCCGTAGGGAGGCTGCCGAAATCATCAGTCAATACTTTGAGCGTTTCGCGGGGATCAAGCGTTATATGGATGAAATCATCACTTTTGCACGGGAGCATGGTTATGTGGAAACCATTAAAAAACGGCGGCGGTACCTGCGCGACATTAATTCAGGCAATGCGATCGTAAGGGGATTCGCCGAGCGGAATGCCATTAATGCACCAATTCAGGGTTCGTCGGCAGACATGATCAAAATTGCCATGATCAGCATACAGCGGGAATTTGAGCGTCTGAAACTGAAATCGCGCATGATTATGCAGGTGCACGACGAACTGGTATTCGATGTGCATCAGGATGAAGTGGAAACGGTAAAACCGGTAATTGAACGCCTGATGAAATCGGCCATAGAACTCAGCATACCGGTCGAAGTGGAGATGAGCACCGGCAGCAACTGGCTGGAAGCGCACTAAAAAGTAAAACCGGATATTTGCTTTTGAGTCCTGATTCTCTTTATACCATGAACCGCGCAAATAATCAGGAATGCCCTCCGACCACGATCTTCATGATCTTCAGGTTCAGCACAAAAAACCTGATGATTTGCCAGGGGATAAAGCGTCTCCAGAACAAGGTACCTTTGGTCGGAAACGGAGGATAGGATTCATCTGTGTAGGCTTCTATATTCTTGGTTTTCATTTTATTAGAGTTTTAAGTATTGAACGTTTTTACTCGGGCAACAACCACCAAAAGGGATAACCTTTGGCTTTATGCAGGAACATGTAGTGCATAAACCATTTCATCCAATGACCCGCCAGACCGGCTTCCCCCATCGTATAACCGATGCTTCTTCCGAATTCGGGATATTTTTCCCAGTCGGGTACGATAGGAAAAACAGTCATGGTCGCCGCTGCGCCCCGGCGCATTCCGTATCCGGCCGATACAATGCAGGCAGCTCCCATCCGGCCCATGCTGGCTTTATGCTTAAATTCCTGCCTGCCTGAATTAATCTCATTGATCAGGTTCAGGGCAACAACTTTCCCCATTACGCCTGACGGCATCCCGGTTCGGGGTGGAGCGGGATAAATTACTAATCCTTTTTTGCTTGTCATGGGTTTTGAAATAGCATGAGGCGGGGCAAATGCAATACCGGGAGCATAAATATTAGCATAAGCCGGGCTCTGATAGGTTTCGGGCCAGTCAGAAGCTTTCCATTCTTCATATGGCTTCGGGGAATAATCAGCATCTACTTTCATGAACCCATTCGGAGCAAAAAGCTCACTGGTTATATTTCCGCCATTTTTGTCGAAAGCCTGCAAACCTGCACCGGCAAAACCAGGGATCAGCATGGAAAAATCAAAACCAATCTGCAATTCCTCTCCATCAAGTGTTTCATAATGAATCAATCCAGGCTCTACTTTTGTAACACCGGCCCGTTTGATCCATTTGATGTTATTCTCTCCAAGAAAAGACTCGGCAAAAACGCGGGTGGAGGTGATATAACCTCCACGTTTGATATAAGCTCCACCCATTCCGAAATCACCAAGTTCGTATTCATTGGTCAGCCAGGTGATTTCCGCCAGGTGCTCCAGTTTTCTTTTTCTGATCTCAAAAGCTACATTCAGAATATACTCAAAAGCTGCGCCCTGACAGGTAGCCGTAGGATGTCCGGTGCCGATTACAAACCGCTGTTTCTCCCCCTTCTCCATTTTGGCAAGAGACTCATGAAGTTCCTTCCACGCGTGACTGGCGTGATCATAAGAACATACCGAAACCGTATTTTTCCCGGGGCCTAAGCCTGGCGTTGCTTCAAAATTCAGCCTTGGCCCCGTTGCATTTACAAGATAGTCGTAAGCCACACGCTCATTGACCCCTCTTTTCTCATCTGAAGTATACTCAATTGAAACAAAAGGCCCGGCATCCCGGCCTTCACCTTCCGGATGAATACTCACCGCTTTGGCTTGTCTGAAATCAATCCCCCACCTTTTATACAAAGGTGCGAGCCTGAAACGAACCTGATCAATGGTCATCCTCCCGACTCCTACCCAGATATTGGAAGGAATCCACTGGTAATATGCGGAAGGGGCAACTACAATAACCTGATGATTTTTACTCAGCTTTTTGCGCAGAAAAGCAGCCGCGGTATGCCCTGCGATACCGGCGCCCAATACAACAACTCTGGCCATAACTAGAAATTAGGGTTTGAAAAGTAACAAATCATTACTTCCGATACACAAATGTATACGGTTTAAATTTACGTAAATTTTTATCCGGTTGAACTTGCTCAATAATTTAATTGAATTTATCCGGTAAATATCATGAAACCCGTATTTAGTAATCGACAACAATTAAACAACAGCGTGTCTGCAATTATTAAAATAATCATGGCACTGTCAACCGTATTTTGACTCATCACATCATTGGCTTGTAGCACTGACAAAATCGGTATGTTTGCCTGTTCAAAAATGCAGTCATGAAAAAACTTCTTCCGGCAATTATGTTTTCCATCTGTTTAACGGCATTTTCGCAATCTGTCGCAGACTATGTAAATCCCTTTACGGGAACTGATCATATGGGCCATACCTATCCCGGCGCCACCGTTCCATTTGGCATGGTTCAGCTCAGCCCCGATACGGATACGGTTCCCTACTCAACGGGGGCGGGATACAACAAGGAAGTATATGCCTATTGCGCCGGATACCAGTACAGGGATAATACCATCTGCGGGTTCAGCCATACCCATTTCAGCGGAACCGGGCACAGCGACCTGGGCGATTTTCTGTTGATCCCGACTACCGGGCCGCTCAAACTTAATCCGGGAACAAAAGACAACCCGGATTCAGGATACCGCAGCCGCTTTTCGCATGAACGGGAATCCGCTTCACCGGGATATTATTCGGTGATGTTGGATGATTATGGAATCCTGGCAGAACTCACGGCTACCGAAAGGGTTGGGGTTCACCGTTATACTTCCCATAACCAGGGCGATATAAATCTAATCCTTGATATGTCGGCCGGTATCTACAACTATCCGGGCAAAAATACCTGGCAGTTTATCCGTGTTGAAAACGACACCCTCGTTACCGGATACCGGCAGACACGCGGCTGGGCGCGCACCCGGACCATGTACTTTGCCATGGCATTTTCCAAACCGCTGGTACATTACGGCCATGAAAACGGGGAAGAGATCATTTACCGGGGATTTTACAGGAAATTCAATGAAAAAGAGGATTTTCCGGAAATGGCAGGGAAAGACATTACAGCGTGGTTCAGATTCCGGATGCAGGCCGGCGAGCAGCTTACCGTAAGGGTAGCGTTATCTCCGGTCAGCACCGCGGGCGCCCTGAATAACCTGCAGACAGAAGCGCCCCGTCCCGATTTCGATCTGGTAAGGCTTCAGGCACATGAACGGTGGAATGAAGAATTAAGCCGGATTCAGGTAGAGGGATCACTTAAAGTAAAACAAAATTTCTACACCAGCCTTTACCACACATTTCTTTCACCAACCATCTACATGGATGTTGACGGCAAGTACCGCGGACTTGACCAGAACATCCATCAGGCGGAAGGTTTTACCAATTACTCTTCCTTCTCATTGTGGGATACCTACAGGGCGCTGCATCCGCTTTTTACACTCGTGCAACAGGAGAGGACATCTTCCATGATCCGTTCCATGCTGGCACACCGGAAGCAAAGTGTGCACGGCATCCTTCCGGTGTGGTCGCACCACGCGAATGAAAACTGGTGTATGACGGGCTATCATGCCATACCGGTCATTGCTGATGCCTATTTGAAAGGGATCGGCGGTTTTGATGCTGCAGAAGCGCTGGAAGCCATGGACGCCAGCGCCACATATGCCGGTTACGACGGAATCGGGGAATATATGCAATATGGTTACGCGCCGGCTGACCTTACCGGCAATTCCGCAACCAAAACCCTGGAGTATGCCTATGACGACTGGTGCATTGCCCGTGCAGCAGAAAAAGCAGGGCAAAAGGGGCTTGCCGGGATTTACCACCGCAGGGCCCGCTCATTTAAAAATATTTATGATGCTTCTTCCGGATTTATGAGACCCCGCCTGTCGGACGGATCCTGGCAGAAGGATTTTGATCCCCTGAAAACCGAAGGCCAGGGCTTTATCGAAGGAAATGCCTGGAATTATTCATTATACGTCCCTCACAACCCGGCACAACTGATCGCCTGGGCGGGTGGCAGTATGCCCTTTGTCCGTCATCTTGACAGTCTGTTTACCATGAACCTGGATGAAAAACACATTGAAGATTCGGAAGATATTGACAAACGCGGCATCATCGGCAATTATGTACACGGCAACGAGCCCAGCCATCATGTACCCTATCTTTACAGCTTTGCCGGCGCCCCGGCCAAAACACAGGAGCGGGTGCACCAGATTATGGATGCGCTGTATCAGCCCACACCCGGAGGACTGCCCGGCAATGATGACTGCGGGCAGATGTCGGCCTGGTATATTTTCAGCGCCCTGGGCTTTTACCCTGTGTGTCCCGGCAGCAATGAATATGTGCTGGGAAGCCCCTCGGTAAGCCGTGCCGGGATCCGTCTTGAAAACGGCAAAACCTTCGCCATTCAAGCGAAAGGGTTGAGCGAAAAAAATATCTTCGTTAAAAAAATCACCCTGAACGGCAAACCCTGGTCCGGGCTCTTTATCAGACACGAAGACATCATGGCAGGGGGAGAGATGGTGTTCGAAATGAGCAGCAAACCTGCAAAAATAAAAGTTCCGGAAAGCGATTTGCCCGGCAGAAGTTTCTGACTTTTGAGTATCTGACAGCGTATTTAAACCTTTCGCTGACAATGCTGTATGTTCAAGCAGCAGCGCTGTTCCCTTTCTCCTTTGAGACTTTATGCTGGGCAATAATTGATCAGCGTGAACCCGGCTAATACCGGGCGGCTGACATGTTCCATTTATCAGAAATACCGGCCTGAACCTTTGCCGGATCAAAATTTAGCATTATATTTGTAATCAGGCGTTAAGTCCCGGAAGAGCACCTTTGACCCAGGATGCCTGAATTTCACCCTCCCGGCTGTCTGATTACGGATTCACCCATGAAAATCTAATTAAAATCTTATACCATGAAAAAGCTATTCTACCCGCTGATTATTTTAGGCCTGCTTATGCCATTTGCCAATGCCCAGAAACCTATCACCTTTAATGATGACAGCCAGGTATTCGGAAATGTTGATTTCCCCGGCATCTGGGTCAGCATTCCCGAAGCCAATGCGGAAGTTGTAATGAAAAACTGGGAAAAAACCATTCAAAAGGGGACTAAGTCAAAAGTCTCGGTAAATGGAATGGATGCTTCCCTTTTTGGCGCCCTGATTAAGAATGTTTACGACGGTCCGGTAAACATTGAAAGCCGGATAAGGAATCAGGACAGTCTGGTGTTGCTTTTTGCCGGAGTCGAACTCCGCCGGGGAGAGTTTGCGGAAAAAGGTACCCATGAATACGACAGGCTTAAAGCCTATCTTAAAGACTTTGCCAAATCAGAATACCTGAAAGTGGCTGAAGATCAACTTGCTGCTGAGGAAAAAAAGCTGAAGGAAATGGAAAAAGAGCTTTCAAAAACCCGCAAAGGCAAAGCAAAGATGGAAAAAACTGTTCAGTCATCGAACAATACCATTGCCGCAGAGAACGATAAAATCTCTTCACTCCGCAAGCAACTGACCGCTTCGGATGAGCGGATCGACCATATCTCTTCCAGGCTGAGCGAAACGCAGGATGCAGAAGCCAAAAAATCGTGGCAGTCGGAAATGAAAACCGCTCAGAAAAAGAAAAAAAGTCAGCTGAAAGCCATCAACAGTTCGGAAAATAAGATTGCTAAAGCCAAAGACAGGATCAGGGATACCAAAAATACCATTGACCTTAACCTGGGTTCACAGGATCAGATGAGTGTAAGGATTAACGAACAGAAAATGATTGTTTCTCAGTATCAGAATAAAGTCAGGACCATACAGGGATATTAATTAACTCATAATCTTTTAGTTAAAAACATTAAGAAATATGCCCGGCCGGGATTAAGGCCGGGCATTTTCTGTTAAACCTGCCTGAAAAACCAGGAAAACCGAAGATCCTTCACCTCAATTCCCTAAATTTACCCCGTAAACTCAAAATTACCTGCCCATGATTATCAGCAATCCCATGATTGTTCATTGTCCTAAATGCGGTCAAAAACACCAAAAAATGAATCTGGCTTCCGGCAATACTTTCGGAGGAGTTTTCTGGAGCGACGGGAGTTACTTTGCCCCCATGCTACCCGATCTGCCTGTATTTACCCGCTGCGCTCACTGTAGTCAGATCTTCAATAGCCTCAAAGCTGAAAGTGAAGAAGCCGTAAGTTTTGATGAGGCGCAGGACCTGCCAGAAGTGGAGCATCTTTCGCGTGAAGACATTGAAGAAGCGCTCGACAGCGGAGTGTTTGAGGGTGCTGACGATGAAACACTCCTCCGCATCAGCCTCTGGCAGAAAATGAACAGACATCCGTGGAAAAATGAAGAGCCTGTTCCGGCTCCGGATGATCCCGGATACCGTAAGAATGCCGAAGCCCTGATTGCCCTGCTCAACGGCCCGGACAGTGAAGTCCTGATCAGAAAAGCCGAACTTTACCGTAACCTTGGCAAATTTGATCAATGTATCGCAACCCTTCAAAAAATCAGCGACCCATTGGTCAAAACATACAAAAACCAACTGGAAAAAGCCTGCCGAAGCCAAAAGAGCGGCACCATCTGTATCAGCTGAAGTATAACTTTAAAACCCTGCCTGCGGATATCGGGGAGGCAATTTAAATTTTGAAAATAACACTCCTTATTGTACATTCGCAGCAGTAAAAGTTTGTGTAAGAAATACACTTACGATCATCTCATACGGGAGAACCGGAAATCAAAACATTTTCAACAATATGCGGTATAACAACGATAAACGTGTGGTAATGACCCTGGACGCCGGGGGTACCAATTTTGTCTTCAGCGCCGTTCAGGCCGAGCAGGAGATCATCGACCCCATCAGTATTCCCGCCGACGGGAATACACTCGAGATTGTGCTGAATAAGATTATTCAGGGCTTCAGCGAGGTAAAAGCCAAACTGAATGTTCAGCCGGTAGCCATCAGCTTTTGTTTTCCGGGCCCTGCCGAATATGAGCTCGGGATTATCGGAGACCTTGAAAACCTGCCTACCTTCAGGGGCGGAGTTGCATTGGGGCCTATGCTTGAGGAGAAATTCGGCATTCCTGTATTTATCAACAACGACGGTGACCTTTTCGCTTTTGGCGAAGCCATTGCCGGATTGCTTCCCGAAATTAACCAGCGTATCGGCAGCAGCAACAGTCCGAAAACATACCAGAACCTGCTCGGGGTGACGTTCGGAACCGGGTTTGGCGGAGGGATTGTCAGCCGCGGCCAGCTCTTCCTTGGCGACAACTCGGCCCAGGGGGAGATTAACCGTATGCGGAACAAACTGCATACCAACGCCAGCGTTGAAGAAAATGTCAGTATCCGTGGCGTAAAACGCATTTATTGCCGTGAAACCGGCCTGACCTATGACACCTGCCCGGAGCCCCGCACTATTTTTGAAATCGGTATGGGCCTGCGCGAAGGAAATAAGGAGGCTGCCATACTGGCTTTCCACCGCATGGCTGAAGTGGCCGGCGATGCCATTGCCAATGCGGTTACGCTGATCGACGGACTGGTTGTAATTGGTGGCGGACTGGCAGGTGCCTATCCCCTCTTCATGCAGCGCCTGGTGGATGAAATGAACACTAACCTGACAACCATGGTTGGTACTGCACTCGACCGCATGGAAATCAAAGCTTTTAACCTTGAGGATGAAGGAGAATTTCAGCGGTTCTATGAAGGCGATACACGCGAAATCAAGATTCCTTTCAGTACAAACCGAATCAAATATGATCCCATGAAAAGAATCGGAGTCGGGGTCAGCCGGCTGGGAACCTCAAGGGCTGTAAGCATCGGCGCTTATGCCTTTGCTTTATCCAAACTGGGCAACCCCTGATTCGGGTAAACCCAAAAAGTTACATCCCGGCAGTCGTCCTGCCGGGATTTTTTTTCCAATTATTCATACCCCGAATTATACGCCCTGATCACCCCGGCCATCTCTTCAGGACCAGGTTTTGCATAACCCTTTTTCTTCCGCCATATAGAATAACCCATCCCTCCGGCAATAAAAGGGGCGGATACCAATAATCCGGCCTGAAGGGAAGTGGTAAGCATGGTAGCAGCGACCACGCCCGCTGCAATCAGCGGTGCAACCACCTTTGCCACGCCGCCCCTTCTGACTGCGAATTCCATCATCATCCTATAAGCATCCGGAGTATCCTTAAGGTAGCGTCCGGCAAATTCAGCATAATCATTTACCGGAATACATTGAAGACTGTCATCCTCCAGGGTTATAAAATAATAATAATCAGCCTCAAATCTTTTCCGGTCCTGATACTGAACAATCATAAAATTTCTGTAGCCGCCGCTATTCGGGTCGGTGGTAACAAATTCAACCAATCCCGCTTCCTGCGGCAGCCTGCGGGTGTAATACAGGTTCATTCTGCCTTTCACCGCAAGCTCACCGAAAACAGAATTCCGCGCATCCATCCTGCATGCCCGGAAATATTTTCCGTTCTGTCTGAAGGCAAATACCCTGCTTGCCGGATAAACCCTGCCGGGGTGTTCCCATAACGAAACAAACTGATCCGTGAAGTTTTGCCGTATAAAAGCATTTGAATTGATGCTGTCGTCAGAAGTCATATACAGGGTGGCAGGAAGATAATCGATAAAGGCCGGATCTGAAAGATCTGGGGCAGGAACCACCTTTACTCTATTTTTCTCTCTTTGTTTCAGGGCCTTCCGCGACTGTACCTTTGCAGTTGAATCAACATACTTTGTCTCCTGCGCTGTCAACTGCCACGAAATACAGAACAGTATTGAAAAAATAAAAAGGAGTTTCATACCTGACCTGATAAACATACTTCCGCTCTATATCTGTTGTTCAGCAAAATTAAATTTTCATGGGAAAGCAGCGCTTCCTTTCCTTAAAATAACTTTTAAAAATCGGGCTGATCTCAATATCTGATTAATATTTTTTATACGTTTACGTCCGCTAATACAAGTCTTCCATTTTAATTCCAAAAAACCATGAAGTGGTTATTACTGACTGTTCTTCTTATTCTGAATATCATAAGCAATGCCCAGAAGCCCTGGCGTGAGGGCGAAATGCAGGTAAGGATTTATGCCACTGACAGGACTGAACTTGAATATATCAGGCAGGCCAGCCTGAATGTGGATTTTTGCGACGGGTTTATCCGGGCATATCTAATCCCGGAGGAGCTGGCAAAACTGAACGCTTCCGGAATTCGCACAGAAACGGAAATCGGCAATCTCAACGAATGGTCGGCCTCTTTCGGTCCAGCCGGTGTACCCAACGGTTACTACACCGTTGCGCAGCTTGATCAAATCGCAGATAGTCTATCCGATAATTTTCCGGATATCTGCACCATGCATTCCATTGGAATCGGATCAGGATTCAATGTAATTTACGCACTGAAAATCAGCGATAATTCAGCGGAAGACGAAGATGAACCGGAAATCCTCTTCGACGGGGGCATCCATGGCGATGAAGTCGGAGGCCCGGAGAATATGATCCGGTTTGCCAGGGACCTGTGCCTGCAATATAACTACGATCCCTACATTACAGACCTTGTCAACAACCGGGAAATATGGATTATCTATTGCCTGAACCCCTATGGCAGAAATAATATGACCCGTTACAACCAGGCCGGGATCGACATCAACCGCGATTGCGGATACATGTGGAACGGAGAAGGCAACAGTCCTGCAGCTTTTTCGCAGCCTGAAACAAAAGCCCTGCGCAAAATGCTTTCCGAGAACCAGTTTGTGATTCATTGCAGTTATCACAGCGGCACCGAATTTATCAGTTTTCCATGGAGTTACCGTGAGGACCTCACCCCTGATCATGCCCAGCATAATTTTCTGGCCGGCTTATATGCAAGCACTTCGGGATACACAAATATCCCTTTTGGCCCGGGCTTTTCAGGAATGTATGCCATCAACGGAAGTACCAAGGATTTTGGATATGGTGCGATGGGAGCCATCAGCTGGTCGGTTGAAATTTCGCTCAGCAAACAACCACCGGCCGCACAGATTGTGCCCTATTACCTCAAAAACAAACCAGCAATGCTTGCCATGACGGAATATGCAGGTTATGGAATCAGGGGTATGGTAACGGATGCTGACAGTGGTCAACCGGTAGCTGCAACCATATTTATAAATGATTTCTTCCCGGTTTCAAACGATCCTTCTTCGGGCGACTTTCATAAATTCCTGGTTCCCGGTGTGTATCAGGTAAAAGTTACCGCCAACGGCTATGAACCACAAATGATCAGCGGGGTGGTTGTGAATGAGCAGGAAGCGACTGAAATCAGCATCACGCTTCAGCCCCTTGCAAAACAATTTGCTACCCGGATCATCAGCAGCCAGATTCCCAATAATAATCCTCTGGACGAGGGTTTCACCCATGCCGCGGTGGGTCCGCCTGACAGCATACAATATTCCACCGGCAGGTTTGGCTGGGCAGTTTATGATATGGGAACTCCGGTAGTCGACGGGGAAGGCAACGATGTTATTGTTTATGAAAATGACGCTACTCCCGAAGGCTTCCAGTTATATGCAGGTGTTTCAATGGACGGACCCTGGGTGCCACTGGGAACCGGCAACGGAACCTCCGCCTTCAACCTGGAAAATGCAGCCTTATCCGAAGCCAGGTATTTCAAAATCACTGATGACGGGGACGGACAATCCCAGGTAAACAACGCTGGATTCGACCTTGATGCCATCGAAGGAATCATCAGGATGCCACAGCCCGATTCAACAGGATGGATCAGTGGAATTGTTTTTTCTCCTCTTGATGGTGAACCACTGCAGGGAGCCACGGTATATACAGGTTCACAATCCACCCTTACCGGCCCGGAGGGCGGATTTACCATTCTTGCCGACACAGGACAGCTGGTGATAATATGTGCTGAATACCCTGCACAATTTCTGTTTGATTGCGACAGTGTTATCGTGAATCCCGGAGATACGACCATCCACGATATTTACCTGCAACTGATGGAAAATACGTCCCTGCGTAAAGTAGAAAATTACTTTAAACTGTCACCGAATCCTGCCCGTGAAAACACGCTGATAAGTTTCGGAGAAGCTGTAAAGAGTGCAGAACTCATCATCTCTGATCTGTCCGGTCGCATGCTTTTGCAGGATCATATCCCAGCCGGAAACGTTTATAGGCTCGATTTAACCGGTTTTAATTCAGGACTTTACTTTCTGAATGTTGATTTTCGCGACGGAACCCGGAAAAGTCAGAAACTGTTGGTTCTCTGATGAACTTTGTTCCATTTCCAGATAAAAACAAAATATCCCTAAATCTTTTCAGCCGAGTTACATTCTTTAACACCATGAAAAAACATCTGATTATCCTTCTTTGCTTTCTCTCAGTTGGATTCCTGCATTCGCAAACCATTGTGCACACCTACTCATTCACGGATCCGGTGATAGAGATTTTCGGGCAGCATCAGGTAATCTCATTCAGCAACACCCAATTACACGGCAATCCCGGGGAGCCCCTGCTTCCTTACAAGGCTGTCAGCCTGCTGTTGCCTCCAGGCCATGAGGCAACCCGTGTGAGTGTTGAGTTTTTCGATGAAATACCCCTGGAGGGCTCGTTCCGGCTCGCCCCTGCACAATTTTCCCGACCGCTTTCCATTCCCGGAATATCACTTTTTGAAAAAAACGAATCTGTTTATCAATCAGCAGAACCTTATCCTGTAAAAGCAAACGGCAACCTCAGCACACACTACATGAATGGTTTTGGTTTTGCCCAAACAGTGATAACCCCTTTAAAATACACTCCGGCAACAGGCGAAATAAGTTACTACCGCAGGGCTGTAGTGCGAATCGAAACGCGGGAAACGGCGCGTGGCCGGAATGCGTTGAACAACCTCTCTGCTTCACCCTCCGTTAAAAACACAGTACTGAAACATGCTCAGAATCCTGATGTTGCAGCAGGATATTCCACACGCAGTAAAAGCACCACTGATTATCAGATCCTGGTCATCACGCCGGCATCTTATACAACCGCGCTGGAACCTCTGACACAACTCTATCTCCCCAGGGGCATGAAAACCCAGATTGCCACCATTGAATCGATACAGTCGGGCACTATGGGAACTGACCTGCCTGAGAAAATCAGAAACTACATCATTCAGGAGTACCAGCAGCACGGCATTGAACACGTAGTGCTTGCCGGAGATGTGGAGCATGTACCACACCGCGGATTTTACTGTCACGTGCAATCATCCAGCGCCTATGAGGATGATAATATCCCCGCGGACCTATACTATGCCGCACTGGACGGCAACTGGAATACCAATGGCAACAGCCGCTGGGGTGAAATCGGCGAAGACGACCTGCTACCGGAATTATCCGTAGGCCGGATGTCGTTCAGCAACACCACCGAACTGGCAGCCATGCTCAATAAAACCATAATGTATCAAAACCAGCCCGTACAGGGCGAGTTGCGCAATCCCCTGCTGGCAGGTGAAAATCTTTATTACAGCCCCGATACCTGGGGATCCGACTACCTGAACCTCCTGGTGGGCACCCACAACGAAAACGGGTACACCACAACAGGCATCCCTGAAACGCATAATATCCAGACGCTGTATGACGAAGATGCCGTCTGGGATAAAAACACCCTGATTAACGCCATCAACAGCGGGCGTAATTTTGTGCACCATTCGGGACATGCCAATGATTCCTATGTTATGAAACTGAACTCGTGGGATATCACGAATGCCAATTTCTCCGGGGTCAACGGGATTCTTCACAACTTTCCGGTAGTATATACCCATGGTTGTATATGCGGTGCTTTTGATGTGAACGATTGTATTGCCGAAAAGATGACAGGGATTGAGAACTTTGCCGCCGCATTTGTAGGGAACTCCCGCTATGGCTGGTTCAACGAAGGACAAACCGAAGGTCCGTCGGCACATCTTCACCGTGAATTTACCGATGCGCTGTTTTCCGACAGCCTGCACAGGATCGGAAGGGCCCACACGGAATCGAAGATAGCCACGGCTCCGTGGGTAAATGCCCCGGGGCAATGGGAAGAAGGGGCACTGCGCTGGTGTTTCTACGACTGCAATGTTCTGGGAGATCCCGTAATGGGCATCTGGACCGACGAAGTACTTCCTGTAGCCACCCAATACCCGGCCTCCATTATTACAGGTACGCCCCAGTTTGATATTACCGTTACCTCGGGAGGCCAACCGGTTAAGGGATTAACTGCGGCTTTCCTGGTGAACGGTATGTTGATCGGCAAAGGAACCACCGGCACCGATGGAAATGCCACAGTTGTGATTGACCCTCCGGTAACCTCTCCCGGAGAAGCGCAGCTGGTGGTTTCAGGATATAACTGCCTGCCGGTATATTACCCGGTCACCATCGCGCCGGGCAACGCTCCTTATGTGATTTATGCTTCGCACAGCATCAATGACAGTCAGGGAAACAACAACGGTATGGCTGATTACGGCGAAACACTGGGGCTGAATGTTACCCTGCAGAATGTAGGACAGGCGAATGCCCAGAATGTCACAGCTCTTTTGAGCTCCTATGATCCCTATATCACCATTTCGGATAATTCGGAAGATTACGGCGATATTCCCGCCGGCGGACAGGCCGGTTCAGAGAACGCTTTCACGGTTACTCTAAGTGAGAATGTCCCTGATAACTATGAGATTGAATTCACCCTTACAGTCCAGTCGGGTGAAACCTGGCTTTCTACCTTCCGGATTACTGCCCATGCTCCCGTGATAGAAGCCGGCAATGCAACGGTTAGCGACGGCAACAACGGCAATCCGGATCCTGGAGAAACATTTCATCTGGAAATCCCCGTCAGTAACACAGGACACAGTCAGAGCCAGGCTGTTTCGGCAAGTCTTACATGCAACAGCAATTATATTGACATTCCCCAGGGAAATGCCGGACCTATTGTTATTGAAGCGTTATCTGATCTGAATATTGTCTTTGAAAATATCACTGCTTCAACTTCTACACCGGTTGGCACTCCGGTAACTTTCCTGCTGACCCTTACCAAAAATACGCCTCCTGAGATTATCCTGCAACGCGAATATTCCTACACGGTAGGGCAGGTCATTGAAGATTTCGAATCCGGCAACTTCCTTATGCATCCATGGCAGCACGGAGGCAGCAGCAACTGGACAATTACCCAATCAAGTGCCTATCAGGAAACATTCAGTGCCCGCTCCGGCCAGATCAGCCACAATCAATATACTGACCTGACTGTAAGATATGAGGTATTGGCAGAGGGCGAAATCTCATTTTATTTCCGTGTATCCACCGAAGAGGGTTATGACTATCTGCGTTTTTACCTGGATGATGTTAAAATGGGTGAATGGTCAGGGGAACAGGACTGGACACGGGTATCCTTCCCGGTTACCCCCGGAAGTAAGGCTTTCAGATGGTCATATATAAAAGACGCTTATGTTTCATCCGGTGCGGATGCCGCCTGGCTCGATTACATTATCTTCCCGCCTGTGGATACCAGCGTTGGCATTGATGAGCAACTGCACACAAATGCAGGGATGTCAGTCTTTCCGAATCCTGCCACAGGCAGTGCCTTTCTGAATACCGGCAATGCATTCCCGGGTTTCGCCACGCTTACCCTTACCGACCTGGCCGGCAGGGAAGTCCGGCATTTAACAGACTTACGGCCTGCAAGTGATTATAAACTCGACCTCAGCGGACTAAAAGCCGGGGTGTATCTTGTCAGGTTACAAAATAATCAATCGCTTCAGGTTAAGAAACTGATTGTAAAATAATCAAATATCCAATCATTATCCATCAGAAAATCAACACAGTGAAAAATCTACCCCTCTTTCTGCTGGCAACCATTATGATGGTTGTTTCATCCCTTTATGCACAGAAACCAAAGAAACAAATGTATATGCCCGACGATCCTGTTCCGGTCAAATACAAGGTCGATACCCGCATTGACAATATGGCCTACTGGAGGCGGATGGCTTCGCTCGGACTGGTACCTGTTGCGCCCGATCATGCTGCCCCTTTCGGTAAATATTCCGGAAGTCAGCTAACCGGAAGAAGCGTGATGACTGATGATTCTCCTGACGTGCCTGTGACAACCGTCAACTCCACCCAGAGTGAGAACTCAATTTTTGCAGATCCGAACAATCCGCAGTCTGTGCTGAATTCAAACAACTCTACGCCAAGGCCGGCCAGTACCGTATACGGAGCCAATGATTTCTGGTCGAGTGATGCCGGAACCACATGGGGTGGACATGTACAGGGAGCAGGCGGAGAAAACAGCGGTGACCCGGCTACAGCCATCGGATTGAACGGATGGTATTATGTGGGGTATATTCATTCTTCAGGAGGTCAGGGAGTTTCATACTCCACCGATCAGGGCAATACATGGACACCGGTGCTGGTGGCGCCTGCCCCGTCAGGGTTTAGCTCCCTGCTGGACAAAAATCACATGTGGATTGACAACAGCGTTACCAGCCCTTATGAGGGGCAACTCTACGATGCCTGGACAAATTTCGGCGGCAGCAATGATTCGGAAATAGAATTAAGCCGCTCAACTGACCAGGGGCTAAGCTGGTCATCACCGGTCAACATCAGTTCAGCCATTAATGCCGGCAGCCACAATCAGGGTGTTAATATTCATACAGGGCCCAACGGGGAGGTATATGCGATCTGGGCGATATATGATTCATGGCCGATCGATGAAAATTCAATCGGAATGGCCAGATCATTCGACGGAGGCGCCACCTGGCAGCCGGCTACCCGGATAATCAGTAATATCAGGGGAATCCGGAACACTTCAACTTCAAAGAACATGCGTGTAAATGCTTTCCCATCGATGGCCGTTGATATCAGTAACGGTCCGAACCGGGGCACGATCTATGTGGTTTGGCCCAACATCGGGGTACCGGGAACCAATACCGGCAGCGATATGGATGTCTACATGATCCGTTCGGCAGATCAGGGAAACTCCTGGTCAACGCCTGTCAGGGTAAACCAGGATCCTTCCGGACTGGGAAAACAGCATTACTTTCCCTGGATTACCTGCGACCCGGCCAATGGCAACCTGAGTGTTATTTACTATGATGACCGCAACGTATCAGGGTCGCAGGCCGAGGTATATGTATCAAACTCAATCGACGGAGGCAATTCCTGGGAAGACCTGAAAGTGAGCGATGTCTCCTTTACCCCTCAGCCCATTTCAGGCCTGGCTTCGGGATATTTCGGCGATTATCTGGGTATTCACGCCCAAAGCCGCTGGGTATATCCGGTTTGGACCGACAACCGCACCGGCTATGCAATGACCTATGTTTCAGCATTCCAGTCCGGCCCGCCGCCCAACCAACCCTGGGTGATTTACCAGACTCACCTGCTGAATGATGCTGCCGGTAACAACAACGGCCTGCTCGATTATGCTGAAAATGCCCTGCTGAACGTTACCCTTGAAAATATCGGCGATCAGCCTGCTGCAGCAGTAAATGCAGTGATTTCAACAGAATCTGCTTTTATAACATTTACCGACAATACTGAAAATTTCGGAGACTTTGCTGTGGGCGAAGTAAAAACCATTTCCGACGCCTTTGCTTTCACCGTTTTACCTGCCGTTCCCGACGGTGAAAAGATCACTTTCACCCTCTCGGTTACTGATGCCAATGACAGCACATTTGTTTCAAACTTCAACATCGAAGCGCACGCACCCGGTATTCAGGCGGGCAACCTGAGCATTAACGACGCGTCCGGCAATATCAACGGCCGCCTTGATCCCGGTGAAACCGCCACACTCAGCATCATCACCTTCAACCCGGGTGATTATCCTGCTGAAGAGGTAATGGCACAGCTTACCACTGCCAGTGCCTATGCAACCATTACCAATACACAGGTTGAACTTGGCAACATTAATCCGGGCATGATGAACGCAGTAGCCGCTGAATTTGAGATCTCCGTTTCACCTGAAGCCCCGGTCGGGCATCAGGTAGCACTCAATTACACGGCAAACTCCCTGTACCATTCAACGCTGAAGAATTTCTTTACACCGGTAGGTTTAATCCTCGAAGACTGGGAGACCGGCGGTTTTGAAAGCTTCGACTGGGAGTTTGCCGGCAGCGCCCCATGGACTATAGCTACCGACCAGGTTTATGAAGGTGAAACCAGTGCGAAATCAGGCGCAATCAACGACAATGCCAGCAGCGAAATGAAAATCGGCTATAATGTAATGAACCCCGACACCATTTCATTCTACCTGAAAGTATCATCCGAAGCTGATTATGACTACCTGAAATTTTATGTCAACAACACCCTCAGGGGTCAGTGGGCAGGAGAAGTACCCTGGCAGCAGGTAAAATTTGCCGTGAATCCGGGGCAGCAGACTTTCCGTTGGGTCTACAGTAAAGATGTTTATGTTACCGGCGGAAGCGATTGTGCATGGGTTGACTACATTGTTTTTCCTGCTCCAATGCAAACTACTGCCTATGCCGGGCAGGATGCATCCACCTGCGAACAGGGTCCGGTTATGCTTGACGGTACCGCCACCAATTACACGTCAGTATTATGGACTACTGCGGGAGACGGTACTTTTGAGGATGCAAATCAGCTCAGCACATTCTATACCCCCGGAACCCAGGATCTTATTAACGGGAACGTGGTCCTTACCCTGACGGTTAACGGTCCGGAAGGAGAAGTGAGAACAGATGACATGTTACTGAACATCTCCACACCTGCCTCGGTTCAGACAGCAGAAACCCTTTCGGCATGTGCAGGCACCGGTGTTGACATTGAAGCTCTGGCAGAGAACTATACATCGATTATGTGGAGTACGACCGGTGATGGCACTTTCAGCGATCCCGCATCATTGAACACGACCTATGTTCCGGGATCACTTGATATCAGTGCCGGATCTGCAACCCTTACGCTTACAGCTTTCTCTGCAGCACCATGTGCAGATGCAACAGGTGTCATTACACTCAGTATTCTGCCTGCTCCCGAAGCCGTCATCAGCGGAGATACAACCATTTGCGCAGGTTCGGAATTACAGATTGAGGTTCAGCTGACCGGAACAGCACCCTGGCAATTAGAAATCGGGGATTATGGCACATTTACAGCTGAACAATCTCCGGCCTACATTACCATTGCCCCCGATACTACCCAAATCGTTCAGGTTATCGCGGTAACTGATGCCAACCAGTGTCAGGGAACGGGATCGGGAACATACAACATTACAGTAAATGAATTGCCTTACCTGTATCTTCCGGCTGATACCATGGCATGTGTCAACCACCTGGTAACACTGACAGCTGTTACTTCCGGCAATGTACAATACCTGTGGACGCCGGGCGGCTACATTACCCAGAGCATTATCGTTGATACAACGGGTATCGGAGCCGGAACCGGTACATGGACAGCCAGGATAACCGATGAAAATGGCTGTGTAAACGAAGCTTCTGTTAACCTGACTTTTAATGAATGTACGGGCCTGGATGAAGTTGAATTCAGCAGTTTTTCAGTCTTTCCGAATCCTTCGGACGGCCGTTTCAGCATTCAAGTCAGTCAGGAAAATGCGGGGATTTATCATCTGGAAATAACCGATGCATCAAACAAAACTGTCTTCAGCAAACCGGACGTACTGATAGGAAGTCATGAAAAACAGGTATTTGATTCCGGCATTCTTAACAACGGTATCTATCTGGTAAAACTTTCAAACAGAGAGAAAACATTATCGGCGAAACTGATCGTAAAAAGATAAAGGATTATACCAATTCCATTGACAGGGGGGCAGTTGACGCCCCCCTTTTTATTTTTAATGATTACAAATAGTCATAAAATTTACCGGGTTTGTACTTCCTATTGAATTTTATTTATTTTTGCGATGCTAATAATTTTATTCATTCTCAGGGTATTATTCTGCCCGGGATGTAAAATTTTTTACTCACACACACTTTTCAAATCAAACACATGAAAACAACTTTACGCAGGTTTTTTTCGGGCAATGGCATCACCACGTTACTGATGGCCGTTGTGTTGAGCATTTCCTTCATTAGTGCAGATGCAGGTAATCACCGGTACCCGGACAGTTGGGGCAAACAAGGTTTAACCCTTAACCGTCAGGGCACGGATGGGATCAGCCTCAATTTCTCTATCCGGGAATTTGGTCTCACCGACCGTGAGATCAACGGTCAGGTGATGACCGGAATTGAGTTTTCAGAATCTTTCCTCCAGAATGAAGAAGGTTCACCGGATCTTCCGGGTTTCGGACGTTATATCGCCATCCCCGAAGGCGCAACGGCCATTGTTGAAATTACCAACATGCGCACCGAACGCTTTGTGAATATTGAAATGGCTCCGGCTCCACGCATCCCGCTTGATACAGATCAGGGTCCGCTGCAATTTGAAAAAAATCCGGCCATTTATAACAACAATGCTTTCTATCCGGCTCAGCCTGTCACCCTGGGTGATTACAGTCAGATAAGGGGCGTGGATGTGGCAATGCTTGGGGTAACCCCCTTCCAGTACAATCCGGTTACCAAAGAACTGATCGTATACCGCGATATGGAGATCAGTGTCCGTTTTGAGGGCGGCAGCCGTCAGTTCGGAGAGGATAAATACCGCAACCGCTGGTGGGATCCCATTATGGAAGATGCCATTATAAATTTCAGTTCTCTGCCGGTCATTGATTACGATCAGCGGACATCCGCATCAACCCGCGGTACTGGTTATGAATACCTGATCATTGTTCCGAACGATGATATTTTCTATCAGTGGGCTGATTCAATCAAGAAATTCCGCACCGAAGAAGGTATTTATACCGGCATCGTGAAACTTTCCGAAATCGGCACCAATGTAAATGCCGCCATGCTAGAGACTTATGTCAACAATGCTTACAACACATGGGATACCCCTCCGGTAGCCATTCTGTTGCTTGGCGACTATGGTCAGGCAACCGCCAACAACAATTCGATTACCTCCCCCATTTACGATAACTATTGTGTTTCCGACAATATCCTGGCCGATGTTTCAGGAAATCATATGCCTGACATTATTTTCGCCCGCATTACAGCCCAGAATGCCGAACAGCTTGAATCAATGATTGGACGAGGCCTGAATTATGAGCGCAGACCTCCGGTCAATCCTTCGTTTTATGCCAACCCCATTACTGCCTTAGGATGGCAAACAGAGCGCTGGTTCCAGATCTGCTCCGAAACAGTAGGTGGTTTCTGGAAAAATGTACTGGGAAAAACCCCAGTTCGTATCAATGAAATTTATCAGGGTACACCAGGCAACTCATGGTCTTCAGCGCAGAATACCGCCACTGTTGTCGGCGTTTTCGGCCCCAACGGCCTGGGATACATCCCTGCATCTCCGTCCAGTATGGGCGGGTGGAGCGGCGGTAACGCCACCATGATCAACAATGCCCTGAATTCAGGCTCATTTATGCTGATGCACCGCGACCACGGTATGGAAACCGGCTGGGGTGAGCCTTCCTACACAAACAGCAATATTAATGCACTTACCAATACCGACCTCTGTTTTATCCTGTCAATCAACTGCCTGACAGGTAAGTACAACTGGAACAACGAGAGTTTCACGGAAAAATTCCACCGTTACACCTATAACGGTCAGCCCGCAGGTGCTCTCGGACTTATTGCAGCTTCTGAAGTTTCTTATTCATTCGTGAATGATACCTATGTTTGGGGCATGATGGACAACATGTGGCCCAACTTCATGCCGGATTACGGCACTAATCCCGTTTCAAGGGGTGTATTGCCGGCCTTTGGCAACGCGGCAGGAAAATATTTCCTCCGTCAGTCAAACTGGCCATACAATACCGGAAACAAGGAAGTAACCTACAACCTTTTCCATCATCACGGGGATGCTTTCCTCAGGGTTTGCACTGAAGTACCCCAGACGATTGCAGCTACCTACGAGCCTACGATCTTTGAAAATGAAACCGAATTCACCATTACAGCCTCACCAAACTCTAATGTCTGCCTTACTTCAGACGGTGTGATCCTGGGAACTGGTGTTACCGGTTTTGTAAATACCATTACCATTACGATTCCTGCTATGACAGCCGGTGACCGCATCAAGGTTACCATTACACGCCCCAACTGCAACCGTTTTGAAGGATGGGTGGATGTAATTCCCATGGTTACTTCAGCTGTTGCCGGAGAAGATATAACCGTTTGTGAAGGCACCGAGCCCCAGTTGAGCGGAGCTGCCGTCAACTACACAGCGCTGCTTTGGGAAACCGCCGGAAGCGGCACTTTCAGCGATGCTACCATACTGGATCCCGTTTATACACCCAGTGCTGAAGACATCGCTCAGGGCGCAGTTGTACTTTCACTGACAGCTACAAATCCTGCTGCTAACGATTCAACCGACTATCTTACCCTCTCATTCAGGCTTGCTCCTGTCGTTTTTGCCGGTAATACCGCTGACATCTGCGCCGGTGAAGGCTACTCCGCCCTCGATGCAACCGCAGAGAACTATACGGAACTTGCCTGGTCAACCACCGGTACCGGTACATTCGATGATCCGGCAGCCCTGAATCCCAGGTATATCCCCGGCGCCGAAGATATCGAAGCAGGCAATGCCATGCTGACACTTTCAGCCTGGAATGATATCTGCGAACCGGTTACCATGGACCTCCAGGTAATGATTCATGCACTGCCCGTCCCGGTTGTTAACGGACCGGATGCAGCCTGCCAGAATCAATCGGAGCTTGTATATACTGCTGAAGGCGAAGGCAACCAGTATTTATGGGAAATTACGGGTGGCACCATCACCGAAGGACAGAACACCGGATCAGTCACCGTTACCTGGGATGAGCCGGGAACCGGAAACCTCTACATGTCGGAAACCAACGAATTCGGATGCTCGCAGTCCACCGGTTTTGAAGTTGTGATTAATCCTGCTCCGGTGCCTGCCATCGATGGTAATGCACTGGTATGTGCCAACAGCGAACAGGTTACCTATGTTACCACGATGATTGAAGGAAACACTTACGCATGGACGGTTACCGGCGGAGAGATCATTTCAGGCGCCGATGCCAACGAAGTGGTGATTAACTGGGGTGGAAACGGACAGGGCAATCTCAGTCTGGTTGAAACCAATACACTTACAACCTGCTCGGCAACCACTGAGTACAGTGTGATGATTCATTCACCCGAACCCACACTCAGCAATGACACCACCATCTGCGTAACACATGTGCTGAATATCAGTGCTGAAGACGGTTACACGGCCTATGCCTGGTCAAGCGGACAGGAAACACAGAGTATCCAGATTACAGGTGAAGGCCAGGGGCTTGGTGCCACAACCTACACTGTACAAGTAACCGATGAAAACAACTGCACCGGAACGGCATCAATCACCGTTACAGTTGATGCCTGTGCCGGATTTGAAGAAGCTGAATCATCAGCCAGAATCAACATTTTCCCGAACCCCAGCACGGGAGAATTTACCCTGGAGATCAACAATGCGGAACCAGGAAAATCAACCATCAGCATCGTGACTACAACCGGTGAAATTGTCTATTCAAACCAGGTGGTCATCGGGCAGCAGTCATACAGGCAGAATATCGGCCTGAATGCCGGCAGCGGCGTTTATTTCCTGAAAGTTGAAACAATAAACGGAACATCCATACAGAAACTTGTTATCAAGTAATCTGATCCGATGTTTGATAAGAAAGCCTGCCCCTGAAGCAGGCTTTTTTATTGACATTTCAGGGGTTACAATTACTCCGGTTGGCGATAAATCAAGTAATTGCAGATAAACGCAAACAATTACCCCTGCAGATCACTTTAATGAATAGAAACGGACAGCCTCTGATTGTTGTACCGCTCATGATTCACTAAGGATGAGATTAAGACAGGGGCGCTTTTGCGGGTGTATGCAACTGCCGACATAACCAGATTAAATTCGTGACAATAAATGGCATTCTCAGATAAGCCTAAAATACTGATCGTTGACGATGTTGAAGTCAATCTTATATTGCTGGAGACCGTTTTAAGGAAAGAGCAGGCAGAAATTCACAAGGCTTCCAGCGGAGAAACTGCGCTCAACATGGCCACTGACCTGGATTTTGCCCTGATCATACTGGATGTGTCTATGCCCGGAATGAACGGCTTTGAGGTTGCTGAAAGACTCAGAGATCAGGAAAAGAACCGGCTTACACCCATTATTTTTATCTCTGCAATCATGTATGACCAGCAGAGCATTGCCAGGGGGTATCAGTCGGGTGCGGTTGACTACCTCACCAAACCCTTTCAGAACGAAATACTGATCAGCAAGGTCAGGATATTCCTAAGGCTGTTTCAGCAAAACCGTGAATTGCAGGCGCAGAGTAAAGCACTCAATGAAAGCCTGATCAGGTATCAGAAAGCTGAACAGACCATTATTTTCAAATATCAGTTTGAACGGGCCGTTTCACTTGCTTCTGCGCGTTTTTCGGGAAATTTTGACCCTGACAGCTCCATTGATTTCATGCTGCTGGATATGGAAAGGCTCTGCGGCGCTGCATCCGCCGTATTCACCTATTTTGACCGGAAAGAGCATCTTACAGGCCATACCGGAAGTACCGGATCCGGAATACCCCGGATAGCACCCGGTAAGCACGAAATAGAAATTATCAATCGGGCACTTACCGGGAATGAAGAAGTATGCCGTGTAATGGTCAGTCAGAACGGACTTACAGGTCCATGGATCAGTCCGGCCGCCATTTCAGCATCCGGACCATCTGCGGTTAGTGTAGCTATTCCGGTCAACGTTGCCGAAATACTAACAGGGGTAATATTACTGAACGATTGTACTGACCTGCTTCAGTGGGAGAAACAGGATATCTGCGCCCTCGGGGTGTTCGGAACAATAACAGGAAATGCGCTGGAGCGTTCAAGAACGAGGGAAGCACTTCAGGCCAGCGAAGCAAAATACAGGAGTTATATCGAAAGCGCACCCGAAGGAATACTGGTCGCTGACAAAAAAGGGCTGATTGCTGAAGTGAACCCGGCAGCCCGGAAAATATTCAATACTAGCCGGGAGAATTTTCTCAAACAGGACATCAATAAGATTCTGACCCCTGAAACCCTTGCCGGAAACTTTCCTGATTTTCAAGGCCTGACCTCCGGTGAAGGCAGCAGGGCTGAATTTTTTATTACAGCCGGTAAAACCTCCCGGATCATCAAAGCGGAAAGTTCCAGGCTGCCCGATAAGAATTACCTGATTTTTTGTACCGATATCACCACTGCCCGTGAAATGGAGAAACACCTTATCCATACGGAACGCATGGTTGGTATAGGTGAAATGGCCACAGGAATCGCCCATGAAATTAACCAGCCTCTTAATACCATCTCTTTTGGTATTGATAACCTCATGCATGCCATAAGCAACCATCAGGCCAGTGAAGAATATATCAGGGAAAAATCCAGGAAAATATTCGAGGGCATCCACCGCATGCGCACCATCATCGACCATGTCCGCACCTTTTCAAGAAACAACGATGACTTTATTCATTCAAAATTTAGTGCGAATGAAGCCATCCTTAATGCGCTCTCGCTCATCAGTGAGCAACTAAAGAGCCGCGGATTCGAGGTTATCACGGAACTGGCCGATGAAGAGGAGGTTTCGGCCATGGGCAATACATACAAGATTGAGCAGGTTATTTTAAACCTGCTGTCGAATGCCCGTGATGCAATGGAGGAAATGCAAAAATCGGGCGAAGCCGGTTACCTGCCCCGGATAAAAATAGCGTCCGGCAGGGAGGGGCAGAAAATCTGCATTCATGTTACGGATAACGGAAGCGGGATTGAAGCCGAACATATGGAGCACATCACCGCGCCTTTCTTTACCACCAAGGAACCCGGTAAGGGCACCGGCCTGGGATTGGCCATATCCTATGGAATCATGAAAGAACACAAGGGTGAAATAATTTTCAGCAGTGCCCCCGGAACAGGCACAACAGTCACACTGAAACTACCTGCAATATCAGATAAGGTAATAAATAAATCATGATTGGATAATTTAACGATTATGAGCACAATGAAACTAAGGGTACTTATACTGGATGATGAAACCGATTTTGCTGAAGAACTGAAAGAGTTCCTCCAGTTGCGCGATTTTGAAGTTTATACCGCCAATACCCCGGGCGAAGGATTCGAAAGTCTCAGGAGGAGACCCTATGATCTGATGATACTGGACATAAAGCTACCCGGAATGAGCGGTCTCGATATCCTGCAGCAGGTAAAAAAGCTATATCCGGCCATGGAAGTGATTATGATATCCGGCCATGGCGATATGGATACGGTTATTCAGGCAATGCGCGACGGAGCCATCGATTATCTGCGTAAACCATTCAGACATATTGACATACAGCTTTCCATTGAGCGCACCGAAAAATACCTGAAACTTTATCGCCGCTACCTTGAAATGCAGGATAAGCACTCGCTGATCTCTTCAGAGCTTGAGCGGATGATTGACCGGACTTTTATCGGCGAAAGCCGGCCGATAAGACAAGTGCTGGAACTTGCGAGCACCGCGGCAAAATACCCGAATACCAATGTACTGATTACGGGTGAAAGCGGAACCGGAAAAGAGATAGTGGCCCGTATCATTCATTATGCCAGCGAGCAACACAACCAGCCATTCTGCGCAGTCAACAGCAGTGCGGTAACCGATTCTCTGCTTGAAAGCGAATTTTTTGGTCATGTCAAGGGGTCCTTTACGGGCGCCATTAATGATAAGAAAGGTTATTTTGAAGTGGCCAACGGAGGTACATTGTTTCTGGATGAGATCGCCGATATGCCTTTTGCCCTTCAGGCCAAGCTGCTGCGTGCCATCGAAGAAAAAAAGATCAAAAGGGTCGGCGGAAACGAAGAGATACAGGTTGATTTCAGGATTATCGCGGCCACCAACCACAATGTCGAAAACCTGATCGAAAGCCGTCAATTCAGGCTCGATCTGTTTCACCGCCTCAATACCCTTACCATCAATATCCCGCCCTTACGCGAAAGACCCGAAGACATTGAACCGCTGCTCCGGTATTTCGTCAACTATTTTTCGGCCAAACTTAACAAACCGCTCCCGAAAATCAATGCACAGCTGGTAGAATCGCTGAAAGAATATGATTTCCCCGGCAACGTCCGCGAACTACGCAATATGATAGAACGTGCCATGATCTTCTGCAATACGCAGACGCTCAGCCCTGTGGACTTTCAGTTATCCGGTTCCAAAAACGGGAAATCCGCCAGAAGTGTGGTACTTAACCTCGACGAGCAGGAACAAAACCTGATTCTTCAGGCCCTTAATGAATGCGGATACAACCAGGTGCTCGCAGCAAAAATGCTCGGCATATCCAGAGACTCGCTAATCAGGAGAATGAAGAAATTCAATATCCGGATTATGAAAGAACAGGATTAAACCCGGATTAATCATTAATAAGCCCGGAATGGCTGAACTACTGATTCTATGAGTGTAATCCCGATTCAGCATTTGTGCTGCGCAATGCTGATTGTGCCGATTACAAACGGTTAATCGCTCAAGCTTTGTCAAATGCTTGATGCGGATTAAAGGATCATTCATCATAATTCCCGCCTGATTGCCTGCCATCAGGATTGCATTCTTAATTATACCGGTATTTTCAGCGCAGCTTCAACCAATGCTCTCCTCCAGGCTGTTTTCGCTAAGAAAAATCGCACAATTGTGCGGTTTTGTGTGTGGTTTTCCGGTGCTGAATTGATACAATCCGGAAAATTCAAAATTTATTATAACACTATGTATTACATTTTATTATTCTATATTATTGTTTATCTGCACTTTGTGATATTTGCCTGCATAGGATAATTACACTAACAAAATTGATTTCGTGATATGGAACAGGCCTTGCCTATGGTGGTGTGCACCGGTTACAGATGCAAAAACAAACACACGCACCATGAAGAAAAGCCTTACCCTGTTGTTGAGTATGCTGCTGCTCTCATTCCATGCATTATCACAGGAATGGATCTCCGTCAATTCAGGCAAACCTGAATCTTCATTGTTTGGCGTTAATTCCGCCACATCCGGCGGAAGCAGGATTCAGGTAAGTCTTCCCGGATTCTACAGAACGGGAGAGTGCACTCCGGAACAATTCAGCGGAAAGTTAATGCTTCCCGATGGTGTTATAGAAACGGAAGCAGGCAAACCCGATCTGCAGCACCTGACCATCAGCCTGCAACTACCCGACCGGGGGAATCCAGTCCTGCATATTGTGCGCAGTGAATTTACCGAATACAAGGACTATAACATTCATCCTGTGAAAGGTGATCCCGGCATTGCAAAAAAAGAGAACAGGCGCAACAGCAGGGCAAATGCATCCATTTACCATACAGATAATTTTTACCCCGGCCTGCTGGCTTCAGCCGGACGCCCCTATATCTGGTGCGATACCCGCGGAGTGGCTGTGCAGGTATATCCCCTGCAATATAATCCTGTAACCAACACATTAAGGGTCTATCATTATATTGAATTTGAACTTTCGTTTACGAATGAGCGCGGCATTAACGAACTGACCAGATACAGCCCGCAATATAATTCGCTGAGCGGAATGCGCACAGCCATTGCCGGTCACTTTATCAACGGAACCGACAACAGCCGCTACAACCCGGTTGAAGAAGCGGGCAATATGCTGATTATTGCTCCGGCATCCTATGTTGAATCTTTGAAACCTTTTACCGCATGGAAAGCCCAGACAGGAATTTCATGTGAAACGGTTGATGTCGCGGCTTTCAGCAACGCGGAGAACCTCAGACAATTTGTTGCTGATTATTATTATTCAAAAGGACTGACCTACCTGTTACTGGCAGGAGATGCGCAGCAGGTTCCCACGCTTCAGGCCGAAACGGGAGCCAGCGACAATATGTATGGCTACATCGCCGGAGATGATCACTATCCGGAAATACTTACCGGTCGTTTCCCGGCTGAAAACCAGGCACAGCTCAGCATCATGATCGACCGCAGCATCGCTTATGAAAAAGAGGGCAGGGGAAATGCTGCCTACAGCAGTTTTCTCGGCATAGCCAGCGAACTGGGTCCCGGAGATGACGGGGAATCAGATTTTCAGCATATCCGGAATGTTGGCAAACAACTGCTGGATTACAACTACAGCCGGTTTGATGAATTGTACGACGGCAGCCAGGGAGAAAATGACGCTGAAGGCAACCCATTGGCATCCGGGGTAACCGAAGCGCTGCAGCAAGGCCAGGGAGCCGTGATGTACATCGGGCACGGCACTTCCAGGTCGTGGACCAGTTCGGGATTCTCAACCACGGAGGCTTCAGGCCTGGGAAATACAGAGACCCATCCATTCATCTGGTCGGCAGGCTGCAGCAGCGGTGATTTTGTTTCCACCACCTGCCTTGCCGAATCCTTCCTCAGGGCTGAAAAAAACGGCCAGCCTACCGGTGCAATTGCCGTGATGATGTCGACCAGCAGACAGAGCTGGTATCCGCCCATGGAGGCGCAGGATGAGATCGCACTGATCCTGGCACGAAAGAAAAATACTGTAACCACCCGCACATTTGGAGGCATTTCGATGAGTGGTTGCATGAAAATGAATGATAAATATGGACTGGGGGGGTATCGTGTAACCGATACCTGGACTGTTTTTGGTGACCCTTCGGTGGTGGTCCGTACTGCCGTTCCGGAGGAGATTCGTGCACATCACGCGCCGGTTACCGGCCGTGATGCGCGGGAGTTTGTGGTTAAATTGCCGGATTCTGAAGCCCTGGCCTGCATCACGCAGGAGGGAAAACTGCTTGGTGCAGCCAGGGCCGAAGAAGGGTTTGCAATCATCAGTCTGCCGCAATTAACGGAAACTGCATCACTGACCCTTACAGTGACGGCATACAACCATAAACCCTATATCGCGGAAATTGAAGTAAGCGATCTACCCGCGGTTGCCATAAATCCTGACCCCATCAGCCATTCACGAAAGAACTCAGCTTACACAAAGCTCTCATGGGAAACAGCCGGTGGAATGCAGCCTGAATTTTATGAAGTGTTTCTGGCAGAAGGCTCAGACCCTGTCTGGAACAATACGGCCATGATCACATTTGAAAAGAGCCTGGTTCTTCCCTCTCCCCTGCATTATAACACGACCTATACCTGGAAGGTTATTTCACACAACCTTAACGGGTCTTCCGAAAGCAGCACCTTTACTTTCACTACCATCGCACCTCCGGACGAGGATTTTGAAAACCAGGGCTTCCCCCGCAGCAACTGGCAGAATACCAGCGAAAAAGCGTGGTTTATCGATGGCAATACTTCCTTTGAAGGAAGGTATTCATTAAGATCAGGCCTGATCACCGACAATGAAAGCAGCACCCTTGCCTATACCTGCAATACCAGCACCTGCGATTTTCTGGGATTCAATATCAGGGTATCTTCTGAGGCCGGCGCCGATAAGCTTCAGTTGCAAATCGACGGTGAACTTATCGCAGAATGGAGCGGTAATCACGACTGGTCGGAAGAGTTGTTTCCCATTGATCCGGGTGAACACCTGATTGAATGGATCTATACGAAAAACGAAACCGGATCGGCCGGAACGGATGCTGCATGGATCGATAATATTTACCTTCCGGAGAATGAAGCGCCGGTTATCTTCGCCGGAGATGTTACTACCTGTCCGGAACAGGAAATCGGGTTAAGTGCACAAGTTACCGGCTATGCCAGAATTTTATGGGAAAGCCGCGGAACAGGGTATTTCTCTGATCCAACAACTCCCGATGCAACTTACCACCCCTCCGAATCCGATATTGCATCGGGAGAGGTGCTACTGTCACTCCGGGTATTTACAAATAACTTCTGTACCCCGGTAACGGAAGAGGTCAGGTTAACGCTGAATAAAAGACCTGAAATGCCTGTTGTAGGGGATACCATCCTCTATTCAGGCGAATCGCTTGAGATCGCTATGCCAGCCAACAGCAATGCCGGCTATAAATTATTACCGACGGGCGCCCGGGGGAATACCATTATCATCAACTCGGATGAACTGCAGCCTGGCCCCAATGAACTGACCATTACAGCGCAAAATGAATCGGGATGCAGCGATGAGATCAGTTTCACGGTTACCCTGATCGATTCAAAAAGGCCGGAAATCAACGCACAGCTGCACCTGTATCCCAACCCTGCCGGTGAATTCATTTCACTTAACCTCACAGAATTCAATAATGAGAAAGTCAGTATCAAAGTATTCAACCTGGCCGGTCAGCTGGTGATGCAAAAGGAAGAGATGGCGTCATTTCAAAATGATCTTAATCTCGGCTTGTTAACCAGTGGTGTTTATATGGTCAGGGTAGAAAACGGAGAAACCATAAAAAACGGGAAGTTTATTAAAACAATGTAGGACAGTGAATCTGCATATTTACTGCCGGATACTTAGGGGTAACTTCCAGGGCCTGCCAACATTGGCAGGCCCTTACTTTCTTTAAACAAGAATAAGCATGACTGTAAATAATTACTTCATTTTTCTTAATTTCACATCCTTATAAGCCAAGAACAACTATGAGGAATTCCCTTCTTTTTATCCTGACCGCAATGTCACTGACTTTTTCAGGGCAGGCTTTCGGACAGTACAAACCGGCTGACAATGATGCCTATCCTGAGCTGATGCCGATGAGCAGTTACGACTCTCTCATGCTTTCCCAACTCCCTGAGTTAAGGTTGTCCGAATCAACAGTCCGCCGGCTCATTCCGGCAGCGGTTGACAATTCGCAACTTCCCTGGTTCAGGCCGCTGGTTGCCCAGGTTGGATTGGAATGCGGCCAGGCGAGCAGTATTGGCTTGGCATTCACCTACGAAATTGATTATCTGCGCCAGGTGCCGGCCAACCTGCCGCAAAATCAATATGCAACGCACTTTGCCTATAACTTTATCAACGGCGGGACCAATGCAGGGATAAGTTTTTATGAGACCTATGAAATCCTTAAGAAGGCAGGAAATCCAACCGTTGCAGATTATGGCGGAATGGCTCTTGGAGGCCCTTCGCGCTGGATGAGCGGATACAACGAGTATTACAATGCCATGCATAACCGTGTAACGGAGGTTTATTCCATAAAAGTCAACACGCCTGATGGCTTACAAACCCTGAAAAACTGGATATATGACCACGGTAACGGATCCTCGGCCGGAGGCGTTGGGTGTTTTTACGCCCAATACTCCAATCCGCCTGCTACCCTCCCGGCCGGAACTCCGGAAGCCGGCAAACATGTAATCACAGCATGGGGCAGCTCGGCAAACCATTCGATGACGATATGCGGTTACAATGATTCCATCCGTTGGGATTACAATGAAGACGGACAATATACCAACCATATAGACATCACCGGTGACGGAATTGTGGATATCCGTGACTGGGAGATCGGTGGGTTCAAAATGGCCAACACTTACGGATCCATCAGCGGATGGGGCGATCAGGGATTTTCCTATATGATGTACAAATCAGTCGCCGACCTCTTTACCCAGGGTGGAATCTGGAACAACACCGTTGTGGTGACGGATGTCAGGGACAACCACCTCCCGCAGCTAACCGCCAAAGTCAATATGTCGCACAGTTGCCGCAACAGCCTTCAGGTCACCGTCGGAGTATCCGCCGATCCTCAGGCTTCACAACCCGATCACATCCTTCACTTTCCAATCTTCGACTTCCAGGGTGGATGTAATCCTATGCAGGGCAGCGGCTTACCCGAAACCATCGAATTCGGTCTCGATCTGAATCCTTTGCTCGCCTATGTGGAACCCGGCGCGGAAGCAAAATACTTTCTGATGATCCGCGAGAATGACCCTTTAAGCGGATCAGGCGGTTCCCTGATCAGTTTTTCACTGATTGACTATACTTCAGGTGTAAACCAGATTAACTGCCCGGTAAATGAAATCCCGCTGGTTGACAATGGCCTTACCATGGTGAGTGTAAATGCTTCCATAAATTATGACCCTGTATTGATTACAACCATGGATCTTCCACCACTGCAAATCTACAGCAGCTATACCACCCAGCTTACGGCCGATGGTGGCACTCCGCCTTACCGCTGGCACATTGCCGAAGATTATACACGCACCGACTCTACCGCTGTAATGCCCGTAATCACGCAGACAAAACTTACCCCCAACAACAACAGCAGCGGGAAAGCCGAAGTTAACCTGCCCTTTACATTCCCTTTCTTTGGGAATGAAATCACAAAAGTTTATGTGACTACCGACGGGTACCTTATGTTCGATAACTCCCTGTTGCCCTGGCCCTTTTATATCGAAGGAAGAACCTATTTCTTGCAGACAGCCATGATCGCGCCCTGCATGTCGCATCCGTTTATTATTGACCCCGGACAAGGTGACGGGATATGGTATGAGGTAACAGAAGATTATGTCACATTCCGATGGAAACTATCGGTTTATCAGGTTTCGGGAGGGTTGCTGAATGCCACTGCCCGGCTTTATCCCGACGGCACCATAGAATTCAATTACGGAGAGTGCCTGATTCCTTCATTTACAAACCGTTTTGCCGGTATATCGGCCGGAGACGGCGAAAACTATGTAATTCTTTCCAGCAGTCCGGATTTCATTCCAGTTACAGACCAGTTTATCAGATTTAACCCAATGCGTTTACATCAGGGCCTACAGCTCAGCGAAACCGGAGTCCTCTCAGGATCCACCAACCGGCTTTATGATGATCAACCGATAAAAATCTGCGCTACGGATAAAAACAATATCCGCACTTTCAAAACCTTCATGCTGAACACGGAAGGTCTGCAGATGGAATACTCGGTTACCGGGGGTGATGATGACATCATAGAATTCGGGGAAACCTGCATGATGACACTTGAAGTAACAAACCTGAACAGCTATGCTACCGGGCCGGTTACATTTAACCTCGCCTCCATTGATCCTTACCTGAACATTACTGCGGGGACATCCGTCATTCCCGGGCTTCAGCCCGGCCAGACCTACCTGATAGATAACGCCTTTACATTCATCGCCAATAACCAGGTGCCCGATGCCCACCAGGCATCCATGATCATCAGTGCCTCCTCTG
>JAMLHF010000059.1 GCA_023957275.1 Lentimicrobium sp. | reverse complement strand
AGTTCGATCCTGATTGATCAAACTTATGGAGAAGGCCGGCAATCAACATATATAGATATGCCTGAACCCTTTATCAATGCGGAATAACTGCTTGTTCAGTCTGTATCCAGCAACCAGCGAAAAATCTTTTCAGCTTCGGCTGCTGAATCGCCGCAGAATGATGGTTCCGGCTGAAAACCCGAGCAAACGGCCGGGCGTTCCGGTTTGCCGAATAAAGCGCACTTCAGGTCACCGGTAAGTTGAACACATCGCACAAATGCAGGTTTACCCTCCGGCATACCCGGGATGGGTGAGCTGATGGAAGGAAAGATGCAGCAGGCGGCGCATCCGGGGCGGCACTCCATAAAAAACGGCATTTGAGTCTGCAAAGCTAATGGATTACAGGATGACTCAGTCAGGTACTGCAAACACTTTTATATTTCCGGACCTGTGAGCGGGAGTATTCTTACCTTTTTTAATGCAGCCTTATCAGGTTTTACAAAGATAAATTTAATCTTCGCCCTGGATTCTGCTGACTGCTTTAACTTTTAATACCTTTGCACCTGAACCGGGTATTGACGGATACCGGAAAGTATTGCCTTAACAACCGGAGATTTGCGGCAAAGGTTTTAACGATTTTTTTACCCGGTGATATCAAGTTATTTATAACATATTTCCTAATTTCTACATTCAACGTTTAATGGCATCATTTGGCAAATGGATCGGAGGCGGCCTGGGTTGGGCGCTGGGTGGCCCCATAGGTGGAGTTCTTGGTTTTGTGTTTGGTTCGATTTTCGACAGCATGCAAAGCGGTCAGTATGAACACAAGGGGTTTACACCGACCCAGGAAGGAGATTTCAAGGTCAGCCTGCTGGTAATGATCGCCGCCATCATGAAGGCCGATGGCAGGATTATGAAGTCAGAGCTGGAATATGTGAAGCGGTTTTTGCTGGGTCAGTTCGGGGAGCAGGAGGCTGAGCGTTTGCTGCTGTTGCTCAGGGAGATACTACGGCAGGATCTGGACGTGGATGAAATCTGCGAGCAGATTCAGGAGAATATGGAATACCCGTCGAGGCTGCAACTGGTCCATTTCCTGTTCGGTGTTGCGGCCGCCGATGGCGAGCCACATGCAGCCGAAGCGGACTTGCTGAAACGCATATGTCTTCACATGGGTATCCGCCAGAAGGATTTCGACTCCATCAAAGCCATGTTTATAAGGGATACCGGCAGCGCTTACCGCATTCTTGAAATCTCCCCCGATGCCAGCGATGAAGAGGTGAAGAAAGCTTACCGCAAAATGGCGCTTAAATATCATCCTGATAAAGTGGCCCATCTGGGAGAGGATGTGCAGAAGGCGGCAAAAGAGAAATTCCAGCAACTGAACCAGGCTTACAATGAGATCAAGCAGCAGCGCGGATTTAACTGATCTGAAGATCGTTGAAGCCGATGTGCCACGGCCCGGTCAACTCAAAACATTATTTCGCGCCAATCAATCCCTGTTGCTGAAAGCCACAAAGAAACTGGCAAAAATCAATCCACGGACACTGGATTCCGCAGTTCATGCCATGCATGATCAGGCTTTTGGTTTTTACGATTGCCTCTTGTGTGCCAACTGCTGCCGCAGCATCAGCCCTGCCATCCGCTACAGCGATGTGGATGATATGGCAAGGAAACTGAGGATAAAACCTTCGGAAGTCGTTGAGAAATACCTGAAAACAGACAGCGACGGGGATTTTGTATTTCATTCGGCTCCCTGTCCGTTTATTGACGGGGATAACTATTGCAGCATTTACAGTCACCGGCCGAAAGCGTGCAGGGAATATCCGCATACCGACCGCAGCCGGTTTTACCAGTTGCTTAAGCTTTCGTTGAAAAATGCAGAGATATGTCCGGTAGTTTACGCCATTCTGCTTAAGCTGAGCGCCGTTTAAAACCTTAACACAGTGCCCAGGGGCAGTTTTTTGCCAAAGTTGTCTGCCAGAAAGAGTTCCCCCGATTCCATGGTTTCCCTGTTTCCAAAAGCTGACCTGATCAGATTTTCCCCGATCAGCGAAGAAAACCCCATCGAATACAGGCTCATTATCAGGAAGTTTTCATGTTCGTCGAGCAATTCACTGCACTGTTTGATCATTTCATTGATATGTTCCTCAAGCACCCATTTCTCGCCGTCCGCCCCGCGGCCGTAAGCGGGCGGATCGAGTATAATGCCCTGGTAGCTGTTGCCGCGGCGAACCTCCCTTTTTACAAATTTTAATGCATCTTCAACCACCCAGCGGATTCCGTCAAGACCACTGAGCTCCATATTTTCACGGGCCCATGTAATCACAGGCTTCACCGAATCCACATGCACCACTTCGGCACCTGCCGCGCAGGCGGCAAGGGAAGCGCCGCCCGTATAGGCAAACAGGTTCAGAACTTTCGGGCGGTTTGTTTTCATGGCGCTGATGCGGTCATAAATAAAATCCCAGTTGTCGCCCTGCTCCGGAAAAACACCGATATGCCTGAAACTGGTAAGCCCCAGCCGCATCTTCAGGTTCATCTTTTTATAGCTGTAGCCGATCTGCCACTGCTCACGGCAGCCTTTTTTCAGGATCCATTTCCCTTTTTCGGGATCATTCTTTTCTTTCCTGAAAATAGCCTGTGCACGTGCCGCCCACTCTTCCGCTGCCAGCGATTTGTCCCATACCGCCTGCGGTTCGGGGCGTATCAGCACCTGGCTGCCGAAACGTTCCAGTTTCTCAAAATTGCCGGAATCCAGCAATTCGTAGTCTTTCCAGTTCTCGGGGGAGAGCAGTTTTATCATATACCGGGGATTTTTTCTGATCCGGGGTCCGTAACCCCTTCACAAGTGCAAAGATGCGAATTTTCCCTAACTTTGTCCTGTCAATTCCCCGCCCGATGTCAGAACTTATCACCAGCCCGCAAAATGCCAGGATCAAAAACCTTCTGCTGCTTCAGCAGAAATCGCGGGAGCGCAGGAAGCAAAATCTGGTGGTGGTTGAAGGGCTGCGCGAAACAGCCATCGCGGTGGAAAACGGCTACAGGATGACTGAATTTTTCGTTTGTCCGGAGATCAGCAACCAAACCGGTTTTGTGGATTTGGTTGGTAATGCAAGGGTTACGGAAGTAAGCGCTGCCGTGTTTGAAAAACTGGCTTACCGCGAAGGCTCCGATGGCTGTATTGCGCTGTTTGAACCACGCTGGCTGAAAATCGGTGAGGTAAAATTACGTCCCGATCCCCTGGTGGTGATCCTTGAATCGGTGGAGAAACCCGGCAATCTGGGCGCAATCCTTCGTACTGCCGATGCCGCCGGTCTTGACGCCGTGATTGTGTGTGATCCGCTGACCGATATATATAACCCCAATGTAATCCGTTCGGGCGTGGGTTGCGTGTTTTCGAGGCAGGTGGTAGCCTGCTCCACTGAAGAAGCGCAGCAATGGCTCAAAGATAAAGGAATCCGCAGTTATGCTGCTGAATTGCAGGCCTCCTCGCACTATCATCTCCACAGTTACCTGGGGCCGACTGCTTTTGTTATGGGGACGGAAGCCGACGGGCTTACAGAAAAGTGGTTAGACTTCTGCGATGAGCGCATCATCATACCCATGCTGGGCAGCATCGACTCGCTGAATGTGTCGGTTTCGACGGCGGTGTTGGTTTTTGAAGCCATGCGGCAGCGGGGCTTCAGCATTCCATAGAGATATAGCCGGGCGCAGCGGATCCGAATGACGATAATCAGAAACTGTAAACAGCTCCGAGTCCGATGCGTAGGTTCCCGGTTTCCCTGCTGCTGATCACCCTGTATTTTTCATCATTCTCCCCATATGCGGCTGTAGTATATTCCATCTCGGCGATCAGGCTGAATTTTCCGGTAATATAGGTTATCATGGGTGCTACACGGTATACGTATCCGATATCGGCATCGCGGGCGTAAACGGGACCCGTCAGCTCCTCAGCGGAACCGTCGTTTTTGGTGAAGCCGGCAAACAGCGAAGGTTGCCACTGCCCGAGGTTGAGCTGTGTATTTATCCAAACGGAATGATAATTCAAGGGGCTGTACTCCCGCTGCTTTGTCAGCGGATCGGTTTTACTCACCCCGAAACCGCCCATCATCAGGTGGTCGTTTAACGCCTGTCCGTAAACGTACTGAGTTTTGATGGCAGCCTTTCCGGGATTCCATGAAATAAAGACGGTGTATGAAAGGCAATTCAGGGATTCGTCAGCTTTATACAAGCTGTCGGTAACCAGACGAGGTGTCAGTTTTTTAAAATCAATTCCTGCTCCGGCAAATATTTTTTCTGTCTTAACCTGAATCTGTCCGTGCAGGTTGGGGATTACGCTGTTTCTCAGGTAAACGGAAGTGCTGCCCTGGGGGCCGTTGTTAACGTAGTCGCGCTGGGCGGCGGCGACCGCCACCAGATTAAAAATCCCGGTTCTGTAATCCATCCGGAGTTGCGGCTGGCGGCTGAAAGAGTGAAACGGCGCGCCGGTATTGAGTGAGAGTACGTTGGGGATCATTTCGGGCAGGTCGAGGGGATGCCAGTATTGTCCGGCCAGCAGCCGTGTTTTCTTCCACTGCAGTGATATGTAGCCATGGCGCAGGCGGAAGCTGTTGTTTTCGCTGTTGGAGGCTCCGGTGAAATCCGCTTCAATAAAGCCCAGCACTTTCGCACCGAGTACATCAGGGCCGGTTGCCCGGGCATTGATGCGGGTAGTCATGGCGTACTGGTTAAATGTCGGGTGCGCGTTCAGATCATTTCCGTTCCGGTCGTAAACTGGTTTTTTGGGGTAGAAAAGTAAAAAACCTTCCCGCGCTTCCACTACCTGACGGCTGTCGAAAATCGCATCTGCCCTGACAAATCCGGCAAAACGAAGGCTGTAGGGGTTGCTTTCCTGTTGGGCTGACAGCTGATTGAAACTTAATAACAGGCTACAGGTTGCAGGGATAAGAAGACGGAAAAATGACTGCATCTTTTTTCGGGCAAAGTAAGGCAATGTATTCTGTTTCTGCAACAGCACCTGATCGGTTTTCAGGCGAACGCCGGAGTCCTGTTTTAGGCTGCCGGTGCCGGAACGGGCAAATATTGAGACAATGCCATTTTAAGGCTGGATTTTTTTTTATAGGTTTGCACCACCTAAAAATATCCTCAAATTGATGATTACTGCAAAGTCTGTCACCAGAAAACTCTTCCGTCTGATCCGCTTTGCCGTTTTCTTTTTTTTCTTTTCCACGGTTCTTGTTACCATTATATACAGGTTTGTTAGACCTCCCGTAACGCCTTTGCAACTGATCAGGGTTGCTGAACAAATTGCAGAAGGCGAAAAGGTGAAGATGAACCGCGACTGGGTGAAACTCAGGGATATTTCCCCGCACATGGTTCAGGCGGTGGTTGCCGCTGAGGACAACAATTTCATGAAGCATCACGGTTTTGACCTGGAAGCAATTAAAAAAGCCCGGGAACTCAATAAAAAGAGGAAGAACAAGCTGGGGGCCAGCACCATTTCGCAGCAGACGGCCAAGAATGTTTTTCTGTGGCCCGACCGGACCTGGCTCAGAAAGGGACTGGAGGTCTATTTCACCGGACTGATTGAAATATTCTGGGGGAAGCGGCGTATTATGGAGGTGTATCTCAATGTAATTGAGATGGGCGACGGTATTTATGGGGTAGAAAAGGCCGCCGGCAAGTATTACCGGAAACCCGCGTCAGACCTTAACCGTGCCGAGGCCGCGATGATTGCCGCCGTGTTGCCCAATCCGCGCCGGTGGAGCCCTGCTGCCCCGACGGCTTATATTCAGCGGAAACAACAGCGGATTATGCGGGTGATGAATCAGATGGAGAAGGTGAAGTTTTGAGATTGTTCGAATGGCTGCACAATCTGCTGTTTTTTTTAGGATTTCTTTTTTATCTCCCGGCTGAGCATTGTTAGCCCTGTTTTTTTCATGCTTTTTCTGGCGCATTAATTATTCAGGTCTTTGAGAGGGTCTGCTTCAGAAAGGACTTAGGTATTTTTTCCATGACATGATTACAGACGATTTGTTTATAAATTCCAGATTCGTGAATATTTGAAATTTGTATTAATATAGTTTATGATATTCCGAATTCATAGTTAATTAAAGATCAAGTCATTATCCGTCGTATTATTTCTGATGTTATTGGTGCATGGTATGTTAGTAAGAAAATTATTATATTTGTATGTGAAAATTGAATATTTTCAAATGATGATTTTGTCCATAAACCCGACAGGTGTATTAAAATGAAAAGATTCAGGTTGTTGTTCGCTTTGATACCGCTAATAATGTTTTTCCCTTACAGTAATGCACAAAAGGTGAGCTCAGCCGATATTCTTTTCATTGTAAAGTCATTTATGGAGGTAAAAGGTATATCAATGCCCAGCCAGCCAATATTGGTTGACTCTCTGTATGATGGTGAAAATGCATTGATTTATCAGCTATCTCCGGGAGGCAAGGGGTTTATTCTGATTTCGGCTGATAAGCGGGCGTTTCCGGTGCTGGGGTATTCTTTTGAGCACGAATTCAGTTTTTCTTCGTTACCTGAGCATACGGAAGCATGGTTGTTCAATTACCTGCAACAGATCAGGGCTATCGTGAAATCTGACCATACTTCTGGGTTATTCGTTCATCCTGCATGGAATGATCCGGGGTTGTTGTCTGTCCGGGGCAATTCAGGTCGCGCAGGGCCGTTGATTTTGTCACAATGGCATCAAGGCACCTTCTACAATGATTCATGCCCTGCGGATCCTTCCGGGCCAAACGGACGGGCAAATGCAGGATGCGTTCCGTTGGCAATGGCCCAATTGATTTACTACCATCGCTCCCCTGCCAGTGGCACAGGCTCCTGTTCATACTGGCATAATAATTATGGCTTACTTCAGGCAAATTTCGGCAACACCGTATATAACTATGATGGTATGCTGATACACCCTGACCGGCATCGTCCTGAATTGCCTCAGCTTATTTATCATTGTGGAGTTGCTGTTAATGCAAACTATAATGCCACAAGTACCGGTGCCAGTACCGAGGTTATTGTTGAAGCCATAAAACAATATTTTGGTTACGACGATGAAGCATTTTATCTGGCAAAGTCCGATACAACAGATGTAGCCTGGAAAGGCATGATTAAAACCTGTATTGACGAGCGAAAACCAGTTATTTACAGGGGTTCTATGGGTTGGACTGGTCATGCCTGGATCTGCGACGGATATGATGATGACTTCTTTCATTTTAATTGGGGGTGGGGGGGCTACGCTAATGGCTATTATTTTCTTGATAATATTACCCCTGGCGGATATAATTTCACTACAGCACAGGGTGCTATTTTCAATCTAATGCCTCCTTCATCCCTATCAAGCCCGTCAAGGGTGATAAGCTTTCCGTCAGGTACAATCTGCAATGCAATGTGGCCTTTACCCGATAGTTCAGGATTGTCTGCCAGCATTCTTTTTCAACCAGGACAGGAGTATAGCGCATTTCAGATAATGCCTGAATTACTTGATCTTCAGTCCGGGGATACCATTAAAGTTTATGAAGGCAGTGAACCTGTGGGTCAGCCGGATTATATCCTGACATCTCAATCAAGTGGTGGCGGAATGCATTTTTCATCCGGAACGGTTTGTATTATTACCGTGAATACTTCAGGTGCTGCCACCTGGGCTCTGTCTTACCTTGCCCACAATGGGGGATTTTGCCCCCAGACAGCATATTTTCAAAATCTCAACGGAACTATCTATGACGGGAGCGGAAACTTCCTGATGATACCGGGCTCAGAATGTAGCTGGCTTATTGCCCCTCAGGATGCTGTATTTGATTCTGTGCTGGCTGTTAAAATTTCTGTAGGTAGTTTTAGTATAATGCCAACTGACTCACTGTTCTTTTTTGATGGGCCGTCTGCAGATCATCCGCTACTTGCCTCCTATGCCGGTGATCAGGTGCCAGGTGAAATAGTGAGCAGCAGCAATAAAGTTTTTGTAACGGTGCGAATATCGCCGGCTTCCATGCATGCACAAGGGTTTCGTTTGAACTACTCCTCCCTGTTTCCAGAATACTGCCGGTCAGTTGAAGTTTTAACTGAAAGAGACGGAATCATCAGTAATGGAAGTAACGGTTACAATTATCTTAACAATACCTTGTGCCAATGGATACTTGAAGTCCCGGATTCAGAAGGTATTACATTTGCCTTTACAAATCTTAATACCGAACCCAGCCGAGACCGTATAGAGTTTTATAATGCATCAGCAAACCCCGAGATCCTGATGAGACTTGTATCAGGGAGTTTAATTCCAGAACCTTTTACCATTAAGGGAACAAAAATAAGGGTAGTTTTCCATACGGATTATTCATTGGTTGGGAAAGGGTTTGACATTAATTACCACTCTGAAACTGTAGGTATCGGAGAAGAAGGGTTTTCAGTTGTCAAACTTTATCCTAATCCTGCTTCAGCGCAGTTGAAGATTGTTTTTCCGGAAGGAACTGCATTTAATAATGCATTCCTGCGGGTTACAGATATTTCAGGAAGGGAGGTTAAGACTGTATCATTCGGTTTTACGGAAGAATTTGTGACCGTTGATGTCAGAAACATATCTCCAGGGCTGTATTTTATTATCCTCAAATCAAAAGATAAGCTGATGGTTCATCGCTTTATAAAGCAATAGGAATTTTTGAAACTCTGTTATATGAAATTAACGACTGCCATTTTCTGCATGTATATTTTTACTTTAAGTTCCTTTAGTTCTCTTGCACAGGATAAAAGGCCCGAAGCTATGCCGGATTATTTTAATGTAGTTGCTGATGTTGTGTACACTCTGAAGCCGCTGGTCAATGATATTGTTGATGCCGGACATACTGCCCGGATTTTCCGGGTAATCGGATCGAATGCTGTTACCCTAGAATTTAATGACAGTATTATTAATTACAGAATTAATGCTGGTTATAAAGGAGAACATGTTATCCATTACGGGATTCAGGATATACAAAATGGCCTGTTCTCTGATCTGGCAACTATAACCCTGAATGTAAGTAATCATGCATTTGACACCCTTGACATAAACAATATAAGAGCAACAGTAAACCCATATGGAACTGCTTTCTTCAATATTTTCAATATGGAAGGGGCGTTGCACTATGAGTTTCCCCAGGGCAGCGGCCTTAATACTATGTTTTGTATGGGACTAAATCTTTCAGGCACTAAAGATGGGGGAGGGCCCATCCTTTCCGGTGCATTGTATCAACAGTTCGGAAGTGATTTCTTTCCCGGTCCGGTAAGTATGGAAGCGTTTTACGGACAGGCATATGACTCTGCCTGGCGAAAAGTATGGAAGCTGGATAAAAGTCAGATAGAAAACCATATCAGAAACTATAGCCGAGAAGGATATGAAATTCCTTTTAATATCAGGACATGGCCTGCCAATGGTCATGCCGAATCCGGGCAGGCTTCTGTGCTTGCTCCCTATCATGATTATAATGACAATGGAGTATATGATCCTGAAAATGGTGATTATCCTTTAATACGGGGGGATCAGGCCATTTATTACATTTATAACGACATTAGGTCAGCGCACACTGATTTTCTTGGATTTGGCATGGGGGCTGAAGTCCATTGCATGGTTTATGCGTTCTCAGACATTGATAATCCTGCAATCAACAATACAATATTTGTGAATTATATGGTATTTAACCGCAGTCAGGATGTCCTCAGTGAACTGAGATTTTCAGTTTTTGCAGATGCGGACCTGGGTTATTGGGGTGATGATTATGTTGGTTGCGACACCACCCGGAATATGGCATTTATTTACAATGGTGATGATAATGATGAGATTTCCGGTAATGGCTATGGTTCAACTCCGCCGGCGCAGTCAGTAATGCTGCTGAACCAAAAAATGACTGGTTTCCTTCCTTTTATGGCCTTCCCTTCACCATCATGGTCATTTGATCCTTCATCTGGCCAGGAACTGGTAAACGTTATGAATGGACTGTGGAAAGACGGGGCGCCATTGATCGGCAAAGGCTGCGGTCATCCTTCTTGCGCTCAGGGCGATACCGTTGCTTTTCTTTTTTCAGGAGATCCTTCGCTTGGAGGATCATGGAGCGAATGGCAGGAAGGGACATTGCCCGGCGATAGGCGTATGATTATTCATATTGAACCGGTTTACGATTTCAGGCCTGGTGATGCCGTTTGTATTGATCTGGCCCTGACAACGGCCCGCGAAACAAGCGGGAATCATATCGACAGTTATATTCTGCTGAAGGAATATGCGACACTGGTAAAATCCTTCTATAATGAGAATCTCCCGGCATCATGTTTCGATGTATCGCCGGGATATAATGAAATTCTTGCTTCAGGGCACAGAGGTCAGTTATTGGTCTATCCCAATCCCGCTGTTGATTTTGTAGGCGTGAAAAGTGAAACGATAAAAGGCCGTGCAGAATTCAGAATTCTTGATTTAACCGGCAGGCAAAGGTTTTCAGGGATGTTTCCGGAGATTCAGCATCAGCTTTTAGATGTAAAATTTTTAGAGCCCGGATTAAACATTATTCAGGTATTTTCTTCCGAAGGAATGTTTTCTGCGAAACTGATTAAAAGATAACTCCTGCCAGAGCAGTAATTTATATTCGTTATAAATTAGGGCATTTAGTGAAGCTGAAACTTCAGCGGCACTATATTTGAGTTTTTTAACCGGATTACTTTTTATCCGTCTGTTTATAAATAGCAGACTGATAAATTGCTGCTTAATCGTGTATTTAACATCTAACTTGTTTTCATGTATGAAAAAAACCTTACCCCTTCTGCTGATCATCGCAGCGCTATTCCTTAATCTCAATGCCTTTGCACAGCTCAAAACCAACCTTGTCTTTTTTACTGAGCAGGGCGAAAGGTTTACCCTGATCCTGAACGGTATCCGTCAGAATCCGGCTCCCGAGACCAATGTGAAGGTTACCGATCTGATTGCTCCGACTTATAAGGTAAAGATCATCTTCGATGAGCAGGGGATACCCGATCTGGATAAAACCCTGACGTTTAACCAGGGGACTGAAACTACTTTTGTCATAAAGCGGAACAATAAAAACGAGTATGTAATGCGCTGGATGAACGAGGTGCCCATTGAGCAGGCTTTGCCTCCGGCCACGGGTCAGCAGGTGGTTGTTTATACCACCCAGCCGCCGGCGCCCTCCACGGTCACCCAAACCACCACTACCTACACGGAAACCTACGGCGAGCCTCAGGGAAATGTATCCATGGGAGTCAGCATCAATGATCCGGAACTGGGCGTGAATATGAACATCAATGTCGGAGGGGCCATTCCGTCAGGCTCGCAGGCAGTCACCACCCAAACCACTACCACCACTTACTCCACCACCACTACCGCTTCTGACGGGTATTATCAGGAGCCGGTCCGGCAACAGCCGGTGCCGCAGCAGCAGGCGTATGTAATGCCGGGGTATAATGGCCCAGTGGGATGTCCGTATCCAATGCATCCATCTGAATTCCAGGAAGTAAAGAGATCAATTGAAAGCAAATCCTTTGACGATACCCGCCTTACCATCGCCAAACAGGTCATCGCCTCTAACTGTTTGCTCAGCGCACAGGTGAAGGAGATTATGCTCCTCTTCACCTTCGAGGATACCCGCCTCGACCTGGCAAAATATGCCTATGGATATACCTACGACACCGGAAACTATTACAAACTGAACGATGCTTTCACCTTTGAATCATCCATTGAGGAACTTGATGAATACATCAATGGCTTTCGAAGGTAATACGAACTGTATTTTTGCATTTAACCAGGGCCGGGAAGATTTTTCCCGGCTTTTGTTTTTCATTTTAGCATTCTTTTAACAGGCTGATTTTGATAATTCACTGAATTTTTTTTTTGTACCTTTGCACCCGCGTTTGCGCGGGGTTAACCTGCAAAGAATCAAGCATTGATATTACTAACCTTAATTCAATAAAAACTAAGACAAATGGCAAAAGAGAAGACCAGAAAATCGGTTTATACTTTCGGTAACAAGAAAGCCGAAGGTGATGCCAGCATGAAGAACCTGCTGGGAGGTAAAGGTGCCAACCTTGCCGAGATGAACCTGATCGGGGTTCCCGTACCTCCGGGATTCACCATCACCACCGAAGTATGTACCGATTACAACAAATACGGCCGTGAGAAAGTAGTAGAAATGATCCGCCCCGAGGTGGAAGCCGCTGTAAAATATGTTGAAAAGATTATGGGTTCAGGTTTTGGCGACAAAAAGAACCCCCTGCTGCTTTCCGTACGTTCAGGTGCCCGCGCTTCGATGCCCGGCATGATGGATACTGTATTGAATCTGGGTCTTAACGATGAAGCCGTTGAAAGCATTGCCAAAAAATCAGGCAACGAGCGTTTTGCATGGGACTCATACCGCCGTTTCGTCCAGATGTTCGGCGATGTGGTGCTTGGCATGAAACCCGCTTCGAAGGAAGATATTGATCCTTTCGAGGAGATCATGGAGCACATGAAGGAGGAAAAGGGCATTCACCTGGATACCGAGTTCACCGTTGCAGATCTCAAAGAGTTGGTTAAGCGCTTTAAGAAAGCCGTGAAAAAAGTTACCGGTCATGACTTCCCCACCGATCCGTGGGAGCAGTTGTGGGGTTCCGTGATGGCTGTTTTCGACAGCTGGATGAACGAGCGGGCTGTTTATTACCGTAAGTTGAACAACATTCCCGCTGAATGGGGAACTGCCGTGAATGTACAGGCGATGGTATTCGGAAACATGGGCCAGAATTCGGGAACCGGTGTTGCCTTTACCCGTGATGCCGCTACCGGCGAGGATATCTTCAACGGTGAATACCTGATCGACGCCCAGGGCGAAGACGTGGTAGCCGGTATCCGTACCCCTCAGCAGATTACCAAAGAAGGTTCAAAACGCTGGGCAAAACTGGCCAATGTATCTGAAAAAGAACGTGCTTCTAAATATCCTTCACTCGAAGAAGCAATGCCTGCCATTTATAAGGAATTGCTCGATATCCAGCAGAAACTTGAAGACCACTACCGCGATATGCAGGACCTCGAGTTTACCATTCAGGATGGCAAACTGTGGATGCTGCAGACCCGTAACGGCAAGCGCACCGGTGCTGCCATGGTGAAAATCGCCATGGATATGCTGAAACAGGGAATCCTTACCGAGAAAGAAGCCCTGCTCCGCTGTGAGCCGGCCAAGCTCGACGAATTGCTGCACCCCGTATTTGATCCCACCGCTGTTACAAAAGCCAAGGTGCTGGCTAAAGGCCTTCCCGCTTCCCCCGGTGCTGCAACCGGTCAGGTTGTGTTCCATGCTGATGAAGCCGAGAAATGGGTGGAAAAAGGACATAAGGTCGTGCTGGTGCGCATCGAGACCTCTCCTGAAGACCTCAAGGGGATGAATGTAGCAGAAGGAATCCTCACCGCCCGTGGCGGCATGACCTCACACGCCGCCGTTGTTGCCCGCGGAATGGGTAAGTGCTGTGTATCAGGCGCCGGTAACCTCAAGATTGATTACAAAGCCCGTACCCTCACAATTGACGGAGTTAAACATAAGGAAGGCGACTGGATTTCGCTCAACGGCAGCACCGGAGAGGTGTATGACGGTAAGATCGAAACACGCGATCCGGAACTGAGTGGAGATTTTGGCAAGCTGATGAAACTGGCCGACAAATATTCACGGATGCTGGTGCGCACCAATGCCGACACGCCGCGCGATTCACAGGTTGCCCGTAATTTCGGAGCTAAAGGGATCGGCCTTTGCCGTACCGAACATATGTTCTTCGAAGGTGACCGTATCAAGGCCATGCGCGAAATGATCCTGGCCAACGACGAGGAAGGCCGCCGCAAAGCGCTCAAAAAACTGCTTCCGATCCAGCGTGCCGACTTTGAAGGTATTTTCGAAGCCATGCAGGACCTGCCGGTAACCGTTCGCTTGCTCGACCCGCCTTTGCATGAATTCGTGCCTCACGAAGAAGCAAACCAGAAGGAAATGGCAAAAGAGATGGGCATCTCTGTTGAGGAAGTAAAACAGAAGGTGCATGACCTTGCAGAATTCAATCCCATGCTTGGTCACCGCGGATGCCGTCTTGGAAACACCTATCCCGAAATTTCAGAAATGCAGGCCCGCGCGATTATTGAGGCCGCGCTGAACCTGAAGAAGAAGGGAATCAAGGCAATCCCCGAGATTATGATCCCCCTCACGGGAACGCTCGAGGAGATGAAGCTGCAGGAGAAGATCGTTCGCGAAACAGTAGAGCAGGTATTTGCCGAGCGTAAAGAGAAGATCGATTACCTGGTAGGGACCATGATCGAAATCCCGCGTGCAGCGCTGATTGCTGACCGCATCGCCGAATCGGCCGAGTTCTTCTCGTTCGGAACCAACGACCTTACCCAGATGACGTTTGGTTACTCCCGCGATGACGCCGGTAAATTCCTCCCTGTATATTATGAAAAGGGAATCCTGAAACACGATCCGTTCCAGATTCTTGATCAGGAAGGTGTCGGACAGCTTGTACGCATGGGCGTAGAGCGCGGCCGGAGCACCCGTCCGAATCTGAAGGTTGGTATCTGCGGCGAGCACGGCGGAGAGCCTTCATCGGTTGAGTTCTGCCACTCTGTGGGCATGAACTACGTAAGCTGTTCACCTTACCGTGTGCCCATCGCCCGTCTGGCTGCGGCACAGGCAGTAATTAAGGAAGAGGCCGCTGCAGCCAAATCCAAAAAGACTGAGACCAAAGCAAAGAAGTCAAAAAAGGATGAAGGAAAAGGCAAAAAAGCAGCCAAAAAGAAAAAATAATCCCTTTTTCTGACAACTGAAATTTAAGGAGGCAGCCAAAATTTGGGCTGCCTCTTTTGTATTTATTTTTAACTTTGCAATCGTTTGAAATCAACCCTATGGATTGAGCAGTCATATTTAGATGAATCAATATAAACGTTTATAATCAAACCACCAACACAATGACCAACCAACCAGACAGTGTGTCAGCAGAAATCGGGAAATCGATTGATCTTTCCCAATACGGGATCACAGATGTGAAGGAGATTTATTACAATCCTTCCTATGAATTGTTGTTCGAGCATGAAATGGATCCTGCGCTTGAAGGATTTGAGCGTGGAGTGCTTACCAAATCGGGGGCCGTTTCCGTGGATACCGGTGTATTTACAGGGCGTTCACCCAAGGACAAATATATTGTCCGCGATGAGGTAAGTGAAGATACCGTCTGGTGGTCAACCATCGGGAAAAACGACAACCGGCCGTTAGACCCTGCCATCTGGGATCACCTGAAGGGGATTGTGGTCAGGCAGTTGTCGGGCAAAAAATTGTATGTGCTGGATGCTTTTGCCGGCGCCAATCCCGATTCAAGGCTCAGCATCCGTTTTATCGTGGAAGTTGCCTGGCAGGCGCATTTTATCAAAAACATGTTTATCCGCCCCAGCGAAGAGGAATTGAAGGACTTCAAGCCTGATTTTGTCCTGATGAACGGATCAAAGGCCATCAATCCCCAATGGAAAGAGCAGGGGATGCATTCCGAGAACTTCGTGGTTTTCAATCTGAAAGAACGCATGCAGATCATCGGTGGATCCTGGTATGGAGGAGAGATAAAGAAAGGCATCTTCACCATGATGAACTATTATCTTCCTTTGAAGGGCATTGCCGCCATGCATTGTTCCGCCAATATGGGCAAGGAGGGGGATGTAGCGATCTTTTTCGGGCTTTCCGGAACCGGAAAAACAACCCTTTCGGCCGATCCCAAGCGCGCCCTGATCGGCGATGATGAGCACGGATGGGATGACGACGGCGTGTTTAACTTCGAGGGCGGTTGTTATGCGAAGTGCATCAACCTGAGCGAGGAAAATGAGCCGGATATCTACCATGCCATCCGCCGCGACGCGCTGCTTGAGAACCTGGTGGTTTTGCCTGATGGCACCATTGATTTCGCGGATGCTTCCAAAACGGAAAATACCAGGGTATCCTATCCCATTTATCATATTGATAATATCGTAAAACCGGTATCCAAGGGCGGGCACGCCTCAAAGGTTATCTTCCTTACGGCGGATGCTTTCGGTGTTCTGCCTCCGGTTTCAAAACTTACGCCTGACCAGACTGAGTATCACTTCCTTTCAGGGTTTACTGCAAAACTGGCTGGCACCGAACGCGGCGTTACCACGCCACAGCCTACTTTTTCAGCCTGCTTTGGCAATGCGTTTCTTGCACTCCACCCGACAAAGTATGCCCTCGAGCTGGTGAAGCGGATGAAACAATCCGGCGCCAAAGCATATCTGGTCAATACAGGCTGGAACGGCACCGGCAAGCGTATATCTATCAAGGATACGCGCGCCATCATTGATGCCATTCTCGACGGATCCATTGATCATGCGCCGACAAAAATGATTCCTTATTTTAACCTGGAGGTGCCTACCGAACTGCATGGGGTAAATCCGGGCGTGCTGGATCCGCGCGACACCTACCCTTCGGCAGAGATATGGAATGAAAAGGCCGGAGACCTGGCGAAAAAGTTTATCGATAATTTCGATAAGTATACCGATAACGCGGAAGGTAAACGACTGGTTGCAGCAGGGCCGGAGTTGTAGCGGTTTCGGTTTTTATATGCTGCCACGCTACCGGTATATACTTCTGTATCACAGGAGATAATAATTCAATTTTTCTTTAAGGTTCTGATCCTGAAACATGATTGATCCAACGCAATGGTGAAATCGGATGTTTCAGGATCTTTATTTTATCATAGCTCTGATTCCAGGCCATCAATTCGTCAGGATTCACTTAAACAAACTATAGCTGTTTGGCAGATTTGCAACGCTGTCAGGGATTTACCGCCGGATGCCCGTCATGCGCGTCAGGTTTTGAGCTGAGATATAACTGGAATTGAGTAACAGGCCTACAATATGGGGGAATTTTGATTTCTCACGGGGGTTAAGGTGGTCAGGACATGACATGAATCCGGAATAAAGTGGATAAACCGGTTCTGACTGATGGAATTCTAAGGAGTCAGGCTGCCAATGAACACGGATGCATTGTTGTCGATGATTGACATATCGGCAGTATCTGTAATATTATCTCCGTTTACATCCGTTGCCAGGTATCCACTGGCAAATGTGCCGGCATCATTATCCGCCGGCGACATATCAGCAGTATCCACCACCCCGTCCTGATTTACATCCCCGCCAAAGAATGCCCATCTGCCATCCGCCATTTGTTTCATATTGTTTCCATATGCTTTGGATGCATGGGTAGTAAAATCATAGCTGATCTCACTTTCAGCAAATGAAACGGGGCTTGCGCTAACTGTAGCGATTGAATTTCTGTGCCTGACAGTTATATAGTAATTGCCATTGAGATCAGCCGGCACCAGAATTCCGGATTGCCCCTGCATGCTTAGTGGGCTGTTGTCTGATGCGAAAATAATTTCTGAATAATCGCTACCGCTGCGCAGTTCTACCAGCATATTGTCAGCTATGCCATCGGTACAAGGACCTGAGGAAAATCCTAAAGGGGAATTCATACGCTGTGTGGCGGAGTTGTAAAAGCCCTCCAGCAAGAGCGTAAGATTAAGCCTTTTGGCTGTGGTTATGATTCCATTTGAATAATAACATGCATAAGGGAAGTCGTTGAGGGCATTGTAGGCCGCATCTCCGTATTCGCAGGAAGACCCGTCGTCGAACCAGGTAAGTTCAGTTGTTCCTCCCAAAAAATTAAAATGAAGTCCGATCAGCGTTGAACCATCAGGAAGTGTCAGCCCGTTACCAAACCATCCGATAATAATCCGGTGCATTCCTGAAGGAAGAATAGTATTATTGACTGCACCCATACCGGACAGGGAGGGATTGAGGGTACCTTCCAGAAAAGTAAGTACAGCGGGATCGTAATCCAGTGAAAGTGAAATGACGCCGACATTGCTGAACCCTTCCACGGTCACAGGGACTGTGATTTCACCCGGAATCTGGTTGTAAAATTCTCCGATATGGGTGACCGGTGCATTCTGGGGTTTCGCAATGCATGACAGTAAGATCAGTGCACAAAAAATGATCGTCCGTTTTATCATGGCAGTTTATTTTTTAATAGAATTCATCAGGGTAGCAATCTTGACTTGTAATCCTTCACCTATGTTAAAAGAAGCTTCCCTTTATCAACCATGTTATTGATTACCTGCAATTACCTGTACTAAGAACATGCCTGATCGGGTGACCGATCAAATATACAACATTAACTACTGATAAATCAGCGGCTAATCCATTAACCGCTGATTTCAGTTTTCACCAGCTTTATATCTGCAGCAAACCTCCTTCAGCTGAAGATATCGCTCTTTAATCTGCTTTATTTGACAATAATGCGTTCATTTTCAGACAATCAGGGTGTTGATGAAGTGACAAATGATGAGCTGTTGTTGTAAACAAAACCTATATCTGCCGTATTCACCACACCGTCACCATTGATATCTGAAGCTACATATCCGGTTATAAAGTCACCTGAATCGTTGTCAACAAGGTTGATGTCAAATATGTCCACAATGCCGTCCTGATTAACATCCCCGGCGTAGAAGGCCCAGATACCATCCTCAACCTCAATCATATTGTTGCCATATGCTTTTGAAGGATCATCAGAAAAATCATAACTGATAATCCCGTCTGTAAATGAAACAGGAGCAGCGCTCACGGTATTGATACTGTTGCGGTGGTAAATGGATAAATAGTAGCTTTCATTGTAAGCAGAAGGTATTTCGATATTGATCGTGCCATCTGTCCTGAGAACTGCATTTGCGGCAGTGTATTCAACCACAGAATAATCCGAGGCATTCCGGAGTTCAATGGTGATATAGTCACTGTTGCCGTCCGGCCCCTCTCCAATTGGACTGTTCATGGTGTTGGTTGAGGTATCAAATAGTCCCTGCAGGTAAAGTTTCATACTTAACAATCTGGTTTCAGCCTCATTGATTGTAACGGAGCCTGTCAATGGTCCGCAATTGTTCGCGTCGGTGACACTGTATTCCCACACGCCTGCCGGACGAGCGAATACTCCTGTGGTATTGGTTTCAGGGCCAATGGTATAGTAAAGGGTTCCGATGCCGCCGTTACAAACGATGGTAATGGTTCCGTTTTCTCCCCAATATTCCGGATCGATAGCTGTAGAGCTGGACAACGTAATGGCCGCAGGCTGACCTATCGTTACTGAGCCGGTCAATGGTCCGCAGCTGTTTTCATCCGTGATGCTGTAGTCGTATGTACCGGCAGCTCTAGTGAAAACCCCGGTAGTATTAGTCTCCGAACCGATGGTGTAACTCAGGGTGCCGGTGCCGCCACTGGCAATAATGGTGATTGTTCCGTTTCCTCCGTTACATATCGGATCAACAGTATTGGCGCTGGTCAAGGTAATTGCTGCAGGCTGTGCTATAACAACCTGAGTAGTGCTTATACATCCATTATCATCGGTAACGTTGACAGTATAGGTCCCTGCTGCTAGTCCGCTTGCTGTTGCTGTCGTCTGGGCTGAAGGATCATTCCACAAAAAGGTATAGGGTGAAGTTCCGCCCGTTACTGCTACTGTGGCGCTACCTGTGGCGTTGCCATAGCAAAGCACATTGGTCTGGTCGTCGATACTTGCTGTTGGTCCGCCAATGTCATTCACGATTGCTGAGGCTGTTACTATACATCCATTGCCGTCCGTCACAGTCACATTATAATTACCCGCTGGCACATTGGTCAGATCTTCTGTTGTTGCGTCATTGCTCCATAGATAATCATATACCGTGGTTCCGCCGATGACTGTCAGATTTACCGATCCGTTTGCGTTGCCGCAGGTGGAACTTGTTGCCACGGCACTGGCTGACAGCGCGGCGGCGGGCTGGGTGATGATTACATCCACCGCAATGGTACAGCTGTTTGCATCCGTTACCGTGAAGGTGTATGATCCTGCAGCCAGTCCTGTTTGGGCCGGGGTGATAATGTAAGGACTTACACCACCGGCAGGGGTTATCACTACTGAACCGGTAGCTTCGCCGTAGCAAAGTACATTGGTCTGGCTGGTAAGTGTGGCTGTCAGCGCAGCGGCGGGCTGGGTGATGGTTACATCCACCGTTGTGGTGCAGCTGTTTGCATCCGTTACCGTGAAGGTGTATGAACCGGCTGCCAGTCCCGTCTGGGTGGGGGTGATTTCATAAGGACCGACCCCTCCCGAGGGTGTAATCACCACCGAACCGGTAGCTTCGCCGTAGCAAAGGACATTGGTCTGGCTGGTAAGTGTGGCTGTCAGCGCAGCGGCGGGCTGGGTGATGGTTACATCCACCGTAGTGGTGCAGCTGTTAGCATCCGTTACCGTGAAGGTATATTCACCTGCTTCCAGTCCCGTCTGGGCGGGGGTGATTTCATAAGGACCGACCCCTCCCGAGGGTGTAATCACTACCGAACCGGTAGCTTCGCCGTAGCAAAGGACATTGGTCTGGCTGGTAAGTGTGGCTGTCAGCGCAGCGGCGGGCTGGGTGATGGTTACATCCACCGCAGTGGTGCAGCTGTTTGCATCCGTTACCGTGAAGGTATATGAACCTGCTGCCAGTCCTGTTTGGGCCGGGGTGATAATGTAAGGACTTACACCACCGGCAGGGGTTATCACTACTGAACCGGTAGCTTCGCCGTAGCAAAGGACATTGTTGGCTGGTAAGTGTGGCTGTCAGCGCAGCGGCGGGCTGGGTGATGGTTACATCCACCGGTGGTGCAGCTGTTTGCATCCGTTACCGTGAAGGTATAAACCGCCCAGTCCCGTTGGGCGGGGTGATATAAGGACCACCCCTCCCGAAGGTGTAATTACCACCGAACCGGTAGCTTCGCCGTAGCAAAGTACATTAATCTGGCTGGTAAGTGTGGCTGTCAGCGCGGCGGCGGGCTGGGTGATGGTTACATCCACCGCAGTGGTGCAGCTGTTTGCATCCGTTACCGTGAAGGTATATGAACCTGCTGCCAGTCCTGTTTGGGCCGGGGAGATAATGTAAGGACTAACACCACCGGCAGGGGTTATCACTACTGAACCGGTAGCTTCGCCGTAGCAAAGGACATTGGTCTGGCTGGTAAGTGTGGCTGTCAGCGCGGCTGCGGGCTGGGTGATGGTTACATCCACCGGTGGTGCAGCTGTTTGCATCCGTTACCGTGAAGGTATATGAACCTGCTGCCAGTCCCGTTTGGGCCGGGGAGATAATGTAAGGACACCCACTGAGGGGTATCACTACGAACCGGGCTTCCCGTACAAAGACATTGTTGGTGGTAAGTGTGGCTGCAGCGCGCGGCGGCTGGGTGATGGTTACATCCACCGTTGTGGTACAGCTGTTTGCATCCGTTACCGTGAAGGTTAATCACCTGCCCAGTCCTTTGGGCGGGGTGATTTCACCCTCCCGAGGGTGTAATCACTACTGAACCGGTAGCTTCGACCGTAGCAAAGGACATTGTTTTGGCTGGTAAGTGTGGCTGTCAGCGCGGCGGCGGGCTGGGTGATGGTTACATCCACCGCAGTGGTGCAGCTGTTTGCATCCGTTACCGTGAAGGTATAATCACCTGCTTCCAGTCCCGTCTGGGCGGGGGTGATTTCATAAGGACCGACCCCTCCCGAGGGTGTAATCACTACCGAACCGGTAGCTTCACCGTAGCAAAGGACATTGGACTGGCTGGTAACATCAGCCAACAATTCGTTAGGCTGTGTTACATCCAGGGTACCGCTCTTCTCGCAGTTATTGGCATCCTTAACGCTCCAGGCATAATCTGATCCGGCCGGGATATTGGTAAACTCACCGTTATTTTGGGTAACACCGTTGAAGGTATAGCTGTAAGCACCGGTTCCGCCGCTTGCTGACAGGGTTACGGTTGCTGTGCCGCCGAAGCAGGCGATCGGTGTGGTGACGCTGGCTGAAGCTGCAATATCGGTGGGCTGGGTAATTGTCACCGACCCCGTAACCGGTGGACATCCGCTTGCATCCGATACACTGTAGGTATAAGTACCTGCCGGCCTGGTGAAGCTTCCTGTAGTATTAGTTTCAGCTCCAATGGTATAGTTCAGCGTTCCGGTGCCGCCGGTATATTCAATGTTTATGGTTCCGTTGCCGCCAAAGCACAAGGCATCGATGGCTGTGGCGCTCACCAGTGTTGGTGCCGGGTATCCGCTCACCTCCCCGTCGATGTAATAAGTTGATTTCGGCCAATCCGTTAAAGTCGGAGAACCCAAAGGACCTGTATATTCACAAGATGTGCCGTCGTCATCATTAAAAGTCAGCGGGGAGGCGCCTCCTTTATAGTAAAAATTCAGTGTAAAAAGGGTTGTATTGTCCGGGTAAGTCTCTCCGGTGTTTGAGGAAGAAAATCCGCCTATGATAATCGTTCCGGCTATTGTGTTATTGATTGATAAGCCAGGATATCCTGATGTATTATCACCAGGTAGAAAATCCAGTACAGCCGCATCATAATTAATGGTTAAAGAGACAGCGCCGATGGCGTTGAAATCAGAAACCTTTACAGGGACGCTGATATTAGTGCCTGCGCATGCGATTGCCGGCATAATGGTGGTAGTTGGTGCATATTCCTGGAAAATAACCGATCCGGGGATATAAAAAACTTCTGCAGGGCTGTCATTCAAAGCATTGTAAGATCCGTCATAATATTCACATTCAGCATCTACCGTTGACCATGTTACCTGAGTTATCCCATTGGATACTTTCGAGAAATGAATATTGAAAATAACGGTGTTATCCGGGACACTTCTGCCGGGAGTGGCAAACCAGCCAAAATTCACTGCGCCTGGGACTGTGTTGTTAAAATTAATTCCTGTATTTGCTCCGGATATTGCCGGGCTGGCTGTAACGGAGGTTACTGTTGCTATTGCCGGATCATAGAATAGTTTTATGTCACAGGAACCAATGTTTGTAAAATTGGTCACCGTGATGGGAAGTATTACCGATGAACCTGTTGTAATGACATTTCCTGCGGTTGAAACCGGTGCATCCTGGGCAAATATCCCTGGCAAGGCGGCTATCAGCAGATAGACGAGAATAATGGCAGATTTTTTCATGATATGGTAGTTTCTTAGGTTACTTTTCTATATTCTTCATTCTGAAACAATCGTCAGATTATTGTGAATCAGGTGTGCACACCAGTTTAAATGATGTGGCCGTTAAGTTGTTTTCGGTTTTGAGTTTGAGGTAAAGCAGGTATATGCCTGGCTTTAATCCCGGAGTGTTGATCCGTATGTTTTGTCTTCCTTGATTGCCGGAATAATCCATCGGACCAATTGCCGGCTGTCCCAGCAGGTTCAGCAGTTGAATTGTCAGATTCCCTTTTGCGGGAACATTAACGTTGATTAAAATATATTCTGAAAAAGGATTGGTAGATACTAAAATCATTTCCACTCCACTGATTGTTTTGTTTCCCACCGGGGTTAAAACCGTGAGAACCGCATTCCCGTCTGTCATTACTGACGGCTCACATTCACCGGAAACTACGCAGCGATAGCGATTCCCGTTCATGTCAGATGCAGGATTTGTTATTTTCAGTGTATCTGATGTCACACCAGAGTATACATCACTATCATTCAGATTATTCCAGGAGCCGTTGTATTCCTGCCAGCGATAGGTAAGGCCGGTTCCGGTTGCCTGTAGCGAAAAAACGGCTGTTCCGTTACCTGCGGGTATGGCCGGAGGCGATACCGGCTCCATCAGGATATCGGGAGGATGATTAACGGTGACCCAACGGGGTGCAGACCCAGCTCCCGGCCCGCAATCATTTACACCGGATACGGATATGTCGCCGCTGGAAGAATTATTTCCGTATTGAACCTGAATAGTGTTCGTGTCTATTCCTTCTGTAATCACAGCCCCATCAGGTAGTAACCAGATGTAAGAAGTTGCATACATTACCGGATCTACCGTGTAAATTATCTGCTCCTGTCCCTGACAGACTTCCCAGGTGCCGGTAACCATACCTGCCGGTTCCGGCTGGCCGTTAACAGCTATTTCCAGCACAGCGGGAATGCCGTTTCCGTAATTATTGGTACCGTATACTGAAACAGAGCCGGCAAGCACCTCCGGAGGAAAACTTACTTCGATTGAATTTGTGTTCTGGCCTGAAACAATGGTCGCCCCATCAGGGACACTCCAGATATATCCGGTTGCATTGCTGATTTCATCAACGGAGTAAGTGGCCGCAGGTAATTCCAGGCAGATCAGGGACGGGCCCTCAATCGTACCTGCGGGGCCGGGTAAAAAGCTTTCCGTTACCATGCCGTCCAGGTAATAGTTGCTCTGAGGTATATCGTTGAGTAACGGATAAACCGGTAAAGCGCCTGAATAACTGCATGAAGGTCCGGTGTCGAGCCATTGAAGACCGGTATTTCCACCAAGATAATCAAAAACAAGGGTAAAAAAAACTGAACTGTCGCTGAGTGTTACAGCCGTATCGCCCGGTGGCACCAGTCCGGAAGCAACCACGGTTCCTGCCTGATTACCTTCAATTTCCATACCAGGAAAGCCGGAATCGTTAATAAATGTATTAAAGGAAAGTACTTCCGGATCATATTGAAGATTCAGAGAAAAGGAACCAATCAGCTGAAAGCCAGTTACAAGGATAGGGATGCTTAACGCTGTTCCTGAAACGGCCGAAAGTGCCGGAGCTGAAGTTACAGGAGCTTCCGGTGACTGAAAAACAAGGCTGCCGTCATAATAATATTCGGAAGCAGGAATATCGTTCAGGGGTTGGAAATTCCCGTCGTTGTATTCGCAGGATGGGCCATTGTCCAACCAGTGAATTGATGAAATGCCATTTCCTGATTTGGTAAACTGAATGTTAAATATGACCGAACTGTCGGGCAGGGTGATTCCCCCGGAGGTGAACCATCCCAGATTGACCTGTCCGGGTACCGATAGGTTGGTACTGATCATTCCACCCATTCCCGGGCCGATTGTCACACCGGTAGCTGTTGCAACAGCGGTATCATAAGAAAACTTTAAATCGCAGGAGCTGATATTAAAAAAATCCAGCGCGTAAACCGGCACGACGGCAGTGTTTGTCAGACTGACCACCTGGCCGGCTATGGTTTTCGGTGCATTCTGAGCATAACCGGGTCCCGTTAAACTGA
>JAMLHF010000058.1 GCA_023957275.1 Lentimicrobium sp. | reverse complement strand
TGTTGTTCCGAAATCTCATAACTCCTTCCAAAGGTTTACCGGACAATATTGTTTCAGTAATTAGGGTCTGCTGTTAAAGTATAAAAACCTTGTCCGATAGCAGATTGTGGTTATATTTGGGGTAACAAATGCATGGATTTATGCGGAAGACTTATAAAAAGCTTGCACCAACCCCCAAATATGTCAGTCCGGCTCAACTGACCCTCGAAGGATTCGAGACACCATTCGAGCGCTCACTTAACCCGAAAAATCGATGGGTAGTTTTGGCCCGATTGATTCCATGGGATGAGATATGCAATATTTATCTTAAACATATTGGCATCAGCCCTACTGGCAGGCCACCAATCAGCCCACGGATAGTCATAGGGTCACTTATTATTAAGCACCTGTGCAATCTGGATGACAGGGAAACAGTAGATCAAATCTCGGAGAACATCTACATGCAATATTTTCTTGGATATCCTAGTTTTAGTGACCAGGCTCCATTTGACCCCTCGCTGATGACAGATTTCCGCAAGAGATTGGGTATTGATCAGGTAAATGCCATTAATGAGCGCATTGTATCTTTGAAGGCCAGATTTGAATCACAACAGGACGAGGCTGCTCAACCAGAGGAAAAAGATTCTTCAGAAGATAATGAACAGGAACCAGACAATAAGGGACGGCTGATTATGGATGCAACAGCTTGCCCACAAGATATAGCTTACCCAACAGATCTTGATCTGCTCTCAGGTGCAAGAGAAAAGACGGAACAACTCATAGACAAGATATATGATCCACAACTTCATATACAAAAGCCAAGGACCTACCGTCAGGTAGCCCGAAAGAGATATTTGCATACTGCACAAAAGAAAAACAAGTCAAAAAAAATCATTCGCAAATCTGTTGGCAGCCAGTTAAGGTTTCTTGCGCGCAATTTACGTTCGATAAACACAATGTTGGACAGCTACGAGCAAATTCCGCTTGAACCCAAAGATCACAAATATTTGTTGGTAATCAACACGCTTTTCGAACAGCAAAAGCAGATGTACGATAACCATAGCCACAGTATTGAAAACCGGATCGTCAGCATTCACCAGCCCCATGTAAGACCAATTGTAAGAGGCAAGAGCCATGCAAAAGTTGAGTTTGGGGCTAAGATTCACGTATCATTAATCGATGGGATATCATTTCTGGATGAGCTTAGCTGGGAAGCGTTCAATGAAGGAAGTCACATGATGGATTACATCGAACGATACAGGAAAAGATTTGGATTTTATCCTAAAGAAGTGCTGGCAGATCAAATATACTGCACGCGCTCAAACAGAGCGGCTTTGAAGGAAAAGCGTATCAAACTTTTAGCAAAGCCACTTGGCAGGCCATCGGCAGTGTCAATTCACTTAAGTCCGGGCGAAAGGAATCCAATCGAAGGCAAGTTCGGGCAAGCCAAGACTGGTTACGGGTTAAACCGCATCAGGGCAAGGCTCAAGGGAACAAGCGAAACGTGGATTGCGAGCATAATACTGGTGCTCAACCTGGTCAAACTGGCCGGGTTGGGTGTCCTATCCCTAATGGACAGATTAGTCAGGAGTTTTTCAGCAATGCTGATGCTGCTTGGAACAATTGGTTTCGGGATGAAAATACTAAGTCGCCAGCATCTATGCTTATGCGAGAATGAAAATTAAGAGTAGGTTGCACGCATCTGACGGCGATCAAAGTCGAAATCTGTCAGTTGAGTTTTTCAGCAGACCCTAATTATATACCAGGGCAATAAATTTCAGTCGCCTGCCACCTCACGGCAATCCATTAATTAACTTTATAACAGAATTTGCTCTTTTTGGATGAATGAGCAGTTATAAAAACAACCCGCACAGGATAAGCCGGTCCTGTATTATTGGTTTTGAAGAAATTAGCTGAGATTACGGTAATAACGACAGAAAAAGTTACCTGACGACGGGGTAGTGTAATTGTATGACCGGAATCCAAATGCTATCCCACAGCAGAAATTTTCCATAAAATGATCTTTCTGTGAGCCGGTTTTGATTAAAAACGGTGTATTAGCTGTCAGTTAATAACCAAATCAACCATAAAAATCATGAAAAGGTCACCTTTATTCATGCTATCGCGCTTATGCTGATGGCATCTCTAACAATTTTTCAGTTCATGCAAAAAGACAAGGACACCGATCCTGACACCGATCCGGATAACAACAAGCCGGTACTGGTTTACAATGAAATCATCATCGGGATAACCGGCGTTACCTCACGCATTGAGATCGGGGCCACCGATCCCGACAGCGATGAACTCACCTACACCTGGACGCTGGTAACCTCCCCAACCGGATCGGCCTGTGATGACAGAACAGATGAACCGGGCCGATTCACAACGGCCATTCCCGGTATCTACAATGTTGAGGTGGTGGTTAAAGACAATAAAGGAAGCCAGGCCGTTGCCAATGTAAGCCTTTATATCGGCGGAGAACTTGCCTTCAAATATCAGCAGCAATACCACGCTTCCCGACCTGTTTACCGATGAGGCTTATCCTGATTATTATGCAAACCGTTCGGTGCAGATCTCGGCAGGTCTGACACTGGAGCCGGGTGTGGTCATTGAATGCGCTTCAGATATCTCAATGTTTGTAAGCGGATCAAATGCCTACCTGAATGCCAGCGGCTCCGCATCTAAAAACATTATCTTCAGGGGAAGCGAGAAGATCAAAGGCTGGTGGAAGAACATCAACTTCAGTTCGGTTAATATTCTGAATAAACTGGATCATGTACAGGTACTGCATGCCGGAAGTTCTGCATCCAACGGATTCAAATCCGCTGTTTATATAAAAAGTTCCTCATCATACAGGGCCGCCATTACCAATACCGAAATATCCATGACCGATGGCTACGGGCTGTTTGTTGACGGGAACAACAACGGACTGATTGAATTTTCAGGGAACAGGTTCAGCGACAACACTGAGGCACCGATGATTGTCGGCGCTGAAAATCTGTATGCACTGGACAATGCATCGCAATTTACCGGCAACGGAATTCAGGCCATTGTGGTGAAAGCACCCGGCAATACGAATGCCCGGTTTGAATCAAGCGGAAGCATCAAAGCACTGAGTGTTGACTATCATTTTATGAGCAGTGCCGAACTACAAACAAATCTCACCTTTGAACCCGGTGTCACCTGCCTGTTCAACTCAGGAACCAGGCTTTGGGTAACCGCTACCGGAGCAATAACAGCCAATGGAACCCCTTCAGAGAAAATCACCTTTTCGGGGATATTCTCAAGCCCGGGCGCCTGGAATGGGATTGAACTGGCATCCGCTTCCCCCGAAAACAGCATAGATTATGCGATCATCAGTTTTGGCGGCAATAGCAGCGGGCGCGATGCAAACATTTATATGTTCAATTCTTCAAAACTAACGCTCACCAACAGCACCATTTCTGACAGCCAGACCTGGGGCATATTTCTGGCTGCCGGTTCACCCGAACTCACAGAAAGCAGTAATACATTCAGCAATAATGCTTCAGGTGACATCGGAGGAATTTAAACCAGGTCTCGTTAAAATAAAATCTTAAAGTAAAGAAGATGAAGTCGAAAATAGCTTTGATAACAATGCTTTTTGCAGCGGTAATTATTACAGGCTGCGGAAAAGACGATGATGGAACCAATCAGACAAGTGTTTTATATCCCGAAAAGTTTAAGGCAAAGATTACCATCGGGAATGAAACTACCGAAATAGAATATGATGAGGACAAACTGGTGGCAGCAGGGAATATTCTCACGGATAACGCTGATTCATATATAGCCGTTACCTCATCAAACCTGGATACAGATATGACCATCAATTTTTACCCTCCGGATAATCACCCGCTCAAGGATGATGTAATTTCCATCATGATCTCCACGGCTGAACTGAAACCCTGGACGCGCGATAAAACCTATACCACCGTTTATTATGCGCAGCACCCGTATGTAGAAGAATACGCAGTGGTGAGTTATTGGGATGCCTCAGAAAGCAGGGATTTTCTCTCCTCCAACCGGCCCGAATCGATGAGCAGCAAGGTAAAACTCTGGAGGGAAGGTAAATTGCTGAAAGGTGAAATTGCTGCGAGAATCGGACTGCAGTCGTACGATAACCGGCTGATTTACATCACCATGGAATTTGAACTCAGGCCGGAAGATGACGGATTAAGTGATTGATTTTCCGTAAATCACATTCTTGCATTTGTACTGGCATACCGCGGGGAGGACTGTTTCAGTCAGGGTTGAAAACGGATTAATTACCGGCTCCCAGACTGTTCAGTCTTGCCAGTACAGCTTGCACACGGGAATCTTCCTCCGGCAGATAAGACCGGTTTTCGGCCAGTGCTTTTTCATAACAGTAGCGGGCCGAATCCGGGATCGCCAATTGCTCATAAAACTCACCGGCATTCCACCAGGTAACCGCCCGCTGCCGGGCCTGTACTTTAGGTGATTCCCCTACTTTCAGCGCTTCGGCCAGGTATTTTCGCACCGAATCAGGCTGCTGTGTTTTCACGAAAAGTGAAAGCAGGTTATTGGTTGAGATCATTACATGCACATTATCCTTTTCCGGGAATAATGTGTGCCGGATATTCAGGCCCCTGATAAAATAATGATACGCACTGTCAGTTTCGTTCAGTTTCAGGAAAATTCTGCCCAGGTTATCGGCCGATGTGGCCGTTTCCATATGGTTTTCACCATACAGGCGGAATGAAATATCCCTGGCCCGCCTGCTTGATTCCAGGGCTGCTTCCGGATTACCGGCCTGACTGTAAGTTGCGGAAAGCGTGTTGAGGTTAGCAATGGTCCCCGGAAAATAAGTTCCCATAATATTCTCACAAAGTTCAAGTGAACGGGAGATATTTTCAATGGCTTCTTCATACTGACCCTGATTCCGGTGAATCACCCCAAGGATGTAGTAGCTTTCGGCCAGGTTGATATTATTCCGGTCCGGCCAGATCTGCTCTTCAAGGGCAATGGTTCTGCGGATAATGGCCGTGGCACTGTCATTGTTTTCAAGACTCCGGTATATGTAAGCATGGTATTTGAGTGAAGCGGTGTACAAACTGTCCTTTGCGGGATGACCGATCTCGCTGTAAAGCCGGAACACCTGTTTCATGATTGAAGAAGCGGAATCGTAGTTGCCCATATCGCGCTGATAAAGCGCCAGCTGCTGAATTGCCTGCACATACGACAACGACAGGGGAAGTGAAGAGTCCTTTGCCATGGCATACACCTTATCCAGAACATCCTTCGATTTGCGGTAATCACCCAGGGAACGGTATAATTTACCGATGGTTGTTAGCATTTCAAGTTTTATTTCTGGCGAACCTTTATAGGCCTCGGCCTCATGGTAGCCTTTGTCGAGAAACTGAAATACCGTCATGGTATCGCCCTTCGTCTTCGAAGGATGGGCCGCCATAAAAAGGTCGAGCAGGAAATTCCTGGTTGCCGTTGACACTTCTTCACTTTTCACGGCAAGATCACGCTGCGCTTTGGCCTGACCGGCCTGCCAGAGGCTGATCACTGTTCCGGTTATCAGCGAAAGCATAATGAAGGTTATACTGATTACCTGCGTTCTGTGTCGCTGATAATACTTGAAGGCCCGGTATTTAAGACTGTATGGAAGAGCCGTCACCGGATAATTTTGCTGATAATTACGGATATCCCGGAGCAATTCTGCAGGGGAAGTGTATCTTTCTTCCGGATTTTTCCCAAGGCATTTGCCAATGATGGCTCTTATTTCAGGCCTGATTCCTGAAGCTATTTCCGGTTCCCGGATCAGTGACTGAGGATTAAACCGTGTGAATCCCTCCGAAGGCGATGCGTCCTCTGCCAGCGGATAATTGCCCGATATCAGCTTATGCAGCAGCATGCCCAACTGATATACATCGGTAGCCGCCGAAACCGGCTCTCCCCTGAGCTGTTCGGGCGCGGCGATGGCAGGCGTTCCGGCAAACGACCGCTGACCGCTTTTACCGGCTGCAAAACCGGTGGCAATCCCGAAATCGAGCAATTTTACCTGCCCGTTGCTGTCAACCAGGATATTGGTCGGCTTCAAGTCCAGGTGCAGAATCAGGTGACTGTGCGCATAGGCCACCGCGCCTGCAATTTGTTCAAAAATCTTAAGTATCTGATTCAGATTCAGATTCTTGTGTTTAACCCACTCATCCACCGGCAACCCGTCAATGAATTCCATCACAAAATAGGGTGCGCCACCAGGAGTAACACCGGCATCATAGAGGGTAGCGATTGCCGGATGCCGGAGGCGGGCCAGTATCTGCTGTTCGCCAATCCGGGCGAAGGAGTCTTTACGCCGCAACGTACCGGCATTCATACACTTGATGACTACGCGCTGCTCATATTGTCCGTCAGCGCGATCGGCAAGGTATACCGAACTCATACCACCGGCTGCAAGAAACTCCGCCACCCGGTAGTTACCAAGCAGATCACCGGGATTAAGTTCAGGAAGGGGTTGCCTTTCAGATAATCCACCGGCAAGGGTTTGCTGAAGCTGTTTCAGATAATCGGCCGATTGCTGCTCATTCTCCAGCATCAGGAGAAGCACCCTGCGGAGTTCTTCCTGATCACCGCAGGCCCCGCGGATAAAAGCAACCCGTTCTTCCCCGGGAAGGGAAAGACATTGCTCATAAATCTGTTCAAGTAATTCCAGAGAATATGCCATATCAGGAGACGCCATATCTGGGAAGATGCACATAGAGCCATGCGCGGGCCATCTGCCATTTTCGCTTTACCGTAGCAGGCGAAACCTGCAGGACATCGGCGGTTTCTTCAATACTCAGCCCCGAAAAAAAGCGGCATTCAACGATGCGCCCGTAAAGGGTGTCTTTTTCTTCCAGCTGCTTCAGCAACGCATCAAAATCAATCAGCTTTTCGGATGCCGCCGGCGACAACACCAGTTGATTCTCCACTTCATCGAGACTGGAAGTGACCGCACCGCCTCCCCTTTTCTCACGCTGTTTGTTGCGCGCCGCATTCAGCATCACCTGGCGCATGGCTTTGGCGGCAACCGCGTAAAAATGGGCTTTACTCTCCCATTGCCCCTCGTTCGATGATAGCTTCAGATAGGCTTCATGAATAATGGCAGTGGTGTTAAGCGTATCTATTCCATGAAAATTAAACCGGATGTTTCTTGCAATGGCAAAAAGCTCACTGTAAATCAGCGGAAATACCTTTCGCATGGCACCGGCATCTCCCTGCGAGGCCGGGCGGATAAACTGAAAAATCGGATCTGGAGTCACCGCCATTTTTAAAAATAGTTTGGAATAAAGAGACAACAGGAAAATCAGGGTTTTGTTGAACAGGAATTCGAAGTAAGTAGAATATTATGAACAATTTACATCACCACAATAATCTTCAACCGGTATATAAAAATCTATAAAAACGTAAATTTGGCAATACAATTGCCAATTATGGCGTATATTTGTACATTGCAATGACATTTTTACGTCAATTACATGAAAGCGAGAACACTCAAAGACGTTGTAGTACAGAAAAGCAAACACAAATCTGGCCGCATCATTATACTTTCAGGTGCCCGGCAAACGGGAAAGACCACGCTGGCACGGCTATGCTTTCCTGAATACAAATATTTATCCATTGAAGACCCCATAACCCGGGAACCATTCACCCGTTTGAGCGCTGATCAATGGGCAATTCAATACCCAAAGGCCATACTTGATGAAGTTCAGAAAGAACCGGTGCTTATCGAAAGCATAAAATCAGTGTATGATCAGTTTGAAACACCAAAATACATACTACTTGGTTCCAGTCAGTTTCTGTTGCTTCAGCAGGTGAAAGAAAGTCTTGCCGGCAGATGCACCATCTATGATCTGATGCCGCTTACATTACCCGAAATAATGACTAATGAATGGGACACATCGGTGCAGGAGTCTATGTTCAGAAAACTAATTTCCGGCGAATCATTAACTGAATTATTACCATCATTCCTGCTTTATCCAACTCATGCCGCAGCCATTCAGGCTTTCAGCCATTATCTGAATTTCGGCGGTTACCCGGCTGTCGCAGATGAAAGCCTCAGCGATGATGATCGCAGGGAGTGGTTATACAATTACATACGCACCTATCTTGAAAGGGATATAAGGGATCTTGCCGATTTCAGAAGCCTTGACCCCTTTGTAAAGACTCAAAAAACAACAGCGTTGTTAACCGGCTCCCTGGTGAATTTTTCACAATTGGCACGTGAGGCTGATATCGCAGCCAATACAGCACGCCGGTTCCTGAATTATCTGGAATTAAGCTATCAGGTTATTCTTTTGCAACCCTGGGCCAAAAACAATTTGAAACGGCTGACAAAAACACCAAAGCTTCATTACCTGGATCCGGGCATCCAACGGGGTATATTGCGGAAACAGGGCGAACTCACCGGAAATGAATTTGAAAGTGCAGTTATTGCTGAAATCTATAAACAAACGCGGTTCCCTGGCTTTACCGGAAACTTATATCATTTAAAAACCGCTGATGGACGTGAAATTGACCTGCTTATCGAGCTTGAAAACGGATACATCGCGGTAGAAATAAAAATGACGCAACGGGTAAGGAGTGAAGATGCACGACACCTGAACGGGCTGGAAACATTGCTTGATAAACCATTGATACACTCCTTTGTACTAAGCAATGATATGGATGTCAAAATGTTATCAAAAAGTATTACAGCGATGCCAGCGGTCATGTTTTTGACATAAGGGCTGAAAATCCTGTCTAAAACTGCCGATAATCCATCTTTTCGTAATTTCGCGCATGCTCATGAACAAGGTCTCCTCATACCGAAATCCCCTCTGGCTGCTGCTTGCCGTTTCAGCGCTCACCCGCCTGCTGATCGCGGCTTTTACCGAGTTGGGCAACGATGAGGTGTACTACATCAATTACGCGCTTTATCCCGACCTGAGCCATTTTGACCACCCCCCCATGGTAGGCTGGTTTATTCAGTTGTTCAGCCTGAACCTGCTGTCCGACAGCGAGCTGTTTATCCGCCTGGGCGCAGTGGCAGCGGGCACCCTGAACACCTGGCTGATGTATCTGACCGGCAAGGAATTAAAAGATGAAACCACCGGCTGGTATGCCGCCCTGCTTTATACCGTTTCCTTATACACTTTCGTGATTTCCGGCACCTTTATGATGCCCGACGGGCCGCAGATGCTCTTCTGGCTGCTCACACTGCTGTTTGTCGTGAAGGCAGTCAAAACCGGACCCGAGGGTGCGGGGGCAGGCCGTCTGGTTTTGTTGGCGGGGGTAAGCGGTGGGCTGGCCCTGATGTCGAAATATACGTCCGTATTTCTGTTTACGGGAGCGGGACTGTATTTTCTGATGTATGACCGGCGCTGGCTTCGGAAGTGGGAGGTTTATGCCTCCATCCTGATTGCCCTGGCGATATTTTCGCCTGTCATCCTCTGGAATATCCGGTACGATTTCATCAGTTTCAGCTTTCACAGCGAACGGGTGGAAGTGGTAAAAACCCTGTTGCGCCCCGATCTGTTTGCCATCGAACTGGGCGGACAGATCTTTTACAACAATCCCTTCGTTTTCGGGCTGGGGGTTGCCGGAATTGTTGCCTTTTACAGAAAACGCTTACCTGGAAACAGGGATGCGCATCGCCTGCTGCTGACCACCGCCCTGCCGGTGATTGTGCTTTTTCTCGGCTTCTCGCTTTTCAGGCGCACCCTCCCCCACTGGACCGGGCCCGCATGGACAACCCTGATGCCGTTGGCCGCATTATACCTCAGGAATGAAACCTCGCAAGGCCGGGAGGGCAACCGGCTGCAGCCCCTGCTGAAAGGAGCGGCCGGATTTCTGGCGCTGGTGCTGACACTGGCCCTGCTGCAGATCAGCCAGGGGTGGTTTCTGAATAAAGGCATTAATCCTGACACCGGAAAGAGGCTCGGAATTAAAGACATTACGCTGGATATGTACGGCTGGGGGCAGCTCCGGGAAGGATTTGAGCCTGTTTACCGGCAGGATACGGCCTCCGGCAGGATGCACAAAGATGCCGTGATCATACAGCAACGATGGTTTCCGGCCGCCAACCTCGACTATTACGTGGCCAGGCCGCTGGGATTAACGGTGCTGACCCTCGCTGAAATCGACCGCACCCACAAATACGCCTGGATCACGCAGCAGCGCGGCGGTTTCCACCCGGGCATGGATGCCTACTACTTCTCTTCGAGCTATGCTTTTTCCGATCCCAACGGACTCTATAAAGATTATTTTATCCGGATAGAACAACCGGATACCATTCCCGTTTACCGCAACAATGTGTTGGTAATGTACCATTACGTATGGAGGATGCGGGGATTGATGTTTCATCCACCGGATAAATTAACCGGTAAAAACCTCTCTATTCGTTCAGAAAGCTATCCCGATTAAATCCCCAATTTGTCCGTGCGTTCAGGCGGATCGGCCAGCACGGCCCTGATATCCTTTACAATTACAGGGCGGCGGATCAGGCGCGGATAAGCGGCCAGCGCCTCCAGCCAGGCCTCATCGTTCAGGGTTTTTCCCTTGTAATTCTCCTTGTAGTAATCTTCCTGGGTTCTTACCAGTTCGGAGGGTTTTATCCCCAGCTTGTCAATCATTGAACGAAGTTCTTCAACGGTAATGCCTTCGCGGATGTATTCCCTGATTTCGAATTCCACCCCTTTAGTTTTCAAGTATTCAAGTCCGGCCCTTGATTTCCGGCATTTGGGATTGTGATAGATGGTGATCATAGGAAGGATTTTAAATTTTTAGTATTGGGGGAAATCAGCATTTCAGGTAAAAATACAAAAAAAGCCGGAGTATCCACCCCGGCCCGGTCAGTTACAGATAACCTTGTTTATAAGGCATCCCGGCCAAATTCCATCAGATAGGCTTTGATAAAATCGTTGAGGTCGCCGTCAAGCACCGCGGTGGTGTCGCTGGTTTCATGATCGGTGCGCAGGTCCTTCACCATTTTGTAAGGATGCAGCACATAATTCCTGATCTGGGAGCCCCATTCAATTTTCTTCTTTTTGCCTTCAATCACGGCAATGGCTTCTTTCTTCTTGCGAAGCTCTATCTCATAGAGCTGCGATTTGAGCATCTGAATGGCTTTCTCCCTGTTCTGTCCCTGCGAGCGGGTTTCCTGGCATTCCACGATGATGCCCGAAGGTTCGTGCCGGAGCCTGACGGCGGTTTCCACCTTGTTTACGTTTTGTCCGCCAGGCCCGCTTGAGCGGAAGGTATCCCAGGTAATATCCGAGGGATTGATCTGGATGTCGATGTTATCATCAACCACCGGATAAACATAAACCGACGCGAACGAAGTATGCCGTTTGTTGGCCGAATCGAAAGGAGAAAGGCGCACCAGGCGGTGAACCCCGTTTTCGCTTTTCAGGTAACCGAAAGCGTTATCGCCCTCAAACTCCAGGGCCACGGATTTAATGCCCGCCACATCGCCTTCGTGGAGGTCGAGTTCCTTTACCTTATAGTTGTTGCGCTCGCCGTACCTGACGTACATACGCATCAGCATCTCGGCCCAGTCGTTGCTTTCGGTTCCACCGGCCCCCGCGTTGATCTGCAGAATGGCATTCAGGCGGTCTTCCTCGTTGCTGAGCATATTCCGCAACTCCAGGTCTTCGATTTTATTCAGGGCATCGGCATACTGATGGTCCAGGTCAGCTTCAGTGGCTTCATCGAGCTCATAAAAATCAAACAGAACCGAAAGGTCCGATACCGCCGACCCGGCAGCATCAAAATCGATGGTCCACTTTTTCTTCTCCTGAATCTGTTTCATCAGGGCTTCTGCCTTTTTCGGCTCATCCCAGAAGCCCGGCTGATGCGTCAGCGCTTCTTCCTCTGCTATTTTTTTCTTTTTGTCTTCAATGTCAAAGGAACCTCCTTAAGGCGTCAAGCCTTTTCGAAAGGTCAGTCAATTGCTCTTTTTGAACCATCCTTAAATTTCCTTCCTTTTCATCAGCTCATCAATAATCTCCGCCACCAGTTCCGGTTCATACCCCTTGGCGATGGCCGGTTTGGCCAGGCGATGCTTGAACAGCATCATATTCGAACGGTCGGTTACGGCAATCTTGTGCTCCACCATGCCGACAATCACATTCCGGTAATCTTCTTCATCTATCTCGCTGAGGCCGGCTTTTATCGCGGCATCAGAAATCTGCCGGGCTTTCAGTTCGCCGATAATGCGCGAACGGCCCCATTTTTTATTCCGGAACTTACCCCCCGCGTAAAGCTTGGCATAACGCTCCTCGTTGATAAAACCTTCTTCTACCAACTGCCTGATGATCTTATCGGTATTCTTATCCGAAAACCCGAGTGAGTTGGCGTGAATTTTTACTTCTACCAGACAACGCTCCTGCATGGCGCACCAGCGGCGGATTTTTGACAATTGTTTATCAAGTTCTTTCATATCTTGAATGTTTATACATTTATTTTGAATGCAAATATAGATTTATCCCCTGGGAAAACCAAATAATTTTCATCCAAAATGCTGAAAACACTGAGATGCCGGTTTTAATTATTTTATATCAATCAGATATATATTAAATATGAGTACCGCATCGGGACGGATTCCGGCAGGGGGATTGCTCCCATATCCCAGTCTGCTGGGAATCAGTAACTTCCCTTTACCTCCCTTGCCAAACTTCTGCAGGCCTTCCTGCCATCCCGAGATCAAGTCCGACAGCGGATAGGTAATCGTATTGGCGTCAAACACCTCGCCGTCAGTATAGTAACCTTTGTATTGCACCCTGACTTCGTTGCTAAGGGTAGGATACTGGGTATTTCCAGCTTCTTCCGTCACATAGTATAGACCTGAGGATGTTTTGTCCGCTTCAAGTTTGTTCGCGGCTATGTAATCACGGATAATCTGATCGTCTATGGCATCGATATCTTCTTCCTTTTTGCAGGAACTTAGAAAGCATACCGCCGACAGCAGTGTGATCAGTAAAAGATTGTGTTTGTGAAGATTCAGGTATTTCATTTCAAAAGGTTTAAATATGCTTAATTGTCACTCAATAATCTGTTCACAAGAAGCGGAACTCCGCTACCGGCTTTCATCTGCATTACTTCGAGCCTTGAAATTCCTCCTACCGGCAGGCTGTTCGGATCCACAACATATTTCATGCAACGTGCGGGCGCATAATGCATAAGTCCGGCGGCGGGATACACCAAAAGTGAAGTGCCTATTATCAGCAGGATATCAGCCTCCGCCACGAGGTCAGCGGCAGCCTCAATCAGGGGCACGGCCTCCCCGAACCACACGATGTGCGGCCTGAGCTGGAAACCCTTTTCGCAATGGTCGCCCAACCCGATTTCTCCGTATCCGATATTGTAAACCAGTGCGTCATCCGCGGTGCTGCGCACCTTTACCAGTTCACCATGGAGATGAAGAATATTCGCTGAACCCGCCCGCTCGTGCAGGTCGTCAACATTCTGGGTAATGATCTGTACATCGAATTTTTCTTCCAGCTTCACCAGGGCCACGTGCGCGGCATTGGGCACAACGGTGCCGAGCTGGGCGCGCCGTTTGTTATAGAACTCAAGCACCAGGGCGGGATTCCGCTGCCATGCATCCCAGGTGGCGACTTCTTCAATCCTGTATTCCTCCCAGAGTCCGTCAGCATCGCGGAATGTTCTGATGCCGCTTTCGGCGCTGATTCCGGCGCCGGTAAGCACGACAACTTTTTCCCTTTTCATACCGCAAAAGTACGAATTTGAAAATTTCACCAGCAAACAGAAGTACCTGAAATAAAAACTGCTGCCGGGGTCAGGGCAGCAGTTCTCAACTTTCAGAGAAAATCAATCTTCAAAAAGGTTCATATCATCAAGTACCTTCATAACGCCTTTCACCGAATTGGCAGATTCCTCCAGCATCTTCTTCTCTTCCTTGTTCAGGTTCAGTTCAATAATCTCTTCGATGCCCCTGGATCCCAGTTTCACCGGAACGCCCATATAGACATCATGAAGTCCGTATTCGCCGTTGAGCAGGGCGCAAACCGGGAAAATCCGTTTCTGGTCATCCACAATGGCTTCCACCATCTGGGCGGCCGCGGCACCCGGCGCATACCAGGCCGAAGTCCCCATCAGGTTTACCAGCTCTCCGCCGCCCTTCTTGGTCCTCTCCACAATCTTGTCGATTTCCTCTTTATTCAGCAGGTCCGTTACCGGGATGCCTGAAATGGATGTATATCTGGGCAGCGGAACCATGGTGTCACCATGTCCGCCGAGCAGCAGGGAGTGAATGTCCTTGGGCGAAACATCAAGCGCTTCGGCCAGAAATGCCTTGTATCGCCCGGTATCGAGGATACCTGCCATCCCGAACACGCGGCTCGAATGCTTGCGGGCGGCTTTGTACGCGGCATAAGTCATTACGTCAAGCGGGTTTGAAACCACGATGATGATCGCTTCCGGAGAGTACTTAACCACCTTCTCGGTGACATCCTTCACAATGGCGGCATTGGTCTTGATAAGGTCGTCGCGGCTCATACCCGGCTTACGGGGCAGCCCGGAAGTAATTACCACGATTGAGGAACCTTTGGTTTTAAGATAATCATTGGTAACCCCGATCACACGCGTATTGAAGTTGTTGATGGAAGAAGTCTGCCAGATATCCAGGGCCTTTCCTTCGGCAACGCCCTCTTTGATATCCACCAACACAACTTCACGGGTAAGGTCTTTATGTGCTATAACATTTGCACAGGTTGCGCCGACGTTACCGGCACCGATTACAGTGATCTTTTTCATATTATTGAATTTTAAAATTTTCCCGGCTTTTCAGATACCAGATCCTGTTATCCGGAATAACCGAACAAAAGTAATAATTTAGATATTAGCATGAAAAAGAAACCGTTAAATTAATTCCGGTCTGACAACCATCTCAGGTTGATTCATTCCGCTGAGCATCAATCACGGCAATGGTTACCATATTCACAATCTCGGAAACACTTGAACCCATCTGTAAAACATGGACCGATTTGCTCAGCCCCATGAGTATGGGTCCTATGGCTTCGGCGCCTCCCAACTCCTGAATCAGCTTGTAGGCAATATTACCGGCTGTCAGGTAGGGAAAAATAAGTGTATTGGCCGGTCCGTCAGCCAGTTTGGAGAAAGGGAAGTTTTCGCGCAGCAGATCGTTGTTGATGGCAAAATTGGCCTGCATATCGCCATCCACGATCAGATCGGGACATTCTTTATGCAGCTTTTCCACCGCAGTTCTCACTATGATGGGAATATTCCCTTCCACAGAGCCAAAGTTGGAATATGAAAGCATGGCAATTCTGGGCTCGAGGTTAAACTGCCTTACGGTAGCGGCGGCCTGTTTGGTGATCTCGACCAGTTTATCGGCATCGGGATTCATATTTACCGTAGTATCGGCAAAGAAAATAGGCCCCTTTTTGGTTAGCATGATATACATCCCCGACACGATGGATGCCCCCCTCTTTTTCCCGATGATCCGCAGCGCGGGTCGAATAGTGGCAGGATAGCTGCTGGTGAGGCCAGAGATCATGGCATCGGCATAACCGTTCTCAACTAAGCTGGGGCCGAAGTAGTTGCGGTGCGTCATCATATCGCGCGCCGCATTCATGGTGACACCCCTGCGTTTGCGTTTTTCGAAAAACTGTGCGGCAAAGGATTCGCGTCTTTCATTTTCTTCAGGCGATCGTGGATCAATGATTTCAATATCGTGCAATTCAAGGTCGTGCTCATTGATAAGCCCCAGAATAACATCGCGGTTACCCAACAGGATCGGAATTGCAATACCTTCTTCCACCACAATTTCAGCAGCCTTGAGGATCTTATAATTTTCGGCTTCGGCAAATACCACCCGCCTGGGGTTCTTTTTGGCCCTCGCCTTGATCTGCCGGATAAGCGGATTGCTCAAACCCAGCCGTTTACCCAGTTCATCGCGGTAAGCATCCCAGTCGGTGACGGGTTTCCGCGCCACGCCGGTATCCATGGCCGCTTTGGCAACGGCAGGAGCTACATGGGTGATCAGCCTGGGATCACTGGGTTTTGGAATTATATAGTCTTTTCCGAATTTGAGATTGGTCACCTGGTAGGCGATGTTTACCTCTTCAGGCACCGGCTGCTTGGCCAGATCAGCCAGGGCATGGGCCGCGGCGAGCTTCATTTCTTCATTAATGGCGGTGGCCCTTACATCCATCGCGCCCCTGAATATATAAGGAAAGCCAAGTACATTGTTTACCTGATTGGGGAAGTCAGAACGCCCTGTTCCCATGATCAGGTCCTTGCGGGTAGCCGTTGCCAGTTCGTAGGATATTTCGGGCGTCGGATTGGCCAGCGCGAAAACGATGGGGTGGTCAGCCATGCTGAGCAACATTTCGGGTGTAACCACTCCGGCAACGGAAAGCCCCAGAAACATATCGGCATCCTTCATGGCTTCGGCCAGGGTGTTGATATCGCGCCCGGTGACAAATTTCTGCTTCCAGGGGTTCAGATCCGTGCGTTTCTTGTTAAGTACCCCCTTTGAGTCAACCATCACCAGATTTTCCGGCCTCACCCCGAGGGAAAGATACAATTTGGAACATGAGATGGCGGACGCTCCCGCGCCATTCACCACCACCCTGATCTCTTCAATTTTCTTCCCGCTGATTTCAAGCGCATTCAGCAATCCGGCAGAGGTAATAATCGCTGTGCCATGCTGATCATCATGCATCAGCGGGATATCCAGCAGTTCCTTCAGCCGGTCTTCCACCTCGAAACATTCCGGAGCCTTGATGTCCTCAAGGTTGATTCCGCCAAAAGTCGGGGCAATTGACTTAATGGTATTGACCATGCCTTCGATGGATTTGTCGCTGAGTTCGATATCAAATACGTCAATATCTGCAAATATTTTAAACAGCAGGCCTTTACCTTCCATCACGGGCTTACCGGCCTCAGGACCGATATCTCCCAGACCCAGCACGGCGGTACCGTTGGAAATAACGGCCACCAGGTTACCTTTTGCCGTATATTTATAGACATCCTCAGGATTGGCTTTGATCTCAAGACAGGGTTCCGCCACACCGGGGCTGTAAGCCAGGGTAAGATCGTACTGCGAGTTGTGGGGCTTGGTGGGGATGACTTCTATTTTACCGGGCCTGCCGTCGGCATGATAAGCCAGGGCGTTTTTCTTACTCAAGGGGGTCTTCATAGGTCAGGGATTAACGATGTTGGAGGATGATGTATAAACAATAATAAAACAAATGTATAAAACTGCATCCGGAAATCAAATTACTTTTCGGATAAATAAACCATTCAATGTGAAAGGAGGAAAATAATTACCAATTCAACAAATATCTCTATTTTTGTCGGTTAACAGATAAACGCCCAGTTTATGTACGCATTTATCGAAGGAAAAATAGCCGGGATCAATCCGGCGGAGGTGGTGATTGATTGCCGGGGCGTAGGCTATGACATCTCCATTTCGGTAAACACTTATTCCCAGATAAAGGATCTTGAAACCTGCCGTTTACTTACACACCTTGCCGTGAAGGAGGACGCGATGGTGCTTTACGGTTTTGCCCGTGAAGAGGAACGCCAGCTTTTCCGGCAGTTAATTTCAGTTTCAGGGGTTGGGGCGGGAACTGCGCGGCTGATCCTCTCCTCACTTACCCCCGAAGAAGTAACCGATGCCATCATTCTTGGCAATGTTCCTGTTTTGCAGCGGGTTAAAGGCATCGGCGGCAAAACCGCCCAGCGCATCATCATCGACCTTAAAGATAAACTGGGAAAGGGTCAGGGGTTCAGAGAAATTTTGGGAAGCACGCACAATACAAAGAAGGAAGAGGCGTTATCTGCTTTGTCGATGCTTGGCTTTAATAAAGCGCTGGCAGAGAAGACCATTGACAGGATTTTAAAAGAAGAAGGCACCTCGCTGACTGTGGAACAACTCATCAAGCATGCCCTCAGAATATTATAAATACACGCAACACCCTGGTAAACCGTTGAAATAACCAAAGGCTCAACCGGAAGCAATAAGAGACAGGCTATTTCGACGATTCAGGCAGTAATCACACACATACAAAACACTGAATTACTTGGAGCGCACAATAAAATACTTAATCAGACTTTTTGCACTTTTTTTTGTTGTTTCCATTGCCTGGGGAATACCGGTTCCTTATGATCTTACAGTGAATCCCGGGCCGGAAGCACCACCTGCATCCCCGCCCGACACCACCAAACCCGGCGGAGCCCTGCCTTATCCTATCCCGGACACCGAACCCGGCGCTTTCCCGGATCCATCCGATAAAAACAAGCTCTTCCTCGGCAATACTTCCAACTTTACGGAAGAAATTATTTACGACCCGGCCACCAACACCTACAGCATTGTCCGGAAAGCAGGGGCTGTGCCGCTTTCTTCGCCAACCACGCTCACCTTTGATGAATTTAAGGAACTGGACCTTGACCGCTCTCTCCAAAGCTACTGGCGCGAAAAAGCTGTTTCATCCGGGGGCGTGTCACGCACAGGCATTATTCCCCAGATACACATTGGCGGCCAGGTGTTCGACAGGATTTTCGGAGGAAATACCATTGACATCCGCCCGCAGGGAAGCGCCGAAGTAACCTTTGGCATCCTCTCCAACCGCCGCGACGACCCCGCGCTCGACATCCGGCAGCGCCGCACCACCAACTTCGACTTTCAGCAGCGGATTCAGATGAGCGTGATGGCCAAGATCGGCGATAAAATTGAATTCAATACCAATTACAATACGGAAGCCACCTTTGACTTTGAAAACAAACTGAAACTCAAGTACGAAGGTAAAGAAGACGAGATCATCAAGCTGATTGAAGCCGGTGATGTTACCTTTCCGCTCAACAGCACCCTGATCACCGGAAGCCAGAGCCTTTTCGGGCTGAAAACCCAGATGCAGTTCGGCCGCGCCACGGTTACGGGCGTCTTCTCCCAGCAGAAAAGCGAAACCTCGACCATCACCGTGCAGGGGGGCGCCCAGACCAGCAAGTTCAGTGTGAAGGCACTCGATTATGAAGAAAACAAACACTTCTTCCTGGCCCAGTACTTCGTTGACAATTATGACAACGCGCTGAGCAAATTGCCCATCGTCAATTCAAATATAAATATTACCAAGATTGAAGTCTGGATAACCAACATAGGCCCTGCGGTGACCGATAACCGCAACCTTGTCGCCCTGATGGACCTCGGGGAAAAAGTCCCCTACAACCAGACCATTGCTCCACGGCCCGGCGCTTCATACCCTGACAATAAATCAAACGACCTGCTCAGCCGCTTCGACACCACCAATATCCGCGACATCAACAGGGTGACGCAATACCTCACCGGATCTCCATTCGGCTATATTTCAGGACAGGATTTCGAAAAGGTTGAAAACGCGCGTAAACTCAACCCAAGTGAATATACTTTCAACTCCAAACTGGGATTCATCTCACTCAACAGCACCCTGAATCCGGATCAGGTACTTGCGGTTGCTTATCAGTATACCGTGATTGGCCAGGACAGCATATTCCAGGTCGGTGAATTTTCCGATCAGGGCATCTCATCTCCCAGAACCCTGATGGTAAAGCTTTTGAAGAGCACTGCCCTCAACACAAAGATACCGATGTGGAACCTGATGATGAAGAATGTTTACAACATCGGGGCATTCCAGCTTAACCGCGAAGATTTTATCCTGAATATCCTCTATTCGGGCAATGAAAACACCGTTCCAACCGGCTATTTTACCGAAGGGCCTGAGGGCGTAAAGGGAGTTCCGCTGCTCAGGATATTTAATTTCGACAATCTTGACCCCCAGCAAAACCCGCCGCATGATGGTATTTTCGACTTTATCGACAATGCCGCGCGCCAGGGCGGAACCATTCAGGCTTCAAACGGAAGGGTCTTTTTCACCGTAAGGGAGCCATTCGGCAGCTACCTCAGAAAAAAGCTCGACAACCAGCAGCTGGCCGATAAATACTGTTACGACTCGCTTTACACCCTTACCAAAAGCGGGGCGCAGCAATATCCGGACAAAAACAGGTATATCCTTGAAGGACAGTATAAATCGTCCTCGGGATCTGAGATTTCACTCAATGCGCTGAATGTACCACAGGGCTCCGTGCGCGTAACCGCAGGCGGCATTCCGCTTACCGAGAATGTTGACTATACCGTGGATTATACGCTGGGACGCGTGAAAATCATCAACGAAGGCATCCTCAATTCAGGAACCCCGGTAAGTATTTCGCTTGAAAACAATGCCACCTTCAACCTGCAAACCCAGACCATGATGGGTATGCACGTGGACTATAAGGTAAACAACGATTTTATCATAGGGGCAACCCTGCTGAATCTTCACGAACGTCCGCTGACCCAGAAAACAAACTTCGGTCAGGAACCGATTTCCAATACCATGTGGGGGCTTGATTTCAATTACCAGACCGAGTCGATGGCCCTTACCAAACTGATCGATAAGCTGCCATTCTACAGTACCAAAACCATCTCGAGGATTCAGTTCAACGGCGAATTTGCCCACTTTATCCCGGGGCATTCCCGCGCCGTAGGTAAAACCGGAACTTCATACATTGATGATTTTGAAGGCGCCAAATCGACCATTGACCTGAAAAATATCGGTACATGGTTTCTGGCCAGCACGCCTCAGGGGCAGACCAGCCGCGATATGTTCCCCGAGGCAGCTCAGGGTACAGGACTTTCGTACGGCTTCAACCGCGCCAAACTGGCATGGTACACCATTGACCCGTTGTTCTACGACCGCAACAGCAACCTCAGGCCAAAGAATGTTTCGAAAGATGAACTTTCGCGAAATTCGGTAAGGCTGGTCCGCGAAAGTGAAGTATTCCCCAATGCCGATCCCCCCAACGGTCAGCCCATGAACCTGCCCGTGCTCAATCTTGCCTTCTTCCCTGAAGAGCGCGGACCTTACAATTATGATGTATTGCCCGGAAGTCTATCACGGGGACTTGCCGAGGACGGGTCATTGCTCTTCCCCAGAACACGCTGGGGCGGAATTATGCGCAAAATCGAATCCACCGACTTCGAAGCCGCAAACGTTGAGTATATAGAATTCTGGCTGATGGATCCCTTCTCTGAGGACACCCTGCACAATGGCGGAGATCTGTATTTTAACCTGGGTGATATTTCTGAAGACATCCTTCGGGATGGCAGAAAAAGCTACGAGAACGGACTTCCGGTTTCCGCTGAAGTTAAGAATGTGGATACCACCATCTGGGGACGCGTACCTACCCTGCAGGCGCTGGTAAATGCCTTCGACAACGACATCGCGGCCAGGCCATTCCAGGATGTCGGCTACGATGGATTGCCGGATGCCGATGAGCGCAGTTTCTTTGATGAGGATTATCTTCAGGTGATCGCCAACCAGTACGGGACATCCTCAGCAGCCTATCAGCAGGCTTTTGAAGACCCTTCGGGAGATAATTATCACTTCTTCAGGGGCTCGGATTACGACAACGATCCTAAATACAGCAGCGTGATCGAACGTTATAAAATGTATAACGGCGTTGAAGGCAACTCCCCGGCCACGGAACAATCGAATGAACAGTTTCAGACACAGGCCACCACCCTGCCAAATGTGGAGGATATCAACCGCGACAATACCCTGAACGAGCAGGAACGTTATTTCCAGTACAAAATCAGGCTGACCCCCGACCGTATGAACATCGGAGAAAACTATATCACCGATATTTTCAATGCCGGGGACATCCCCCTTGAAAACGGCAAGCGCGGCAATGTGAAATGGTACCAGTTTAAAGTCCCGGTTCAGAGTCCCGACGAGGTTGTCGGAAATATCCAGGACTTTAAAAGCATCCGTTTTATGCGCATGTTCCTCCGGAATTTTGACCAGCCTGTTGTCCTCAGGTTTGCCACCCTTGAACTGGTGCGGGGCGAGTGGAGGAAATATTACAGCAACCTGCTGGCTCCGGGCGAATATATCCCCAATCCCAACCAGAGCGAAACCTCCTTCGATATTTCAACCGTCAGTATCGAAGAGAATGGCAGCCGTTCTCCCATTCCCTATGTGCTGCCGCCTGACATTGAACGCGAGATCAACGTGGGAACCACCAATTATCAGCGCCTGAACGAGCAGGCCATGGTATTGAAGGTTTGTAACCTGCTCGACGGCGATGCAAGAGGAACTTATAAAACCACCGACTTTGACTTCCGGCAGTACAAAAAACTCAAGATGTACATTCATGCAGAGAAAGCCATCGAAAATCAGGAGCTGGCAAAAGGGGATGTAACGGTTTTTATCAGGATGGGTTCCGACTTCACAGAAAACTATTATGAGTATGAAGTTCCCGTGGAGATGACTCCGTGGTACACCACTGCCGCCAATCCCGGCCTGATCTGGCCCGATGCCAACCGGCTGGATATAGAACTGGACAAACTGGTGAAAGCCAAGCAACAGCGCAATGATGCCATGGGTCGCCCCGGATCGATGGTCACGGTAATGACACCCTTCGAAGTTTACGACGGTGAAAACCGGATTACCGTGGTAGGTATGCCCAGCATGAGTGACGTGAAAGCATTTATGATCGGCGTCAGAAATCCGAAGAAACAGTTTATAACCGACAATGATGACGGAGAATCGAAATGCGTGGAGGTATGGGTAAATGAGCTGCGCCTGACCGATTTTGACGAAAAAAGCGGATTTGCCGCCACGGCCAGGATCGCGGCCAACCTTGCTGACCTTGGTAACGTCGTACTTTCGGGAAGTTATTCCACCGCCGGATTCGGAAGCATTGAGAAAAAGGTCAATGAAAGGCAGCAGGAAGCTGTCGGGCAGGTAGATGTGGCCACCAACATTCAGCTGGGTAAGTTCTTTCCGGAAAAAGCCGGTATCAAAATCCCGATGCACATCGACTATTCCGAAATGCGCATGACCCCGAAATACGATCCGTTGGATCCGGACATCCTGATGAGCGAGGTGATGAATGACCTTGAAAGGAATGAAAGGGATTCGGTAAGGAATAAGGTGCAGGACATTACCCGGAGAACCAACATCAACTTTGTGAATATGCGCAAGGAGAAAGTTGGCGCCCAGGGTAAAACACGCATTTATGACATTGAAAATTTTGACTTTACCTATGCTTATTCTGAAATATTCCACAGAAACATAGATATTGAATACGACAGCCGCAAGCAGTTCAGGGGCGGGATAGGATATAACTTCCTGTATAACCCCAAGCCGGTCAAACCATTCCAGAATGTCAAATTCCTGCAGAAGAAGTCATTGGCGATCATCAAGGATTTCAACTTCTTCTATATGCCCAAGATGTTCGGATTCAGAACGGATATGAACCGCCAATACAATGAGCGCCTGCTGCGTAACAAGAGTGATGCGCTTATCATACTTGAGCCTACGTATACCAAATCGTGGGACTGGAACAGGCTGTATGACCTGAAGTTCGACCTGGCGCAATCACTGAAACTGGAGTATCAGGCCAATGCCAACGCTTACATCAGTGAGCCTCCCGGACAGATCAACCGGACCGCGGATGACTGGCAGGCCAAGCGGGATTCAATCTGGGACGAAATCATGAACTTCGGAAGCATGAACCGCTTCACGCAGAACATGAACCTGAATTACATCGTGCCCATCAACAAGATTCCCTTACTGAACTGGATTTCGCTGAATGCAAGGTATGCCAGCACTTTCCGCTGGGAAGCATCGCCAAGGTCGATTCAGTCGATTATGGGAAACACCATTGAAAATTCAAATACCATCAACATCAATGGTAGTGCGCGCATGACCAATCTTTATAACAAATGGTCATTCCTGCGGAAGATCGGGCAACAAGGGAGGAGTCAGTCTCCGCAAAGGCCCGGACAGGTCAGCCGTCAGGCCCCGAAAGAACCCGACCCGCAGCAGACCGCGGCCCAGGCAGATACCACGGAAAAAAAATCACCACAGATCGCCAAAGCACTGGGTATCGGCATTGTAAAACTGATTATCGGAATTAAAGATGTTCAGTTTACCTACTCCGAATCCCAGGGGACGCTGTTGCCAGGATTTATGCCACAGCCCGACATCCTTGGGAGCAGACTTTCCGATATGGCACCGGGCTTCGGCTTCGCCTTCGGAAGCCAGGAAGACATCCGGTCAAGGGCTGTGCGTAATCAGTGGCTGACAACGGACACCCTGCTTAACAGCGCTTACATCACCCGGGCTACGAAGAATCTGAATGCCAGGATTACCTATGAACCATTCCCTGAATTCAGGGTGGAATTTACCGCTGAAAAGAAGGAATCATTTGCTTACCAGGAATATTTCAAGGCCAATGCAAACGGGGAGTTTACATCTACCTCTCCACAGGACAGGGGCTCCTTCAGCATCTCATTCTTTACACTGAAAACGGCTTTCAAAAAAGACGGGGAAGAAAACATCAATGAGGTTTTCGAGGCATTCAAGGCGAACCGGAAGATAATTGCTTACAGGCTGGGAGCACAAAACCCCAATTCAATGCTGCCGGGCCCCGATAACGGAGAATTCCCGATCGGGTATGGCGCCGGTTCGCAGGACGTGATTATCCCGGCATTCATTGCAGCATATACTGACCGCGACCCGATGAAAGTTTCACTTTCACCGTTTCCAAAAATTCCGATCCCCAACTGGAGATTTTCATATACCGGCCTGAGTAAAATTCCGTTTTTCAAAGAATATCTGAAGAATCTGACAATATCTCACGCGTATCAATCCACCTACGCCATTGGCAATTATGTATCCAATGTTGATTATCTTGAGAATATGGGATTCCAGTCGGCATTTGACTTCAACTGGAATTTCATTCCCAAAAACCAGATAGACGGCATTTCCATTACCGAACAGTTCAGCCCGCTGCTTAATTTCGATATGACGTGGAATAACAGCCTGCTGTCAAGGTTCGAGATCAAAAAAGCCCGCACACTGCTGTTAAGCTTTGTCAACAACCAGGTTACAGAAGTGCGGAGCAATGAAATGATTATTGGGGTTGGATACCGTTTCAAGGATGTTAAACTGAACATCTCAAGCGGAGGCAGAAAACAGCAGTTAAAGAGCGACCTGAATGTGAAACTCGACCTATCGGTAAGGGACAACAAAACAGTACTTCGTCGGCTTGATGAAGAAATCAACCAGGTTTCAACGGGAAACAGAATGATTTCGATCAATTCTTCGGCGGATTACGTAATCAACCAACGTTTCAATGTCCGTTTGTTCTTCGATAAAACGATTACAAACCCATTTGTATCCTCGCAGTTTCCAAACTCAACGACAAATGCAGGTGTGAGTCTGAGATTTACCCTTGCGCAATAACCGGTATCCTGACAGGTGCTAAAGGCTGCCGCCGGAAGGAGGGCAGCCTTTTTGCGTTTACATCGGTTCATGCAGCAGGTTTTCCGGATTATGACTACTGCCAGAGATAATAATCCTGATTTTGATTTGAATTCAAAAGTGTTTTAGTAATTTTGACCCCAGTACGGCATCAATCACAAAAACATAAAAATCATGAACATTCCAAGCAATCTGAAGTACACGAAGGATCACGAATGGATAAAAATTGAAGGGGAGACTGCCCTTGTCGGCGTAACAGAATTCGCCCAGGGAGAGCTCGGAGACATCGTTTTTATCGAAGTTGAAACCGTTGGGGAAACGCTTGATCAGCACGAAACATTCGGAACCATTGAGGCGGTGAAGACTGTAAGCGACCTGTTTTTACCCGTTTCCGGAGAAATTCTGGAATTCAACGATGCATTAAACAGCGCACCTGAAATGATCAATAAAGATCCTTACGGAGAAGGCTGGATCATCAGACTTAAAATGACCAATCCGTCGGAAGCTGACGGACTGCTCGATGCAGCTGCTTACGGCGACCTGATCGGTGCCTGATTCCAAATCGCCCGTCCGCTCTCCGGGTATGCCTGCGAAAGCCAGAAATTTCCTGCCGTCCATAATATGGACGGCTGTTATTTTAGTGCTGACCCTGTTACCGGGTAATTATATCCCCAGGGTTGGCAGTTTCTGGAATCTGTTTTCGCCGGACAAACTGATACATATCTTTCTGTTTTCTGTACTTGCTTTGCTGCTATTCAGCGGATTCTTCAAACAATATCCGGGCCGGAACCAACGTTATATTACAGGAATGGTGCTTGCATTCAGCATTTTACTGGCAGTATTAACCGAATTGCTTCAGGCAATGTTACCTTTGGGCAGAAGCGGAAATGTGTACGACACCATTGCTGATTTCGCCGGCATCTCAATGGGTTGGCTGATTTTTTTTCAATACCGCAAGAAAAAGCAAAAAAAATTACCGGCCGACTGAAAAAATAACTAATTTAGCACACTGCTGTTTAAAGGCAGTAAGGTTAAGTGTAACTACTTATCAGTTAAATATATGGAAGCAAAAAAGACCCCGAAAGCTGACCTGGAACGTAAACGCACGTTCTTTGTCCAGATCGGACTGATTGTCGCGCTTGCAGCAGTTCTCGTAGCTTTCGAATGGAAAACCTACGACAAGCAACAGCTTGATCTTGGTGCACGTCAGGTCGAAAATATTGAGGATGAGATGATCGAGATCACTCAGCAGAACAAACCTCCCCCACCCCCTGCACCGCCTCCAACAACCACCCTGATCA
>JAMLHF010000057.1 GCA_023957275.1 Lentimicrobium sp. | reverse complement strand
TTTATCAGCCGGATACCGGTTGTGTGGGATGAAACCCGGGTGTTGCAGGGGGAGGTTGGTGATTACATTCTGATTGCCCGGCGAAACGGGGACTCCTGGTACCTTGCTGCCATGACCGACTGGTCACCGAGAACGCTGGAAACTGCGCTTTCTTTTCTCGGTGAAGGTACCTATAAAGCCAATATATTCAAGGACGGACTCAATGCGGATAAAAATGCTGCGGATTTTTCTATTGATCAGCAACATGTCACTGCAAAAGACAAGCTGAAAATTACCCTTGCCCCAGGCGGAGGGTTTACCGTCATAATGAGACCGGTGATTGGTTTATAAATGCTTGTCTGAATGTTTTAACCTGGCTGAGAATACCTTCAGGAAAACGTTTGCCGGATGGATTTTTCGCATTCGTTTTATATTTCCCTTTGAATGCCGTAAGTTTGCCAGTCGAAAAAGGCAAGGATATTCATTTGATAACAACCTCTATAACAGCAATTCATGAGCAAAGATCTTACCACTCTGGCTGCCGATAACATCCGCATACTTTCAGCAGCAATGGTTGAGAAGGCCAGGTCGGGGCATCCCGGTGGCGCGATGGGCGGAGCCGATTTTATCCACATCCTCTTTACGGAATACCTCCGTTATGATCCTTCGGATATGACGTGGCACATGCGCGACCGTTTCTTTCTCGATCCCGGGCATATGTCGCCCATGCTCTATTCGGTGCTGGCCCTTTCGGGGAACTACAGCATTGATGATCTGAAAAGTTTCAGGCAATGGGGCAGCGTTACGCCCGGCCATCCTGAGGTGGATCAGGCCCGTGGTGTGGAGAATACATCCGGCCCGCTGGGTCAGGGACATGCCATGGCCATCGGCGCTGCCATCGCGGAGCGTTTTTTATGCGCCCGCTTCGGTGAATGGATGTCGCATAAGACTTACGCTTATATCTCTGATGGTGGTATTCAGGAGGAGATTTCGCAGTCAGCCGGCAGGATTGCCGGTCACCTGGGACTGAGCAACCTTATTATGTTTTTCGACAGCAACGACATTCAGCTGTCGACCGACACCCACGTGGTGACCAGCGAAAATACCGCGATGAAGTACGAAGCCTGGGGCTGGAAAGTGGTAACCATTGACGGACATGACCATGCAGCCATCCGCGCGGCACTGGACGCGGCTCAGCTGGAACAGGAACGGCCAACCCTGATCATCGGTAAAACCGTAATGGGCAAAGGAGCGCTCACGGCCGATGGAGAGAGTTTCGAGCGCAAATGTGCTACCCACGGCATGCCGCTGGGTGAGTCAGGTGCTTCATTTGAAAAGTCCATCGCCAATCTGGGAGGGAATCCCGGTGATCCGTTTGCCGTTTTTCCGGATGTAGCTGCTTTATATGCAGAAAAGCGGATTGAAAAGACAAATGCGGCGAATGAAAGAAAAGCGTTGCAACAAAAATGGGCAGAAGGGAATCCATCACTGGCAGACAAACTTGAGATATATCTGTCAGGAAAACTGCCTGAGCTCGATTTCGGCAGTGTAGTTCAGAAACCGGGCATCGCCACCCGCGCCGCTTCATCGGCCATTCTTGCATACCTTGCTCAAAACGTGGGAAATATGATTGTTTCGTCTGCCGACCTTGCCAACAGCGACAAGACCGACGGGTTCCTGAAACAAACCAAAGCCCTGGCCAAAGGCGATTTTAGCGGTGCATTCCTTCAGGCAGGCGTCAGTGAACTGACCATGGCGGCCATTTGTAACGGCATTGCCCTGCATGGAGGCGTATGGGTCGCCTGCGGTACCTTTTTCGTGTTCAGTGATTATATGAAACCGGCCGTCCGGCTTTCGGCGCTGATGGGATTGCCTGTCAAGTATATCTGGACGCATGATGCCTTCAGGGTGGGAGAGGACGGACCCACGCATCAGCCTGTTGAGCAGGAAGCCCAGATCCGTTTGCTGGAACAGATGAAAAACCACCACGGCGCCATGAGCCTGCTGGCCCTGCGCCCGGCCGATGCCGCAGAAACCTCGGTGGCCTGGAAACTTGCCATGGAAAATACCTCAACACCCACAGCGCTGATTCTTTCACGGCAAAATATCAGCGATCTGCCGGTAGCAGAGGCTGTTACGCCATACACTTCGGCACTTCGTGCTGCAAAAGGAGCCTATGTTGTTCAGGATTGCGAAGGAACGCCCGACGTTATCCTGCTGGCCAGCGGATCCGAAGTTTCAACCCTGGTTGCAGGTGCAGCATTGCTGAAGACGGAAAAGAATCTGAAAATCAGGATTGTTTCGGTAATATCTGAAGGCTTGTTCCGTCAGCAGGATCAGGCTTATCAGCAGCAAGTTTTACTGCCCGGTGCACCCGTATTCGGACTGACCGCCGGATTACCGGTAACCCTTTCGGGGCTGGTTGGCGAAAAAGGCAGGGTATGGGGCCTCGACCACTTCGGTTATTCCGCTCCGGCAAAAGTGCTGGATGAAAAGTTCGGATTTACCCCTGAAAATGTAGCCTTACAGGTAAAGGAATACCTGGGTTCATAGCCGGCACTATTGCAGTTTACATACTGACTCCGGCACTGAAGCGGTAGCTCGTTGTACTTTCGAAAACCTCGCCCGGCTTCAGCAGGGTGCCCGGGAAACCGGGATGGTTCGGCGAATCGGGATAATGCTGCGTTTCGATGGCTATGCCCGTGTAGCGTCCATATTTTACCCCTTCGTGTCCGGTCAGGGCAGGAATATAATAGCCTGTATAGATATGCACGGACGGCTGGTCGGTGAATATCTCCACCTGCCGGCCGGAAACCGGTTCCGATAGCACTGCCGCCGGAATAAGACCTCCTTTATCATTATCAAGCGCGTAACCGTGGTCGTATCCATCAGACAACCGGCCTATGTCGCGGCCAATGGTTTTGGGCTCCGAAAAATCAATGGCGGTGCCCGTAATATCAATAATCCGCCCTGTGGGGATCAGGTTGATGCTTTCAATATTTTTTTTACTGAATATCCTGAGCCGGTGACCCAGGATATCAGGTTGGCGCATATTCAGGTTAAAATAGGTGTGATTGGTCAGGTTGACCACGGTGGGTCTGTCGGTGGTTGCCTGGTATTTTATGGTAAGCGTGCCGGGAGATGACATCATATAGGTAACCTTTACCTGAAGGTTTCCCGGAAAACCTTCCTCGAGGTGGGGGCTGAGGTAACTGAGTTCAAGCCCGGGAATTCCTTCCCGGAATACCAATTGATGATCCCAGGTACGTTTGTCAAATCCCCTGAATCCTCCGTGCAGGGTATTGCCTCCGTTGTTAACCGGTAAGTGGTATCTTTCTTCGCCAATGCTGAGTTCCCCCCGGGCAATGCGCCCCGCGTATCTTCCGGTAATACATCCGAAATAGGGGCAGTCGGCAAGATACCGATCATCCAGATAGGCATCTGCTGAATCAAATCCCAGGACAACCTCACCGGATTGTCCGCTTCGATCCGGCGTACGTATTGAAGTGATGATTCCGCCATAATTGGTGATGCAGACTACCGTGCCTTTTCCGTCATCCAGGGTGTACAGCACAAGGCCTTTTTCCTCGCCGTCGCGCCCCCACGGCCTGACCCGCTGTTTCATAAAATGATTTTTCAGCAAAGATATAGCGTTCAGTCAAAATTGATTGTTTTTCCCGCTTATTTGACGGAGGTCCCTGATTCAATGAAAACCGGGCCGGTAGACATATTTCTTTACCGGATCATGCAAATGATACCGGCATGTTTAGTACTTTTGAATGCCCCGGGTTAGGGTTTACAGGTCTGATAGTCATATTAAAATTATGGATAGTGAAGTTTTGAAATCCGGCTTCCTGGAGAAATACGGGCCGGGCCCCGTACAGGGATTTTTTGCACCCGGCAGGGTCAACCTGATTGGTGAGCATACCGATTATAACGGGGGATTTGTGTTTCCCTGTGCCCTGAGTTTCGGGAATTACTGCCTGATCCGCAGAACGGATAGGCCATCTGTTCGGTTCTTCTCTATGAATATGAAATTTGAAGCCGAAGTAAGCGTTGAGGACCTTGACAAACCGGTGGGTAAAGAATGGGTAAATTATCCCATAGGTGTTTTTGCCCAGTTTCTGAAAAAGGGAATAAAATTTGAGCGGGGGGCTGACCTGCTTTTTTACGGAGATGTGCCGGCAGGGGCGGGGTTGTCTTCTTCGGCGGCGCTTGAGGTCGTTACTGCGGTGGCCGTCAATACGGTGTTTGGTGCCGGATTACCTGAAATAGAACTGGTTAAGATGGCGCAGAAGGCTGAACATGAATTTGCAGGCGTGATGTGCGGAATTATGGATCAGTTTGCTTCGGCCATGGGCCGGAAAGATCATGCTGTTTACCTGAACTGCGATACACTTGAATATGAGCTGGTTCCCCTTAAGCTTGACGGGGTTAAGCTTGTAATTGGCAATACCAACAGCCCCCACAAGCTTGACTCCGGAAAATACAATGAACGGGTCAGGGAGTGCCGTGCTGCCGTTGCTGCGCTTCAGCCTTATAAGGTGATCAGTCAGCTTGCTGATATTAGTGTTGAAGAATTTGGCAGGTTGAGTGATCATATTCAGGATTCCACCGTGATGCGGCGTGCCCGGCATGTGGTTTCTGAAATTGAGCGTACCCGTGAGGCCGTTGCCCTGCTCAAAACCGGAAATATTGAAGCGTTTGGTAAACTAATGAACGAATCGCATGCTTCGCTGCGCGATGATTATGAGGTAACCGGCCCTGAGCTGGATGCGATGGTTGACGCTGCGCAACAGACAGAAGGAGTGCTTGGCTCACGCATGACAGGCGGCGGCTTTGGCGGATGCACGGTCAGCCTGGTAAAGGATTGGGCGGTTAATGACTTTATCGGCAGGGTAGGAGCAGATTATAAAGCCAAAACCGGACTGATTCCTGAATTTTACATCGCCGAAACCAGTGACGGAGGCAGGCGGATTTTCTGAAGAGGTATCTGGTTGACCCGTTTTTTCTGCCCCTGTGTCAGTTCTTTCTTTCTGTATGTCACCATATTTCAACATGGGCAATGCCTGTTATCGGTTGCCGGCAAATATTCGGACTACGTATAAAAGATGTGTCTGAGTGCTTTTTTCTATCTTTGCCACATGCAGGAAACCATTCTTATTCTCGATTTCGGATCCCAGTATACTCAGCTCATTGCGCGCAGAGTGAGGGAGTTAAATGTATATTGTGAAATTCATCCCTTTAATAAGATTCCGGAAATTACGCCCTGGATCAAGGGGGTGATCCTTTCGGGCAGCCCTTTTTCGGTGCGCGACAAGGATGCGCCGTATCCTGACCTGACTCATATCCGCTCCAGGGTTCCCCTGCTGGCCGTGTGTTACGGCGCTCAATACCTGGCCCACACGTCAGGGGGTGAGGTAATGCCCTCAAAGATCAGGGAATATGGCCGGGCCAACCTTGGCTTTATCGATATCACCAATCAGCTGATGCTGGGCTTAAGTCATGGAAGCCAGGTGTGGATGTCGCACGGCGATACCATTTTGCACAAACCCGATCATTTTAAGGTAATTGCCAGTACCGCTGATGTGGATATTGCAGGATTTCAGGTTGAAAACGAGCCCACCTGGGGCATTCAGTTTCATCCCGAAGTCTATCATTCAACCGAAGGCGCAGTGCTGCTCAGAAATTTCGTGACCGGCATCTGCGGATGTCATCAGAACTGGACGCCCGCCTCTTTTATTGAATCGACGGTTGCAGAACTGAAAGCCACGTTGGGTAACGATAAGGTTGTACTCGGACTATCGGGCGGCGTTGACTCATCAGTGGCTGCAGTATTGTTGCACAAGGCGATCGGAAAGAACCTGCACTGTATTTTTGTGGATAACGGCCTCCTGCGCAAGGATGAATTTGTCAAAGTGCTTGACTCGTATCAGCATATGGGTTTGAATGTGAAGGGAGTGGATGCCACCGATCGTTTTCTTGACGCTTTGCAGGGAATCAGTGAGCCAGAGCAGAAACGAAAGGCCATTGGAAAAACCTTTATCGACGTGTTTGACCATGAAGCGCATCTGATAAGCGGTGTAAAATGGCTGGCTCAGGGAACTATTTATCCCGATGTGATTGAATCCGTATCCGTGAATGGTCCTTCGGCCACCATCAAATCGCACCATAATGTGGGCGGATTGCCCGATTATATGAAGCTGAAGGTGGTGGAGCCGCTGAAGAGTCTTTTTAAAGATGAAGTAAGGCGGGTGGGTACCACGCTCGGCATTGATCCTGATATCCTCAACCGCCACCCTTTCCCCGGGCCCGGACTGGGAATCAGAATACTCGGTGAAATTACCCGTGAAAAGATCAGGATACTTCAGGAAGCAGACGCCATCTTTATCGACGGACTAAAGTCAACGGGCCTGTATACTGAAGTGTGGCAGGCCGCCGTTATCTTATTGCCGGTGAAATCCGTCGGCGTAATGGGTGATGAGCGTACCTATGAATATGTAGTGGCGCTCAGGGCTGTTGGCAGCACAGATGGCATGACCGCCGACTGGTCACACCTTCCGTATGAATTTCTGTCAAAAGTGTCGAACGACATCATCAATAAAGTAAAAGGGGTAAACCGCGTGGTGTACGACATCAGTTCGAAACCTCCTGCTACCATTGAATGGGAATAATCCCCGTTCGTAAACATCGAGATACATGGTTTTCAAAAGAATCCTTTTCCGGCTTTTATTTCTTTTGTGTTTTCTCTCAAACCTGAATGCTCAGGAATCGGTCATCCGCCGCTCGCAGGTGGTTGAAACCTACAGGGGGAAGCAATATTACATCCATTTCGTTGAGCAGGGGCAGACCCTCCATGCCATCTCGCAGGCTTATCAGGTTACGGTAGATGATATCAGGCAGGCAAATCCGGATATTACGGAAGTGCTCCGCAATGATCAGCTGCTGATGATACCGTATAAAGAACTTCAGGCAACGCCGTCATCAGCCAAAAAGCCGGAAAGCCCCGCGGGATTGCCTTCCGTGGGTATTGACAGAGGTCAGAAAACCCACATTGTTGCTCCCAAAGAAACCTGGTATGCATTATCGAGGCAGTATAAACTGGGCGTAAAGGAACTTATAGCTGCGAATCCGGGGGTGGATACCCTGCGGATCGGTATGGTGGTAATAATCCCTGAACGGGAACAGCCTGAAGCACGACCCGGCCTGAAACTTTATACGGTCAAAGCACAGGAAACCCTTTACGGAATTTCGAGGGCACACGGGATTTCCGTGGATGATCTTGTCAGCCTGAATCCGGGATTAAGTAACGGGTTGCAGACAGGCCAGGTGATTTATGTTCCCGACCATCAGCAGGTGACGCAGCAGGAAGCAGCGCAGCCCCTGAGCAGGAAGGATGGATATCTGGAACACCGGGTCGGGCGGAAGGAAACGCTTTATAGCATAGCAAGGCGCTATGGCGTGAAGATGTCTGACATTGTTGATGCGAACCCGGGTCTCGGAGGATCGCTGAAGAAAAATGAGATCCTGCTGATTCCAATGCCTGGCGCGACGATACAGGGCAGCGGCAGGGCGAAAGAGGACTCCGTGGTGCTGGGGAGGGATGTGCATGCAGATCCGCTTCCCGCGCAGGTATTGCCGGGTTGCACACCTGTGGTTCCGGCGAAAGGCGTCTTTAATCTTGCACTGCTCATTCCCTTTTCACTTGAAGAAGCCGACAGCGTTTACACGGGAGATCCTTTGATGCTGAAGCAGCCGGGGGAATACCGGTCGATGGATTTTATACAGTTTTATGAGGGCGCGCTGATTGCAGCGGATGACCTGGCGGAAAAGGGAATGAATGTAAGGATTCATGTTTATGATGCGGATGCAGGGGAAGGGATGGCCAAGACACGAAGGATACTTGCCAATCCGGAGATGGAAAATATGGACCTGATAATCGGACCTTTTTTTGCCAGAAGTTTTGAAGCAGTGGCCGCCTTTGCTTCAAAGCATGCGATCCCTGTGATCAATCCACTGTCGCAAAGAGCTGAAATTATTGATGATAATGTATATGTCGTGAAGGCCCAGCCCTCAGGATGGAGTATGTATAACGGAGCAGCCCAGGTGCTTGCCGGTCGTTTTGGCGATGCCAACTTTGTGGTCATGCGACGGAATGATACGGAAAAAGCCTCTATGGCAGAGGTTTTTACAGCCTCCCTGCGCAAACTGCTGCCTTCCGCCTCCCAGGTGAAGGAAGTAATTTACAGCCAGAGTCAGGATGCCGGCCTGATGAAAAGTATGGTTCCGGGCAAAACCAATGTTGTGTTGATGCTGACAGCCGATAAGGCGTTGATTCCGGCACTCCTCAGGCGGTTGAATGATGCCCGCGAAGAATACGGGATTGTAGTGGTGGGTCTGCCTGAATGGGAAGGTATGGAAATGGATATCAATTACTTGCAACAATTGAATGCGCACTTCTTCGACAGGTGGTTCGTCGATTATACCAATCCTGAAGTCACCAGGTTTATCAGTACCTTCAGAGAGCGGTTCGTGGGCGACCCCGAACTTTCAAGGTATGCTTACCTGGGCTATGACATTACCGCTTATTTTCTGGGTGCGCTTTACATATACGGCCCCGGATACCTGAAATGTATTCCGGAACTTGAATCAGCCGGATTGAGCAACGATTTCAGATTTTACAAGCATGAAGGCGGCGGGTACGAAAATACTGGCGTAACCGTTTACCGGCTCAATGACTTCACCAGGGAAATCGTAAGGTAATCCATTCCTATTGATTTGACAGCTGATTTACCTGCCGCCTGATCAACATTCTGGTGCGCAGGACCTGAATTATTTTTGCCAGTCCGAACAGCACTACAAAAGCGAAGATAATGGTGGCTCCCGACGGGATATCGAGGTAATATGAGATGTAAATTCCTGTTAAGGAGCCTGTTATTCCGATGATGATGGAGTAAATCATCATCATTCTGAGGTTCTTGGTAAACAGGTTGGCAGTGGATTGTGGAATGGTAAGGAATGAGATGACCAGGATAATGCCGACGATTCTGATGTTCATTACAATGGTGAGGGCCACCAGGCTGATGAGGATGTATTTAAACAGGCCGACGGCGATGCGGTGGGCACGTGCATATTCCTCATCAAAGGAGATAAAAAGAATGGTGTGATAAAATCTTGCAAAAAACCCCACGATCACGGCGCTTAGTCCAAGCATCAGCAGAAGGTCTGTTTTCCCGACGGTCAGAATGCTTCCGAACAGGTACGACATCAGGTTGGGTGCATAGCCGGGGGTCATAAAAACGAAAATAATTCCCAGGGCCATTCCCAGCGACCAGAGGATGCCAATGGCGGAATCTTCGCGTACATTGGTTTTGCCCGATACATACTCAATGCCCAGTGCGGATAGTATGCTGAACACTGCGGCGCCGGCTACCGGGTTGAACCCGAGAAAGTAAGCGATGCCGATCCCTCCGAAAGAGGCATGGGTAATGCCCCCGCTGATAAAAACCATGCGTTTTGCAACGATGTAACTGCCGGTAATTCCGCATGTTACACTGGCCAGCAATGCTGCCCAGACTGCATTCCGGAAGAATTCGTATTCGAAGAGATGCAACATATTTTCAGTCATGGTTATGGTGATGTTCTCCAAGTACGGTGTGGGGTACTTCACCGTGGGTGATCAGCTGTATCGGGCAGTTATAGGCGGCAAGCTGGCTTTGGGTGATGATGTTCGAGCGGTGGTAGTGCAGGTTTCGGTTTACACAGGCAATCGTTTTTACATACGAAGTAATGGTTCCCACATCGTGTGATACCATCAGGATGGCCATTTTTTCGTTCAGTTCGCGGAGCAATTCATAAAGGTCGTGTTCAAATTTATTGTCAACAAAGGTGTTGGGCTCGTCAAGAATCAGCAGTCGGGGTTCCGAAATAATGGCGCGCCCGAGAAAGGCGCGCTGCATCTGACCGCCGGAGAGTTCACCTATGCTTTTCTTCCTGAGGTGCGCTATTCCCATCATCTCAAGAATCTCCGATGCACGTGATCTGTCATTACGGGTATAGGTACTGAGGCCGGAACGGGCAGACATCAGTCCGGACAGGACGACTTCATTTACGGAAATCGGAAAACTGCGGTCAGTCTGGCTGACCTGGGGCAGATAGCCGATCAGGTTGCGTTGTTTGTCTCCATGATAGATTACTTCGCCCCGGAGGGGCTGAATAAGCCCGAGAATCAGCCTGACCAGCGTGGTTTTTCCGCCTCCGTTGGGTCCGATCACACCAATGTAATCCTCCTCCTGAATCGTAAGGTTAACATCATGCAGCACAACATCGTGGTTGTATCCTGCACTGGCATCGCGAATCTCAATAATCACTGACATGGCTGAATCAGATGCTAACGTTTGGATGATGCAATTTTTTCTGCAATATCAAGCATGTTTTTATCCCAGTCGGCACTTACCGGATTGAATTCCTCAACCCTGGCATTCAGCTGGTCCGCAAGTGCAAGCGCGCTTTGCTTGCTAAACTGACTGGAGACAAAAATCGCCCTGATCTGTTTTTCGCGGGCAATTTCAATCAGCTGTTTCATATACCGCGGACTTGGCTCCTTGCCTTCCTGCTCTATGGCAATCTGTTCAAGGTTATAATCCCTGGCGAAATATCCGAGCGAAGGGTGATAAATCATAAACTCCTTAACCCCGGAAGTGTCGATAATTTGCCTGATCTGCCTGTCAAGCGAGTCAAGCGCTGATACAAGACCATTATAGTTGTTTTCGTAATAGGTCTTATGCTCAGGATCCAGTTCAATAAGCCCTTTCAGAATATTGCCTGCCTGGATTCTGACCGCGGAAACCGAAAGCCAGATATGCGGATCAACACCGCCGGGATGCACATGATCGCCATGATGTATCTCAGCACCCCTGATCAGGTCAAGCCCTTCGGAGGTGTCGTAGATTTTCATAGCCGGGTAATTCTGTTTCAGATTGTCCAGCCAGTTGATCTCAAAATCCAGATATCCGAGTTTAAAATAGGCCATTGACTTTCCGGTTTCTGCCATCTGTTTTGATGTAGGCTCATAGGTCTCATGGTTGCCTTCTTCAGGAATCAGGACATTGATGTGGAATTTATCTCCTGAGATTTTCGAGATAATGGTTTTTTGCGGCAATGTGCTTACGGTGATAATCTTGTTGTCTTCCGAAACCTTTTTCTTAGGTTGACATGAAGTGATGATAAGCAGCGGAATGAGGAAAAACGGAATGATAAGGTATTTCATGAATCTCGGAATTATCGGAAAAGGACAGCGATGCATTGCATATGCAAAACTACAATAAAATGGGGGAGTAAAACAAACGGGTTTTCCGATTGTTCGTCTTAGTCGTTTACCCGCTTTTCAGAGGTTCAGCGGGTCAGTCTGAAACTGCAGGGTTCTTTCATTGCAAATTGATGACTGTTTAAACTGACATTGATTGTGAATCGGTTAACAAAAACCCTGAGCTCTTAAGTGATTAAATGTTATATAGCACAACATAATTGACACTTTTGCCATATCCTTAAAAGAGGGGGCTTTTTTCAAGCCCCACCCCCTTAAGGGGGCCTTAAGGGTCAATTTCATAGCACAAGTTCATTGACATTTTGGAAAGTAGCTACCAGTCGACAGGGGTAAGATATGGGAAAATGTGTTTTATGTCATTGGACTGCCGGACAACAAGGCTTTGGGTGTCTATATTGACTTCAGCAACAACATAAGAATACTTCAGAAGTTCATCAACGTCAAAGCTTTCCGTGATTAGCCTCAGCTTTAAATCGCTCCTTATGAACCGTATGAAGTAAATAACCCCAGTTTCTAAAGGTATCTTATTGAACTCATGGACATTGCCATTGTAGTGAATATTAAAGTTGCCCTGATTCGAAGCTTCATTTGGAGTTTTTTGGCACTGTGAACTATATCGGTGATGAGAATTGTGAAATTCGTTGAAATCTTTGGATTCATTGAGCAAATCTTCAAAATTCACAAAAGTTTTTGCTTTTATAAACCGCTTGGTGTAGGTATCATTAAACTTCTCAATTATCCCATTCCGCCACGGCTCTTTTATTGGAATGAAGACAGGAGCAACTCCCTGACTTAAGGCAAACCTTACAACAGAACCAAAACTTCTTGGATAACGATTGCTGCCACGAAATGCGAGCTCATTGTCCATTTGCAAAGCATCAGGCAGTCCAAATTCATGCCAGAACTCAGCAATAGCCCTGACAATCTCATTTGAAGACTTAGTTCGTATTGGTTTTGTGAAACAGGTATGAGATTCAACATCTATGATGTTAAAACTGTAGAAACGCCCATCTCCTTTGATATATCTGGGTCCGACCAGATCCATCTGGTGTGTTGACATGAAGAGTTCGGGGTAGTCATGGCTCTGTTTGGCTTTTGGAGGTACCTTGTTCAATCCGTTTCTGGCAATAACACGATTAATCGTCCAGATTGGCGGCGGAATTAACTTCCTATTGCGAAATTCATATTGAATTGCAATTGCCCCGGTTTGTGCATAATGCTGCGCATCAAGCCAACTTCTAATATCCAGTATCTGCCTCTCCGCATCATTGCTGATCTTTAATGGTTTTCTCTTGGGAGCCCGTGATTCATCAATGTACCAACAATTATCATCAATGCGCAACTCAAACCGTTTAAGCCAATTATAAAACCACTGACGGGTTCTTCCCAGGGAATAAACGATTGAAGAAATCTTTTCTCCTGAATAATAGCGTGTTATAGCTACTTTCCGTTTCTCGTATTCGTCCATTTTTTATTTGAACAATACGAAAAAAATATGTCAAAGAACGATTTTTGTAAAAAGTGTCAACGATGTTGTGCTATGAAAAAAAGTGTCAACGATGTTGTGCTATTTATCAATTACTGGTTAATTATCCGCAGTTTCTCAGAGTTCAACAATTATCTTCGCCTGTGCCTGCACAAAGGTGAATAAGTTCTTTCATTATTTGATCAGGCATCTGCTTGAATTATATAGCAAAGCTACTCTGAAATCAATTATATCAAAGAACTTAACTGCTTATTTATCAGCGCGCACAGCAGCTTTTTGTTAGTAAACGTTGAATTTCAAAATTTGATAAGCCCAACAATCACTTGTGAATCGGTTAACAAAAACCCTGAGCTCTTAAGTGATTAAATTATAGATTCTTAAAAATCATTAAAATACTAAAATTGCGCTCAGGAGCATCGATTTTAGTTTCCCAATTCAAAAAATAGCCCTAATTTTGCCTCAAAATGATAAATAGTTGTTTATGGAAAATAAACTTCAGGAACTCACCCGGAAGATATACAACGAAGGCGTGGAGAAAGCTGAGCAGGAAGCCGCGATCATAATTGATCATGCACGTAAGGAAGCCGCTGCCTTAACGGCAAAGGCCAGAACTGAGGCAGAGGAAATTGTTAAGCAAGCCAGGGTAAATGCCGATGAATTGATGCGCAATGCCCAATCGGAGGTCCGTATGTCTTCGAAACAGGCCATCAGCGCCATCCGCCAGCAGATTGCCGGGTTGATCACCGCCAGGGTGGTTGATGAACCGGTGAAAGATGCAGTCAGCGACAAATCATTTATAGGCGACATTATCCGGAAGGCGCTCGAGCACTTCAACCAGGATGCGGCCCTGATTCTTCCGGCAGCAGATCAGCAGTCGCTGGAGAAGTATTTTGGATCCCGTCTGAAGCAGGTGTTGACCGAAGGCGTTGAAGTAAAATTTGACGACCGCCTGAAAGGTGGATTTAAAATCGGGCCCAAAGACAATAGCTATCTTATCAGTTTTACCGACGAAGATTTTCAGGCGTTTTTCAGGTCTTTTATGCGTCCGCGAACCATTAACCTCTTATTCGGGGGCGAATAATGATCAGGAATAAATATTACTATCTGGTTGCCGGCCTGCCCGAGATTACGCTGGAACAGGGAAAGCTGCAGTTCGGTACGGAACAGTTGCGCGAAGAGCTGAAGCAAGACCTTAGTCCTGAGGACTTTCGCTTGTTCGAAATGTTGTTTCTGGCCGAAGATAATTCCAACCTGCTCAGCCTGCTGCTGAAAGAAGACCGCCCGCTCTCGGCGAAAGGCGTCTATCAGCCTGAGATGCTCGCGGCAGAAATCAAGGAACCCCGGACACTGATGAATTACATGCGGTTGTTTATTGAAAGTCTGTCTGCCGAGAACCGCTTGTATCCCAGCCTCTCACCACAGAATGAACTGACACTTCTCTACTACAGGGAAATGCTTGAAGTAAAAAACAACTTCATGCGGTCCTGGTTCGGATTTGAACTGAACCTGAGAAATGTATTGCTGGTGCTTTCAGCTAAAAAGAACGGCCTGCCTTATGAAAACCAGGTGATTGCCGCCAATTCATTAGCTGATTCCATGCGCCGGAGCAGTGCCAGGGATCTGGGACTGGCTTCGGAATGGCCATGGATCGACAGGTTGTTGCAGATTATTGAAATCCCTGACCTGCTGCAGCGTGAAAAGGCCATTGACATGCTGAGATGGAATTTCCTGGATGAACAGAACACTTTTAATTATTTTACGGTTGAAGTGCTGATCGCATTTTATATCAAGCTGGGCATTATCGAAAGATGGCTCCGGCTTGATCCGGCTACCGGCGAAGAGCTGTTCCGGAACCTGCTCGGCACCCTGCAAAACAGTTACGAATTTCCAAATGAGTTTAATATTAAAGATGGAAGAAAATAAAAAGACAACCGGAAAGGTCAGCGGCATTATTGCCAACCTTGTAATTGTGGAAGTTGACGGTCCCGTCTCGCAGAACGAGATTTGTTTTATCAATCTTCACGGCACCCGGCTGATGGCTGAAGTGATCAAGGTGATGGGAATCAAGGCATATGTGCAGGTGTTTGAAAGCACACGTGGTCTGAAGATTGGCGAAAGCGTTGAATTTATGGGGCATATGCTCGAAGTAACTCTTGGCCCCGGTATTTTATCGCGTAATTTCGACGGTTTGCAGAACGATCTGGACAAGATGGAAGGAACATTTCTGCGCCGCGGTGAATATACTGCTGCCATTGAGGTGGATCAGGCATGGGCGTTTACGCCTCTGGCAAAGTCCGGCGACAATGTGATTGCCGGCAGCTGGCTTGGTGAAGTTAAGGAAAACTGGATCAGTCACAAAATCATGGTCCCTTTCAAGTTTGAAGGGAAGTATACGGTGAAACAGATTCAGGCAGCAGGCAACTACAAAGCTTCCGGTGCAATTGCGGTGCTAACGGATGCCGATGGCCGTGATCACGAGGTGAGTATGGTACAGAAGTGGCCTGTAAAAGTGCCCATCAGGGCTTATACCGATAAGCCCAGACCATTCCGCCTGATGGAAACCGGCGTTCGTATCATCGATACCATGAATCCGATTGTGGAAGGCGGAACAGGGTTTATTCCCGGACCTTTCGGATCGGGTAAGACTGTTTTGCAGCATGCCCTCTCAAAACAGGCAGAGGCGGACCTTATCATTGTGGCTGCCTGTGGTGAGCGCGCAAACGAGGTGGTTGAGATTTTTACTGAATTCCCTGAGCTTGACGACCCCCGCACCGGTCGCAAACTGATGGAGCGGACCACCATCATTGCCAACACCTCGAATATGCCGGTAGCCGCGCGCGAAGCATCGGTTTATACGGCCATGACAATCGGAGAATATTACCGCAGCATGGGACTGAAAGTGCTGTTGCTGGCCGATTCCACTTCACGCTGGGCGCAGGCGTTGCGCGAAATGTCGAACCGTATGGAAGAGCTTCCCGGCCCCGATGCTTTCCCCATGGACCTGCCCGCGATTATTTCAAGTTTTTACGCCCGCGCCGGTTACGTTTATCTTGACAATGGCAGTACCGGCTCCATTACATTCATCGGAACAGTGTCTCCTGCAGGGGGAAACCTGAAGGAACCCGTCACGGAATCGACCAAAAAAGCCGCCCGCTGTTTCTTTGCACTATCGCAGCAACGCGCCGACAGCAAACGGTATCCGGCAGTGGACCCCATTGACAGCTATTCAAAATACCTTGAATATCCCGAACTCCAGGAATATCTTGCGGAGAATATCTCAGAAGACTGGCTCGGCAGTGTGCTGGAAGCAAAAAATATCCTGCTGAGGGGAAAGGAAGCCTATGAGCAGATCAATATCCTGGGCGATGATGGCGTTCCCATAGACTACCACCTCCGCTACTGGAAATCAGAAGTCATTGACTTTGTGATTCTTCAGCAGGATGCATTTGATAAAACAGATGCTTCGACCCCCATCAAACGGCAGAAGTACATGCTTGGCAAGGTGCTCGGGGTTTGTAATACAGGCTTCAGTTTCGAAGGCTTTGAAGAAGTCAACCCATACTTTAAACGCATCATCAATGTGTTCAAACAGATGAACTATTCACTTTTCGAGAGCGAAGATTTCAAAAAATACGAAGCAGAGCTGGAAGAAATTATTAATGAAAGGAAAGCTGCCTGATGGAAACCAAAGCATTTCAGAAAATATATACCAAAATCACACAAATCACCAAAGCGACCTGCTCCCTGCAGGCTACCGGAATCGGTTATGAGGAAATGGCTCTCGTAAACGGCCGTTTGGCTCAGGTGGTGAAACTCAACGGCGATAATGTCACCCTGCAGGTGTTTTCAGGCACCGAAGGCATCCCGACGAATGCTGAAGTGGTTTTTCTGGGTAAACCGCCGGTGTTGAAAGTGGGAGAAGAACTTGCCGGAAGGTTTTTCAATGCCTACGGTGATCCGATTGATGGTGGTCCGGCTGTGGAAGGGGAGGAGCGCGAAATCGGCGGTCCCTCGGTGAACCCGGTGCGCCGCAAGCAGCCTTCAGAACTGATTGCTACCGGTATTGCCGGTATCGACCTGAACAATACGCTGGTTACCGGACAGAAAATTCCTTTCTTCGCCGATCCCGACCAGCCTTACAACCAGGTGATGGCGCAGGTGGCCCTCAGGGCAAAGGCTGACAAGATTATTCTGGGGGGCATGGGGCTGACCAACGACGATTATCTTTATTATAAAAACGTCTTCGACAATGCCGGTGCCCTCGACCGCATCATCAGCTTTGTGAACACCACAGAGAACCCGCCGGTGGAACGTCTGCTGGTGCCCGATATGGCGCTGACCGCCGCCGAGTATTTTGCTTTTGATAAAAAAGAGACGGTGCTGGTGTTGCTTACAGATATGACGTTATACGCCGATGCGCTGAGTATCGTGTCGAACCGCATGGATCAGATTCCTTCGAAGGACAGTATGCCCGGCTCACTGTACAGCGATCTTGCCAAAATTTATGAAAAGGCCGTTCAGTTTCCTGAAGGCGGTTCCATTACCATCATTGCGGTAACTACACTTTCTAGTGGTGATATTACCCACGCGATTCCCGATAATACCGGTTACATTACCGAAGGGCAGCTCTTCCTTCGTCGTGACTCCGATATCGGAAAAGTAATCGTGGATCCCTTCCGTTCACTCTCCAGGCTGAAGCAGCTGGTAATCGGCAAGCAAACCCGCAAGGATCACCCCCAGGTGATGAACGCCGCGGTGCGTCTGTACGCCGATGCAGCTAACGCCAAGACCAAACTTGAGAACGGTTTCGATCTTACCGATTATGATGAGCGTACCATGCGCTTTGCGAAAGAATATTCAAACGACCTGCTGGCCATTGATGTGAATGTGGATACCACCTTTATGCTCGATAAAGCCTGGGAACTGTTTGGCAGGCATTTCAGCAAGGCGGAGGTAAGTATCCGGCAGGAGTTTGTCGATCTGTACTGGCCGAAGTAACATATTGTTTGTCAGTAACCGGCTGCGTCCGGTTGATATAATGCAATAGCTGGGTTACAGCTGAAACGTGCTCTGAAATACCCGATTACAGAAAAGATGGCAATAAAATTTCAATACAATAAAACCTCATTACAGGAGCTTAACAAGCAGCTGAAAGTGCGCGTGAGGGCTTTGCCGACCATCAAGAACAAGGAGTCAGCCTTGCGGATGGAAGTGAAGAGGGCAAAAGACAAAGCGCAGGCACTCAGCCAGAAACTGGATGAAGCGGTGGAAAGCTACCGGAGCATGGTGAGGCTTTGGGGCGAATTTGATGTAAACCTGGTTAAGGTGGATGATGTGGAACTCAGCATCCGGAAAATTGCCGGTGTGCGCATTCCTGTGCTTGATGAAGTGAAATTCAGCCTGGGCGAATACAGCATGTTCAACAGCCCGCTATGGACTGCCGATGGTATTGCCATCGTAAAGCAGCTGGCTTCCATTGGTATTGAAAGCGAATTTTTTAACCGTAAAATGGCGTTGCTCGACCATGCCCGGCGCAAAACCACGCAGAAAGTTAATCTTTACGAAAAAGTGCAGATTCCGGGATATGAAGATGCAATACTGAAGATCAAGCGGTTCATGGAAGATGAGGAAAATCTTTCCAAATCGGCCCAGAAGATCGTGAAAGACCGTCAGCAAAAGATGGAGGAGGCAGTATGATAGCCCCGATGAAAAAGTATTCCTTCCTGGTGTTTCACCGCGATTACGAGGCGTTTCTGCTAAAGCTTCGTGAAATCGGGGTGGTACATATCATTGAAAAGGAGGGCGCAATTACTGAAGCCATCAGGCAACAGTTGCAGCAGGTTGAACAAACGGATAAACTCATCCGGTCGCTCGAAGCCAGGGGAACTCAACCTGCAACGCCGGCTGTTGTTGAAGATGCATCGGCACTGAACGACGAGATTAACGAAATACTGAGTGCGCAGGCATCTCTGGTACAGCGACACACACAATTGCGCAAGGAGATGGCAGAAACGGCTCCCTGGGGTGATTTTTCGGCCGGTATAATCAAAAAGCTTGAAGAAAAAGACATCAGGGTGCGGCTTTTCATTGCTTCTCTCAGGTCGTGGGATCCTGCACTTGTGACAGATTACGATATTTTTGAGATCAGCCGCTCTGCCGGACTGGTATACTTCGCCTGGGTGGATACGGGACTGCCGTTTCCTGAAATTGATGCGGACGAAGTGAAACTTCCGGCCCATGCCGTGTCGGAACTGGAGACGCTGAAACAAGAGGTGGAAGTGGAAGAAGCACGCCTGAATGACCGCTTGAATGAGATAGCGTCTACAAGCCTGAATGCGCTCAAGGCATACCGGCAGCAACTGTTGCAGGATGCAGAACTCGAAAAGGCTTTTTCTACTACCACTTCCGAAGCAGGGGATAAACTGCGCATCCTTGAAGGATGGATCCCTGCTGAAACCACGGAGGTGCTGAACCGTTTCCTGGATCAGGAAGGCGTATTTTATCTCAGCGAATCGCCAGTACCTGGAGATGCAGTACCCATTTTGCTTAAAAATAAAGGGTTTGCCAGTAAGTTTGAGATGCTGGGAGAGTTATATTCCCTGCCAGGGTACAAAGAACTTGACCTGACCCCGTTTTTCGCCCCGTTTTATACCATCTTTTTTGGATTTTGTCTGGGTGACGCAGGATACGGTGTGCTGATGACCATCGCTGCCCTGATTGCCAGGGCCAGGGTTGGCAAACACCTGAAGCCGGTTGCCACGTTGGTGTCGTACCTGGGTATTTCAACCATCCTCTTCGGGTTGATCAGTGGCACCGCCTTCGGCATTAATCTCTATGAAACAGGCTTGCCCGGATATAGCCGTATGCAGGAACTTTTCGTCGCTAACGGAACGGATATCAACAGCTTATTGTTTGCGCTTTCGCTGATGCTTGGCGGCATACAAATTATTTTTGGTATGGTGCTGAAAGCGGCCAACGAAACGGTGCAGTTTGGTTTCAGGTATTCGCTGGGTACCATCGGATGGATTATCCTGCTTGTAGGGTTGGCAGCAGTCTTCGGGCTCAACAGCTATGCAGGCATATCAATGGATGTGCTCAGACCCTGGATGTATGCCGTGCTGGCAGCCGGTGGCATACTTGTATTGTTCCTGAATACACCCGGTAAAAACCTGTTGATGAACCTCGGTATCGGTTTGTGGAACAGTTACAATATGGTCACCGGCGTAATGGGTGACCTGCTTTCCTACATCCGTCTGTTTGCCCTCGGTATTTCAAGCGCCATCCTGGGCTTTGTATTCAACAGCCTGGCGCTTTCGGTCGGCACCAGCATCATAGGCATATTCTTTATGGTGATTATTCTGGTGGTTGGCCACAGCATCAATATTTTTATGTCGGGACTGGGCTCGTTTGTTCATCCGATGCGTCTGACCTTTGTTGAATTTTACAAAAATGCGGGGTTCTCGGGTGGAGGCCGCAAATATCAACCTTTCAGGAAATTAACCTAAGTCAAATCAATACCTTAATTACTTTACTATGGAACCGATTATTTTAGCTTACATTGGCGTTGGACTGATGATTGGACTGGCCGGGATCGGCAGTGCGTTTGGTGTTTCCATCGGAGGCAATGCCTCGCTGGGCGCGCTGAAGAAGAATCCGGACGCTTTCGGTAACTTCCTCGTGCTGAGTGCCTTGCCGGGAACTCAGGGGCTTTACGGATTTATGGGGTATTTTATCCTCCAGGGCTTTCTTACCCCCGAAATTACCCTGGCTCAGGCTGCTGCCATATTTGGCGCCGGACTTGCCCTCGGATTTGTGGCCTTGTTGTCAGCCATCAAGCAGGGACAGGTATGCGCCAATGGTATTGCTGCCATCGGCGCCGGACACGATGTGTTTGGAAACACGCTGATCCTTGCGGTATTCCCTGAGTTGTACGCCATTATCGCATTCGCGGCAACTTTCCTTATCAGCGCAAGTATATAGCAGCTCAACGCTGTTGCTGTAAATAACAAGGCATTACCGGTGCATAACCGGTAGTGCCTTTTTGGGATTTACAATCAGGGTTTTATTCTGTTTCTGAATGCTTTAAATTGGTAAGTTTGATTCTGTACATTCAGGCCCGGGACTCTTTTTACCATCACTGCTGCTGTTTGATACTCAGCGTATCAGTATCTTGACACCCGAAGCATAATCTTTTATTCCAAGCCTTAATATGTAAATTCCGGGCTTCAGATTATGAGCAGGAATTATTAGCCGGGGAACAGCAATATCATTCTGGTAAACTTTGCTGCCGCATACATTATATAACTCTGCCACAAAGTCTTGATTTCCTGCATCAATAAGGATGAAATCCCCGCCAGGATCTGTATATATGGAAACAGGTTCCCGGGTGCCGGCTTCTTCAACTGAAAGTGTTATTGTTACTTCCGCGATATTGGATGGAAGTGAGGTGCCCTGGTTATATATCGACTTTACGAAGTACTGGTATGTACCGGCCGGTAACTCTGTATCGGAAAAACTGTTTGAAGGAAGCAACTCATTATTGATTTTTTCATTATTTCTGAATACGTCATACCCGAGCAGTTGCAGGTCCGCCGGACTTTTTGTTGCCAGGATGTGTTTTTCAGCGAACTGGTTTGTGATAAATGCCCGCAGATTCCAGTTATAGCTCAGATCGGGGTTCAATGATACCAGTGAAACGAAATTGCTGCCATCGATGCATATCATATCGCCGAATCCTGCAATGGCCGGCCCGCTGTCAGCACCGGCACCCTTGTCATTTGCAGGATGGTTGATCACCTTGTAGCCGATCCACAGTTCTTTGGTGATGTCAAGTGAAACGGGATTGCTGAGGGTGATGGTATTCCATTCATCAATAGTCAGTCCGTCCAATGGCAAGGTGAGCAGCCGTTCGTTTGCATTGGGTCCGCGGGCAATAAATAACTCATAGCCGGTGTTGTTGGCGCATGGGAACAGGCTTACATCTGAAATGAACATCCCGTCTAATCCTGATAACTGATCGGGCAGGAACCTTATCGCCACACTGTGTGTGCCACCGCTGGCCATCCCGACGGCGGTATGGTTTTCCCCGTTGTCATAATACAGCCATTGCTCAATGGGGGGAGGAAGGGGTTCGTGCCAGGCAAGTTGTACATCATTCCCGGAGGTGGTTGCCGTGAGCTGATAAGGGGGATTGAGCACCAGCTCATCTACTCTGACTGTGGAAGGACCGCAGGGGATGGAACTGCCCTCCTCATACAGGGCACAGAGGGTATAAGTGTAATCGCCCGCCGGAAGGTCATAATCAGTATAAGTGAGTTCCGTCAAAGGTTCTGTATTGACCTGATGCCCGTTTCTGAAAAGGTTATACCCGACCATGGAGGGGACTTCCTCCCTGCAGGATGAAATTAATTCACCCGGCTTTACCTGTTGCGCCTTTTGATGTATGTTGAATGTTCCGGATGCCACTGGAAGGCTGTTCCCATTGATATCGGTTACAAAGGCCTGAATGCTCCAGTTGTAATCCCAACTGGGATAGTTTTCGTGGGTTGAAACCCAATTGCCGTTATTAATGCGGAGTAAATCACTGTATCCCGGAACGGAAGGGTTGTTATCGTGCCCGGCCCGTGCATTTTCACCGGGCAGATTGATACACGTATACCCGATCCATAACTCTTCAGTGGCATCGATGATCAGCGGCTCCTGAAGGATAATCGTATTCCAGTATTGTCCGTGGTTTCCGCATATATCATCCCAATACATGTGAATCTGGCCTGGAAGTGGCTCATCAACCAAAATGTCTGATGCATCTGAGCCTTTCCAGATGTTAATACGATATTCAGCTTTTTTATTTCCGAGAATGAAACGAATCTTGTCGAGTATTAATCCATGGTATGCTGACAACTGAGCCGTATCGAAACGGATGGCTACCTGGAAACTTACGGCATTTGAGAAGCCTGTATTGCCGCCTGTATATGGACCGTCATAATGGATCCATTCATTCTGTGGCTCAGGGTCAGGTGGTGACCATGAGAGGAGAACGTCATTGCAGTCGGCAGTGGCATGGAGGTTACGCGGAGGGGTGCACCGTAGCGTATCCGGAATCAGGCCGGTGATGGCCCGGAGAATTGCATTGAAGTTATTGTTCCCGGGGCACAGGTTGTTGATCATGAAATAGCCGTTGTATTGATTTTCCCATCCCCAGTCAATATGGTAATAATTGTCGTCTGAATAGCCGTCGCAAATGAAAGCATGGCCTTGATCTTCGGTTGTATCCACGCCGGTCATAAAAACCGGCCTGGCTAAGTCAAGCTCGTTTTTCAGAATTGAATTCCAGTGTTCTGCGGTGTAATTTGCGCTGAATACAAGGCTTGACGCCGGAGAATAACCGAAATGCTCAATCAGGGCATTCTGCATATTGACCTCAAAGGCGCCTGAGCCTGAAGTTCCGTAGTTCATAAGCGCAGCGACACCACAGTGAAAAAGGAGTTCGGCAATGGCATCATGGCTGGTTCCGGTCGCTGTAGTTCCCATTTCGTTCCAGCGGTAATCCGTGGCGGAAAAATCGGCCGTAAGTGTACCGTAAACAGGGTGGGTGTATGTACAGGAACCTGTTCCGGTCTCCGGGTAACTGTAATAGCGCATCAGCTGTCCCATAGCTGTCGCTACGCATCCGGTAAGCGCATGACCGCAGTCGCCGGATATATCTGGCGGACAATATGCATTGTACCAGCAATCCTGCCCCCAGGTGGTAGTAAGTAAGGGTCCGACACCGGAAATTGCCCTTGAGGGCTCAGCAGGGCCATGGAGGTAATGTGCCCATTCGGCGCTTGTCTTTTCATCTCCGGGAATGCCCCCTTCCTCTACAGCATCCAGCAGTCGCGTGTATTCATCCAGCATATAGCTGAATCCTCCGGGTCTTTCCTTTTCCTGCATCGAGAAACAACCATGGTTTGCATAGCACAGCACAGGATAGGTGGCATCATTGCCAGAAACAATGATAAAACCAGCATTATCCATGAGGTTAAATACATACATGGATGCCTGCTGATGTTTGCCCGATAGAATAATCATGCTGAAATTCGCCTGAGTTCCGGCAGGGAAAGAGCCCTGACTTATTTTTTCTTTCAGGAAATTCACGGCTACCTGAGTGGCGGTTTCAGGTGAGACCGGCTTTGCTGTTACCTGGATAACGGCCCACGAAAAGAGTATCGTGAGCATCAACGTTTTAATTGTGCTCATTTTACCTGTTTGTTGGAATCAGCTAAATATAATAAAAAAAATGATAAGTTGCTGATGTTTAATGAATATAATCGGTCTGTCATTCCGGAATTTAACTGCCGGCGGCTATTTTAAACCCGACTTCAGTGCTCCTCTTTGCCTTTTTACGAGTTATTGAGAACACAACATTTTTGATGTTTCTTGTTGAATATTCTGCGGTCAGACATCCTTCGGTGAAACAGGTTTCTTTCGACTGCATTAACTAAAAATTGTAACCGGCAGTGTTTTTTTGCGTTTAATCACTTGAGAAAACAAGATATTATGGAAACTAAAAGTGAATTTAAAGTCAAAGGTGAAGAACTGCTCTCCAAAATAAAGGAACTCATCCATCAGGGGAATGTAACCCGCATCATTGTTAAAAATGAGGAAGGAAAAATATACCTTGAGATTCCTGTAACTGTTGGCGTAATCGGTGCGCTGGTGGTGCCGGTGCTGGCAGCGGTGGGCGCCCTGGCAGCCCTGGCAGCCAATTTTACCATCGAAGTGGTGCGAAAGGACTGATAAACAGGATCTTTAAAATTGTTTTTTCTGCCTCCTTCCCTTAGTGAAGTGACAGGCCCCTGTAAAGCGGGGGCTGTGATGTATGTGACTGCAGGTGACGCTCATTAAGTCAGGTAATGAGCATCGCGCTATCCGATTATTCTTGTTCACTGCTCTTCAGAAATCCGAAAAAAACTTCTACCTTTGCGGCCTCATTCCGGATCCATGTCCATGGAAGTTACCGGATTGAAAATGAATTAGCCACAACAAAATTATAATTCCAGGAAATGAACATCGAATTACAGAAGACCGGTGAACTGACAGCAACGGTTAAAATAGACCTGTCGCCAGCCGACTATGAGGAAAAAGTACTTAAAGTGCTGAAGGATTATCAGCGTAAAGCCCAGATGCCCGGCTTCCGCCCCGGTAAAGTCCCTTTCGGACTGACAAAGAAAATGTACGGTCAGGCTGTAACCGCCGATGAAATCAACAAACTGCTCGGCGAGTCTCTGGATAGTTTCATCAGGGAGCAGAACCTCGACCTTTTGGGCAATCCGCTTGCAAATACCGAGAAAACCCCGCAGATTGATTTCAGCGAACCCGCTGAAATGAGCTTCTATTTTGACCTGGGCCTGAGTCCGCAGTTTGAACTGAAGCTGGATGGCAAAAGTGGTGTGATATATCACAGGATTGAAGTTTCAGATGAGATTGCCCGCAAATACATGGACGACCTTCGCCGTCGCAACGGAACCCTTACAGATGTTGAGGTTTCTGAGAAGGGGGACATGCTGAAGGGTGATTTTGCCGAACTGGATACCGATGGAACATTAAAGCCTGAGGGAATTACAAGCAGTGGTTCCGTAAACCCTGAACTCTTCAAGGATGAAGCCATTCAGGCGTTATTTGCCGGCGTTAAGACCGGAGATGTGGTGAAATTCAACCCAATGCAGGCATCCGGCAATGCCACGGATGTTGCCGCCATGCTCGGAATCAGCAAGGAACAGGCCGAAACGCTGAATGCTGAGTTTAATTTCACGGTTACCGGAATCAGCCGGATGATTCCTGCCGAAATGAATGCTGAATTCTTCGAAAAGATCTATCCCGGTATTGAGATTGCGGATGAAGCAGCGCTGCTTGAACAGATTAAGAAAGATGCCGCCGGTTCATTTGTCGGCGAAAGCGATAAAAAGTTCTTCAACGATGCCATCAAATACCTTATTGAAAGTTCAGCCATTGAACTGCCCGACGAATTTCTGAAACGCTGGCTGGTTGATGTAAATCAGGACAAACTTTCGGCCGAAGAGGTTGAAAAGAATTACGACGATTACGCCCGTTCCATGCGGTGGCAGTTGATTGAAAACCGCCTGATCAGAGAGCACAATATCCAGGTTTCGGAAGAGGAAATCCGGGATGTGTTCAGAAACTACTTCCAGCGGCCGGGCAGCGCCGAAATGGATGAGGATATGAAGATGCGTATCGATGGCATCGTGGATTCCTTTATGAAAAACAAGGAAGATGTCCGCAGGATCAATGATCAGCTGTTCGAACAGAAAATTCTTGCTTTCCTGAAAGAAAATATTCAATCAAAGGAGCAAACGATCTCTTATGAGGATTTTGCAAAATTGCAGTAATCCCGAAGCTAGATCCGAAACAATTTACGCCCGGCAACGATCCGGGCGTTTTTCATATAAATGGATTAATTCGTAAGTGATTCTTCGGGCTTCTGGTTCAATTCTGACAATGCTTTCCTGAGTTCTTCATTCTCTGATTGCAACGATTTTACTGCTTCGATAAGGTAAGGGATCAGCCCGATATAATTAACTCCTTTGATTCCTTCAGCGTTTTCAGAAACAAGTTCCGGAAATATTTTCTCCACTTCCTGGGCCAGGAGACCGGTTTGCAGAGCGGCATCGCGGTTGGTATCTTTCCAGTTGAAGTGATAACCGTTCAACTTTTGAAGTGAGGTCAGGGGGTCATTCAGCTTCCGGATATTTTCTTTCAGCCGTTCATCGCTGTTCTGTGTGAGTGTGCCCATCAGCGTGGCATTGCCGTTGCCGCGAAGACTCAGGATGTCGCCTGTACCCTGGTAAAAGAAATTGAAATAGGCTCCGGTGTTGGTGGAGGCGGTTAAGCCATAGAGGTCCCAGAAATTGGAAGGGCGTCCGGTATTTTTAAAACTGATTCGTGAGCCGTCGCCGGAGTTGTTTGATTCTTCCACAAGCAGATGTCCGGTACCGGTAGCACTGTTGTACCGGATATGCAGTCGTGCTTCGGGAGCGCTTACGCCAATGCCGACATCTCCGCTTTTCATCAGTACAAATGCATCGCTGCGGGATGAGGTGCCGGTGCCGTTCCCGATCACAAAAAGGCGGTCGGTATTGTTCCAGTTGAATGTGCCGCCTGCAGGAGTATAGGTTGTATTATATCTTCCGAAGGCTGTCTCCAGTAGCGAAGGCGCGGAAGTATTCTGCCCCCAGGCGGTTGTATAATAACCTGATGCATTGGATCCTAAGCCCCATGCGGTAGTGTATTCGCCGGTGGCTGAAGTGTAAGACCCCCATGCAGTTGAGTAACCTCCGGTAGCTTCAGTGTAGTGCCCGAACGATGTGCTGGCAAATCCGGTTGCATCGGTTCGATAGCCGAGAGCAACGGAAAAATCACCGGAAGCAATGTTGTTGTCGCCAAGCGCAACAGATTGAGCTCCGGAAGCGGTCGTCGATAAGCCTGCCGCAAAGGAATAATTACCGATACTGGCTTTATCCCATTGAGTGCTGTTAACCCTTCCTGCCCTGAAAGCAGCCTTATCGGGATACCACATCATACGGGTGCCCGGTCCCGATACTGGCGGGTCGCCCTGCTCAGCAATGATGGTTTTATATTCTCCGGTGAACAGCACATTGCCATCACCCGAAGCAAGCCCTATGGTATGAAGCAGGGCT
>JAMLHF010000056.1 GCA_023957275.1 Lentimicrobium sp. | reverse complement strand
TTTCATATCTGAATGTTTTAACAGGTTTTTGGTAAAGCAGTTGTGGTATTTATCAATCAGGTCAGTGAACGGTGGATTGATGATCTGCCCCCTCCGGCTGACTATTTGTCCATTGAGTTCAATGTGCCGGATTCAACCAGCCGGATCAGTTCATTTAGTTGATTTTTAATGCTTTCATTCTCGCGGCTGAGTTGTTCGATTTTTTCTTCAACTGTGGTTGTACTTTCTTTCCCGGATGACAGGTTACCGGCTGTTAATTCAACGGCTGAACCGAAAGAAGATGCAACATTATTTTCGTAGAACGTGTCTCTTGATTGGGATTCGTAAGGCGAAATTCCTTGATTCAGGGATAGTCCGGCAGTGGCAGCTGGAAGTTTATAAGCCATACCCGTAGTATATCCGAACTCATTCGAGTTCCATTGCGATGGTTCATTGCAGCTGCCACACAGGCCGACTTCGTAAACACCGGCCGGAAGGAAACCGGTTGAATATGACAGGGAAAATGGTATTCTTGTATTGGCCGGTAAGCGCATACCTAAGATACCTCCTCCTAATGTTGTGATTGCACCACCGCTGACATTCCGGTAACAGACATAAATATTAAGCAATCCTGTTGTGATTCCGGTAGTAGTTCCCAACCCGCGGGTTGAATGGATCATAATACTGGCTGTCTCGGAAAGTTCTACAAGAGCTGGCACTACCAGGAAACTGAGCGTGTTTGAAATATTTGAAAAACCCGAAGACTGCCCGATGCCCAGGATGCTCATCGGACTATTCTGCCAGGTAGCCGTTCCTTGCGCGTCACTGGTGAGCACTTTCCCGGCTCCCGGGCCGCCACCATTTATTTTAATCTGCCCGTTCACCTCAAGTTCCGCATCCGGATAATTAACCCCGATACCTACCTTTCCCAAACTATACGTAAGGTTGTTGTCATCATCTTTTAACCATTTTTCACCGGCATCAACCCGCATCCAGCCCTCGCCGGTCATCACAAACAATGCATTGAAGTCGGTGTCGAAGACTACAAGGCCGGAAGACGGTGCTGCAATGGCTGCCCGCTGAGAGGAAGTTAGGCGTGGCGGCAGAAACCCCTTTGTGGTTGATTCAACATCGAGCATGGCCGAGGGGTCGGGCGGGGCATTGGTTTCATTGATGGCTACCCCCTGCGAATAACCATTTACAGTATATATCAATAAACCAACTGACAGTATAAATACTGAAATTCCTCTGCTCATCTTGTTGAGTAGTTTAAATGTATAATTCAGAAACTAAGGTTAAAGGGCCTGGGTATTGATACAACAGACAATAAGAGGATGGCGAGTCAATGGATAACAAGATGAAATAAATTATTATTCACTTATTTACAGGTTTAACAGAACTTTAACAAAACGGTGATCTGCAGCCTGATAGTTGGCCGGATGCTGAAAAATGGTTTAGCATAAGAATTGACAATCCTTAAAGCCCCTGTTCCCTGAATTACCGGCTTTTATTGATCAGTAACTTAATTTCCTCAAGTTCAGCAATCTGAATTTTCAGTTTGTCGATGGTCTCCTGCTGCATTTGAATCATAGCCTGTTGCTCCTGAATGGCTTTGATTGCCACCACTGAGAACCCGGCATAGTTAATGGCCAGATTTTCACCATTTTCGCCGACCGATTCAACCAGTTCCGGGAAGACCGGAAGTACATCTTCGGCAATAAAGCCCAGGGTAAATTGTCTATCCGGATCGCGCAGGTAATGGTAACGCGAAGGCGCTAATTCCCTTAGTTTCTCCAGGGTATTGTCTGTCATTGCTGTGATATCTCCTTTCAGATGGCGGTTGCTGGTTGCCGTGTAAGCGCCGGTACTGCCGTTAAAATTGCCTACCGGGGTGTCGCCCGAAATGGAAGAGTAAAGGATGAGTGTTCCCTGTCCGTTATTGGTGTGAAGTGTCCAGTGCCTGAGGTTGGCTCCCCGGTTCTGTATGCGGATACCCTCATTCACCAGGTTGGCATGACGGACATGAAGCGCTGCTTCAGGAGTTGCGTTTGTGCCGATATTTACGTGCTGATTAAAGCGGGCTTCCCCAAAAACATACAAGCCGTTTTCGGGAGCGCTGCTGAGCGTTCCGGCAGTCAATCCGCCGCTTGCAGTCATAAACAGTTTGGTGATTCCGTCAATCTGTACCCTGAGTGCATTATTGTCCGAAGCGGCATTTACATGCAACCAGGCCTGCGGGTCGCTTACCCCGATGCCGGTCCTTCCGTTTTTCAGCACCACCATTGCATCTGACCTGCTGTCGCTGGCGGTTCCGTTGCCTATGACAAACAGCCTGTCAGTATTTATCCAACCTGCAGAACTGGCTTGCGGGTACAATGAATTATATCTTCCGATTACGGTTTCAAATCCCGAGGGTGCGACAGTCCATGACCCGAATGTAGTGGAATATGCGCCCGAAGCAATGGTCTGATAACCCATGGCGGTGGAATGGGCAACGGATGCGGCGGTATTGTAACCCAGGGCTACACAGTTTATTCCTGTAGCCGATGTATTTTGCCCCGCAGCGAGTGAAAAATTGCCGCGGGCCGTGGTATTGTATCCCAGTGCGACAGAATGTTCGCCGATCTGGCTTTCATTCCATTCACCTCCGGTTACCTGCCCTGCCCTCAGAGCGGCTTTGTCGGGATACCACATAAACCGTGTTCCTTCTGCAGAGGCCGGAGGAGGGCCCTGAAAAACGGGATCTTTGAATTCCCCTTCAAAAAGAACATTCCCACCCTCTTCTTCAGGTCCGTAAACGTGCAGGAGCGCTGCGGGTTCGGGTGCGTTTGTATCATTGGAAATCATAACCCCCTGGGCATGGGAGAGGCGGATGGCAAATGTCAGTACCAGAATGACCGGGAGAAAAAGGTTGAGTGCGCGCATGATTCAGGTTTTAATTTTGTGAAATAATGATTAAGCGGTCTGACTTCTGCCGGTTTCCGGCAGTTACAGATATTGTTGATTACACCCTTTTAACAGAGATTGGCTCTTCCTGCGCCCGGATTAACAAAAAATTAACAAATTCTTTCCCCTGTCAGGAATTCCCGGGAAGCGGGAAATCTGTGAAATCCTGCAACGGATGAATAAAAAGGGAGATGAGCTTTTGCTAATAAATTATATTTCAATGTAATATAATCAGATTCAGATTTTTTGAAAAGTAGCTGGTTAACTGTCGCTGAATTTTAAAACGATGTTTTTAGCCGGCTCATTCATGCTGGCATGATATTCGACAAAGGAAGAACAATGAAAATCCGGTCAATTATTAAATTGTTCTCGGTGAAAAACTGTAATTTTGACAGTAACTAAAAAAATATCCTATGCAGAACGAATTCAGAAAATACGCAACGAAGCATCACGGCATCAGCAGTCTTACGCTCGATCGCTTCACTTCACAGGTAAGCGGGTACATCAGCCCGACCATTATTGAGGAACGGCAGTTGAACATAGCCACTATGGACGTGTTCTCCCGCCTGATGATGGACAGGATTATCTTTCTGGGCGTGCCCGTTGATGATTATGTTGCCAACATTATCCAGGCGCAGTTGCTGTTTCTTGAGTCGGTTGATCCGAAAAAAGACATTCAGATCTACCTGAATACGCCGGGCGGTTCGGTTTACGCCGGATTGGGGATCTATGATACCATGCAGTATATCGCTCCGGATGTTGCCACGATATGTACCGGTATGGCCGCTTCGATGGGTGCTGTGCTGCTTTGTGCAGGGGCTGCCGGCAAGCGCACGGCGCTCAGGCACTCCCGCATACTTATCCATCAGCCTATGGGTGGCGCCCAGGGCCAGGCATCCGATATTGAAATCACCACGCGTGAGATCCTGAAACTGAAAAAGGAACTTTATGAAATCATCGCCCAGCATTCAAACCAGTCGTTTAAAAAGATTGAGAAAGACTCCGATCGTGACTACTGGATGACCGCGGAAGAAGCCAAAGCCTACGGCATGATTGATGAAGTGCTGGTAAGGGGGAATAAATAATTATCCTTACGGGAAGTTTCTTAATCAGGGGCGCATTTTTTTGCGGCCCCTTTTGCTTTTTCTGCGGCATCATTCCAGGCAGTTATACGATGATCCCATACTTTGAAAAAAAAGTGCGCGGTTTTTTGTAATTTTGCGAACGGATGAAAAATAGTCTTACGTAGCCTGAACCATTTGTACAATTCAGGTAATTTTTAATATAAGACTGACTTTTTGCCCGAAATGGCAATCAATCATCAACTGAATCATTCTCAATATGCCTAAAAAAGAAGAAAGGTGTTCGTTTTGCGGTCGCCCGCGCAGCGAAACCAATATGCTGATTGCCGGACTTGACGCCCATATCTGTGACTATTGCGTTGAGCAGGCCCAGGATATTCTGCGCGAAGAACTCAGTTCGTCAAAGACGCGCGATTTCTCAAAGGTCAAACTCCACAAGCCTTCTGAAATAAAACAGTACCTTGATCAGTATGTGATCGGTCAGGATGATGCCAAGCGTGTGCTTGCCGTCGCAGTTTATAATCATTACAAGCGGATCGGACAACCGGTATCGAAGGATGAAGTGGAGATTGAAAAATCGAATATCATCCTGGTAGGTGAAACAGGGACCGGAAAGACCTTGCTGGCCCGCACCATTGCCAGATTGCTGCATGTGCCTTTCTGCATTGCCGACGCCACGGTGCTTACCGAGGCCGGCTACGTGGGCGAAGATGTCGAAAGTATCCTTTCACGGCTCTTGCAGGCGGCTGATTACGATGTTGCCGCAGCGGAAAAAGGCATCGTTTTTATTGACGAAATAGATAAGATTGCGCGCAAAAGCGACAATCCTTCCATTACCCGCGATGTTTCGGGCGAAGGCGTTCAGCAGGCTATGCTCAAACTGCTCGAAGGTACGGTGGTCAATGTTCCGCCCCAGGGCGGGCGCAAGCATCCGGAACAAAGGATGATACAGATCAATACCCAGAACATCCTGTTTGTTGCCGGCGGCGCTTTTGATGGCATTGAGAAGAAAATCGCCTCCCGGATGCAGACCAATATGATCGGCTATGCTGCAGGTAAGGAGCAGGATGTGATCGACCGCAACAACCTGTTGCAATACATCGCCCCCCAGGACCTTAAGAGTTTCGGACTGATCCCCGAATTGGTCGGACGACTTCCCGTGGTCACCTACCTCAGTCCCCTCGACCGGGATGTGCTGCGGCTGATACTCACCGAACCTAAAAATTCGCTGGTTAAACAGTTTACCAAGCTGTTCGAAATGGATGGCATCAAGCTGGTTTTCAATGAGCAGGTGTTTGACTTTATCGTGGATAAAGCGATTGAATTTAAACTCGGCGCCCGGGGATTGAGGTCGATCATGGAAGCCATACTGATGGATGCGATGTTCGAAATGCCTTCCGATCAGGCTGCTAAGGAGCTCAAAATAACACGGGCCTATGCCGAAGAGAAACTAGGAAAGGCAAATGTTTCAAGGCTGAAAGTCGCCTGAGCTGGTGCTGATCAGGAGATGATGAGTTTTGTTTGTCCTTTTTTGACTTTTTCAATGCATTATTAATCAAAAGGATAGCGTAATAATTTTATCCATCGTCCGTTTGATGATTGTACGGCATTTAATTTGCTGTTAAATAAGCCGGCTGAAAAAACTTAAATCGTTCCGGGCATGAAACGCCTGTTTTTAATCGCGATCCTGTTTGCTTTGTTTTCAGGCGCATTGAATGCGCAGCATGTTGACGTTATCGTGCTTAAGGCCAGGGTGGTTAACGGCGATACCCTGCCGCAGATTACCCTGCCTGAAGTTAATATCCGCGGTTTCATTATTTTCAGAAGTCCCGCCGATCAGCGCAGATTCGACAGGCTGGTACGTAATGTGAAGAAAGTATATCCCTATGCGAAACTTGCCGGTATCAAGCTGAATGAATACGAAGCCATGATGGCAGGGCTTCCGGAAAAGGAACAGCGCAAACTCCTCAAAAGGGCCGAAGACGAGTTAAAGGCTGAATTCGGAGACGAGTTGAAGGCGCTGAATTTTACCCAGGGCAAAATCTTGCTTAAACTTGTTGACCGCGAAACCGGTAATCCCACCTATCATATCGTCAGGGAACTGCGCGGCAGCTTTGTCGCCTTTTTCTGGCAGAACCTAAGCAGGCTCTTTGGTTATAACCTGAAGGAAAAATATGATCCCGAGGGCAAAGACCGCGACATCGAGACCATTGTAACCATGATCGAGAATGGCCTGATCTGATTTTCCGCTCCGGATCCTGTTTTTTTATCTCTTATCCTACCCCTGTATTTTTTATGTTTCAGATAAACAGCATTTTGAGCCTGCTGTGATGTGAAATATTTTTCTGTCCCCTTCCTGTTACTTTTCCTGTTTGTATAGATTAATTAATGTGTTCCTGAATATTTAACTTTCCAAACCTATACAGACGCATGAAGAAATCCTTACTGTTACTTCTGACCATCGTTTTCCTGTCCGGGATGACGGTGCAGGCCGATCATGTTAAAAACCAGCCATACCAGGTAAGCCAACCGGATGGTACTGTTATCAACTGCTTTGTTTCCGGTGATGAATTCTTCAGCTGGCTGCACGATGCCGATGGCTATACAATTATTCAGGCTCCGGATGGCTTTTATTACTATGCAATTTCGGACAAAGGCACACTCCGGCCAACTTCGCACCTGGCGGGACAGGCAGATCCCGCCGCTCTTGGCCTTGAAAAGTGGGCGAAGATCAGCCGTCTGGAATACCTGAGGCGGAAGGAAGCGATGGAGGTTGGCAACAATCGTTCATCGCGGGCACCGCACCAAGGGACCATGAACAATCTGGTAATCTATATTAAATTTTCTGACGACTCGGAGTTTACGACTGTGCGACAGACATATGACGATCTTTTTAACCTGCCAACCGGTAATTCTGTAAAATCCTACTATACGGAAGTGTCATATAACCAGCTGACCATCAGTTCGTCGCATTATCCTGACTGCGCGATGACCACCAATCTGTCATACACCGACACCCATCCGCGCAGTTATTTTGAACCCTACAATGCCACGACAAATCCTAACGGATACAACGGGGAGACCCAGCGAAGACTCAGGGAGCATGCCCTGCTGCGGGATGCGGTTAACTGGATCAATGCCAACTCGCCCGTTCCGGGCTCTCTGAATATTGACGGGGATAATGACGGACAGGTTGACAATGTGTGCTTTGTGGTGCGGGGCGGGAACGGCGCCTGGGCCAGCCTCCTCTGGGCCCACCGCTGGGTGCTCTATTCCTACAATGTGTTCATCAACGGCAAGCAGGTGTGGGATTATACATTCCAGCCGGAAACGCAGGTAAATGTGCGAACTTTGTGTCATGAACTGTTTCACGCACTCGGTGCACCGGACCTCTATCATTACGACGATGGCGGACTCAATATTGATCCGGCCGGTAACTGGGACCTGATGGAATCGGGGGGCGGGCATATGGGCGCGTATATGAAATGGAGGTACTCGGAGAATGTATGGATCAACGCCATTCCGGAAATAACCACCTCAGGCACTTATACCCTGAATCCCCTGGCTTCTTCAACAAACAACTGCTACAAAATTGCATCACCGAATTCCACCTCAGAGTATTATGTAGTGGAGTACCGGCAGGCAACCGGGACTTTTGAAGGCAATCTTCCCGGCAGCGGGCTGCTTGTTTACCGCATCGACCCGGCGCTGAACGGCAATGCCGACGGCCCGCCGGATGAGGTCTATATATACCGCCCCAACGGAACCACCACTACCAACGGCAGCCCTAACAGCGCATACTTTTCGCAGCAGTCGGGGAGAACCGCCATCAATGACGGCACCAATCCTTCTCCCTTTTTGCAGAATGGCAGTGCCGGAGGTCTGAATATCTACAACATCACAGCCTCAGGAAGCACCATCTCATTTACGGTCGGGATGAGCGGAGTAGCCAATCCCTCCTCATTTACCGCTTCGGGAGTGAGTGAAACACAGATTGATCTTTCATGGCTCCTGAATGCTTCAGGCGATAATGTTTTGCTTGCCTGGAACACCAGCCCGTCGTTTGGGACGCCGGTAAACAGTACTGCCTATACTGCAGGCTCTGCTATAGAAGGAGGAGGAACCGTGCTTTACTCAGGAAACGCACAGGCATATAGTCATAACGGTTTGACAGCCGGCGCCGTTTATTATTACAGGGTCTGGTCAGCCGATGCTGCCCTGCAATATTCGGGAGGGTTGGCCGCCAGTGCTTCAACAGTATGTGGTCAAACCGCACTTCCCTATGCTGCTGCTTTCGATGACCTGACTTTCCCGGCCTGCTGGAGCCAGCAGGTGGAAGGGACAAATGTGGCAAACAGCTGGGAGGTCTCCTCAACATTTTATGCCGGCGGTTCGGCCAACGAAATGCAGTCGACCTACCAGAACCGGAATCCCGGGGTAAGCCGGTTGGTGATGCCGCCAGTAAATACAACCGGCGCTGCGGCACTCAGCCTTTCGTTCCGGCATCTGCTCGACGATTACGGGCCTGGTGCGGTAATGCGGGTGCAGTCGAGCAGCGACGGGATAAACTGGACCAATGAGTCCTGGTCGCTGGCAACCGCCGGCAACAATGTGATTGGCCCGGCAGTGATCAATACCTCCATACAGAATAATCTTAACAGCACTACTACTTATATAGCCTTTAGCGTTGACGGAAATCTCTATCAGTATGACTACTGGTTTATTGATGATGTCGATGTAAGTATATCCGGTTATCTGAGTTATAATATTTCCGCTTCCGCAGTACCGGAGGCCGGAGGGACTGTGAGCGGGGCCGGCACTTATAACTATGCTTCACAAGCAGTGCTCTCGGCGGTGCCAAACACGGGTTATACTTTCACCAACTGGACCGAAAACGGGACTGTGGTATCTACCGATGCAACCTACAGCTTCACCGTAACCGGCGACCGGGACCTTCAGGCGAATTTCAGCCTGATGCAGTGCACCATTTCGACGGTGTCCGTTCCAGTTGAGGGCGGCATATGCACCGGTGCCGGTAGTTATCCCTATGGTGCTGCAGCCACTGTAACTGCTTCGCCGAATACAGGTTATGACTTTGATCACTGGATGGAAAACGGTAATATTGTTTCAACGGAAGCGTCCTATTCATTCAATGTTTCGGACAACAGGGCGCTTCAGGCTGTTTTTTCACTTACGGAGTACCAGGTGATGCTCTCAGCGATGCCGGCAGAAGGCGGAACGGTAAGTGGCAGCGGCACTTATGCCCATGGCGCCGGAGTGACTGTTTCGGCAACGGCTGCAGCGGGATGGACTTTTGTAAACTGGACCGAAAACGGGAATGTTGTATCCCCCGATCCATCATATACGTTTACCATAACCCAAAACAGGACGTTTGTGGCCAATTTTTTTCCGCAGGTTGTTATGTTTACAGTTGTTACTGAAGCGGATCCCTCCGAAGGCGGAACCACCACAGGTGATGGTCAGTATAGCCAGGGCAGTCAGGCAACGGTATCAGCCATCCCTGCTGACGGATGGGAATTTGTGGCCTGGATGGAAAACGGAGTAATAGTTTCACAATCTGCGGTTTATACATTCGTTGCTTCCTCGGATCGCATGCTGACGGCTTCATTCACGGAATTTCCGCTTACTTATACGATCAGCCTGACGGCTGTTCCGGCTGAGGGCGGCACGGTTGAAGGAGCCGGTACATATACGGCCGGAACAAGTATCACCGTGCAGGCATTGCCGGCCGATGGGTTTGCTTTTGAATACTGGGCACTCGACGGTGCTCTTTTATCCGCTGACCCGTTGTACACATTTACCGTCTCATCGGACCTCAGTCTTGAAGCGGTTTTTGTCAGGCAGTATATAATCTCGGCCACTGCATTGCCGGCTGAAGGCGGGCAAACCGATGGTAGTGGGCTGTATCCTGAAAATTCCATGGCTGTGCTGATGGCCATTCCCAATCCCGGTTATCATTTTGTAAACTGGAGTGAAGGAGGCAATGTGGTTTCCGGCGAACCTGAATTTGCTTTCCAGGTAAATGCGAACCATAACCTGATAGCCAATTTTCAACTGAGTGTCGATGTAAGTAACCAGAAAACCGGATCATTCCGGCTGTATCCGAATCCCTCAACGGGGCCGGTCGATGTTACCGCAGTTGGCCTGATCGATTCTTATGCATTATACAGCCTCACGGGCAGGGAGCTGCTGAAAGGGCAGGAGAGTGGCCTGGTAAGTTACCTGAAGCTCGACCTTTCCGGACTGCCCGAAGGCGTTTATATCCTTAAACTGGTCATGGTAAACCAGCCACCATGCAGTGCGAGGGTTATCATCAGGAGATAAATTCTGATGCAATAAAGTTTTCAGAAAGCGGGGTGGTTCATCCTGCTTTTTTTTTGATTATATGATTTATATCCTGAATGGCGCTTCTATGTTTCAGACCACATGTAAGCGCTTCCACAGGATTTTTATGGTTGATTGTTGAAGTCTGGCGTGTCTGAAATTGAACAATAGCGGGCTAAAAGTGTTATTTGTAGAGTTATTTCAATGAAAAATACCTCCCTGTCATACATAAATCATTTTTAACATGCCGCATTACCATACGCTGGGGCAGATACCGCCCAAACGCCATACCCAGTTCCGCAAACCCGACGGGTCGCTCTATTCGGAGCAGCTGGTGTCAACCGAAGGTTTCTCTGACGCCTATTCACTGACCTACCATGTTTACCCGCCTACCATGGTGCTCAGGGTGGATCAGCCCATTGACGTGAAACCCGAGATTGCCGTTCAGAACAATATGCAGCACCGCAGTTTTCAGGGTTTCAGGGTAAAACCCGCCGATGATTACCTGAAAAGCAGGGTTACGGTGATGACCAACAACGACCTGAGCATCATCCTGGCGGCCCCGCGCAAATCGATGGAAGACTATTTCTTCAAGAATTCCCAGGCTTCGGAGATGATCTTTGTACATGAAGGTTCCGGCACGCTGAAAACCATGTATGGGGAACTTCCCTTCGGATATGGCGACCATCTGATTGTCCCCCGCGGAATCATCTACCAGATGCATTTCGATACGCCTGACAACCGTTTGTTTATTGTGGAATCATACAGCCCCATCCGTTTCCCGAAAAAATATGTCAATAAGCTCGGTCAGCTGGAAGAGCATGCCCCTTTTTGTGAAAGGGACATCCGCAAACCGTCACGGCTGATAACCCATGACGGGAAAGGGGATTTTCCGGTGATGATCAAAAAGGATCACCAGCTTTTTCCGTATCATTATGCCCGTCATCCTTTTGATGTGGTCGGCTGGGACGGTTATCATTATCCGTATGCCCTTTCCATCCATGATTTTGAGCCGATTACCGGCCGCATTCATCAGCCGCCTCCCGTGCATCAGACCTTCGAAGCCCACAATTACGTGATGTGCGCCTTTGTGCCGCGGCTTTATGATTACCACCCGCTGTCCATACCTGTACCTTACAACCACAGCAATGTGGATTCCGATGAAGTGCTTTATTATGTCGACGGTGACTTTATGAGCCGCAAACATGTGGATCGCGGGCAGATCACCCTGCATCCCATCGGCATTCCCCACGGACCCCATCCGGGCACGGTGGAGAAAAGCCTGGGTGCGAAGGAGACCCGCGAACTGGCCGTGATGGTGGATACCTTCAGGCCGTTGTGGCTCACCAGGCAAGCCATGGAAATAGAAGACCCGGATTATCATAAGTCATGGATGGAATAATCCGTGCAGCCCTCATGAAACCGATAACAATGGATAAACAAAATATCATGAATACACCTCAGGACTTTCTGCCGATCAACGGTACCGATTATGTGGAATTTTATGTAGGCAATGCCAAACAGGCAGCCTATTATTATCAGACGGCTTTTGGTTTTCAGCCGCTGGCTTACGCCGGACTGGAAACAGGGCTGAAAGACCGCACCTCCTATGTGCTGGTGCAGGATAAAATTCGTTTTGTATTTACCAGTTCCCTGGTGCCTGACAGTGAAATCGGCCTGCATGCCATGAAACACGGCGACGGGGTGAAAGTGGTGGCTCTTTGGGTGGATGATGCCCGCAAATCGTGGGAGGAAACCACTGCCCGGGGTGCTGTTTCATACTTTGAGCCCAGGGTTGAAAAAGATAATAATGGTGAAGTTGTGCTTTCAGGCATACACACCTATGGCGAAACCGTGCACATCTTTGTGGAGCGTAAAAACTACAAAGGGCCTTTTTTGCCCGGATTTATTGCCTGGAATCCTGAATACCGCTCCACGGATGTGGGGCTGCGTTACGTGGACCATATGGTGGGAAATGTCGGCTGGGGCCAGATGAACCAGTGGGTGGACTTTTACGCCCGCGTGATGGGTTTCAGCCAGCTGGTGTCGTTCGACGATAAGGATATTTCAACCGAATACACCGCCCTGATGAGCAAGGTGATGAGCAACGGCAACGGCCGCATCAAATTTCCCATCAATGAGCCGGCCGAAGGTAAAAAGCGGTCGCAGGTGGAGGAATACCTCGATTTCTACGGAACCAGCGGGGTGCAGCATGTAGCCATGGCTACCGACGATATATTGCACACAGTCAGAGAGCTGCGCAACAGGGGAATTGAGTTCCTCACTGTTCCGGGGTCTTATTACGACACCGTGCTGAACCGCGTGGGTGAGATTGACGAGGAAATACTGGCCCTGAAAGAGCTGGGCATCCTGGTCGACCGCGACGACGAAGGGTACCTGCTCCAGATTTTTACCAAACCCGTTGAAGACAGGCCCACCGTGTTTTATGAGATCATTCAGCGCAAAGGGGCGAAATCCTTTGGTAAAGGCAACTTCAAAGCATTGTTTGAGGCCATTGAGCTTGAGCAGGGGAGAAGAGGCACACTTTAGATAAAATCTGAACGGCCGGGGTTTGCAAAGAACCGGATACTGCTGCCCTGAAGGCGACGACAATGAAGAATTTTTTCCGGTACAATGATCTTACAAGACTTACTGATGAATTTAAAATCCTGGATTGAAATACCTGCAGGCAGTGACTTTCCGCTTGAAAATCTGCCTTTTGGCATAGGACGAAGCAGGGAAGGCGAGATTGCTGCCTATACCCGCATCGGCGATACCGCCGTTAACCTGGCGGCATTGGACGCGTCAGCTGTTTTTACAGGAATGGCTTTTGACTATTCCGCCGCTTTCCGCCAGCCTGTGCTCAACGATTTTATCGCGATGGGCAAAGCGGCTCACCGAGCGCTCAGAAAAGCCCTTCAGGCGTTTTTCGCCGCCGGCAATAAGCCGGATGCCACGCTGATAAAATCCTTGACAGGAAAGGTACTGTTTCCGGCCGCTTCGGTTGAGATGCTGATGCCTGTGAAAGTTACCGATTATACCGACTTCTACTCCAGCATCGAACATGCCACCAATGTAGGGAAAATGTTCCGCGATCCTGCCAATGCCCTGCTTCCCAACTGGCGCCACCTGCCGGTAGGCTATCATGGCAGGGCATCTTCCATTGTGATTTCGGGAACGGATATCCGCCGTCCGCGGGGGCAGACCATGCCGGCCGGCGCTGACGCTCCGGTTTTCGGACCCAGCAAAATGCTTGATTTCGAACTCGAAATGGCCTTCGTGGTCGGTAAAAGCACCAGCCTGGGTGAACCGGTCGCTGCCGCCGGTGCCGAAGATTATATCTTTGGCTTTCTGTTGTTCAACGACCTTTCGGCCAGGGATATTCAATCGTGGGAGTATGTTCCTCTGGGTCCCTTCCTTTCAAAGAACTTCGGCTCTGTCGTTTCTCCCTGGATTGTTACCCTGGAGGCGCTTGAACCTTTCCGCGTAAAGGGCCCGGAGCAGGAGCCCGGCGTGCTGCCTTACCTGAAAACGGAAGGTTTACGCAACTTCGACATCAACCTGGAAGTACTGATCAGGCCTGACAACGGGGCTGAAAATATTGTCTGCCGCTCGAATTTCAGGCATATGTACTGGAACATCTGTCAGCAGCTGGCCCACCATACGGTGAACGGCTGCAACATCAACACCGGCGACCTGTATGCTTCGGGCACCATCAGCGGTCCCGACCCGGGTTCTTACGGCTCCATGCTTGAACTTACCTGGAGGGGGACTCATCCCATCCGGCTCAGCGACGGCACGGAAAGGAAATTTGTGAACGATCACGATGCGGTGATCATGCGTGGCTATGCCGAAAGAGACGGCCTCAGGATCGGCTTTGGCGAGTGTACGACGAAAATACTTCCTGCGCTGACCTGATATTTGTTATTCAGTGGCTGCCGGTTCGGCAGCCCGGGACATTTTAAGCATAATCTATGTATAAGACCATCAATCCGGCAGAAACAGCGCCTCCGGAACTGCACCGGCTGATGCTGGGGGCCATCGCTCCCCGGCCCATTGCTTTTGCCAGCACCGTGGATGCCGCCGGTGTCCCCAACCTCGCCCCCTTCAGTTTCTTCAATGCCTTCGGGGTGAACCCGGCAACCCTGGTGTTCAGCCCTTCGCGCAGGGGACGCGACAACACCACCAAAGATACCTTCAACAACCTGAAGGAGGTGCCCGAAGTGGTGATCAATGCCGTGACATACAGCATGGTGGAGCAGGTAAGCCTGGCGAGCACCGAATTCCCGAAAGGGGTCAATGAATTTGAAAAGGCGGGATTTACCCCGCTGCCTTCCGAAAAAGTGAAGCCTTTCCGGGTGGCGGAATCTCCCGTACAGTGGGAATGCCGGGTACGTAATATCATTGAAACCGGAAAGGGAGGCGGAGCGGCCAACCTGGTGATCTGCGATGTGCTGCTGGTGCATGTGAACGAGGGTTTGCTGCTGCCAAACGGATTGATCAATACCAGGGCCATCGATCTGGTGGGCCGTATGGGAGGCGATTTTTACGTGAGGGCACACGGAGAGGCCCTGTTCGAAGTGGAAAAGCCGCTGACAAAACCCGCCATCGGCATCGACAGCCTGCCTTTTACCCTCCGCAACAGTCCCCTGCTGACCGGCAATGAACTGGGCCGCCTGGGATCGGTGGAGCATGCGCCCACAGAAGAAGAGATCAGCGCCGCCGCGAACCTGGAGGAGGTTAAGTCAATCATTGAAAATGAGATTCTTACCTTTGATGCCAGAACGGAAAAACTTCACCGGCTGGTGCGTCAGAAGCTGAATGAAGGCAAGAAGCGCGAAGCGCTGATCATCGGTTTTCTGCTGAAGTAAGCGGTAAATCTGCTGTGGCGGACTGTTTACAACCGCTGGAATTCAAACGTGGGATAGCCTTTCTTTCCCTGGTTGTTGTAAAAATCGATAAACCGCATCTTATAAAACAGCCCCTCCCGGTTTCTGACAAGGTAGGTCCGGTCTGACTGCGCCGTATAGGTGATGTCGCCCGATGTAACGTCGCCGTTGATCTGCTTCCACTCATAACCGATGATGTCGCGCTGATGGCTGAGCCATAACGTTTCAGCATAATCCCGGTCAATCTCTGCAAAGGGCTTCAGGGTGTCGAGCGCGGCCATCACCAGGGTGTCGTTGAGCAATACCCCGTTTACCAGGTAGGGGTAAGGCTCGCCGGTATTGGTAAACAGCAGGGTGGTATAGGTGGTGAAGAGCAGGTCCCAGCGTCCGGCGGGCGGTTCGGTCTGCGGATCCGGAGCGCCGTTGTCGAACGAAAGCGTAGAGAACCTGCGCGCGGGATCCCTGGGGAAGTCTAATACCCTTTCATCGGCGCCGTCGGGCCGCGCGATGCGTATGCTTACCGATCCGCTCTGGGGGTCAATGCGCGGCTGAATCTTGAGGTAGCCCCTGGGCATCCCTTCGCTGTCGATGCCCCGGTCGATCAGGATCACCTCGCCGTTTTCACGGAATCCGCTGCCGTCCGCCGTCCACCACTTGCCGATGGCATTGCCGGTTTCGCTGCCATCAGAAGCGTCGAACTTCCATTCCATTCCGGCCGTCTGCAGCGGCACGGAGAAATCAGCGATTCCGGTATGGGCGGCATACATAAAAAGAGAAGTATTCAGCCAGAGGGTGTAATTTCCTTCCTGAGTTTCAATGGCCAGGTCCCAGCTGTCGCGGTTGCCGGATGAAACAATGCCGTGTTCAAAGCTGAACCAGGTCTGTATCGTGTAATCGGGCAGCATCTCAATCACCACGGTTTCCACATCGCCGGGCTTCTGCGGCACCACCACCTCATCCTCCCTGAAGCAGGAGGTGAGGAGCAGGGAGGTGATTATCAGTGCGAAGTTATTTCTTTTCAGCCGGATCATCTTTCAAAAATGTGTAGGAGAGTTTGAGAAAGTAAGTTCTGCCCCAGGCAACAGGCACATTGCCGCCGCCGCCCGAATGCACACCGCCGGAGCCGCCTGCGCTGACAATATTGGTGACATCGAAGAGGTTACGCACCCCGGCGTTCACCGACAGCCTTTTCTGCATGAAGGTCTTCAGGACCGTCAGGTCCATATTGTGCCACGAATCCATATACCCTTCGCTCAGCAGGCCGTTTTCATCCATATAGATGCGGGTGGTTTTGCCGGTATATTTATAGATGGCCGTCAGGTGGAGGTCGATTTCGTCCATGCGGCAGGTCACCTCCGAGGTGAGCTCGGGCGACCAATAAAGCCGGAGTTTTTCGCCGGGCACCAGCTGGTTCGATTTGCCGGTTCTGCCCCATCCCAGCCTGAGGTCGAAAAGCGGATAGAGCGAGGAACGGAGACTGAAGACATATCCCATGGAGCGGGAACGGTCAAGGTTAAAATAAGTGTAAGCCCCGTCACCGGTTTCGGCCAGGGTGATCTGGTTGTCGATGTCGTTCAGGAAAAACCGGGCTTCCGTTTCCGTGGCGTAGGTGACTTTTTCTATCCTGTGGCTGGCCTGAAACTGAATGTGCTTCGACCGTTCCGGGCTGAGGTTGGGGTTGCCGGTAATGTTGTGGTTTACGTCCACAAAGTAGAGGTAAAGCTCTTTCAGCGAAGGCGCCCTGAACCCGCTTGAATAGGATGTCCGGAATATAAAGCCCTTTGCCGGGCCGGCCTTCACATGCATGGCATAAATCAGGGGAGAGGCGAAATGGCTGTTCCAGGCATAGCGCAGTCCAGGCTGCAGCGAGATCAGGTCGGCAGGCTGAATCTGCATGGTGGCAAAGCCTGCAATATCGGTGATCCGGTGGTGCTGATTGCCGGTGCGTTCACCGGTGGCCCACTCCACATTGGCATCGTATCCCGCCTGTATCCCGATCAGTCCCGATGTGCTGCGATAAGTGTACATGGCCCTCGACAGAAAGGAGCCAAAGCCCGTGGTATCGTATTCGGTGGGCGTTTTTTCGGGAATGGTCAGATCGTTATAATATAACGTTCTCACCCTGTTGTAGAACGAAAGGGAATTGCTGGCCGTGAAAGGATTGGGCCCGCGGGTGGTGATGTCAGCCTTGGCGGTGAGTCTGCTGGTGGTAAAATGGTTATCGAAGGCCTTTTCGAAGTAGGGGGGGAGCAGGTTGCCCCGTACCAGCAGCAGTTCGTCGAAATAGCTCAACTTCGTTTTGATCACCGCTTTCTTCAGGGTAAGGTTGTATCCTGCATCCGCATTGAGCTGCCTGCGGGGCTTCCATAGTTTGGCCCTGCCTTCGTCTGCCGGTGAATAGCCGGCGAAGAAGTTGCGTCCGGCCTGCAGGCTGAAGGCATTTTTACCCCGGTTAAGGCTGAAGCCGCCGTCGAAATTGACAATCCCCACCGACTCAAGGTATGTGCCGGCATTGGCGGTAAGCGATCTTCCGGGAATATCCCCCGAAATAATGTTGACCACTCCGGCCAGGGCATTGCTGCCATAAATTACCGACATGGGCCCTTCGATGATCTCTACCTGCCTGGCATTCTGCAGGTTCACCTGGCTCAGGTCAATGCTTCCGTTCAGGCGGCCGATCACCGGCACCCCGTCCACCAGAATCTTCACATGCTCGCCCGACAACCCCTGCAGACTCATGCCGGTGCCCAGGGAGGCGTCCTGGGTGAACCTCACGTTCATCTGGTTGCGCAGCAGCCCCGACAGATCGGTGGCCGCGGTCCTGCGCAGCTGCAGCTGGTTGATGACGTTGACGCGGTAAAGCGAACGGTCGGCGCTGCCCGGGTTGTACTGGGCGGTGACCACCACCTCGTCGAGCGAGAAGACTTCCGGCAACAGCCTGATCATGGCTTCGTCACCGGGGAACAGGGTGTCGCTGAAGGTCTGGTAACCTACATAACTCACCTGGAAAACCGTGGGCCGGACCAGATTGTGCCTGATCATCCCGTCGTCGTCGCTCAGGTAGTATTTTGCAGTTTTCGCCCCCGTTTCGGTGGCTTTAACATGGGCAAAGGCAACGGCAGCCCCTGTGCGCGCGTCAACCACCCGCACAGGAGGCGCCTGCGCTGCCACCATCAGCGGCAGCAGCATCATTGCCGTAATCAGTATCCGGAATCCCGCCATTATCTTACAATCACTTTGCGCGATAATGTGCCGGTTTCACTGGTGATGCGCAGGATATAGCTGCCACGGGCCACGCCGTCGAGACCGATCTCTCCCGAAAGGGCATTGCCAAGCGACTGTTGTGCCACCGCCCTTCCGCTGAGGTCGAAGAGCACCGCAGACGCGTTGCTGAGCGGACTGCTGAATGTGATCCTGAAATAATCTCCTGCCGGGTTGGGATAGATATTTACCCCGCTGAGTTCAAACGCAGGGGCTGAGGCCGTTGAAATTGCCTGAACCGTAAAGGTGGTGGTGCCGGTGGATGAACCGGAAAAGGCTTCAAACACCACCTTGTAAACCGATCCGTTGTCCGTCTGCACGAAATAGGCCAGGGAATCGGTGATTTCCCACTGGAAGGTCGACATGTTGATGGTTTTCCAGTCATGACCGATGATATCGGCATCGGGTGAGAATGTCAGATCGGTCCAGTCGGTGAAGTCGGGGGCTACGGGATGCGCTTCGGCTACGGTATGGCCTTTCCTGGTAAGCACACCGTTCACGGGGTAGTATGTGTTCTGAACCACTGCATTGTAACGGGTGAAAAGAAGGTCCCAGTCGGCGGCATCCGGTTCGCGGTCAACAATGCCGTTGGCGAAGGAGAAGGCCATAAACTGTTTGGTGATGTGGGGCGTTACCTCCAGGGTGTCGGTCTGGTCATTGCTGCCGTCAAGATTGGCATACCGGATGATGTACTTGTTCTGGGTTGATATTTTTCTGACAATCTGCAGTTTGCGGTACATGCCGTCGGGAGTGGCAATCAGGTAGAGCGAATCGCCCACCACATCGTGGCTGGTCATGCTGTAGATGCCCCAGCCGTAATCGGGATGGCCGAGGGCATTGCGGTTAAACGCGCCGTCTTCAAAGTCTGTGGTGTTGTTGTAAAGTCTTTTCCACGAGGCCATGCCGGTGGTGTCGAAGGTTTCCCAGCCGCTGATGCCCGCATTCGGGTAGGTGTAAAGCGCTACCCCGGCGCCGTCGTTCACAATGATGCCTGCGCTGAAAGCAGGGGTGAAAAAGGCGATATCCCAGAGGTTCCTGGGCGAAGTCCTGACTTCTCCGTTGGTGAGGGAGAAGAAGACTTCATTTACATAATGGTTTCCCATGGAGGCCGTGTGCGTCGTCTGGGCCTGCAATGTGCCGGAGAATGAAGCGAAAAGTAAGGTCAGTGATATAATGAGTGCATTGAAAGATTTCATCTTATGGTGATTTTAAAAGGGAATAATGCGATATGGCGAAATCCGCGCCACGTCAGGATAATGATGGTAATGCAGAAAAATCAGCGGACGGATGGCGGGCCGCGCAATCCATGGGCAGCGGGGATGCCGCTGATGCTGAAGGATTGCGGGTAGTATTCGGGAAGTGAATGCCCTGAAAACTGTGGTTTAAGGAGGAATTCACACTCCTGGGTGTTGAGATCGGGTGACTGAAGAAAATCGACCGATGGCAGGTCCTGCGCCACCGTAATGGTTTCCTCGCGCTTGCTCAGGATGCCGCTGGGGATCAGGTTCCGCCCCCAGATATGATGCTGATGGAAGTTGATCAGCGAGCCGAGATAAATCCAGAAAACAAGGAAAGCGGTCGCCAGAACGGCAACTTTTCCTGCTCTTCTTGTATATACGGATTTGTTCATGTCATCGGCCCGGTACTGTTGTCGGTAGCCCGGCTGCTACAAAAGTAATATTTTAGATTAAAAGAAAACGCAAAATCCGGCCCTGACTGAGAAATATCAGTAAATATCCGAACATATGTTCATAAATAGGTTGATGGATGTAACCGGAAGGATGTTTTGTCATGGAAACTCAGGAATTACGATCGCTTACTACCCGGCTGCTGCCGCATAGCCAACGGGACACGAATTAAATTGCCACAAAAGCACGGTTCCGATAGCAATCGGAACACGGAAACCCACAGATTTTTTTGAATCTTTGAATCTTTGAATTTTTGAATTTTTGAATTTTTGAATCTTTTGAATCTTTGAACCGACCGAAGGGAGCTCAGCGGAGCTAATCTTTGAATATCGGCTGGTCTCGGCTCCGCTCGACCACCGCCGCTCAACCACCGAAATAATCTTTGAATCCTTGAATTTTTTCAGCCACGAATGCACGAATTAATTTGCCACCAAAGTACGGTTCCGATAGCAATCGGAACACGGAAACCCACAAATTTTTTTGATTTTTTGAATTTTTGAATCCTTAAATCCTTATGCCACGATCCCGATAGTATTCTAAGACAAAAGCAAGTTTTTTTCAAATTAACGCACCCAGCCAGGCCTCCTCATCTTATGCAGGCATTGGATCTTTCAGATATAGGTAAAACCGCTGTAATCAATTCCGTGGGACTTTAGAAACTCTTCAAAAGTGTGTAAGCCTCGTTTACTCCAAAACGATCTTTTATGGTCTCCAGCAAAGCCTCCCGGTTGTCCGGCTCCAGGCTGAAAATTTCATAGAGTTTCATTACCTCCTTTGGCTCAATGGTGATGGTGTATTCATAATCCGAATCGCCCCAAAATATTTTACCGATTTACCGATATCATACCCGTCGAGGATCAACTGCCCGCTTCCGTTAAAATAGAGTTCAATGTTGATTTTGATATCGGGCCTTTCGAGGAAGTAGAGGGTGACTTTTTGCATAGGAGATTAAGATAGTTGTATTGATTGATTCAAGGGGTGGTTGGATGATAGTGGCAATATGGCCGGAAAAGGAATGCGAGGAACGTCATTTTCAGAATAAAACGAAATTGAAGCGGGAGAGATAACCTTTGCATACCATCAGGACTAATTTTTAGCTTTATTACGTCTTATAGCGCTTTTATATTTATCTTCTGTTCGCTGTCAAACATAATTCATTCCTTAAAGTCTTAAAAAACAAATCTTTTGCATATCGTTCTTTCCAGGGTGTGTGTCCACATTTTTTAATCCGAATCATTCTAAAAAATCCCTTAGCTTATCGGATAATGGCTTCTCTACACCATCTATTGGATGTGAATCATAATCTCCGTGAAATGCCACAACAGGACACTTTATTTTATCAGCACAATTTATCAATTCGTTTGCTTCTCTCAATCTTGATGCTTCTGCCCATACTGACTGATAAATTGTCAGGTCAAAATCCACCGGATCATTATCCGCGGGCAGGGAATCATAAGAATCGGCAATAGCCATTAGTTTGCCAAAATGTTTCAACATTTCATTGTTTGAACCATCCGAATTGATGTATGAAAGTAATCGCTCAGCTTCTTTTCTGTCATGCGGATTCAGTCTGTTCAACCGGATATTCATCAAGTCATTATTATACTTACTTTCAAATGCTCCTGAGCTAATTAAAATAAGTTTTTTTATTAAATCCGGGTATCTGCTTGCAAACAAAAATCCAAGCCATGCTCCCCATGAATATCCAATCAATATTGCAGGCAAATCAGCACTTGAAGTCAGTTGGTTATGCAATTCTTCTATCTGTCCATTGATCGATTTTTCTGTCTGAAGAAACTCCAAAATCCCCAAATCTTTCGATAAGTTCTCAGCAACAGGTTGCATTTCTCCGGATGCTCCAGGTCCCCCGTGTAAAAGGCCAACCTGAAATGGGAATTGTCCGTATTTTCTTATAGTTTCCAGGAGTGATATGTGTGTTTAAAATGCGTTTAACGAGTAAATAACTTCAATAAAATCACCGGTAATTCACTATGGCATTCGCCCCCTTGCCGTTTCCAATAACTCTATCTGGTATTTCAGGGAGCTTATTACGCCCGAAAATTACAAAAGGAAGCCATATGTCAAAAATATTCAATGAAATTCTGGACATTTTTTGTCCCGCTGTTTAAGCATTCTGTCCCGTCTTTGGCGCGACTGTCAGGATGTTTTTCAGCATCCTGCACCAGGCAACGGTATTGCTGTCTGGATTGAATCTGCTAGCGGCCTTAAAAAAACGCCTTCAGCTTTACCGTATCCGGCTTTGCCGTTGGTTCTTACCCCGCTGCAGAGAAGGCAGGGGCTACGGGACGCGCCGGTGGGCTTATGGCTCACCGGTCGTCTGTCCGATTGTACACTGTGCTTTATTCAATTATTATCAATATCTTCCTGACTTTCATTGTATTCGCATCTAATTCAACAATGTAAATTCCCTGATTTAGTCTTGAGACATCAATTTTATTAATTGGAGAAGTCTGGTGTAATAATTTTTGACCGAATTGGTTAAATATTGTACATTCTTCAAGGTTGTTACCATTGCCAATCGAAATTTCTGTTTTTGCAGGATTAGGAAAAATTATAAAGTCATTATTAACAATTGTATTTGATGTTCCGACAGAACATGCTTCTTCAATTTCAGATTGGGTGCGGCAGCCATTGTAATTGTCGTGAATATCAATGGATCCATTGGGATTTGATAAGTAGTCACAAATGCTTTGAACTTCGCATGTAGTTAAAGAATGGTTATCGTAAATTTCCAGATCACTAATTGAATTTTCATTAATGTTGTCAAGCCCATTTAAATTAGTTAACGAATCATTCCAACTAATCGATAACTTACCACAAATTGATGTCAAGTTATTTAGTGCTGTAAGATTATTTAAGATTTCGTTAGAATATAATTTAACACCATCCCCTGTACTTGTTAAATTATTGAGTCCTTCTAAAGATGTTAACCGGCTGTTTTCAGAAATTATTAGTGAGCTGTCGATATGTGTTACATTCTCCAAACCTTGCAAATCGGTTAAGGAGTTATTTTTCATTATGACTAAGCCTGTGCCTATGGATGTAATATTGAAGTCACTTATACTGCTAAGAGCGGAATTATTAGAAACATAAAGTCGCCCGCCAATCGTTGTTAAATTTCCAAGTCCGGTTATATCAGTTAGATAAGGATTTCCATAATTATCCGAACCAATATCTAAATCTCCCTGAACTTGAGTTAAAACGCTCAATCCGTTTAAATTCGTGATATCACTACCTAAGATTAATACATCTCCTGAAATATTTGTACATGATGGGTAATTGATTTGAAAACTATCTATTTCTGATTGATATTCAAATGTAATGCCCTCTGGAAGACATGACTGAGATGTTGGTATAATTGAATAAGTAATTCCTGATGAAGGTGTTCCGACAATAAATGAATAATTTGGTATACACATATTAAAAAAATCATATAGAGGATCATCTGGAGCATTATAATAGCTTAAAATGTTGCTGCAAGTATCAAAAGCAAATTTGATGCTTGGTCCGGGAGACAGAGGATAACCATATGTTCCCTCATCAGTTTGATTTGATCCAAAGTGAAGTTCTATATGCGCATCCTCCTGAAAAATCCAAATTTGGAAATTGACATAATCAGCAGTATCACTTGTTGAGAACCATTGGTTAAATCCAGCATTCTTCCATTGAATTTTAATTATTTTATGCCCTTCATCTCCAATTACTTCATAATCGATATTAGAAATAGATGTGTCTTCACCTTTGTCTTTAAGCAAATATCCGCCAAATGGCGTATGATAAACCTGAATAGATTTGTATCCACTATTTGGAAAAGAAATGCCTCCACCGGCTTCCACAACCAGCGAAGAAAAAGTTTGATCGAAAATATTAAAATCAAAATCGAAATTCAGAAGATAGATGCTATTACTGCTCCAGATTTCTCCATCATTTACTGATATTGGATTAATAAGCTCAACGTAATCTTCTGTCGAAGTAATACTGATATATGGTTCGTCTTGAGCATATATAACACAGCTGAGAGACATGAGGACAGATAGCAGCATTTTTTTCATAGCATGTTTCTTTTCAGTTTAAGACTATTTTTAATTAGCTATTATTGGTTTACCATTTGCGAAAATTAACTACGCCCTGAATTCCGGAATATTTCCACTTTTCAATTTTTATTAAACGCATTCGTTGTGTTTGCATTGTGTATAATTTGTAAATATACTCAACAAATTAGTCATTTAATTATTTACAATCATCTGCCCCTCTTCCATTTTCTTTATTTCTATCTATGTTACAAGGAGCTTATTACCCCCTAAAATTACAAAAGAAACCCATATGCCGGAAATATTTCGTGAAACCCGCAGTATTCTTTTCTGAGATGAATATTGTTGGTTAAAGCAGGCCGCCCATTCCGGAGCGAATCCGGCCGGTTATTAAGGGTATAGGGTAAAGCAAAACAGCGCGACGGAGAAAACCTCCGCGGCGCTGTTGGGGTTTTTGTTGTCCGGGCAGGAACTACAGGGTTTTTACCGGAATGCAGATGTCCAGGACAAACCTGCGTTGCGCGTCTTCTTCCGGCGAGTTGTAGTATAATTCATACGGATAGCCGTCTCCGGGCTGATATCCGCTTTCGGTAAACCATAAGCACATTGTGTTCCAGGCTTTTTCAAATCCGTGTTCATCAATTTCAAAGTGACCGACGGCATATTTGCCGCTTTCAAGTTTCATGCTGCCGATTTCGCCGTCAACCTTTACATCTCTGTCAACGGTAATGCAGGCACTTTGCCTGACCTGCTCAATCGCGGTGATGGCCGGATCATCGTGATAAACGGTGACTGTTTTTGTCTCCGGGAAATTTAACAGGCCCCGCGGACCCGCCCATTTCATCAGCTTTTCATAAGCTTTCCCGATCTGGTTAAACTGACCTGTGTGTCTGCAGTAAACAACACTGATTTCAGGCATTTCCCTGATTTCAATTTTTGTGTCCATAATTACAAAATCTGAGTGATTAAACTGTTTGGAATTATCACTGCAAAGTTGTCCTTTCAACTCCTGACACCGTTGATTTATCTTGCGGGTTCGTTGACCATTCTTGCTGAAATATACCCCGTCTTTTGTAAAGATTGCTTTTTCAGTTTCCCTGAATTCTTTGGCAGTCATGCCAAAATGTTTCCGGAATGTCCGGCTGAAATGGGCTGCACTGCCAAACCCGCAATTGGTTGCGATTTCGCTGATGGAAATATTTTCGTCACCGGCAAGCTGCCGGGCCGCTTTTTCAACGCGTTTCCGCTGAATAAAAGTATTAATCGTTTCATTTGTCAGGGCTGAGAAGATACGGTGAAAATGAAAGGGGGAGAAACAGGCAATCTGCGCAAGGCTGTCAAGGGTAATGGCCTCGTCCAGGTGCCGTTCGATGTAGTCTGTTACCCTGTTTATTCTTGCCGTGTATTCCTGTCTGCTTTTTTCTTTTGCATTCACTTCCGGAACGATTGACTGTCAGGTTTTACAAGCCGCGCCGGCTTTCCGGAGCAATCCGCCGCAGGGCTATTGCTCAGCCGGTTACAGGCGCGGTATGGCACGCGAATTTAATAATAAGTTTGAAGGGATGCACGGTGGCGGACGGATACGGGGTATGGCCGGTGAATGTTACATTTTGTTTGTTTTAGGAATTCCCTTAAAATGGGTTCTGCTTTTTCAAGGTCTTGCCAGGTATTTACATATCTGCCGAATAGGGCGCACCTGTTGAAAATCCCCTGAAGCCGGACTGCTCATACTCTTTGACCACGTTTGCCGGAATACCTTCCTGCTCCGGTTCCATCTGAAGCAGATTCACGGTGTTTTCCGATCCTGCAAAAACCTGATTAGTTTGCTTTCCATAAGGATATGTGCTTGTAATATTTAGGTGATTGCTATTGAATTGTTTGATTGGGTATCGGTAAGTAGAAGGCAGTCAGGCGATTGCGGGCTTCAGACCTGTCAAAACGGGATTTAGTTGAAACGGGCTACAACCCTTGAATTTACTATTTTCACGCCTGTTTGCTATATACTTTACATTGTGCTGCAATTTCTTGTCCTGTAATTACTTTGCTATATAAAACCCGTAGCTGTAATAGTCCATGAATTTTTCGTACAAATCAATCCCGGCATTATTGTCATCAACTGCTTTTCCTGAAAGTTCTGAATTGTCGTTTTGTTTAAGATAAGCCTCAAATCTTGCCTCCATTGGTTTGTAATTGTTCTCCATCCAACTGTTTTGGCTGAAATATATTATCCTGTATGTGAATAACCATTGCTTTCCGGTTTCATGATTTTAGTGGAAGCAACATCAATTTCAGGATATTCCTCTTTCCGGAATTCTTCAATTTCCCGGGGTTGTGATCGGGTTGTCCGGGTAATCTCACTCACAGCCCGATAGCCACCGGCTTTCAAATAGTCTTTCCATTATTTCAGCCCGTTTTCAAAACAAATGTTATAAATCGCACCTTCTGACCATAAAAGGTCAAATTCATTTTTTTTGAAGGCAAATCGTCCATTGATTTTTCAAGGGTAACGATTTTGTCCGTCAATCCTGATTTATAGATTTCTCATTGAGTTCATTCAATAACTCCGGGAACAAGTCAACTGCTGTTATTTGTCCGATTAAATTTTCAGCCAAAGTATTGGTTTGTCCACCTGAACCGCAACCAATACCGGCTATTTTACTTTTCTGCCGGAAGAAAATTCCAAAAAACCAAGTGCTTTCAGTGTGTCTTTTTCACTGCCTGGCCCTTGTCTCTCAGGGTTTTCAGGTAGGTCAATCATTAAATCCAATTCTGTTATATTTTTACCTTTTTAACGATTAAAGAAGCCAGAAATGCTTCTAAAATACTTAACGGGATTGCAAAAGGTAAAATTCCAAACGGTAAAACATTCAGATTGCCAATCACAAGCCACATAAAAACGAACCCGACAAACCATGCAATAAAGGTTGTCTGTATCAATGTAAACTTCTTGGCAAAAATATATATGCTGATGGCAAAACATAATGACCATATTCCCCATATTATTCCATTAATCGGTTCGGATGGAAAATTCAATCCCATACTTTCATAATGGTCTGTCCAAAATGATTTTAGCAAAAACTCATTTCTGACAAATTCGGATATGCTAATCCAGATTGTTGCTATCAGAATTGGCAAGATTGTTTTCTTAATCGTCTTCATTGTCATTGCTTTTTAGTTTATAGCAGGCGTTTCGCATGGTTGCACCAACGGTTTGCAGCTACTGGAAATTGCCGATTCCGAAGCACTAAACTGACTACCATCGAAAAACCTGATACGAAGCACAAAGCTTCATTTAACCATTTAACCGCCAATTTCCTGAAGGTACTGTGTGCGCCCTGCATGAGCAGTAGCGCACACTTGTTGTACGCGCCGGAATAAGGTTAAAAATACAAATTTATTTTCCCGGAGTATTAAAACAAGCGTAATTAATTTCCGGAGGGTGCAAGTCCCTTACATGCGGGAGATCCGGACTATCTGCATGTGGAAGGCTGACTTCCACCGGGGGCCGCAGAAAAGGAAGCCAGACGGTAATCATTACCACTATTACACCCGACCGC
>JAMLHF010000055.1 GCA_023957275.1 Lentimicrobium sp. | reverse complement strand
GCAGATGTTGGTGGGCGCTTCCTGGTGCGGCACAAGCCTGAAATATGAGGTGGGGTTGGAATTTCCAAATGCAGTAAGCGAGGGAGCCAGTTCGAGGTATCCGGCTATGGCCTTGCGCGCTGTGTCGCTTAGCTTTCCATTTTCCACCATCTGGTTTTTACCGTCTTTAACAAGCTTGGTGTGAATGTGTAATCCGCTTCCGGCCTTGCCTACGGTAATTTTTGGTGCAAAGGTTACGGTGACCCCGTATTTGTATGCCAGTGAGCGAAGTATCCATTTGGCAATCACCAGTTGATCGGCAGCTTCCTCGAGATTGGTAGGCATAAATTCAATCTCGTTCTGCTCGTATAATTTCCCGTCCTGAGAAAAATTTCCAACTTCAGAATGCCCGTACTTAATCAGACAGCCGGCTTTGGCCATTGCGGTCATCGCCTCGGTACGCAGAAGTTCCCATTTGGCGAAGGGGAAGGATTCGTGGTACCCTTTCTGGTCAACAGCCCTGAAGAGGTCTTCTTCTTCTTCGCTGATCACATAATATTCCAGTTCGCCCATTACATTGAAAGTGTATCCGGTCTTTTCCTTCAGGGCCTTGTGTGCCTTGCGCAGAATGTATTCCGGGGAGCTTTCGAGGGGTTCGCCATCCTTATTGTAGTACGAACAAAGAATGTCAAGCGCAGGGACATCCGAGAAGGGATTGACAAATGCGGTCCTGTAACGCGGAACAACGTAAAGATCGCTCGATCCGGCTTGTATAAACGGGAAAAGACTTGATCCGTCGACCCTTTCGCCTGTTGTCAGGATGGAGTTAAGATGATCGCGCGAACTGATGACAAAGTTCAGGGTTTTCAGGCGGCCATCTCCTCCGGTGTACCTGAAGTTGACCATTTCGATATTATGGTCTTCGATGTACTTGATGAGGTCAGCTTTTGTGAATTCTTCCGCAGCTTTATTCAGGTATTGAACCAGCGGGTTAGGGTTTAATTCTGTGAAAACAGTCATATTATTGAAGTTTTATGAGTTTTTCCGGCAGTCTGAAAAGTGTATTCAGCTTTTTCATCGGCTTTGGTTCAGTCGAAAAAGTGCTCAAAATTAGAAAGTTTTTGTTACAAAGCGGGTGAAGGTATTTTTTGATTGTTGTTTCAGAATTAATTTCTGCTTTTTAAACATATTAGTTGTCATAGCACTACTTTTGCTTATCCAAACCTTCAGATACCTGATGAATCACAGTGAGCTGATATTTTTTTCTGTTTTCATAACAATCATTTCCGGGGTATTGCTCCTCGATCTTGGCGTTTTCGACAGGAGGAACCATGTGATTCCTTTCAGGGAAGCTCTTTTCTGGACTATGCTCTGGATCGCTTTCTCGCTGGGATTTTATGTGCTGCTGATCACCCATGGCGAGTGGATACATCTGGGCAGTGAAGGTACGGTTCAGGACCTGCAGCATCTGGTATCGAAGTATAGCCATCCGGTGAAAATCGAAGGATTGGCTTACCCTGAAGCACTGAGGATTTACAAGAATAACCTTGCCCTGGAATTTCTTACCGGTTATCTGATCGAGAAGGCCTTATCGGTCGACAATATTTTCGTCATGGTCATGGTATTTTATGCTTTTGGCGTCGAACCACGGTATTACCGCCGGGTTTTGTTCTGGGGAATCCTGGCAGCCATTGTACTCAGGTTTGCCTTTATTTTCTCTGCCTCTGCCATCATACAACAGTTTGCATGGGTGCTTTATTTTTTCGGCGCTTTGCTGATTTTTACCGGGGTGAAAATGTTTATCACACGCAACCGTGAAGAAAAAATAGATGCCGCCACCCATCCGGTGGTAAGGTTTGCTGCGAAGTATCTTCCTGTATATCCTGTATTTATCAGGCAGCATTTCTTTGTCCGCAAGAATGGCAAAAGATATATTACGCCCCTGTTTATCGTTCTGATGGTTATTGAATTTACCGACCTGATATTTGCCGTGGATTCCATACCGGCAATATTTGCTGTAACCAAGGATCCTTATATAGTATTCTTTTCAAATGTTTTTGCCATTCTTGGACTAAGGGCGCTGTTTTTTATGGTGGTTAATATCATCGGCATCTTCCGTTACCTAAAGACCGGTCTCTCCGTTTTACTGGTATTTATAGGTGTTAAAATGCTGATACATCACTGGCTGAAGGAAATTGGTTTTACCACCGCGCACTCCCTGTATATCATTCTGATTATTCTTGGCGTAAGTATTGGCGCTTCACTGCTCTTTCCGGAGAAAAAAGCGGCCTGATGAAATTTACGACGTAGTCGCAGGCCGCGACAAACGGTGAAATAGTTGATTTGTGATTTTCGATGGTATCACAGACTGCGCCTAAAGGAGGACTCGAACCCCCGTCTCGTCAAGCCTTGCTCGACGCGACTGCTCTGCCATTATTTTTCTTAAATTCGTTTATGGGGAATAAAAAAGCCGGAAAGTTATCCGGCTTGTGAGCCACTCAGGGGACTCGAACCCCCGACCCGCTCATTACGAATGAGCTGCTCTACCGACTGAGCTAAAGTGGCAAAAAGCCTGCCTGGAAATAACAAGCAGGCTTGGTTATTGGTCGGGATGACAGGATTCGAACCTGCGGCCTCTTCGTCCCGAACGAAGCGCGCTACCGGGCTGCGCTACATCCCGAGGGAACTTTTATGATTCAGGGCTGCAAAAGTAATAATTTCCCTGGTTTGGTGTGACAAAACCCGGGAATATTTTTTTTCTCCTGATTTTATTTTTATAAATATATTCTCTAAAGCCGGTTTTTTGTATATTGCAGTGGGATTCAGGAGTGGCCTGCTTTAGTAAATCGTAGCTATTAAATTATGTGAGCAGTGCAGGCGCGTATGATCATAAAGTGATATGAGAATGGGATTATCCCGGTGATTTTGAGGGTTTCCGGAGGGAAGCATTTTAATGAGTATTAACATATAATTATTCCTGCTTACTAATGCATTTATTTATGAAAAAGGTTCTTTATGGTGCCCTGGTGTTGTTTTTTAGTTTGAGACTCCTGAATGCGCAAAACTGTAATCCACAAGGTATTATCTTTTCAAACCAGGCTTCGGTTGATAATTTCTCCGTAAATTTTCCCGGTTGTTCAGTGGTTGAGGGCGATGTAACCATCCGCAGTTATGGATCCCAGATTACCAACCTCAATGGACTGATCCAGCTCAATTGTATTTGGGGATCCCTGATTATACAGGGAAACAGCCTCCTACCGGATCTGAACGGACTCCAGAACATTGATTCAATCGGAGGCTCTTTATGGATTTTAGAAAATGCCGGCCTTTTAAACCTGAATGGTTTGCAGGGACTGCATACCCTGGGTGCAGGAGGACTTTCCATTAGTAATAATCCTGTACTTCAGGATATTTCAGATTTATCGACGCTGGGTCCGCAGCTTGGGCAGGTGGAAATCTGTCATAATCCTGCACTTGCTGCATTAACCGGGCTTGATAATGTTGTTTCAATGTCAACATTAAGGATAGGAGGCAATGGACTGTCAGATCTTACTGGGCTGGGGAGCCTTCAGAATGTTACCTGGGAATTCAATATTGGTTTTATTAAGCATAACATATATCCGTTTGGCCCTGAGCTTATTGGAACCAGTCTGACCAGCCTGGCGGGAATGGAAAGCCTGACAAATATCAATGGAAATCTGTGGATTTTAGCTGATACCTTGCTGACGGACCTGTCCGGACTGGAGAATCTTGAATCAATCGGAGGGTCTTTATACATAGACAGGAATTCAAGTCTGATCAGTTTTGCCGGATTGAATAGCCTGACTTACATCGGTGGTAGTCTGGGGATCGGTGGATCGGGGACAGGGTTGGGAAATCCTGTTCTTGTGGATATTTCATCTTTGGTAAGTCTCTCTCAACTGGGTGAATACCTGTCGGTTGCCGGAAATCCAGCATTGGGCTCGCTCACGGGCCTGGAAGGCCTTTCTGTTGTCAACAGCGCGCTTTACATAGAAAATAATGGCTCGTTAAGTAATCTTACCGGACTTCATCATATTGATTCTGTCGGCGGTGAACTCCGGATTACAGGAAACAGTCAGCTTGGTGATCTTACCGGCCTTGATTCTCTGCGCTTTGCCAGGGAATTTTATATCGGAAACAATACCTCACTCGCTAGCCTTTCCGGGATGAGTTCCTTGCCTGCGATAGCGCAGACAATGACATTGATAAACAATCCCTCCCTGCCTGATCTGCAAGGAATGGAGCAGTATCAGTACTTTCAGGGATCACTTTATATTGAAAACTGCGCTGGGTTGCAAAATTTTCAAGGACTACACAATCTTGATTCCATCGGAGGAAATTTAAGCATCAATAATTGCCAGGGCCTTTCGGATATCAGCAGCCTTGGCCATTTGAAGAAGATTGGCGGAACACTGGAACTGGAAAGTAATAATTTTCTTGGCAGTCTGGCCGGACTTGACAGCCTGAGTATTATAGGAAATTCGTTAAGAATTATCAGTAACAGCATGTTGACCAATCTATCCGGCTTGGGCCGGCTTGGCCGGGTGGACAATTCAATACTGATACAAGGGACCAGGCTGACGGAACTCACAGGGCTTGGTGGTCTGATCTCAGTGGGAGGCAATCTTGAATTACACAATAACAGAGACATTGCAGATCTTAATGGTCTGGACAATCTGGTTTCTGTTGACGGGACACTAAGTATCTCAGGAAATAATTCATTGTCAGATCTTTCGGGTATAGAAAGCCTGATGTATCTGGGTAACGGAATGGTCATCAGTGGAAATAGAAGTCTGGTCAATCTGAATGGCCTTCAGGGACTTGAAGATGTCAACGGGTCTTTAGAAATTAATGATAATCTGGCTTTAAAACGGTTACATGGTCTTGAAAGTGTTAAGCGGTTAAGGCATGCCACATCTGATGCAAGATTTAGGGATGGTGAGCTAAAAAGTACATTGCAGCCCGGAAATTTGCGTGTTACCGGAAATCAGAGTCTGGTGAATCTTACCGGACTTGAAGGAATAGCTGAAGTTGACGGGAACGTGGAGATCAAATCAAATCAGGGGCTTGAAACCCTGGAGGGGCTTCAAAACCTGGTTACCATTGGAGGTGATCTGATTATAGGTAAAAAGATACTGAATCTGGATTCCGGAAATCCTGACCTGGTCAGTTTGGATGGATTATCCGGATTGCGAACCGTGCATGGTCACCTGTTCATCGCATATAATACCTCCCTTTCCAGTCTTTCGGGACTTGACAGCATTAATCCGCATGAGCTGAACAGCCTTGTTGTCAGGTACAACGATGCGCTCGGTACTTGTGATGTGCATAGTGTATGTAATTTCCTGTCACTCTACCCTGATAATGCTTTTATATACGGGAATGCCACGGGATGCAACAGCGAAACCGAAGTGCTTGATGCCTGTCTCGTGGCAAGCGGCGAAATGCAGATTCCTCCGCTGTTATCATTTATCCCGAATCCTTTTAAAGAAAGTCTCGGGATATCATTTTCACTGGCTGAATCAGGATGCGTTGATATTGAAATTCTGGATACCCGGGGCCGTCAGGTTTTTCAAATGAAAAAAAAGAATTGCCAGGCTGGGATCAATTCAATTGTCCCCGATATCCGGCATTTGGCACCGGGACTTTATTTCTGCCGCCTCCAAACCGGAAAAGGGACGGTTACGGGAAAAGTCGTGAAGATATAAGCTGGCTTGTATAAATAACGCCCGTTTCGGTGAAGAAACGGGCGTTAATTTGTGTCTCCCCGGAAGGACTCGAACCTTCGACCCAATGATTAAGAGTCATTTGCTCTACCAACTGAGCTACGGAGAGTTTTTTGTTCGGGGCTGCAAATTTACGATGTTTTTAAATAAATCGATAAATTTTCCTGTTTTTTTGTGCCCGGCCGGATAATATTGGGTCATTCGTTATTTGAAGTACCGGAGTTAAAGATAAACTTTGTATTCCGCAGTGTAATTGTGAAAGATTTTCACTAATGGGGTCACAGTGTTTAATAATCTTCTCTGTGTTGCTCTGTGATGCCTCGGTGACCTCCGTGTAGATAATTGTTTCACAGAGATTCACGGAGTAGTCACTGAGGCTCACGGAGTATAGTATTCTTCACAGTGATACCTCAGCAAGCTCTGTGAAACTGTTTTTTTACATAGTTCCAACGAGTCACATTTTGAGGGACAAACCTTTAACCCGACTATATACTTTATCTCTTACAAATATTTGGTTTTTATTTGCCTGATGGCATTCGTGGTGGCATGAAACCTGCATAGTATTTATCGAATAACCCAAAGTATCAACCTGCAAAGTTGTTAATTGTAATCAGGCGGTCACTTAGTTATCTGTACTTCAATATGAAGGTTAACCATAATGGACTGTTCGGCCGGTTTGTTGATTTTGCGGTGATAACTCGGGGGCCGCGTTTGGAATTACGGCTTCTGAATTACCTAACTTTGTCATGTCCTGAAGCCGGTGTTTTCAGGAACACTTCCGGGCTTCGGTTGTTTGATGTTAGCAACGGCCGGCTATGTATCGCATGGCCGGTTTATCAGAATATTTCGACATGGAAATGAAAAAAAAGCATGAAAAGGAGTCTTTCGATTCTGCCCTCAAGGTTCAGGAAGGGATTCCACAGCCGCCGGTACTGAATGAAACTGCTGTAACCAGGTTTAAAAGGACCCGCAAACAATTACCTTCTGTGGAAGCGTTTATGGAAGGGATCCTGAACTTTAACCGTACCCTTTTCAGTCAGGCAATTACCCTTGTTGAAAGTGCTTTGCCTGAGCATCAGGCGCTGGCCCAGGAGATTATCGCCCGCTGCCTGCCGCATGCCGGTAAATCGGTACGCCTGGGTGTAACCGGGGTTCCGGGGGCGGGAAAGAGTACATTTATTGAAGCCCTCGGCACTTATCTGACCGGTAACGGTCACAAGCTGGCGGTACTGGCCATTGATCCCAGCAGTTCGCGTTCCAAAGGCAGCATTCTGGGCGATAAAACCCGGATGGAAGGGCTTTCGACCCACCCCAACGCATTTATCCGGCCTTCTCCTTCGGCTGGCTCGCTGGGCGGTGTGGCACGTAAGACCAGGGAAACCATTATTATCTGTGAAGCCGCCGGGTTTGACACCATTATCGTTGAGACGGTGGGAGTCGGCCAGTCAGAAATTGCCGTGCACTCCATGGTTGATTTCTTCCTGCTGCTGATGATCTCCGGTGCCGGCGACGAACTGCAGGGCATCAAACGCGGGATTATGGAAATGGCCGATGCCATTGCCGTGAATAAAGCCGACGGCGACAATAAAACCAGGGCGCAGATTGCCTGTACGCAAATTAAAAATGCACTCCACCTGTTCCCCCTGCCCGAATCGGGCTGGTCGCCTCCGGCAATTACCTGCTCTTCGCTTACGGGTGATGGCATACCGGGGGTGTGGGATACCATCACGGAATACAACCGCTTTACCCAGGCCAACGGCTATTTCCGCCTTAAGCGCCAGCAGCAGTCAAAGCAGATCATGATCGACAGCATAGACCACCGGCTGCATGATCATTTCTATCTTAATCCGGAAATAAAAACCGCCCTCAGACAAGTAGAGCACAAAATGCTGGCCGATCAGATGACCCCTTATCAGGCTGCAGCGCAATTGCTTGAACTGTATTTCAGGTCAATGGGAAAGTGAACGGATTAAATTGAAAAAAAGCCTGCAACTTGTGTACGTCAGGTTACAGGCTTTTTCGAATTTACGTAAAATCAGAGATTTTCGTTGTAGTAGGTGGCCAGTTTCCTGAACAGGTGCGCCCGGTCGATTCCCCTGACATTGTGTTCGTGGGTGGGGTAGACAAAATAATCCACCTGTTTCTGCTTTTCGACGGCTGTTTTCAGGAATTGGAGACTCTGCTGCCACACCACGGTATTGTCGAGCGCGCCGTGAATGATCATCAGTTTGCCTTCCAGCTTACCGATATGGTTCATCAGACAGGCTTCACTGTAACCGTCAGGGTTTTGTTCAGGGGTGTCCATGTATCGTTCCCCGTACATTACTTCATAGTATTTCCAGTCGGTAACGGGGCCGCCTGCGGTGGTTACCTTAAACACGCCGGGGTTTTTCAGCTTGAGGGTAATTGCCATGAAGCCGCCGTAGCTCCAGCCATCGACACCGATGCGGCTGGAATCGACATAAGGCAGTGATTTCAGGTATTCCACCCCCTTCAGTTGATCGGCCATTTCAACAACCCCGAGCCGGCGATGGATGGTACTTTCAAATTCAAATCCCCGGTTAGCCGAGCCGCGGTTATCGAGTGTAAACACCACATATCCCTGTTGGGCCATGTAATTGAGAAAGTGTCCTGCGCCACCGAGCCAGCTTTCGGTAATCAGCTGGGCATGCGGACCTCCGTAAACATAGATAAAGACCGGGTATTTCTTTGCCGGATCAAAGGAAGCGGGTTTGATCATCCTGCACCAGAGGTCTGTGCCGTCATCCGCTTTCACCGTAAAGAGGCTGGTTTCACCAAGGAGGTAATCTTTCAGCGGATCGGGGGAAGTAAACAGGTTTTTTACTTCTCTTCCTTTCAGGTTGCCTGCATAGATCCGGGCAGGCGTTTCCAGGTTGCTGTAGCGGCTGATGAAAAATCTGCCGTCGGGCCGGATGTTGACGTTGTGCGTTCCCTTTTGCCCGGTGAGCAGGGTGGATTTCCCGGAGGAAAGTTCCAGGTAATAAAGCCGGTTTTCAAGCGGACTGGCGGCCGTTGAGGTATAGAAAAGTCCTTTGCCGGAAGCGTCGAAACCTTCCAAACCGGTAACTACCCAGGGACCCTGTGTCAGTTGCCTGATCAGTTTGCCGTCTGTATTATAGAGATATAAGTGGTTATAACCGTCGCGCTGACTCTGCCAGATAAACTGTCCGGGGTTGTCCGGGAGGAAGGTCATGGGGTTGAGCGGCTCAACATAGCGGTCGTTTTTCTCTTCAAACAGCGTTCTTATGAAATCACCGGTGCCGGCATCGTACTGGTTCAGCCACAGGTGGTTTTGGTCCCGGTTAAGCACGGCGATATAAATGGTCTTCCCGTCAGGGCTCCAGGCGATATTGGTGAGGTATTGTTCTTCGGGTTCACCGGTTTTTAGAAAAATGGTTTTACCGGTTCCGGTATTGAAAACGCCCAGGGTCACGTGATGGCTTTTCATGCCGGCCATGGGGTAGCGGATATCGTTGGTTTCGGCAACCCTTGCAGTGATATCCACCAGGGGATATTCCGTCACCATGGTTTCATCCATTCTGTAAAATGCCAGCAACCTGCCGTCAGGCGACCAGTAGGTGCCTTTGCTGATGCCGAATTCATTGCGGTGCACCGACTGCCCGTTTACTATACCCTTATCCGTATCAGCAGTTACGGCAACCTGACCTGTCCCGGTGGCTATGTAAAGGTTGTTTCCGATGGTATAGGCAATGTAGCGGGTTTCCGGGGCGGGATCGGTATTTTCGGCCAGGGAATCCACTGTATTAACTACCTGTAACTGTTTGCCGGTAGTCTGATATTCAACCCACTGATTGCCAAGGGTGAAACTAAGGGTGGTTTCATCTTTCCACGAGAAGAAGGGCAGGCGTTTAATTGTTTTTAATCCGGCTTTTTCAAGAATATCATTGAATTCATTGGTCTTGAGCAGGGTGTCGGTTGTTTCGTTTTTCAGGTTGCCCTGCAGCAGGTTGTTTCCGTCCTGCCAGGTATAAAAACCTGAATTTCCTTTCCACTGCAGGTTGGAGAGGCCTCCCGGGTAAAGATTGCGGTTCGACATAATCTCTTCAGGGACAAGCATTTTATCCTGAGCAAAGAGAAGTGAACTAAAGAGCAGCAGTGAGAAAAGGGGTAGTTTTCTAAAAAGCATGGGTTTGAAAAATTTGAGTAACGGATTTTTTATTTACCAATGGCAATGCACATTTCGGCAATAAGTGATGGATTGTGTTCGGTGGCATTGCCGATAACCAGCAGATCTGCGCCGGCATTGACACTTGCAGCCGCCTTTTCCGGGGTTCGGATACCACCTCCGACGAGCAGGGGGATGGAGATACTTTGTTTTACCTGACTGATCATGCTTTCATGAACGGCATTCAGAGCGCCGCTGCCGGCATCCATAAAGATCAGTTTCAGCCCCAGCATTTCGCCGGCCATGGCCGTGCAGATGGCGATGTCATTTTTATCGGAAGGGATGGGATCGGAATTGCTCATATAGGAAACCGCGGTGGGCCTTCCGCTTTCGATCAGCATATAGCCGGTGGGGATCACCTCCAGGTTGCTGAGTTTAAGATAAGGCGCTGCAATAACATGCCTGCCGATCAGCATCTCGGCATTTCGTCCCGAAATCAGTGATAAAAACAAGATGGAATCTGCCTTGTTACTCATCTGGAGGGTGTTTCCGGGAAACAGAACCACCGGAATATTACCGGCCTGTTTCAGAATTTTGATACACTCATCCATTCTGTTGCTGATGAGTAAACTTCCGCCGACAAAGAAGTAATCTACACCCCCTTCAGCTGATCTGGCCGTAATTTCTTCAAGTGTTTTGTTGTCGGATTTATCTGGGTCGATCAGCACGGCAAGCTGTTTTTTGCCCTGCAACATCTTTTCATTTATTCTTTCATAGACTGTCATAACATGCTATCAAAAATGGCATACAATGATACGCAAATATCTTAGATCAACGGGTGCGGAGGCTCTAATTAAGATGAAATTGATGTTTATGCAGTTCATTTTGAATGAAAAGAATGCTTAACTTTGCAGCCCTTAAAAACAAACATATTCCGTTATGAAAGAAATTACTGCCGAGATCATTCCCTATAAAGTAAAAGATATATCTCTTGCCGGATTTGGCCGCAAGGAAATAGAGATAGCCGAGAAAGAAATGCCCGGTCTGATGTCGATCCGGAGGAAATATGCAGTTGAGAAACCTCTGAAGGGTGCCCGTATCACCGGCTCCCTGCATATGACCATACAAACGGCCGTACTGATTGAAACCCTGGTTGAACTGGGCGCTGACGTGCGCTGGGCAAGCTGCAATATATTCTCTACCCAGGATCATGCAGCTGCAGCCATTGCAAGCATTGGTATTCCTGTTTTTGCCTGGAAGGGCGAAACCCTTGAAGAATACTGGTGGTGTACGCTGCAGGCTTTGTCATTCCCTGATGGCAAAGGCCCTCACCTGATAGTGGATGACGGCGGAGATGCCACCCTGATGGTTCATAAAGGTTTTGCTGCCGAGAAAAATCCTTCGCTGCTTGAAGCAGAAACCTCAAATGCAGAAGAAGCTGCGATTCTTAAGATTTTAAGGGAAGCTTATGTAGAGGACAACCAGCGCTGGCACAGGATTGTACCTGAATTGAAAGGGGTATCTGAAGAAACAACTACCGGTGTTCACCGGCTTTACCAGATGATGGAAGCCGGAGAGCTGCTCTTTCCGGCCATCAATGTAAATGATTCAGTTACCAAATCGAAGTTCGACAATCTTTATGGCTGTCACGAGTCCCTGGCCGACGGTATCAAGCGGGCGACTGATGTTATGATTGCCGGAAAGGTAGTTGTAGTTTTGGGTTTTGGCGATGTAGGCAAAGGTTGCGCCCGCTCTATGCGCTCTTACGGCGCCAGGGTGATTGTTACCGAAATCGATCCCATCTGTGCCCTGCAGGCAGCCATGGAAGGGTTTGAGGTCTCAACCCTTGAAGATGCATTGAAGGAGGGTAATATTTATGTGACTGCCACCGGCAACCGCGATGTGATCACCTTTGACCACATGCAGCAGATGAAGGATCAGAGCATTGTCTGCAATATCGGACATTTTGACAACGAAATTCAGGTTGACCGGTTAAACATCACTCCCGGAGTGGTACACACCAACATCAAACCCCAGGTGGATAAATATACTTTCGCTGCAGGTAACGCTATCTTTCTGCTGGCCGAAGGCCGCCTGGTAAACCTCGGCTGCGCCACCGGGCATCCTTCATTTGTAATGAGCAATTCTTTCTCCAACCAGACCCTGGCTCAACTTGATCTGTGGAAAAACAATTATGAAACCGGCGTTTTCCGTCTGCCGAAAAAACTGGATGAGGAAGTTGCCAGGTTGCATCTGGAGCAGCTGGGCGTGAAACTTACGAAAATGACCCCGGCCCAGGCGGCTTACATCGGCGTACCTGTTGAAGGACCATTCAAGCCGGAGCATTACCGGTATTAAGAACAACATATTTACAATAAAAAAAGGTTGCATGCCAGGCATGCAACCTTTTTTTAATGATGATGCCGGCTGATGGTGTGCTAATTCATTACCTGCAGGGAGAAACCATCATAGCGTGTCCGGTACTGTTTCAGCCCGATGGTTGCCGGACCTTCAACGGGAGACCCATCGGTAAGCAGGAACCTGGAACCGCAAACAGTGTCAATAGCTATGATCCCCGATTCTTCAACAAATACCCGGGCATTCTCGACCAGCGGATCGTGTGGACAGGCTCTTTCATAAACTTTGAAATCGTCGCTGAGCTGGCGGTAGATGATTATCCCTTTATACCCACCGCTGAAGTATGCATAATCTCCTACAGGGATAAAGTCCAGTGTATTGGGGTAAACCACAAAATTCACGTAAACATAGGGAATTTCATCCCTTTCATTTTCTTTGTCACATGAGCCCAGCAGCAAAGTTGCCGTAAGCATGGCAGAGATAATCAGTACTTTTTTCACTTCAGAGGAGTTAGCATATTGTAATAACGGGGCAGTAAAGTTAATATTTTGCAGAACCCGTTTTAAGGATGATGCCATATAATTTCCGCTTTTTGGCCATCATCAGATTTTTGAATCTAAATTTCATCAATCCTGAAAACTTATGATTTTTTACCTATTTTTACAGGTTATAAAGCATTAAACCGATTTGCTATGGATGATTTTCTTTATATTATAATAGGTATACTCTGGGTGGTTTACTCTCTGTATACCAACAAGCAGAAACAGCAGAAGAAGCGTATGATGGAGGAACAACGCAGGCAGGTCGAAGTTCCCGAGGCTGCGCCGCGCCGTTCACTGCTTGAGGAATTGCTCGATGCTGAGGTAAAGTTGCCCGAACTTATTGTTGAAGCGGAAGAAGAACAATATGAGCCGGAGTACAACAATACCGTAGAAGCCTGGAGCGCTGAGAAAATTGTTCCGGAGAACGAATCCCTTGAGAAAATTGAGGAAGAGGTTTCTGCTTCTTATTTTGAGCAACAATACAATCTCAGGGCCAGGGTTGATACAGTTAAGCCGGATCGCGTGCATCCTGCATTTTCGGAAGAGGATGAACAGATGGCAGATTTTGATGAGGATTTTGACCTGCGAAAAGCGGTGATCTATTCCGAAGTCCTGAATCCGCGCTACATTTAAGCGAAATCAAATTTTGTTCACCGGTGTTCTAAAAAGTTTTGGAGCATAAAATATTTTATTATTACCTTTACCCGCTTTTAACGGCACACGCAACACACACAGAAAATCTAACATAAAATTTCAATGGTATGATCAGAAATCTACTGTTAACTATTGGGTTAGTGCTCGCGACATCCGCGCTTGTATTCTCCCAGTCGGGAACCCTCAGGGGAAAAGTGATCGATAAAACCACAAAGGAACCCATCCCCTTTGTCAATATTATCGTGGAACTTGGAGGAACACAGGCTGGCGGCACAACCTCTGACTTTGATGGGAACTACACGATTAAGCCGATCACTCCGGGAAGGTATAACCTGAAAGCAACGTTTGTTGGTTTTAAACCGGTGATGATTACCGGGCTGATTATCAAGTCGGACCAGATTACCTTCCAGAATGTGGAGATGGAATCGACCATGATTGAGATAGAGACCTTTGAGATTGTTGAATATGCTGTTCCGCTCATCGATAAAGACAAAACTTCGGTTGGTGCAACGGTTACTTCTGAGGAAATCGCCAAGATGCCCAACAGGTCAGCCAATGCCATCGCAACAACAGTAGGTGGTGTATTCTCGGCCGACGGTGAGCGCGGCAGTGTGCGTGGACAGCGTTCAGAAGGTACCGTTATGTATATTGACGGTATCAGGGTTCGCGGCTCGTCATCCCTCCCTGAGTCAGCCATTGAGCAGGTGTCGGTAATCCTTTCGGGAGTTCCCGCCCAGTACGGGGATGCTACCGGGGGTATTATCAACGTTACCACAAAGGGTCCCAGCCGGGAATTCGGTGCCGGTATCGAGTTGCAGACATCTCAGTATCTGGATGCATTCGGTTACAACAGGGCCGGTTTGAATATGCAGGGTCCCCTTTTATGGAATAAAGATAAAACCAGTTCGCTGTTGGGCTATTTTGTTGCCGGTGAAGTGGTGTACAACCAGGATAGCAGACCTACCGCTACCGGAATTTATAAGGTGAAAGATGATGTTTTACGGCAACTCGAAGCAACCCCGCTCCGTCTTTCAGGAACCGGGTTCGGTACTTATTATAATACCAATTTTGTCCGTCAGAGCGACCTGGAATTCGTAAAAGCCACCCCTAACACGGCAAATATCGATATCAATGCTTCCGGTAAAATAGATGTGAAAACCGGTCCGAATATCAACCTTTCACTCGGGGGCTCGATCAATTATAGTGATGGCAGAAACTTCAACTATGCCCAGTCGATGTTTAATTATGACAAGAATATTCAGGTTATTGACAATACCTGGAGGGTTTTTGCCCGTTTCACCCAGCGCTTCCCCGCGGACAAGGAAAGCAAATCGCTGATTAAGAATGTATTTTATACCATACAGGCCGACTATACAAAATACGATCAAATAGCTCAGGATCCTGATCATCAGGATAATCTCTTTAATTATGGTTATCTTGGTAAGTATGAAACCCATAAAGTAAGGTCTTATGAATATGGATTCGATACCATTAGCCAGAAGACAGCGTTTATTCACAATGGTTTTCAGGATATAGCGGTTGATTTTACCGCCGGTACTGCTAATCCGGCCATTTCGAATTACACCCGTCAGTATTATGAACTCTATCCTGAGGACATTTACCATAACAACCTGAATAACATTATTTCAGGTGGTGGATTGCTGAACGGAATGACAGCGCCGTATATATACGGTTTATGGGGCTCACCTGGGGCCAGTCAGGCAGTTGTTGGTAATCAAGCAGGCTATCAGCGAATCGATAATGAGCAGTATGCCATCAATGCCAATGCTTCTGCCGATATCGGCAACCACGCCCTTCAATTCGGGTTTATTTACGAACAACGGGTTGACAGATACTATAATTACACTCCAATCGGATTGTGGAGCCTGATGCGCGGTTTGACCAATGCGCATATTGAGCAGCTTGATGTTACAAATCCGAAACTGGTTTATCTGGATGGCGTATTTATGGACACCATCTATTACGACCGCAAATACGATGCCCTTTCGCAGCGTTACTTCGATAAGAGCCTGCGCAGCAGCATCGGACTGCCGGCAGATGGTACCGACTGGATTGACATCGATTCCTATGATGTGAATGCACTGACCATCAATTATTACGATGCCAATGGTAAGAGGCATACTGCCAGTCTGGCCAATGCCTTGTCCATCGATATGTTCTCACCCGATGAACTTTTAAACAATGGCGAGAATCTTGCCAGCTACAGCGGGTATACATATACCGGTGAACGGGTTAAGTTGAAAGACAGCCCCAGTTTTGATGATTTCTTCAATAAGCGGGATGCCAACGGTAATTATACAAGAGAAGTAGCACCCTTTTCACCGATTTACATGGCCGGATTTATTCAGGATAAATTTGCGTTTGATGATCTTATTTTTAACATCGGGGTCAGGGTTGACCGTTTTGATGCCAACCAGCAGGTGCTCACCGACCCGTATACCATTTATCCTGCCCTCACGGTTAAGGAAGTAAATGATCTCGGACAGCACCCCCAGAATATGGGTGATGATTATGTGGTTTATGTTGATAACCTGCGTAACCCCACAACCATTATGGGATACCGGAACGGAGATACCTGGTATAATACTGATGGTCTTGTGGTTACAGACCCATCCATTTCACTGGATGCAGGCAACGGTGTTACCCCTTACCTGGTTGACAGGAATAATGTTACCGTTAGCTCCAAGGCGTTCAGCGATTATGAACCTCAGATTTCCGTGATGCCGCGTATCTCGTTCTCATTCCCGATTTCTGACGAAGCGCTGTTCTTTGCCCACTACGATGTGCTTACCCAGCGTCCTACCTACGCCCTGCGTATGAATCCCCTGGATTATTTCTTCCTGCCGGTTCTGGGTAGCCCAACCATCAACAACCCCAACCTGAAACCTGAAAAGACCATTGACTACGAACTCGGATTCCAGCAGCGACTGACCAACAGTTCTTCACTGACGTTATCTGCCTACTATCGTGAAATCAGGGACCAGATCCAGGCTTTCCGTTATACGGCTGCTTATCCCAAGACCTATTATTCATACAACAATATTGACTTTTCAACTGTAAAGGGACTTACCGTGACTTATGACCTGCGCCGTACATCCAACGCCAGGGTCAGGGCCAGCTATACCCTGCAGTTTGCCAACGGAACCGGTTCGGATCCTGAGTTTGCAAAAGGACTGATCCAGACAGGTCAGCCTAACCTGCGTACACTGTTCCCGCTGAGTTTCGACCGCCGTCATGCTTTGAACCTGATGCTTGATTATCGCTTTGCTGAGGGTAAGGAATACAATGGGCCGGTTATCCGTCGCAAGAAAACCGACGCAGCAGGGGCTGAAGTGGTCAAGACTACCCAGTTGCTGAAAAATACCGGTGTGAACTTTACCATTTTTGGTGGTTCAGGTACTCCCTTCACCAAGTCAAGCAAGATTGTTCAGCTCGGACAATCCGGAATTATTGACGGTTCTGTGAACGGATCCAGGTTGCCCTGGCAGTTCAGGATTGATGGTCGTGTTGACAAGGATATCAATGTCAGTTGGGGAGAAGGCAAACGTCAGTCATACCTGAATGTATATCTTCAGGTACTCAATATTCTGGATTCCAAGAATATCATGAGTGTATATGCTGCTACCGGCAATCCCGATGATGACGGTTATCTTGCTGCTGCAGAATACCAGACCCAGATAAATTCTCAACTGGATCCTGATGCCTACCGTGAACTTTACAGCCTCCGGATCAACAGCCCCGGAAACTACAGTTCACCGCGCCAGATCCGCCTGGGATTGATCTTCAACTTCTAAGCCACACTGAAAAATCCCTAATACGAAAAGAAACGCACATACTATAAAATTTCCGATTATGAAAAATATTGTCCGTTTGTCTCTTGTAACTTTAATCTGTGCGCTTTTGGCCATGCCGGGTTACGCAGATTACAACAAGCAAGCCAGGAAGTCCGGAAGGGCTGATGTGAAGGCCACCGCGGCAGGCTGTCTCCCGGGAGCAGGATTCAAGTACCTTGAGATTAATAATGTCCGTACCCGTATCAATACCGGGGGCGATATGTGGTGGGACTTTGAAGTAGCCCAGTATGAAATTCCGAAAGGATCCAGGAAGACTTCCATGTTTTCCGCTGCTTTGTGGATCGGGGGTATCGACGTGAACGATCAGCTGAAGCTGGCTGCTTTGCGCTTCCGTCAGGGTCCCAGTTCAGGAAGTCCCGGTACAGGTAATGATTTCTGGCCTGGTCCGCTCACCATTGATGGTACTGCCGCGATCAGTGAAGAAACCTGTGCACAATATGATAAATTATTTCCCATCACCCGTGCCGAAATTGATGAGTACCTGGCATGGTGGGATAACAAGGCCGCATTCCCCGGTTATCAGATTCCCCAGTCGATTCTTGACTGGCCTGCCCATGGTGATGTCTCCAAAAAACAAAGTTATTACCTGGCTCCTTTCTTTGACCGGTCAGGTGATGGTACTTATGACCCCGAAGACGGCGACTATCCCTATTATGACCTTTCTAACGAACTCTGTCACTCTACGGTTCAGACCAAAGAAGGTGAGGAAGGAATTGTTAAAGGCGGATTACTTGCCGACCAGGTGATTAAGGGCGATGCTACCCTGTGGTGGGTATTTAACGATAAAGGAAATATCCATACTGAAACAGAAGGGACTCCCATTGGATTGGAAATCAGGGCTCAGGCCTTTGGTTTCGCTACCAACGACGAAATTAATAACATGACTTTTTACAGTTATGAAATTATTAACCGTTCAACTTACCGCCTTACCGGAACTTATTTCAGTCAGTGGGTAGATACAGATCTTGGTTTTGCAACGGACGACTATGTTGGTTGTGATGTAGACCGCGGATTAGGTTATTCATACAATGGTAAACCCAAAGATGGAGACGGGCAGTTCTGGGCTTACGGTGATCAGCCTCCTGCAATTGGTGTGGACTTTTTCCAGGGCCCTTACATGGACCCCGACGGTTCTGATAACCCTTCATTTAAAGGTGATGGCAAACTTGGCCCCACATTTAACGGTGATTGCAGTATTGTCAGTCTGAATGGTTCTTACCTTGATATGAACTACGGCGAAGAAGGTAACATACAATCAGGAAACTTTCTTGTACGTTCTGAGGCCATCAATGGTGTGAACTTTGGTAACGGAATCGTTGATGATGAGCGTTTCGGAATGCGACGCTTTGTTTATCACAACAACAGTGGTGTGGCTGATTATATGACCGACCCGGATTATGCCCCTGAGTATTACAACCTGCTTCGTGGTATCTGGAAAGATAATACCAAAATGCAGTATGGCGGTAACGCGCATGTATCATCCGGCGCTTACGGCCCTGCCTGCGATTTTATGTTCCCCGGCGATACGGATGAATGCGACTGGGGTACCAATGGAATTCCCCCGTCCGGGCCAAAGAACTGGACTGAGGAAATTGCGCAAAACCAGCCCTATGACCGCCGCTTTATGCAGTCGGCCGGACCTTTCGTACTTGAACCGGGTGCAGTCAACTACATCACCGTTGGTATTCCCTGGGCACGTGCTGCTTCGGGAGGCCCCTGGGCTTCTGTAAAATTGCTTCAGGTGGTAGACGATAAATGCCAGTTGCTGTTTGATAACTGCTTTGCCGTTGTCAGCGGTCCGAATGCCCCCGATCTTACCATCCGCGAACTGGATAAGGAATTTGTTTTCTATATTACCAACCGTAAAACCAACGACGCCGGAAATAACTTTAACGAATCCTATACGGAGCTGGATCCCGCAATTCTTGCAGTGGCCAACAGCACCGGATACGACTTCGATCCTTACTACCGTTTTGAAGGATATCAGGTTTTCCAGTTAAAGGATGCCAATGTTTCCGTTGCCGATGTTCACGACCAGTCACTGGCCCGCCTTGTGTATCAGTGTGATGTTAAAAACGGCATTGCCCAGCTGGTGAATCATAATTTTGATCAATCGGTCAACGCCAATGTGCCTGTTGAGGAGGTTTATGGTGCCGATCTTGGAATATCACATACATTCAGGCTGCGCGAGGATGCTTTCAGCGGGCAGCGCCTGGTGAACCATAAACAGTACTATTATCTCGCACTGGCATATGGTCATAACGAATATATGAAGTACAGCGCCGATCCGGGCTCGCAGGAAGCAGGTATCATTGGTTTGGAAGGACAAAAGAGGACATACCTGGCCGGCCGTAAGAATATCAAGGTTTACACCGGAATACCCCATATTCCTGTGGGTCTCAATCAGGCAAATGCTCCATACGGTGCAGGTGTGGAGATTACCCGCCTTCAGGGACAGGGCAATGGTGGTAACATTTTGGATATGAAAGATGAAACCATTGCTGAGATACTGTCGAGAAAACCGGTTGATTCTGCAAATCAACCCGGTAATCCTGATTACCCGATAGCTTATCAGGCTCAATATAAGGCCGGACGTGGGCCAATTGATATAAAGGTGATAGATCCGTTGAATGTTAAAAATTCTGAGTATGTCATCACTTTTGACTCTTTGGCTCCTTATTTTTTGAAAATTGGTTTAGATAGTACGCTGAGTACTCGTTCGTCATGGACGTTGACTGATTTATCAACCAACATCACTTATAGATCTGATACGCTTATTTCTTTTAACAATGAGCAACTTTTCCCGGAATTGGGTTTATCCATCAGAATAGGACAAATTCTTGATCCCGGACCATATCTTGTTAACAGATATCTAGATGGAAATGGGCAGGAGGTAACGGTTTATGAAGTTATATCTGAGAACAATGGTGTTTTGGAATCCTCAATCACATTTGCTGATAGTTCGAAAATATGGTTGACAGGTTTAACTGATATAGATGGAACTGCTTTTAACTGGATTCGTTCTGGTGTGGTAAATGATGCCACTACACCTGGAAATAATGATTGGTATATGCCAAATATACCTCATGACCCTAGCGGGAATTTTGAGAAAATTATCAATGCAACCTGGGCTCCGTATCTTATGACTGCTTCTACTGAACAAGACGCTATATACGCTCCTGCATTCAGACTTACTTCAAAAACCGGTTCTCAATATTCTGATCTTTCCAGCATTGATGTTGTGTTTACTTCTGATAAAAGTAAATGGACGCGTTGCCCAGTTATAGAAATGTGTGCTGACAAGACACTGTCGGAAGGTAATGTTGAACGGTTTAAAGTCAGGGCAGGTCAATCTGTTGATAAGAACGGCGACCCTGCCCCAGTGGGTAGTGGCGACAGCGATAATCCGGATGATCCTAACTACATTGCCGAAACTGGTATGGGATGGTTCCCCGGATATGTTATTAATATAGAAACCGGAGAGAGATTGAATGTGGCATTTGGAGAAAATTCCTGGCTTGTTGGAGAAAATGGCAGGGATATGGTGTTTAATCCTTCTTCAAATATTGCCTCCGGAAATACTTTGGTTTTTGGCGGGATGCATTATTTGTATGTTTTTAGTCATACAACAGGCAAACCCATTGAAGGGGCGAATATTCCTGCGTACGATGCCGGAAGGAAAATCAGAAGCAATATTCCTCAATTTAATCAGAATCAGTTAGCTTTAGTCTATTCCAGTGCAATGTGGGTAAACATTCCGCTTGCCGTGGAGGGTCAGGAATGGTTGTCGAACGAAGCAAAGGTACGCATCCGCATTGCCAAACCTTACCGTCGTTATTACAGCACAGCTGAAATTGACAGCCTTTACCTTGCTGATCACAGTGATAACCGGAACTTCCCGAAATATAAGTTTACTACTGAAAGCGTTGCCACTACAACGAATAACATCGCGAAGGCGCAGACTGAACTGGATCTCATTGCTGTGGTGCCCAATCCTTACTACGCTTATTCAACGTATGAGACAAACCAGCTTGATAACAGGGTAAAGATTGTGAATCTTCCCCGGAAGTGTACGGTTACGATTTATACCACCAACGGTATGCTGATCAGGCAATTCACCAAGGATGAAGATGTTACCGCGATAGAGTGGGATCTCAAGAACTTTGCAGGTATTCCGATTTCCGGCGGCGTTTATCTGGTACATGTAAAAGCTGACGGAGTTGGCGAGAAGATTGTTAAGTGGTTTGGTGCACTCCGGCCGGTTGACCTTAATGCCTTCTGATATTCCTGAAAGTAAGAATCTGAAATAACGAAAAACTCTCAAAATATTGATTATGAACAAGATCTATAAATACTTCGCTGCTATTTTGCTGACAGGGGCATTGCTGACTCCTTTTGCACAATTGTCTGCCGGTAATAAGGACAGGTCAGGTCAGGCTGGAGCATCCGAACTTCTCATCAATCCCTGGGCACGCAGCTCAGGTTGGGGAGGGGCAAATATTGCCAGCGTTAAAGGGCTCGAAGGTCTTTTCGGGAATGTGGCCGGTACTGCCCACACCAAAGGGACAGAGCTGATTTTTACCAATACGCAATGGCTCAAAGGCAGTGAAGTAAATATCAATGCTTTTGGTTTAACCCAGAAAATCGGACAATCAGGGGTCATCGGTCTGGGGATTATGTCGATGAATTTCGGTGACATCCCCATCAGAACCGAAGACTTGCCTGAAGGCGGAATCGGTAATTATTCACCCAGTTACATGAATATTAATATCTCTTACGCCAAAGCTTTTTCAAGCAGTATTTACGGAGGTATTAACATTAAAATTATTTCTGAGGTGATCTCCGACGTAAGTGCACAGGGAATTGGTATTGATGCCGGTATTCAATATGTAACCGGTCCCCGTGAAAACGTACGCTTTGGTATTACATTGCGCAATGTCGGCCCTACCATGAGTTTCAGCGGTGACGGTTTGTCAATACGGAGCCTGTTGCCGGGACAGGAGAGCTATTTCACACTAGAACAGCGGTCTGCTGACTTTGAATTGCCAACACAGCTTGCTATTGGCGCATCCTACGATATTTACATCGCTGAAATGCACCGCCTGAGCCTGGCCGGTAACTTCGTTTCCAACTCCTTTAACAAAGACCAGTTTATTGTAGGCGCCGAATATGAGTTAAAATCATATCTTATGCTGCGCGGCGGGTATACTTACGAAGAAGGAATAACCGAAAAGAGCGAGCGCACTACTGCCTTCACGGGGCCGAGCGCAGGCTTTACCGTTGCAGTGCCGCTTGACAAGGAAAAGGGTTCCTCAATTGCTATAGACTATTCTTACAGGGCTACTGATCCTTTTAGCGGCACCCACAGTATTGGTGCCCGGATTAACCTCTGATCTTCAGGTCCGGTTCAATCCGGACTAACCCAAAAAACTGAAAGGACCCTTGAATAAGGGTCTTTTCTTCTTATTATCCCGGATTAAAACTTAAGATTTTCGTTATGTATTATACTTTGGAAGGACTGAATAAATTAAAGGCCGAGCTTGATCAGTTGGTTTCAGTAGAACGGCCGGCCATTTCACAGCAGATTGCGGAGGCCCGTGATAAGGGTGACCTTTCTGAGAATGCAGAATACGATGCAGCCAAGAATGCCCAGGGAATGCTTGAACTGAAAATATCAAAACTGCAGGAAGTTATCCGGAATGCCAAAATTATTGACGAAAGTAAACTGGATAATTCCAAGGTCCTGATACTTTCCACCGTAAAGATCAAGAATACGAAAAACAATGCATCTATGACCTATACCCTTGTTCCTGAGAACGAAGCGGATCTCAAAGCTGGAAAGATTTCTGTCAACTCTCCGATCGCCAAAGGGCTGCTGGGCAAGTCGGTCGGCGAAACTGTTGAGATACAGGTGCCGGCTGGTAAGATGAATTTTGAAATTGTTGAAATCGTCAGGTAGAAAAATATCAGAACTATGGCAAGTATATTTTCCCGTATCGTAAATGGTGAAATTCCGGCCTGGAAGGTGGCTGAGAATGACAAATTTCTGGCCTTTCTTGACATCAACCCGTTGGCTGAAGGGCACACCCTTGTGATACCGAAGAAGGAGGTGGATTACATTTTTGACATTGAAGATCCTCTTTATGCGGAGTATTTTACTTTCGCGAAGAAAGTAGCGAAAGGCATCAGGGCGGTTATCCCCTGCACCAAGGTGGGTATTGCGGTGATCGGCCTTGAGGTTGCCCATGCCCATATCCACCTGATCCCTATCAATTCAATTTATGATATCGATTTCAGCAGACCCAAACTGAAATTTTCTCCGGAGCAGTTTAAACATACCGCTGATACAATCTCCGCGCAGATAGAAATTTAATAATTGATAAAATTTACCTGACGGGCGTTCTTAACCGGAGCGCCCGTTTCTTTGTGTGTAATCCGGTAATCTTGTTTCCCCAGATTCGTGGAACAGAAGAGAAAGTTTTCGTAATTGCGGTAAAATCACTATCTTTATCTTTTACCGGAAAAACTGAAATTTTCATAGCATAAATCCTGAGATATGATAACGTTTAATGCAAATCCGACGCGCTATGATGGCATGTTGTACAACCGTTGCGGGAAGAGCGGTTTGAAACTTCCGGCTGTATCGCTGGGCCTGTGGCATAATTTCGGTGGTGTGGATATTCTGCAGGTAAGCCGGAGTATGCTGTTGCATGCTTTCGACAAGGGCATCACCCATTTTGATCTTGCCAACAATTACGGTCCGCCTGCAGGTTCAGCCGAAGAAACCATGGGTCAGGTGATGCGGACCGACCTTGGCCGGTATCGCGACGAGCTGATTATTTCGACCAAAGCCGGTTATTACATGTGGCCCGGCCCTTATGGTGAGTTTGGTTCAAAGAAATACCTGATCGCCAGCCTCGACCAAAGCCTGAAGCGGATGGGACTTGATTATGTAGATATCTTTTATTCTCACCGTCCCGATCCTGATACACCCATGGAGGAAACCATGGGTGCGCTGGAACAGATAGTACGGCAGGGGAAAGCGTTGTATGTGGGGCTGTCTAACTACTCAGCGCAACAAACACGCGAAGCGGTTGAAATTCTAAAGAGCCTTGGAATCCGTTGTCTTATTCATCAGCCCAGTTATTCCATGTTCAATCGCTGGGTTGAAGATGGTCTGCTTAATGTACTTGAAGAGGAAGGGATGGGCTGTATCGCTTTTTCACCATTGGCGCAGGGCTTGCTTACCGATAAATACCTGGAAGGCATTCCGGCCGGATCGAGGGCTGCAAAAGAGCATGGGTTTCTTCAGGCAAGCCAGATTACGCCCGAAAAAGTTGAGAAAGTCAGACGCCTTAACGAAATTGCCTTGTCCAGGGGACAAAAGCTGGCGCAGATGGCGCTGGCCTGGGTGCTCCGCGACATACGGATTACTTCGGTGCTGGTTGGCGCCAGCAGTGTGGAACAAATGGACGATAACATCAGTAGTCTCGAAAACCGCTCATTCTCAGAGGATGAAATCCGGACGATAGAAGATATCCTCAGGTAAACGGTTTTTTGCCGGAGGAGAGTGGCGTGCCGGTAATTTATTTCTGTAATTGAGAAATCAGAAAACCCTTACCACCTGAAGGAGAGTGAACGCATTCATCCGTCCGGCCTTTGCGGATCCATAACTACTGTTTTACTATCTTTGGAGAAGTTTTTAGCTCCGTACATGTTTATCAGCAATAAGCCTGTTTCTTATTTTTTTGCTGTTGCCCAAAAGCTTCTGCTGCTGGCTGTCCCGCTTATTTTATTTTTCTCTTCGCAGCGCACCATTTATGAAAGGGATAAAGTTTGGTATGGCGGAGGGTATGACCCGGAGTATGCCTACCTCTTTAATTCCATGAATATGGCAAACCTCAGGCTGGTGGGCCATTTCGATCATCCGGGCACACCCATGCAGGTCTTCGGGGCCCTTGTGCTCAGGGCAACCTGGCTGGTTGAACCCGCCGGCGAAGATCCGGAATATGCTGTTTTGGCAATTCCGGAGCACTACCTCAGGATTCTAAATGTTGCGACTGCGGTGCTGACGGCACTGATGGTTCTGATTTTTGGATTTATTGTTTTGAGAAAGACCGGAAATCCCGGTTATGCGCTGATCGTGCAGTTAGCTCCTTTTGTCTCGGGCTTCGTACTTTTCAATGGCTTTACCAGGTTCACGCAGGAAGCGATGCTGATGATTGCCTCGCTCGGTTTCGCCTCAACCCTCATCGTCCGCGTCGCCGCCGGAGCAGCCACAGATGATGCGCGTGACTTCAAACTGCTGGGGTGGATAGCCGGCTTTGGATTGGCTTCGAAAATCCTGTTCGCACCCCTGATGATTATCCCGCTGATGATGGCTCAGAACAGCCGGCTCAGAAAGCGTTTTCTCCTTTATTCTGCGGTCTCTTTCCTGCTTTTTACCCTTCCGGTAGTTTTGCTTTATCCACGCATGGCTTACTGGATCATTAAACTGTTGGTTTTTTCGGGTCAATACGGAACCGGACCGGCAGGGATCATTGATGCCGCGACCTATCCTCAAAATCTTATCTGGATCATTCAATCCAATCCGCTTCTGGCAGGCTTACTGGTTTTGGGCCTGATTTACCTTATATCCGGTGCATATCTCCGCTTTATTAAAAAGCAGGATTTCCCCAAATCTGAATTCCGGTTGATGCTGGCTGTGATTGCCACTATAGTGGCCGGCTATCTTATTGTTGCCAAGTCGCCGAAGGAGTCATACCTGCTTCCCTATGAAATGCTGACACCTGTGGTGGCAGTCATTTTATTGAAGCAGATCATATCAATAAAATTATTTCATGGAAAGGCTAAAGTGCTTGCTTTCACAATGGCAGCCGGTCTGTCAATGGTACTTATCCCAAATGGAATTGCCAGGAAAAAAGCGCTCTATTCATCCGATAAGAATCCCCTCTGGGAAACCTTTTCGCAGGCTGCTTCAAGTATGGAAGGCGGGCTGGTTTTTGCTCATCCGTCCTCATCTCAGGAGGCAGCCCTGTATTTCGGAAATGCATACAGCCGCTGGAATTACACCGCAAAGTTGCGCGGGTTGTATCCGGATACCTATGTGTATAATCTGGCATCAAACAGCATTACACAAATGGACAGCGTTTCAATATCTGTTCAGGAACTCCTGAAGAGGCACAGAAAACTATATGTTTCCGGCCCGCTCGAATCAGCGCAGCAGATCAGGGAAGCACTGGCTGCACAGGGTGTTGCTGTTCAGGAATCCTTTTACTATAAAGACGAAAAGCAGATGATCCTGCTGGCAGGAAACCCGGATATTATAAATGAGGCAACGCGTACCATGATTTTCAGCTCGGCCGAAACCCATCAGGGAGTGGCAGGTGATGAGCCTGTGGCTGAAGGAATCAGCCGCCATGGCAGGCCCGATCAGGCTAAATCTATATCTATGATTGGCTATGGTTGTATCCAGGCAGATACGGCCTCACCGTTTGCCTTTACGACTATTCCGCTTATCCTGAATTCCGGTGACAGTTTATCCGCCAGGGTTTTTGCTACAGGAATGCTGAACGATGCCAGGCTGGTGATTGCCGACGCCGATTCCGGCGATGTTTTAGTGATGAAGTCTCCTCCGGAAAAGACCGCGTGGAGTGAGCACATGATTGAGATTCAAACGGGTTTTGGCAACAGGGAAACGATGCAGAAAAAGGTAGTTGCCTATGGATGGAACAGTGGCAAAGGTAGAGTTTGGTTCGATTATTTTTCGGTGGAGATTACGCGGAGAAATAAAAATTAGTGGTTGCGATGGGAGAATATTCAGAGAATAAGACAAAAGTGCTGGAGGCGATGGACCGCATCGCTGCTAAGCGCGATTCTTATATAAAGCGAAACCGGTATTATTACCGGAACCTGATCAATTATTTCAGGTTTGCAATTCCCGTCAACGCCAGGATAGCTGAAATCGGCTGCGGGACCGGATATCTGCTGAACGCCCTCAGGCCTTCCGAAGGGCTGGGGATTGATATATCGCCCGAAATGATTGCCATAGCCCGGAATAAATATCCCCACCTGCGTTTTGAGGTTATGGACGCGGAGCAGATCAGCCTTGATGAGAAATTCGATTTTGTCATTATTTCCGATACCCTTGGCTATCTTGAAGATATACAGAAAGCCTTCAGCGAAATAAAGAAGATAGTCCATCCCGGAACCCGGGTACTGATCACCTACCACAGTTTTCTCTGGGAACCTCTGTTGTGGCTGGTACAGAAGGCAGGACTGAAGATGCCTCACCGCAGGCTCAACTGGCTGGGGCGCGGTGACCTGATCAACCTGCTTCAGCTTGAAGGTTATGATGTGGTCAAGTCGGGCCGGAGGTTTCTTTTCCCCGTTTATATCCCGGTATTATCCTGGCTGCTCAATAAATACCTGGCGCATCTGCCGCTGTTTAACGCCTTGTGCCTGACAGGATATATCGTTGCCCGTCAGCCGGTGAAGCATGCTGAATCTGGCAGAGAGATGAGCGTGAGCGTGATCATCCCGGCCCGGAACGAGCAGGGCAACATCGAAGATGCAGTCAGGCGTGTGCCGGATATGGGCAGCCATACGGAGATTATATTTGTGGAGGGTAATTCAACCGATGATACCCTTGAGGAGATCAGGCGGGTGGCCGGAGCGTATAAAGATCAGCGGGATATAAAATGGCTGGTTCAGGATGGAAAAGGCAAGGGAGATGCCGTGAGAAAGGGCTTTGAGCATGCCTCGGGTGATATCCTGATGATTCTGGATGCCGATCTTACCGTGCCACCCGAAGATTTGCCCAAGTTCTATGATGCCATTGCCAGCGGCAGGGGAGAGTACATCAACGGAACCCGGTTGGTATATCCGATGGAGCAGGAAGCCATGCGCACCCTCAATATGATGGGAAATAAATTCTTCTCGGTAATGTTTTCATGGCTGCTGGGTCAGCGTATTAAGGATACCCTTTGCGGAACCAAGGTGCTGAGCGCCGCCAACTACCGCAAACTGGCCGCCAACCGTTCATACTTTGGTAACTTTGATCCTTTCGGCGATTTTGACCTTATCTTTGGTTCAGCCAAGCTGAATCTGAAGCTGATAGAAGTGCCCATACGATATCGCGCCAGAAAATACGGAGAAACCAATATTTCACGTTTCAGGCATGGATGGCTGCTGCTGAAAATGGTGTTTTACGCCATGAATAAGATCAAATTTCTGAATTAACCCCTTGCCTGCAGCAGTGGCTGAGAATTGAATTATTTTATTTAGGCTCAAAAACATCAGCCCTGATATTGTCGATCAGGGCAGCCTGATTGCCTCGGTGCCACACGTAAATTTTGAAGAAATCGCTGGTGCTCCTGACGTGGGGGCTCATAAGGTCGACACTGATTGTGCCCCAGCTTCCCGGTTTATAGGTATTGGTATCTACCGCGAAGGAATGGTAGAAATACCCTCCGCCTTTGCGGTCAAAGGATAACACCAGCAGGGGGAGCTCATCGCGGTAATCTTCGGGGATAAACACATCTGCACTGGCCCTTACCCAGAAATGATCCCTGGTTGTCAGCCCCCTGTAAGTATTACGGATTTCGGGCGAGAACCTCAGGGTACTGTCCATCTTCAGCATGGTATTGCCGGTGGAGTCTGTATAGTAGTGATCCAGGTAGTTGACATCCTTCACCTCAAAATCATAGAAACCAAAGTTCCTCCGGTGGTATCCTGTCTCATCCGTCAGTTTGGCTCCCTGGTTAAACGTAAGATCAGGCGCCAGAAGTTTCCGGTCTTCTTCCGTGACTTTTGTTTTCCCGAATACGGCAAAATAGTATTTTCTCGTCATGCGGTAAGGCTCGATGATGTAATTATTCATCTGCCACGTCTGAAAAAGGTTAAGCAGGACGAAGAATATCACAAGAATGGATATGCCGGTCCGGGCCGGCCATTTTTTTGTGCTGATGGCAGAAAGAAAGCTGCCCAGGGTGATGGCCAGTAACGGGTATAATGTAATCATCGGCCGGATGCTGAAGGATGCGCCGTACCACCATTCGGTCCAGCTGGAAAGCAGGTAGAATGCAACAAGGCAATAGATCAGGACCGGGGCGAAAACCGCCTTATCCCTCCGGAAAAGCTGCACAAAGCCGATCACCGAGAAAATCATTACCGGGGTATAGATAAACCACCCTTTCTTAAAGCTGAAGAGCACATTCAGGATGTGGGGAGAAGCGAGGTCGAGTCCGACCCCCGGATTTTTGTAACTGTCAAACAGAATATGGCCTGTCTCGGAATACCAGTAAATCATCTGCGGAAGCGCAACCACCAGCCCGGCAGCGATGGCGGTGAGTACCTGGCTTCGTTTGTCCCAGAAA
>JAMLHF010000054.1 GCA_023957275.1 Lentimicrobium sp. | reverse complement strand
CTGTTTCAGGCTGTCACGTATATACTCCTGAAGCAGATCCAGTTTTAGCCTTTGTAAAATCTCCTCCCTGGTAAGTTTCCCGGTATAAAGGGGATCGATCACAGGCGTGGGGTATTTGCCGATTTTTGCGCTTTCGTAATCAGGAAACGAAAGCAGGTATTTGAGGCGGGGAGACGGATGTTCACGCAGGAAAGAGTCCCAGTAAGCTTCTTTGGTCATTGAAACATAATGAATGGCACCATTACGGTACTGCCTGATCTGAAAGAAATTATGAACAATAAACAATCCGGTCAGCAGAAGTCCGGCCAATATACCCCATATCTTTCTGCTTTTAAAGAAAACTGCCAGGGCTGCAGTCAACGGAATTATCATAATACTGTACGAAACAATATAAGCCCTTTGGCCATAGCTTCCTCCGTACCAGGGCAGGCACCAGGATGAAACTATCCAGAGATTAATCAGAAAATAAATGATAACCGGCCAGAAATAAGGCCGGTAATTTCTGTAGAGCATAATAAACCCGGGCAGCAGCAGCAACATTACAGGAGTGTAAAGCATCCAGCCCTTGCGGTAACTGAAGAGCGAAATAAAAATCTGAGGATTGTCAAAAAAGAACCTGAAGCCCAGATCCTGATATGGATTATAAAGAAAATGACCTGTAAAATGTTTCCAGTAAATCATCTGCGGAACCCACACCAGAAAACCGAAAAACAAAATTATCAGAATCAGGTACCACTTTTTGAGGAACAGCATAACGTTGCTCTTCAGGGCAGTGAATGAATCTGCCTTCCACAGGATAAAGACCAGGGCTATCACTACATCTGTGGGCCGGATAAGGGATATCATGCCAGAAACAATCCCCAGCCCCAGAGAGTTCCATACCCCGGGCTTCTCATGCCACCTGATGGTAAGATACAGAAAGTAAACACCAAAAGAAAAATTGAATGCATGGGGCATGCCCGGCTCATATACAATGTAATACAGCAGGTTGGTGGCAAGCACCATTGTTATTATTGAAAAAGCCGTAATTCGGTCATTAAATATCCTGAGAAGAATCTTTTTTAGTAAAACCAATGCCAGTATTATATAAAAAAGACAGGCAAGAATAATAGATACTCTGTAAGGTTGGGAGAAACCTGTAGCGGGATAACCCATCCATTTTACGGGCAGGTGAACTGCGAAAAAGAAAGGAGAATAACAGATGGCCATTCCCATCGTATAGGGATTTATGGAATTTCCATTCCCTACCGGAACACTGTACACATAATCCCTGAAAATGGGCAGGCTGACTTCATCAAACTGATAATCAAGCTGATCGTAAATAAACTGTAATGGAAGGTAGGCGTAGTAATTGCTCACATCACTCTCTATGATTCTTTTGGGGTTCTCATAGAGTTTAAGACTTAATATCTGCGTAATAATTACACCCAGAATAATCAAAACAGCGAGATTACTCCAGCTGATCCAACTTCTCATCTTATTCATTCAAGATTGGTTTTAAGTCAGAAAATACCCGGCTGCAGAACAGACATGACATTAATACATTTAGCGTAAGCATATACTTCTGTTGCAGCAAGGTTCATTTAAGAACCTGCAAACAGGTTTGTTTTCTGCATCAACAATCAACTGCCGCTTGAGCGCAGGCAAAGTTAATGAGATTTTGCTAACCGGAAAACCTGAAGAAACATCTTCAGGACTGCTTATTATTATTGGCTAAGGTTCTGCAACTCAAAACTGAAAATAATTCTCATACCTCTGTTATACAAGCATTTGGCACTTGAATATACAGATAAGTCCACGGACGATCAATCAACCGCCATCTTTCAAGCGGGATTCTTTGTAAGTTTGTAAAATCATTAGCTCCAATCAACTATGTTGGCCAAAGACTTAATCAGCGACGCAATCATGCCCCTGAAGACCTCCGACAGCGGCCTGATCGCCCTCAACTGGATGGAAGAGTTCCGGGTTTCGCACCTGCCCATCGTGAATAACCATGATTTCCTGGGCCTGATCTCCGAATCTGACATCTATGAGATGAACAGTTACGAAGAACCGCTGGGCAATCATTCCCTTTCACTCCAGAAACCATACGTAACGGAAGATCAGCATGTTTACGATGTTATCCGGCAGGTATTCGAACAAAAACTCACCCTGATTCCGGTTATTGACGCCAACAATCATTACCTGGGGTCCATCACCCTGCAGTGCCTGGTAAAATATTTCGCACGCCTGGCAGCGGTTGACAATCCCGGCGGAATCATCGTCCTGGAAATGGGTATCCGCGATTACGCCCTCAGCGAGATTGCCAGAATCGTAGAGTCGAACGACGCCAGCATCCTGAGCCTTTACATCCTTACCCTGCCCGATTCCTCCCGTATGGAAGTCACCCTCAAGATCAACCGCATCGACATAGGGCCCGTCATCCAGACCTTTAACCGCTTCGGCTACACCATAAAAGCCTCCTTCTTTGAAGGCGACATCAACGAAACCCTGCGCGACAGGTATGACTCGCTGATGAAGTATCTCGACATCTGATGAAGCTGAAATCCTGCATCACCGGGATACTCCTGCTGTTTCTGACAACTGCCGCCACGGCCATCCTGCCGGCAAGCGATTCCTTGCAACGGATGGTTGTGAGTGATATCAGGATCTCTGGTAACAAAAAAACCAAAGACTACATTATCCTCAGGGAGCTCACCTTCAGTCAGGGCGATACCCTTTCGCTGAGCGGCTTGCAGCTTGCCTTGTCCGAATCGGTTAAGAACCTTCAGCGCCAGCCATTGTTTCATTTTATCGAAACCGGGATTGATCAACAGACCGGAAACGGAACGGCCGTTGTGAAAATCCGGGTACAGGAACGCTGGTACACCTGGCTGTGGCCTGTTTTTAATTTCGCCGACCGGAATTTCAATGCCTGGCTGGAGAAAGGTGACATCTCCCGTCTTTCTTACGGCCTTTTCCTGCAACAGGAAAATTTCAGGGGCAGGCTCGAAAAACTTCATATCCGCTTTATGGCAGGATATCAGCAGCAAGTGATGCTGACCTACGAAGCCCCCTACCTGAACAGCCGCAAAACCCTGGGCGCCGGGCTGATACTGACTGGCGCAAGGGAGCGTGAGACAGCAGTGATTGTCACAAACGACAAACCTGAATACTTCAGGCACGATGATTTTCTGAGGCATTATTCCGAAGCCGCCGCGTTTTTAAGGTTCAGACCGGGGATACATCTGAGCCACACGGCAACCGCGCAGATCGGCAGTTACCGCTTCAGCGACACCCTGCTGGCGCTGAACCCGGAATATGCAGGCATAAAGACAAAGGAAACCGTTATTCCGCTCCTGAGCTATCTGCTGAAAGCCGATTTCCGCGATCAGCGGGCATATCCCCTCTCCGGATGGTATGCCGATGCCCTGCTTGAATGGACAGGCATACTGCCATCGGCCGATTACAATTACCTGACCTTGCGGAGTTCGGCCCGGTGGCACCTGCCGCTTTCGCAACGGTGGAACCTCGCCGCCGGCGGCGCCGTTAAACTGTCAACCCGCGGCACCAAACCATGGTTCCGCAACCAGGGATTGGGTTATCAGCGCGACTATGTGCGGGGGTATGAATATCAGGTGGTTAACGGCGACAACTTCTGGGTAACAAAGGCGAACCTAAGATATGCCGTGCTTCCGCTGAAAATTATCCGGATCGGACGCCTGAAAGCGGAACAGTTTAACACCATACCCGTTTCGGTGCATATAGGGGCGTTTGCCGATGCAGGCCGGGCATGGAGGGGCGGACCCGGCGAAAACAATTCTTTACAAGACAAATTATTGTTTGGAACCGGCCTGGGAATCGATTTTGTGACTTATTACGATAAGGTGGTCCGGACCGAGCTTTCGCTTAACCGCGAAGGAAAAGCCGGCATTTTCGTGCACTTTATGGCAGCAATATGACCACGTCAAGCCTTAGTGTCGTACATTTGCACTTTCCGGGCCATACTCCGGACTGACATCAAACCCAATAAAATGAGAATCGCGCTTTTCGGAAAAACTTTTGCTGATGAGCTTTTCTATTACTTTCAGCAGCTGGTTGAAATCCTTGACAGGCATGATGTGCAGGTAATCATCCACCAGCCCTTTTACGAATTTGTCAGAAACAGGATCAGGTTTGACAAAGAGCCGCAAACTTTCATTGCGCACCACGAACTGCCGGGAAACGCGGATTTTATGTTTTCGATCGGTGGTGATGGTACCATGCTGGATGCCATCACCCTGATCAGGGATTCGGGCATTCCGCTGATGGGGATCAACCTCGGCCGTATGGGGTTCCTGTCAAGCATTTCGAAAGATGAAATCAATCAGGCTGTGACCGCCCTGCTTAAGGGTGAGTACACCCTCGATAAACGTTCAATGCTATGCGTGGAAACGCCGGAACACCTTTTCGGTGAAATCAACTACGCGCTGAACGAGTTGACCGTGAATAAAAAAGATACCGGATCCATGATCCTGGTGCACGTATATATTGACAACATCCTGCTGAACTCTTACTGGGCCGACGGACTGATTATCGCCACGCCCACCGGCTCCACCGCCTATTCGCTCAGTTGCAACGGCCCCATCATTACGCCCGATTCCGAGAATTTTGTCATCACCCCCATCGCTACGCACAATTTAACCGTCAGGCCCGTCGTTATCCCTGACAAAAGCGTGATCAGGCTTAAAGTTGAAGGCCGGATGTCGCAATATCTGGTTGGTCTTGATTCCAGATCTGCGATAATTGATTCGTCCACCGAAATCGTAATCAGGAAAGAAACGTTCAGCATCAATCTGGTTCAGCGGCTGAACGACAATTTCTTCACCACCATCAGGCAAAAACTGATGTGGGGCCGCGATGTCCGCAACTGATTCAGGCCGGAATTCCGTCATTGCTTTACGGCTCATATTTTTTCTTACTTTTGCATGCCAAATCAGGCGCTTATGGGTCGGCTGAAGTATTGTTTCTGCAGGAAACCATAATTATGCATAATAATCGCCTTTGAGCGAACCTGACAATGAATATGAAAAAAAGATTCTTTCTGCTGTTTTTCCTGTTTACAACCATGCTGGCCGGTGCGCAAAGCTATGGAGAGATCGGACTCTTTGGCGGAGGGTCCTACTATCTCGGCGATCTGAATCCCGGCAGGCAGTTTCTGCTGACAAAACCTGCCGCCGGAGCTTTTATCAGGCACAATTTCAATGAAAGAACAGCCATCCGGGGAAGTTTCACCTATGGAACCCTGACTGGGGATGATGCCATTTCAAAAGTCAATACTACCCGGAATCTCAACTTCACCAGTCATATATCAGATATTTCCGCCACTTTCGAGTTTAACTTTTATGAGTACTTCATCGGCAGTCTCAGGCACTTCGTCACCCCTTACATGTACGGAGGGGCTTCGGTATTCTTTTTCAATCCGAAGGCGACCTACAACGGCGTAACCTACGAGTTGCAAGGGTTATCCACCGAAGGGCAGGGCAGCAGTCTGTATCCTGACCGGAAAGCCTATAAAAGAACCGGCTTTTCCATTCCCTTCGGAATTGGCGTCAAGTACAGCATCAACAGTTTTATTGGCATGTCGCTCGACTGGCGGATGCATAAAACATTCACCGATTACATTGACGATGTGAGCACTACATACTACCTTGATCTTCAGGGGATGACACCCGGAGAAGCGGAGCCATTTGAGTTAGCTTCCGATCCCGGGCTGAATCACAACAGCGGCATGCAACGCGGCGACTCGAAATACAATGACTGGTATTCTTTTGTAGGCATCAGTATTTCACTAAGGCTCAATTATCTGGAGCGTGAGCGCTGCCTTAACGTTTTTTATTAAACTGATTAACAAATATTAACACCAATTGAATATTGGGGTTATAAAATAGATGGTACTTTAGTTACCTGATTCTGAAGAATGGATCTTAAAGAAAAAATAGACCCCGCCAGGTTGCCCCGGCACATTGCCATCATTATGGATGGCAACGGACGGTGGGCGAAAAACCGGGGACAAGTGAGGGTATTCGGCCATCAGAACGGGGTGGAATCGGTAAGGCAAACGGCTACTGCGGCCGCTGAGCTTGGTGTAAATTACCTGACCCTGTATGCGTTCTCCACCGAAAACTGGAAAAGGCCCAAGTGCGAAGTGGATGCGCTGATGCACCTGCTGGTTTCCACCCTGAATTCGGAAATCGGCACCCTGATGGACAATAATATCAGATTGAGTGCTATCGGAGATCTGAGCCACCTGGAGCCGGAATGTTACAAGCAGTTGATGGAAACCATGGAAATCACCTCCGGCAATACCCGCATGAACCTGATCCTTGCGCTCAACTACAGCGGCCGTTGGGAAATTACAGCCGCCGCGGGGAAAATCGCCGAAGATGTTGCCTCAGGAAAAATAAAACGGGAAGATATCACCCAGGAGTTATTCAGCACCTATCTCGACACAAAAAACGTTCCCGACCCCGAATTACTTATCCGCACCAGCGGCGAATACCGCATCAGCAATTTTCTGCTCTGGCAGATCGCCTATGCGGAGCTCTGCTTCACCCCGAAATTATGGCCTGATTTCAGAAAAGATGACCTCTATTCAGCAATTCTGGACTACCAGAACAGGGAGCGTCGCTTCGGAATGATCAGTGAACAAATAAAACAAGTTACCGATAAATGAAATTGAAACTCCGCCTCACTGCAATCACACTGCTTTTATTCCAGTTCACTTCGTTTGGCCAGATCAGGCTGGGAGATGATTTAAGCGAAATCGACTATTCGAATCCCCGCGAGTATATTATCGGTGGCGTAACTGTTACCGGGGTGCAGTACCTCGATCATAATGTACTTATCATGCTTTCAGGCCTTCAGGTTGCCGACCGCATCGAAATCCCCGGCGATAAAATCCGTAAGGCCATTGAAAAACTCTGGGCACAGGGACTTTTTGAGAATGTCAGAATTTCCGCCACCCGCTTTTCCGATGACCTTGTATTCCTGAACATCGACCTGCAGGAACGGCCCCGCCTGAGCAAGTTCTCATTTAAAGGCGTGAAAAAATCGGAAGCCGATGACCTGCGCGACAAAATCAAACTGGTGAAAGGCGATGTGGTGACCGATAATGTGATTATCCGCACCTCGAACATCATCAAGAAACACTTTACGGGTAAAGGATTTCTTAACACCGAAGTGGAAATAGAACAGGTCAGGGACAGTGTAAAGGCCAACGAAATCAGCCTGGTCATCAACATCGACAAAAAAAATAAAGTCCGCATCGACAGAATCAGTTTCACGGGGAATGAAAACCTGAACGACACCCGTTTGAAGCGGACCATGAAAAATACCAAGGACAAGGGCGTTTTCCGTCCCTTTAACGCGCTTGACCAGCTGGTAACCAGGGCTCCACGCAAAGTTCTCACCCTGAATGCTGACACATTGCTCGGCTTTGGAACTGATGTCATCAATGAGAATTTCAGGTTCAGGATTTTCAAGTCTTCAAAGTTTATCCGCGACGACTTTAAGGAAGACCTCAACAGCCTGATCGCCAAATACAATAATGAAGGATACCGGGATGCAGTCATTGTATCAGATTCCGTTTACCGCTCGGGGCCCAGGACCATCTCAATAGATATCGCCATTGATGAAGGCCGCAGGTATTATTTCGGCGACATCAAATGGGTCGGCAATACCAAATACTCGGCCGAGCAACTGAACGAAGTGCTGAAAATCCGCCGCGGCGACATTTACAACCAGAGTGAGTTGGACGCCAACCTCAATTACAATCCCAACGAAATTGACATCAGCACCTTATATCTCGATGACGGATACCTGTTCTTCTCGGTCACCCCGGTTGAAGTGAGGGTGGAGAATGACACCATCGATATGGAGATGCGCATCCGCGAAGGCAAACAGGCCACCATCAACAAGGTAATTGTAAAAGGCAACACCCGTACCAACGACCATGTGGTGATGCGCGAGCTGCGTACCCGTCCCGGACAGATGTTCAGCCGTTCCGACATTATCCGCACCACCCGCGAGCTGGCGCAGTTGCGCTATTTCGATCCTGAAAAAATCGTACCCACCCCAATTCCCAATCCCAATGACGGGACAGTGGATATAGAATACAAGGTTGAAGAAACTTCATCCGACCAGATCGAACTTTCGGGCGGCTGGGGTTATGGCAGGGTGGTAGGAACCCTCGGGCTTTCGTTCAACAATTTTTCGGCGCGTAAAATTTTCCAGGGCAGCGCCTGGCGGCCGATACCATCGGGCGACGGACAAAAGCTGAGCCTCCGTATGCAGTCGTATGGCAAGGGGTACCTGAGTTACAGCGCTTCCTTCACTGAGCCCTGGCTGGGCGGCAAAAAGCCCAACTCGTTCAGCGTAAGCTACTACCACTCGCTCTATTCAAACGGGTTGTCCAGAAGCAGCGAAAACTATCAGTCCTTCAAAATCGACGGTTTTATGCTGATGCTTGGCAAACGCCTGGCATGGCCGGATGACTATTTTACCCTGATGCAGCGCATCAGTATACAGACTTACCGCCTGAACAACTACGGCAGTATTTTCGCTTTCGGCAACGGCAACGGGAAGTACAACAACTACAGCTACGGCGTTACATTCGCCCGTAACTCCATCGACAGCCCGATATTCCAGCGCTCGGGCTCCGAAGTTTCGGTCAGCCTCGACGTAACCCCTCCCTACTCGCTCTTCAGCGACAAGGATTACGCTTCCATGGCCGATGAAGACAAATTTAAATGGATAGAGTACCATAAGTGGAAAATTAATTTCTCGCTCTACCGCCAGATCATTGGCAACCTGGTACTCAGCGCCCGCACCAAATACGGGTTCCTGGGATCGTATAACAGCGACATCGGAATAACGCCATTCGACCGCTTTTACCTCGGCGGCGACGGTCTTTCGGGATACAACAACCTCGACGGACGCGAAATCATCGGGATGCGGGGCTACTCAAATGAAAGCTTAACGCCTGACTATTACAAGAACAAGAATGTCGGAGGAACCATCTACAACAAAACCACGCTTGAGCTCCGGTATCCCCTTTCGCTTAATCCGAGTGCCACCATCTACGTGATGACTTTCCTGGAAGCAGGAAACGCCTGGAAAGATTTCAGGAGTTTCAACCCCTTCGCGTTGAAACGCTCGGCCGGTGTCGGCGTTCGGGTATTCCTGCCGATGTTCGGTCTGCTGGGACTTGACTGGGGCTATGGATTCGATGACATCCCCGGATTGCCTTCGGCCAACAAAGGGCAGTTCCACTTCAGCATTAATCAGAGTATAGATTAAAACCGTTGAGCAGGTCATTAAACCTTGGCAATATCAAACCGGGAAATTATGGCAGGTTTTTTGCTTTGATGATCCGGAATAAAATCAAATAAGTAACCTCAAACCCAAAGGGAGGAAATACCATGAAAAGGACACTATTCATTGCAGTTATTGCTGTTTTCACCACCGCATTCGCGTCGGCGCAGAAATTTGCCTATGTCGACAGTGAGTTTATTCTGGAAAATATTCCTGAATATGCCGATGCAAAAACCGAGATCGATGAACTTTCGATGCAGTGGCAGAAAGATATTGAAGCCAAATTTGCTGAAATTGACCAGCTCTATAAAAACTTCAAAGCCGAGGCTGTGCTGTTACCGGACGACATTAAAAACAAACGCGAAGAGGAAATCATTACCAAGGAACGGGCTGCCAAAGATCTGCAGCGTCAGCGGTTCGGCAACAACGGCGACCTCTTCAAACGCCGCCAGGAACTGATTAAGCCCATTCAGGAGAAAATATATGCAGCCATCGAGTCCATCGCGGCTACGGATAATTACGCCGTAATTTTCGACAAGGCCGGCAGCGTTTCCATGATGTACACCAATCCAAGGTACGACATCAGCGAAGAAGTGCTCGACAAAATGGGTTACTCCTATCAAAGCAGGCAGTAATTCTTACGAATGGATATCCGGAAAATCCCGGAAAGAGACAATAAATGCATCAAACCGGAAGATTCCTCCGCATGCCGGACAGCGGTTGAAAATCGTCAGGAGAACATTTGTAACTTAATCACAACCAATTAAGAATTTTTCCTAAATTTGCCCGGCAATAAAACTTAAAACCAACCGAATACATGAAAAACGTTCTGAAAATCTTCATTGTGCTGGCTATAGCGATTTCAGCAATGCAGGTAAGTGCACAAAAAACCCAGAAATTAGGTCATATTAATTTCGCCCAGCTATATGAAATGATGCCCGGGCAGGACTCGATCCGCGCAGCTTTCACAGCGTATCAGGAACAACTTTCAGGCCAGTTTCAGGCAATGCAGACTGAGTATGAAACCAAACTGAATGAGTATCAGACCAACCAGGCTACCATGTCGAACATAATAAAACAGACAAAAGAAAAAGAGATTGTCGACCTGCAGCGCCGCATTCAGGAGTTCCAGCAAACGGCACAGGAAGATCTTCAGGCCAAAGAAACAGAGCTGACTACACCCATTATCGAAAAGGCAAGAAACGCCGTTAAGGATGTTGCCAAAGAAAACGGATACAGCTTTATTCTTAACTCTACCGAAGGGCTGGTACTTTATACCGAACCGGCCGATGACATCATGCCGCTGGTAAAGAAAAAACTCGGCCTCAAATAAACAGGCAGTGCAAAACACAGAAAGCCATTCCATTCAGGAGTGGCTTTTTTTTTGGCATAATAAATTTACAAGCATAAAAAAAGCCCGGAACACCGGGCTCAAAGAATTACCTTGGAGGATATATTAAATCACTTTAACATTCACTGCATTTAATCCTTTTCTTCCTTCTTTAAGATCGAAAGTTACTTCGTCGTTTTCCCTTACTTCGTCAATAAGGCCAGACACGTGTACAAAATACTCATTGTCTGAATCGTTGTCTTTAATGAATCCGAATCCCTTCTGATCGTTGAAGAATTTTACTGTTCCTTTACTCATGGTGATGTAATTGTTATTTGTTGATGGCGGCAAAGGTAGACATTATTATTTACATGCAAGCTTTTTATTTGTAAATCAGCACAAAAACATGATTTTCTGTTCATGCGGTTTTTTTTGTTTAAACTAATCACTCGCCAATTGCAAACTGATTAAACATTCTGTAACTTTACAATAGATTTAAAACATTAAAAATGACAAATCAACCTTATGAACCGGAATGCTGCCCCCGGTTCGACCCGGCACCCTGGGAAAACCAGGTAATTGAATGGGACAAAAAGAGATTCATCAAAGGCAGGGTTTGTACCTTTATGTTTATGCCCCTGAATTTTGGCGGGGCGATGCGGAAGATGAATGCCCTTGTCGGGAAAGCCGGGGCCGATATTCCTGACTGGCTCTGTCTTTCCGATCATACCTCAAAATGGAATATGGACCTTTACCTTGCCGTGGACAGGGAAATCCCGGGCGCTGAGAATACCCGCCTGAGCGGAAAGTACTTCAGCAGGGTGTATGAAGGTCCGTTCAGGGATACCGGCAAATGGACGGAAGATTTTAAGGCCGCGGCGAAAGAAAGGGGTGTAGAAATTAAAAAATGGTATATGTGGTACACCACCTGCCCGAAATGCGCAAAGAAATACGGGAAAAATTATGTGGTGATTATCTGCGAAACCATCTAAGTTTGCGTAACAATCCCTGGTACAAGATTATTATTGTTTATTTATAGAGTTTTTTTTAAGACAGCTATTTCATCAAATCTTACAAATACCATTATGTGGAAGCGCCGATTCCATTCACTGCTGTTATTCTTTTTATTATATCCGGTCATGCTGAATGCACAGCTGCAGGGAGATTACACGGTTGGCGGGGAAAATCCCGACTTCGTTGATATCAGCCATGCCGTCTCTATCCTTCAGTATCAGGGAATAAACGGTCCGGTAAGGTTCCTTGTAAGGCCTGGCAACTATGGTGGATTTACGGTATTTACCTTTATGAATGCAACTAACCAGGATACGGTTACCATTCAGGCTGAAAACGAAATTGCCTCGTCTGTCATCATTGAAGGACGAATCACTCTAAACGGAACGAACCGTTTGAAACTGCACAAACTCACCCTGGCTGATCAGGTTAATGCTTCCTATGCAAAACTATCGCTTATCAATACCAACCATTGTCTGATAAGCCATTGCGAGATTTCCAATCCTTCAGGGGGTAACTACGGCACAGATGAGGCAATGATTAAAATTTCCGCCCCCTGGGAAGGTACATTGTTAAAATTGACATTCAGTCATTGCCTGATACATTCTCCGGAAAAAACCATATACCATACAGGCCGGAAATCCAATCTGTATTTCAACAATTGCAGCATCTATGGCCAGATCAGTTCCCTGACCATTTCCTATATCAATATAATCTTCAACCAATGCAATCTTACATTCAATCAGGATGATTTACTGGACGTCATTACAGCAATGAACGGCTCTGTGGTAAGTACGGTAAATGTTCCTTATGCCTTGTTTATAGATGGTGAGCTTACAGGCAACACTTTCAACTGCAATGTTGATTGTGATTCATGGCTTATCCATAACAATATATTTAATGAGAATTTCGTAAGCTCTCAGGTCACCATCCCTGTGCGGATTTTTGGAAACACATTTAAGAAAGAATTTCAAACTATTTTTACTCATTCCGCCCATCTGGCCGGAAACAACTTCTTCGGGTCCTGCAGAATCAATGCAGACAATTACAGAATATGGAATAACTTCTTCTATTCAAGCGTGCTGTTTACCCACGGGGGCGGCCACTGGATCGCCCACAACAATTTTCACAGGAATTCCACCCTTGACCTTTTGTATGCGGATGCAACCATATACAATAATAATCTCGGTAAACTCTATATCCTTTACCCCTCCTATGACCAGCTCTATAACAACAACTTTGTATGCGGAAACCCTGACTCAGTCTCTTTTGCGGGCAAAAATCCCAGCTTCTATGATCCGGCCTATATTGACGAATCAAACGATCTTCATGCAACAAACCCGGCCCTTATCCGGAAGGCCTCCGGATTATTTCCTCTTTACAACTTAGATATTGACAGCACTGAACGACAGGACATCCCGAGCATAGGCGCCAACGAAATCTGCCTCGACCTGATAACCGATACCGTAAGAATAAGCTGCGCAGATTCCCTCTGCCTCGACCTTTGTATGGAGGAATTTGAGCAGTACTTCTGGACACCCGCCGGCCTGTTTCCTTCCGGCGGCAGCAGACCGGTTGTTTATCCCGGTGGCAATGTGATGGTTTACCTTAACCACACTGACAGCGGGATTGTAGATTCCCTGTACATCGCCATGACCGATTCATTGCCGGCGGCCCGGCTGACTTTTACCGTGAATCAGTTTGAGGTTCAGTTTACCAACCGCTCAGGCTGCGCATCGCAGTTTTTGTGGGAATTCGGAGATGGCGCCACCTCCGCCGATGAGAACCCTGTCCATACTTACCCCCATTCAGGAGCGTTTCAGGGATCACTTACCGCCTGGAATGAATACGGTGCCGACACCAGGGATTTCACCGTCAATATTGTGATCCAGTCAACCGGCGAACCCCTGCATGAAAAGATCAGGCTATATCCGAATCCGGCAAACGACCTCCTGTATATTGACGCAGAGGAAAACCTGCTTCCATTACATCTTGAAATAATCAACAGTCAAGGGATGATTCTCAGAACGGTAATCCTGAAAGGAAAAGAAACCTGTGTGTCATTATCCGGTCTGAATGCAGGGGTTTATGTGGCAAGGATGTCTTCAGCGGGCAATCGATACAACTTCAGGTTTTTTGTTATAAAATAAGCCGCATTTGCATCCGCCGCCTAACCGAAATATCTCTGCACTGAAGCGCAATAAAATAGTAAAAGAAAATTGATTAATTTACAATCATAAATGAATCACATGCAAGCAATCCGGGTTATCTGTCTGTTTACAACCTTATACCTGCTGACCGGAACGTCAGATGCCCAGCTGGCCGGCAATTACACGGTCGGGGGCGCCGATCCCGACTTTTCCAGCATACAGTCGGCAGCAGACCACCTGAGTATGTACGGAGCGTCGGGACCTGTTACTTTCCTGATCAGGCCCGGCACTTACAGCGGATTTACCATTGACGGGTACACCGGTTCAGGCAGTCAGGATACCGTGTGCTTCACGGCTGAAAACGGGATTACTTCATCGGTTGTGATCACAAGCACTGTTACACTGCGAGACTGTCCTCGCATAAAACTTCACCGGCTGACCATAGCGCATGAACCACCGATATGGGGCAGCACCCTGCACCTGCACAACACCAGCCAATGCCTGATCAGTTACTGCAATATTTCAAATCCGTCAGCCAGCGGATATACTTACGACGATTACCTGATAAGGATCAACGCATCCTTTTCAGGAGCCATGAAAACCCTGACATTTGACAGTTGCCACATTTTCTGCCCTGAAAAAACGATATACTCCCGCGGTTCAAAACTTAAACTATACATTAACCGGTGCAACATTGAAGGGAAACTGAATCTGGACGATTATATCCGGACCATATACAACTACAACACCATCACCCTGAACGATGATAACATGGATTTCAGCCTGCAAACCTTTACGGGGAATCATTTTTACCTTGCCGATACCATGTATTACATGTTTTTAAACGGAACCTGTTATCAGAATCATTTCCACTGTAAAGTCAGGGCGACAGCCACATTTCACAACAATATCTTTGATATGGAAGCTGAAGTCAGCCGGATAAATTCCTCTTTTTCTGGCAATGAGTGCCGGAAAAGTGTCCGGTTTACTTTCTGCGATAATACCTTTATGACCAACAATATTTTCAAAGGACCGGTGGTGATGAGTTTCACCGATTACCTGCGTTTATACAACAATCATTTCTATTACAACCTGGATATTACCCACGGCCCTGATCAATGGGTGGTTCATAATAATTTTCATCCCCGGTCAATACTGACACTTATGTGGGTGGGTGGTCATGTCCGCAACAACAACCTCGGGAATCTGGTTATTTATCAACCGGACATTACTACCGCAAGCAATAACAACTTTACCGGAGGCAATCCGGATGAAATCTATTTTAAGGGAAACAATCCTTTGTTTTACGACCCGGGCTACATCGACGAAGAGGACAATCTCCGGTCCACCAATCCGGCATTAATCAGGAAAGCAACGCCACTGTTCACCTTGTACCGGTATGATATCGACAGCACTGAACGACAAGACATCCCAAGCATAGGCGCCAATGAAATCTGCCTCGACCTGATATCCGATACCGTAAGAATAAATTGCGCCGACTCCCTCTGCCTCGACCTATGTATGGAGGATTTTGAAGATTATTACTGGACACCCACCGGCCTGTTTCCTTCCGGCGACAGCAGACCGGTTGTTTATCCCGGTGGCGATGTGATGGTTTACCTTAACCACACTGACAGCGGGATAGTAGATTCCCTTTACATCGCCATGACCGATTCATTGCCGTCGGCCCGGCTGACTTTTTCCGCGAATCAGTTTGAGGTTCAGTTTACCAACCGATCAGGCTGCGCATCGCAGTTTTTGTGGGAATTCGGAGATGGCACCACCTCCGCCGATGAGAACCCTGTCCATACTTACCCCCATTCAGGAGCGTTTCAGGGATCACTTACCGCCTGGAATGATTACGGTGCCGACACCAGGGATTTCACCGTCAATATTGTGATCCAGTCAACCGGCGAACCCCTGCATGAAAAGATCAGGCTATATCCGAATCCGGCAAACGACCTCCTGTATATTGACGCAGAGGAAAACCTGCTTCCATTACATCTTGAAATAATCAACAGTCAAGGGATGACGCTCAGAACGGAAATCCTGACAGGAAAAGAAGCCTGTGTGTCATTATCCGGTCTGAATTCAGGGGTTTATGTGGCAAGGATGTCTTCAGCGGGCAATCAGTTCAACAGCAAGTTTATGGTCGTAAAATAATAATTATCAGTCAGGTAGCTTACTTTCCTGCTGTTTACTTCTGACCAGGTAAATTCGATTCTGATATCACAACCCAGTTAAACCGGTTGTGCAAGGCAATCCGCAGAAGTGCCGATCCTGACAGGCCGGTTACATTCATCCACGGCAGCAAATTTAAAAATGCCTTTCGCGGCAAGCATTTTTTCTGCGGCCTTACTGCACTCACAGCTGACCTTCACCTCAACCTCCAACAATACATTGCCGGTTCGTTTCACGTTACAACATAATTCAAGAATATCCCCCTGATACAGGGGTCTGTGAAACTTTACCTTTTCGACCGAAACCGTAACCAAACGCATACTGACAAACCTTTTAGCCGCAATATAAGCCGCTTCGTCCATCCATTTCAGCAGGTTGCCGCCAAACAGGATTCCCTGATCATTCAGCATGCCCGGCATTACAAGCCGGGTAATAATGGTAGTTTTTCCTTCCATTCCCTTTCAGTTTTACAGCATACAAAAATAGAAAAAAACTTGCAAAGTGAACTATTGTTCATTATCTTTGCAGCGAACATTTGCTCATTATTCATGTCTCCCAATCTGAAACGACCACGTAAAATACTCAGTCCACCCCCGGTAAAAGGATTTAAGCCCTACGGGCCCGACCTGGATGGTAAGCCGGCAGAACCGGTCATGCTGCTTTTTGAGGAATATGAAGCTTTGAGGCTTTGTGATTATGATATGCTTAACCATCATCATGCGTCACAGGCTATGGGAGTCTCCAGGCCCACATTTACCCGTATTTACGCTTCAGTAAGGCAGAAAATTGCCCGGGCGTTTGTCGAAGGCCGGCAAATTACCGTGGAGGGAGGCAAGGTATATTTCGATTCGGGCTGGTATCATTGTTCATCCTGCAGTTGTTATTTCAACAATCCTGAAATGCAGCAGGCGGTAACGGCCTGTCCCCTCTGCGGCAGCAATGCCATCGGCAAGGCGGAGGGCGAGCCGGTATCGGCGTTTGAAGTCGCTGATACAAATGATTTGTGCATATGCCCGGCATGCGGACTGGAGCTCCTGCATCAGCCGGGACAGCCCTGCGGACAGCAAACCTGTCCTTCGTGCCATACGAGGATGAGACGTAAAGGAACACCCGGATGCAGAATGCCATAAAACAGTAAAACATGAAAATAGCCATAACCTCAACCGGAAATTCGCCGGAATCATTGCTGGATCATCGATTCGGACGATGCGCCTTTTTCGTGGTTTACGACACGGAGAGCGGGGCCACCGAGTTTATACCCAATCCCCACAAAAATGCCGAGGATAGCGCCGGTCCGGCTTCCGTTCAAATGATCACCTCCCGTAAGGTAAACAAAATCGTTTCCGGGGAATTTGGCGCCAAAATAAAAGAAACACTCGACAGCATGAAGATACAGTTGATTGTCCTCAGGAAACCGGGGATTACCATTGGCCGCATTATAGAGATGCTGAATCACGCAAATAAATAACCGGTAATACGGTATTCAGGAAAATCAACAACATCGCACGGAAGCAAAAACTGAAGTTTAACAATAAAAAAAGGAGGCTAAAATGCCAGGATTTGATCAGACAGGTCCGGAAGGACAGGGTCCTATGACCGGACGCAGAACGGGTAAATGCACCAACTATGGTGCCGGCCTGAAAAACCGTCCTGTTGCAGAGAATGAATCTGACACAGAGAATGTTCCGGGAAGAGGCCCGGGCAGGGGCCGTGGCATGGGTCGCGGCAAAGGCCGTGGCCGCGGGGCAGGAAATCAGAACCGTTTCAGGGGTGGCGACTAACCCTATTCTTCAAACCATATATTCACTAAAATCAGACCCTATGGGAACACAAGCGATTAAAGTATCATCGGTTGACAATCAGCAACTGCTCGATATGCTGAATGCGGCGCTGGCCGAAGAATGGCTGGCCTATTACCAATACTGGATAGGCGCCCGCCTGCTGGAAGGCCCTATGCGCTCGGAAGTGGAACCTGAATTGCTGGTACATGCAAACGAAGAGCTGAATCACGCGGTGATGGTGGCCGACCGTATTATCCAACTTGGCGGAACACCCGTAATCAACCCGTCTGACTGGACAAAACTTTCGCGCTGTTCATATGAAGAGCCTTCAGATCCGTACATTGAGGTTATCCTCGAACAGAACCTGAGGGGCGAACGCTGCGCCATTCAACGCTACCAGGAAATTGCGGACTTTACCAGGGGCAAGGACTATACCACCCACCAGATGGCCGTTTCGATTCTGAATGACGAAATCGAACATGAAAACGACATTGAAGACTGGATGAATGACATAACGAGGATGAAAGAAGAGTTCAGAAAAATCAGACTATAAAACTCAATCAGTGCTAAAATGAAAAAAAGAATCGCTATTCCCATGGCCGGCGACAAACTGTCGGAACACTTCGGCCATTGCCAGTATTTCGCATTCGTGGATGTGGAAAACAATGCCATTACCAACATCAGCCGGATGGATCCACCCGAGCATCAGCCCGGTACTTTTCCGCGCTGGGTAGCCGCCAACGGCGCTACCGATGTGATTGCCGGAGGCATGGGCCCCATGGCTGTCAATCTGTTTAACGAAGCCGGAGTTAATGTATTTGTGGGCGCCACGGCCGATATTCCCCGGAATCTGGTAACCCGTTTCCTGGATGGCACACTGAAACTGAATGCCAACTATTGCGACCATCACGGTGAACACGGACACCATGATCATGGACACCACCATCACTGATCCGGCGGTTTTCAATGACTTGCGATGTAAAGACTGCCTGTTGCGTTCGTACCATGCCCTGTTCAGAAAATTCAACATCAGCGAAAAGGTCCGGAATGAATTTCTGAATGCCTTCGATGAAATTGCGAAAACGCAGCACTTTGGATCAACGCCGGAAATGCAGCAGAAACTGAATGGTGTTTTCCGGACACTCACAGGCATTGCTGACGCTTTTGAAGCCGAAAAGTCGGAAAGCAACCGGGTGGCTGAAATGCTTTACAAAATCTGGCAGCCAAGGGTCACTGCAGCTCCGGAGCCGTTCCGCATGGCCCTCAGGCTTGCGATTGCCGGCAACATCATGGACTATGGCGCAGCAGACAGTTTTGACATTCATAAAACAATTGAAAGTGTTATGAATGCTTCATTTGCGATTGATCACTCGGCGCAGCTGAACCAGGCTTTGCGGAATGCGGCTTCGGTGCTTTACCTGGGCGACAATGCCGGGGAAATCGTCTTTGACCGGCTGCTGGTAGAAACCATGGCCCACCCCAACGTAACCTTTGCGGTGCGCGGAGGACCGGCCCTGAATGACGCTACTATGAAGGAAGCAGAGGAAACCGGACTACACCGGCTGGCAAAAGTTATGAATAGCGGTTTTGACGCACCTTCAACAATTCTGAAAAAATCAAGTCGTGAATTCCTGGAAGCCTTCCGGTCAGCCGATCTGATCATCTCCAAAGGACAAGGTAACCTCGAAGGATTGATCGATGAAAATGACCCGCGCATTTACTTCCTGTTAATGGTTAAATGCGAAGTGATGGCGGAGAAACTAAAGGTTAAAAAAGGCAGCTGCATTGTATACAATCAGGGAAATGACTGAATCAGACTATATGATGTAACGTTGCCGGGAACACAAAAATACAGGTCAAATGGAAAAAATCAGGCTGGGTATTATTATTTGCGACAGATACAATACATGTGCCGGCGGCAAGTGTTTCAGGGCCTTAAAAAACCGTGAAGGGGCTTTTGCCATGTATAAAGACAAGGAAGTGGAACTTGCCGCGTACACTACCTGCGGGGGATGCCCCGGCGGGAATATAGAATATGCGCCGGAAGAAATGAAGAAAAACGGCGTAACCCATGTCCATTTTGCAACGGGCTTTCTGGTAGGATATCCTCCCTGCCCGTATATGGAATACTTCAGGAGTTTTATCTCCGAAAAATACGGACTCAAGGTAGTTATGGGAACCCATCCGATCCCCCAGAAATACCTGCTTACCCATCAGCAACTGAACACCTGGAATACGCCCTTTCTGAAAGAGGCGATTATACCAACTATGGCAACTGAATCCATCCGCCTGCAATATGATTGATACTGCCACCATAACCATAGCCATCGCCAGCGGCAAGGGCGGAACGGGGAAAACCACCCTATCCACCAATCTGGCAGCCTTTATTGCCGAACGGGAAGCGGTGGTACTCGCCGACCTGGATGTGGAGGAACCAAACTCGGGACTTTTCTTCCGGGCTGAACCCGTTCATCAGGAGGTTAATTATAAGGCAATTCCCCAATGGGATGAATCAAAATGCACCCTTTGCGGAATATGCACGAAAGTCTGCAATTATCACGCAGTAATCCGTCTGGGACCTTCCATCGTGGTATTTCCTGAACTTTGCCACAGCTGCTATGCCTGCTCCGAACTTTGTCCCGACGCCGCCCTTCCCATGGTGCAGAAAAGGACAGGAATTCTTTCGGAGTTCCGCGCAGACAACCTGCATTTTATCGAAAGCAGGCTTGACATCGGCGAAGAACAGGCCGTACCCGCCATTGCAAAAACCAAAAAGTACGCTGCTGAAAAGCATCCGCAGGTGCGCCTGACCCTTTACGACTCCCCGCCGGGTACATCATGCCCGGTGATGGAAGCCGTCAGGGAAGCAGACTTTGTAATTCTGGTTACTGAGCCGACACCCTTCGGACTTCATGACCTGAAACTGGCAGTGGAAACGGTACAAGTATTCGGAATTCCGTTTGGCGTGGTAATCAACCGCTACGGTACCGGCAATAAGGAGGTGGATGAATATTGCAGCAAAGAACAAATTCCGGTGCTGGCCAGAATACCTGACAGCCGGCGCATCGCCGAACTCTACTCGGCCGGCAAACTGATTTACAGGGAAATTCCTGAAATCAGGGAAATCTTAAAAGAAATCCTGAACACGGTAATCACCATGGCAAAAGGAGTCCGGAAATGAAAGAAATTGTCGTGATATCAGGCAAAGGCGGCACCGGAAAGACTTCGGTAACGGCATCCTTCTCATATTTTGGCGGCGAATCAGTGATTACCGCCGACTGCGACGTGGATGCCGCGGACATGCACCTGCTGCTGAAGCCCGATTTTGAATATTCGGAAGACTTTTACAGCGGCCAAATATCAAGCATAGATCAGTCCGCTTGTATTCGCTGCGGCAAATGCGCCGATGTTTGCCGTTTTGATGCCATTCGGGTAAAAGACGGCGTTTACCGGATAGATTCCCTGCGGTGTGAAGGTTGCGGATACTGCGCGCGTGTGTGCCCGGCAGAAGCCATTATCAATAAAGAACGCCTTGCCGGGAAGTGGTATATTTCCAATATCCGTACCGGGGGTAAAATGGTTCATGCCCGCCTGGGTATCGGTGCTGACAATTCAGGCAAACTGGTAGCCAAAGTAAAAAATGAGGCCCGTGAACTTGCCCTGGAAGAGCGCGCAGATTATGTACTCGTTGACGGATCTCCCGGGGTGGGATGCCCGGTAGTGTCGTCTCTCTCTGGTGCCAACTTCGTTATACTCGTCACCGAACCATCCGTATCGGGGCTCCATGACCTGAAACGGGTTTATGAACTGGTGAAAAAATTCCGCATCAAAGCGGGTTGCATCATCAACAAAGCCGATATCAATCCTGAGCAACATCAGGCAATCCTGAACTTTCTTGCTGAAGAAGGCATTCCGCATCTGACGGATCTGCCTTACGACGGGCAGTTTACCAGGGCCATTACAGCAGGGAAAACCGTTGCCGAGTCCGGTTCTGTCAGACTGAAGGAACTGCTTTCAGCATGCTGGGAAAAAGTGAAGAAACTAACTGATTAAAACAATAAGAAATGAAAATCGCATTTACCGCCAGCGGGACCAGCTGGGAATCGAAAATTGACCCGCGCTTCGGTCGCGCCGAATTTCTTGTAATCTATGATGAGGCAAGCGGAGCGCTGAGCAGCATCGACAACAGTTCAGTAAAAAACGAAGCCCACGGGGCGGGAACGGCTACGGCGCAAAAAATTTTTGAAATCAACCCCGATGTGCTGATTACCGGCAACGGACCGGGCGACCACGCGGCAACGGCGCTCAGACATTCTAAAATGAAAATCCTGGTCAACGCACATGATATGACCCTGAAACAGGCTTATGAGCAGTATCAAAAAGGTTTACTGAATGAGTTCTGATTAAAGGGAGTCTATCAAACCCCGAAAAAATCAACAGCAATGGAACATATTGTTTACGGGCCCGTACCCTCCAGAAGACTTGGCAAAAGCCTGGGTGTAAACAACATACCACACAAGGTATGCAGTTATTCCTGTGCTTATTGCCAGGTTGGGAAGGCCGTAAGCATGCAGGCAGGCCGGTCAGTTTTTTACAACCCTTCAGAAATAGAAATAAAAGTCAAAGAACGCCTGGCTGTACTTAAACTCAGTGAAAAGCCTGACTACATTGCCATTGTGCCGGATGGAGAACCTACCCTTGATCTGAACCTGGGCATCCTGGTCAAAAAACTGAAATCAACCGGAATACCTGTGGCCGTGATTACCAATGGCTCTCTGCTCGACCGTGAAGATGTGAGAATGGATCTGATGGCCGCGGATTATGTTTCAGTAAAAGCCGACACGGCAGATGAGAAGCAATGGAAATCGGTCAACCGGCCCTGCCGGAATCTCGATCTTCCGACCATTCTGGCCGGAATCAGCACATTTGCTGCCGGCTTCAGAGGGAAACTCGTTACGGAAACGATGCTGGTAAAACATATCAATGATGCTCCTGATACCCTGAACGGACTGGCGGATTTCCTGCAAAAAGTCAGTCCTGAAATCGCTTACATAGCCACTCCTACCCGTCCACCGGCATTTGAAAACATTATTCCGGCCGATGAAAGAGCCCTGACCATTGCTTTTGAAATCTTTAAAAGACATCACCTTAACACGGAGCTGCTCACAGGCTATGAAGGCAATCAGTTCAGCTCAACCGGAAATTTCAGCACCGACCTGCTGAGCATCACGGCCGTCCATCCCATGCGGGAAGAAGCCGTGTTTGAGTTGATGAGAAAAACCGGCGCTTCGCAGGATGATCTGATTCAGATGCTTTACTCAGGCAGCATCAGAAAAGTTGATTTTGACGATCATCGCTACTACCTGCGCAGCTTCGGCAAAAAAAGTAATCCTTAGCGCAAAATCATGAAACCAAAAGGATACATACACCTCTATACCGGAAACGGAAAAGGCAAAACCACGGCTGCCCTTGGCCTTGCCCTCAGGGCCGCCGGTGCAGGGTTGCAGGTTTTTATCGCCCAGTTTGTCAAAGGCATGCATTATTCAGAGCTGGAAAGCCTCGGGAGAATCCCCGAGATTAACATCCGGCAATACGGGCTGGACTGCTTTATCGTAAATGAACCCACAGAAAAGGATATCCAGGCGGCGCGCAAAGGGCTGGAAGAAGTAACGGATATCATCCGGCACCACCGGGCCGGTGTGGTAATTCTTGACGAAGTGTGCATTGCCCTGCATTACCGTTTGTTTGGCCTGGAGGAAATCATCAGCCTGCTGAAAACCAAACCGGAAGATATGGAGATTGTGATGACGGGCCGTTACGCCCCCGTTGAACTCTACGAATACGCCGACCTCATCACCGAGATGAAAGAGGTGAAGCATTATTACAACAAGGGAATTGACGCCAGAAAAGGCATTGAATTTTAAATCACTTAATAATGAACACGAAAGACAAAGGATTCAGCACCAAACTCATTCACGCCGGTGCATTCGACGATGAATTCGGGAGCGCAACCGTTCCCATTTACCAATCATCAACATTCCGCTTTAAAAGCGCGCAACACGGGGCCGATTGCTTCTCGGGAGCAAGCGACGGGTACATATACACCCGCATCGGCAATCCGACCATCAGGGCTTTTGAACGCAACATCGCGGAACTTGAAAACGGATACGACGGCATTGCCACCAGTTCGGGCATGGGCGCCATCAGCAGTGTTTACATGGCATTGCTTGGCGGCGGCAGTCACATCATCAGCTCCGATGCGGTTTACGGACCGGCAAGGGGCGTACTTGAGCAGGATTTCTCACGCTTCAATGTCGAGGCCAGCTTTGTAAACACCTCCAACCTTGACAATATCCGCAAGGCAATCAGGCCAAATACAAAGGTACTCTACATCGAGACTCCGGCCAATCCTACTATGGACATCACCGACATTACCGCCTGCGCAGAAATTGCCAGGGCCCATAACCTGATTCTGGTGGTCGACAACACCTTCAGTTCACCTTACCTGCAGAAGCCACTCGATCTGGGCGCCGATGTGGTGCTGCATTCCATCACCAAATTCATCAACGGGCATGCCGACATTGTGGGTGGAGTGATCGTGGCAAAGGATCCGGCCATTTACAAAAAGATCAGGCATTCCATGGTTTATATGGGCTGCAATATGGATCCCACCCAGGCCTTTATGGTGCTGCGCGGGGTGAAAACCCTGGCCATCCGCATCGAAAGGGCACAGGAAAATGCCATGAAGGTCGCTGAATTCCTTCAGTCACACCCGAAAGTTGCCTGGATCAAATATCCGGGGCTGAAATCACATCCCCAATACGAACTGGCCTGCAGGCAGATGAACGGTTTCGGCTCCATGATGAGCTTCGGACTGAAGGGGGGCTATGAAGCCGGGAAAAAACTGATGGACAATGTGCACCTTGCCATTCTGGCTGTTTCGCTCGGAGGAGTGGAAACCCTGATTCAGCATCCTGCTTCGATGACCCACGCCGCTGTAAGCCATGAAAACAAACTGGCAGCCGGCATCACCGATGACCTGGTAAGGTTCTCCGTGGGCATTGAAAGCGTGGAAGATATCATTGAAGATTTAAAACATGGATTATCACTAATTTAAACAAACACTATGAAAACAACTGATGTACTGATTATTGGCGGAAGTGCTGCCGGCATGGTCGCGGCCGTGACCGGAAAAAGCTCCTGGTCAGACAAATCTTTCACCCTGGTTAAAAAGCAGAAAGACGTAATGGTTCCCTGCGGGATTCCTTACATTTTCGGAACCCTCGACAGCAGCCAGCTCAACATTATGCCGGTCGACAACATGATGGCCAAAGCCGGTGTGGAGTCACTGGTGGATGAGGTTATTGCCATCGACAAAAATTCAAAAACGGCAACCCTGAAAGAAGGCGGCATTATCGGGTACGATAAGCTCGTAATCGCAACCGGCTCCAGGCCTGTACTTCCCAAATGGCTGAAAGGCGCGGATCTTGACAACGTATTTGTCATCCCGAAAGACAAAACCTACCTTGACGACATGAAGGAAAAGATCAACGGCCTGAAGAAAGTCGTGGTCATCGGTGCCGGGTTTATCGGCGTCGAGTTTTCGGATGAACTCGTCAAGTCGGGCCACGATGTAACCCTGGTGGAGAAAGAGTCATGTATTCTGTATTCAGCCTTCGACGATGAAGTTGCCGCCCGCATCGGAGATATTCTCTCGGCACGTGGAGTTAAAATCATCACCGGAAACGGCATCAGCGAAGTGATGGGAAGCGGAAAAGTTGAGAAGGTGAAACTGGAAAACGGCGACACCCTTGAAGCAGACGCTGTAATCCTTTCCATGGGATACCGCCCCAACACGGAACTGGCTGTGAATGCAGGCATTTTTGTGGATGAGGGTGGATTTATCGCTGTGGATGAATACATGCGCACCCACGACAAAGACATCTTTGCCATTGGTGATTGCGCACAAAAACGGGATTTTGTCACCCGCAAGCGGGTTCCCACCATGCTGGCTTCCACGGCCTGCGCCGAAGCCCGCGTTGCAGGCATGAATCTTTTCAACATTCATGTGGTAAAAACCTTCAGCGGAACCATAGGCATTTATTCCACAGCCATTGGTGAATACGGATTCGGAACTGCAGGACTGATTGAACGCAGGGCACTTGAGGAGGAAATTTCAGTGATTACCGGCACCTTTGAAGGCGTTGACCGCCACCCCGGTAACCTGCCCGATACCCACAAACAGATGGTTAAACTGGTTGTTGCCAAATATTCAGGAGTAATCATCGGTGGCGAGGTAATCGGCGGACTGAGCGCCGGCGAGCTTACCAACGTGATCGGACTGGCCATCGAGAACCGTATGTCGGTCAATTCGCTGCTGATCTCCCAGATCGGAACCCATCCCTGCCTGACGGCCTCTCCGGCGGCTTACCCGCTGATCAAGGCGGCTGAAGTGGTGGCAACAAAACTGCGTCATCTCTAAACTAACTAACCAGCATTACTGAGGCTGTCCGGTAAATGGAAAATTATGAAACCATTTTCCGGCAGCCTCTTCGAAAATGAACTGATATGAATGCATTCGAAAAAATTTCACTGCCCGGGGTGAAGAAAATCATCGTCGTTGCCTCGGGAAAGGGAGGGGTAGGTAAATCGACCATTTCATCCAACCTTGCCGTCGCACTGGCCAGGCAGGGGCTAAAAGTGGCATTGACAGATGCGGATATTTACGGGCCTTCGGTTCCCCGGATGTTCGGAATTGAGCACCTGAAGCCCGAAGTGCGCACAGAGGACGGGAAGGAAGTAATGACGCCCGTGGAAAAGTTTGGCGTGAAAATTATGTCCATTGGTTTCTTTATTGAACGAAATCAGGGATTGATCTGGCGCGGCCCGATGGCGGCCAATGCCATCACCCAGCTGTTTGAAAATACCCTGTGGGGCGATATCGACTATATGATCGTGGATTTCCCTCCGGGAACCGGTGATATTCAACTTACAACGGTTCAAAAACTGGACCTTCACGGAGTTATTCTTGTAACAACACCCCAGGAAATCGCGATGAATGACGCACGCAAGGCAGCGTCCATGTTTACCAATCACGAGCTCAACGTGCCGCTGCTCGGGATTGTCGAAAACATGTCATGGTTTACACCCCTGCAACATCCCGATGAAAAATACTTCATCTTCGGGCAGGGTGGTGCTGCTATGCTGGCTTCAGAGTTGAAAACAAGCCTGCTCGGACAGATTCCCCTGGTTGCTGAAGTCGGGGAAGCAGCCGAGAAGGGCCTCCCGGTCTACAACCTTCACGACCAAAGCGTTTCCAATGCCTTTGAAAAAGTTGTTGAAAAACTGATCTGATCATTAAATACCAAAGTTTACAAACCGGGAATCCTGCTTTTTATTGAGCAGGATTTTTCTTTTACCGTAAACCCGGATTAAATAATTATTCAGCAAATCCTGAGCACTGAAACATATTAACGAATCCTTAACACTAAAGATTCAAACCAACATTCAACCCTCTTGTTTATCAAGATCATATCTTACTGTATGCCGGTTATTTATTGTTAGTTCAGCCTTTAAAACCAACCCTAAACACCCCTCAAATGAAAAACCCAACATCTGCCGGGCAATTCAGTTCCCGCTATTTCGCCGTAATCCTGATCACGGCAGCCTTTTTCACTGCAACTTCCTGCAGCAAGGACAAAGACACAAATCAGGACAATACCCTCGGCACCACTTCCTGGCCTTCCGAATGGGTGCTGGTTACCGATCGTGATGCTGAAAATTACAACTACATATATTCTAACGGCTCTCAGATTCTATATAAAGGCGGCGTGCCGAAATCTTACAGCATCAAATCGCTGACTGAAGAAAAAGACTGCTACTTCCAGTTCAGCCCGGTTGCCGGAGCCGGCGACAATGTATTCACCATCCGGTCTTATCAGAATCAGGATTATTGGTGGGGTGTCTACAAAACCAATTCGCCTTTCGGTGAAGAAGAATGGTATCTTGGTGCTGATGAAGACGACGAATTCCCGACGGACGACAACCTCAGATTTATTTTACATTTTATGCCCAAACAGGATGAAAAGATGGTAATAGTTATTGAAAGTTATTCAAAAAGAGGCTTTTATCTTGAATTCCTGGGGCATACCTTCAGCGGAAACGGCCTTTCGTTCGTTGAGGCTGATAAACCCGAAAATGCCACACATTTCAAAATGTTGAAGCCGGAAGGGGCAATCATAGGTACTTAATCTTTCGGACTGGCTGCAACAATTTTTTCAGGGGACCGTTGTAAATTAAGGAGAAGGGAAACATGCATTCCCTTCACTTTATTAATTATATCTACTGAACCCCATGCCTGCAAAAACAATTATTTTCGACTTCGGCGGCGTACTTGTCGACTGGAACCCCCGCTACCTTTACAAAAAAATCTTCTCCTCCGAAACCGAAATGGAATGGTTCCTTTCAAATGTCTGCACCCCTGAATGGAATCAGGCCATGGATGCCGGAAAACCCTTTGCCGAAGGTATTGCAGAACTGTGTGAGCGGTTTCCCGGATGGGAAGCGCAGATCCATGCTTTTTATGAACGCTGGCCCGAAATGCTGGGCGGCGAAATAACCTCCAGCGTCGGAATATTGTCTGAACTAAAAGCCGGCGGATACCGCATCTATGGCCTTACCAACTGGTCGGCCGAAACGATCCCATTAGCTTACAGCCGCTTCGGTTTTTTTCAGCAACTGGATGGCATCGTGGTCTCGGGCGAAGAAAAAGTGATCAAGCCCGATCCGGAAATATTCAGGATACTGTTAAAGCGCTATCACCTGAAACCGGAGGATTGTATCTTTATTGATGATAATCAGCTAAATACTGAAACAGCTGATGCACTTGGATTTAAAACAGTACTGTTCAGCCATGCCACAGACCTCAGAAACCGACTGCGGTCTGCAAAAATTGAAATAGAAACTGTATCCGGAGCAACACTTTTATAATCCGGTAAATTCTCCTGTGGCTGTTAACCGGCTTAACCCGGTTCTCAGCTATCGCAGGTCAGTCTTTTTATCAATACCGGAATTCATTATCGAATGCAATTATAGCCGGGAAAAAATTACTCCGGATTGAGTAGCCGATATTTTTTGTATGTTTGTGATTTAGCATTAAAAGCAGGAATTAAATTAATCGCAATAAATTATTTTAACTAAGAGACTGTCTAAATTTTATTTTTTAATTCTGTTAAGCATGAGTTTTATCATTGCTAATTGAATCATTGCTTGACTTGTTTCGGTTTGATATTCAAAATCTTTGCTTAATCTTCGATAACTTTCAAACCAGGCGAATGTCCTTTCAACAATCCAACGTTTGGGGAGTACTTCAAATTTAGCAGTATTATCAGAGCGAAGCACCACTTCAACTATCCATCCATAAATTTTACGAGTGTTCTCGATCAGTTCGCCTCTGTATCCTCCATCGGCAATTATCTTCACTAATCGAGTAAACCTTCCTCTGAGTTCTTTTATTACCATCGGTGCTGATTTACTGTCATGCTCATTGGCAGCATGAACAACAACTGCTAACAACAGTCCCATAGTGTCAACAACAATATGCCGTTTTCTTCCCTTAGTCTTTTTACCTCCATCAATCCCTCGGTCAAGTCCTCCTATACGGGTAGTCTTAACACTCTGGCTATCAATAATACCGACACTTGGCGATTCATTTCTGCCTGCTTTTTTACGTGTCTCATCTCTGAGCAATTCATGAATAAGCTCTATCGTTCCGTCGTTCTTCCATTTGGTAAAATAATAGTAAACCAGCTTCCATGATGGAAAATGTAATGGTAGCATGCGCCATTGACAGCCTGTTTTAAGCAAATAGAAAAGTGCATCAAAAATTTCTCTTAAAGTGTGTTTACGTTTCCTTTTGTCTTTCAGAATACCTAATATTGTATTCCATTGGCTATCGGTGAGGTTGCTTGGATATGTTTTCATGTTTCTCTATGTGTTTGGACTCCATAAAGTTACATAAAACAATTCATTCAAACAACTGATAGTCAATGTTTTAAGGCATTATTATTAACATTTTTTTGTCAGTAATTCTTCTGTTATTTAATTTTAGACAGTTTCTAA
>JAMLHF010000053.1 GCA_023957275.1 Lentimicrobium sp. | reverse complement strand
TATATGTTAAAAATTGCAGAATTATCTTATCATCAGTTCTGATTATTCTGTTTCTGGAAAGCTTCAAAGTCGAAGTGCAGGGTAAACCTGAGCGTATTTTCCAACGGATTCTTTGCCTGGCCTCCGGTAGGAATCAGATAGGCAAAATCAAGTCCGAAAACATTGTAACGCAAACCGGCTCCCAGGGTAAAGAACTTCCGGTTTCCCTTTGTTCTGTCCTCATGAAAATATCCTCCGCGAATGGCAAATTGTTTATCGTACCAGTACTCAACGCCCACGGCAAATGATAATTCACGAATCTCTTCGTTGAATCCTCCGGGTGCATCAAAAAACGACTGGAACATTCCGACCGGAACCGAAACATTGGGGTCTTTACCTTTGAAAATCAACTGGTTCCCATTGTCATCGTAAATCGGCTGTCCGGTTAATGAATCGGTAGCATAAATCGGCGGTGTGGGAATCAGCAGTTTATTGATGTCAACCATAAATGAAAGGCGGTTATACTCATCGATATCCAGCGTAAGAGATGGCCCTACACGCAGGTTGGTGGGAATAAAATCGCGTTGTGTATTGTCGTCAGAATAAGAAATCTTGGCTCCGATATTACTGATATTCAACCCCCAGGCAAAAAAACCTTCTATATTCTGGAATTCAACGTCGTGACGCGAATAAATAGCGACATCGGCAGCATAGGAGTTCCCGGGCTTGGTGGAAGCGCCACCGACACTCTGCCCCTGCGTAAGATTGGAATGGATAAACCGGGCAGTTACCGCTCCTGAAAGGTTTTTAGTAAGCATCCTTGAATATGTTCCGCTAATGGCAAACTCATTGGGCCGATAGTTCCCGATTGTTGCGCCCTGGATATCCGTAAAAGTAATATCACCCAGCGAGAAGTAGAGCAATGAACCGGAAACCACCTGATTGTTAGCGAGTTTTTTATAACCCGTCAGGTAGGCCAGGTTAATGTCGCTGACAAGGGCCCGCAACCAGGGACTGTATGATAGTGAAAATCCCATCTCATTCTCAATGTAGGAATACTTTGCAGGGTTCCAGTGCATGGAATTGGCATCGGGTGTACTTGAAACGCCGGCCTCCCCCATCCCGCCGGAACGCGCATCAGGCGCTATCTGCAGAAATGGAACTGCGGTGGTGATGGTGTTCAGGTCCTGTCCAATGTAGGTTGTTGATTGAGCATTGATGGAGTTAGAAAAAAGAGCAATAAGGCCGGTGACAAGGCAAAATTGCAGAACTGATTTAATACGCATACAGTACTTTTTGATTGAAGTGTGCAAAGTTATTGATAATTTCTAAATGAACGAACGTAAAACAAACGATTACTGACAGGGTTTATTGCACCGGGTTCATTATTGAAAGATAAGTGGTAATAACATTGAATCCGGCTTTTTATTGTTGTATTTATCATTACGGGCAAAATTTTTAAGACCATACTTATTACCTTAAGCATTGAACATCTTTTCCGCAATGAAAACCTTAGTCAGAAAAACAGCCCGGTTGCGCTTAATACAACTGACCAGGCTACCACAGAAAAACAAAGCATAATCAAAGACCCGACCCTGCCTGAAGTAAAACGGTAAGTCAGAATGGTACCCAATGGTATCGACAGCAATACAGGAGTAAGTATAATGATACCAGTAAGGCCATAGCGCCGTATAAGCCGGACAAGCAGCCGGTTCCTGCGGCCGAAAGGGCTGCGGGTTTCAGAAGCAGCTGACGGGATAATTGTAAATCCGGTAAGCTGCTCAAGGGCTCTGAAATATATATGAAAACCAAATCCATCGCTGAAAATCACGTACCTGCTTAAATAATGGAAAAACAGAATTCCTGAAATCCCTCCCAGACTTGTAATCAGAATGGTAAGCAGGAATGAATTCCCGAAAATATAGGAAGCGGGAACAGCAAGGATAAACTTAACAGAACTGATCAGGGCAATCCACAGGTAACCAGGCAAATCGCCCCCTCCCGTTAATAAAATGTCATTCATTAAAGCAAACAAAAAGGATTATTTATCAGGTTCATTCTCAGTTATATCTGAGCAGATAAACCACATTGGATCATTAACATTTATAATTCTCTATTGTTCAAAAAAGAAAAAAAACTGAAACAGTGATCAGAAAACGGGGAACAGCAAAATATGGCTGATACAGAAGAAACCACCCCTTTTTCACCTGTCGGGAATTATGGTAAAGACTGATAATGATACCGGAGTGTTATTCTTAAACCAAAATGTGCTCCGAATATTGCGACAATGCTATTACGACCTTTAAATTTTGATGCATACGCCTGCCTGATTGCCATTCACCGAAAAATAAATAATTTATTGTTTTCATGATTCATTCTTCCTCCTGCGCCTCAGCGGTCAGCATAAAACGCCATAATAACTTATCTTTGTCCGGTAGAATAAAATAATCGCATGAAACCACACCGGATCTGTATTAGTCTTTTTATTTCACTGCTGATATCAACCCTTTCAAATGCCCAGTCAAACTATCCCAAAGGCGACTTTATTTCACCTGTTGAGTTTCCGATGCTGTTATCCGGGACATTTGCAGAACTCAGGGGCAACCACTTTCATTCGGGAATAGATATCAGGACGCAGGGTGTTGAAGGAAAGAAAATCCTCGCTTGCGCTGACGGGTATGTTTCCCGCATCAGAATTTCTCCTTTCGGATTCGGGAAAACTGTATATATAACGCACCCGAATGGCTACTCTACAGTCTATGCCCACCTTTCAGGCTTCAACCCCGAAATAGATGCGTGGTCAAAAGCTGAACAATACAGGTTGGAGCAGTTTGATGTTGATCTTTTTCCGCAAGCCGGACTTATCAAAGTAAAGCAGGGAGATGTGATTGGTTATTCGGGGAATTCCGGCTCCTCTCAGGGGCCTCACCTGCATTTCGAAATCAGGGACTCCAAAACCGAACGACCGGTCAACCCGCTGCTTTTCGGACTTGCAGTAAAGGACTTTACAAGACCTACCATCAATGGCCTAAGGCTATACCCTGAAGGAGACAACAGCCTGATTAACGGAAGTAAAACCCCTTATAATCCAGTAATTGCAGGCTGGGGACTTTCTTACCGGCTTTCAAAATCTGACACCATCGAAGTATCCGGAAGTGTTTCATTCGGCATCAACGCGCACGATCTGCTCAGCGGAAGCAATAACAAAAACGGCATCAACCGCATATCTGTTTTTTCGGGCAGCGAATTATTTTTTGAATGGAATGCTGAATCCTTCAGTTTCAGCGAAACGCGATATATCAATAGTTTTATTGATTATGCAACCTATTCATCTTCACGGGAAAGGTTCATGCGGACAAAAATCGAACCTAACAATAAACTGGGCCTATATAGGAAAGCGACAAGCAACGGGATACTACATGCGAGGGAAGGTATTATTTATCCGGTCAAAATAGAAATCGCCGATGGTTCGGGAAACACCTCAGCAATAAACTTTGTGATAAGGGGGAGACCGGGGCAGAGCGAAAGCATTAAACCAAAAATTAATGGGCAGGTATTCAGCTATAAGCGGTTAAACCGCTTTGTAACTCCGCATCTGAAAATTTCAATGCCGGGCGACTGCCTATACGACAGCATTGTTTTCGAATACAGTTCCACCGCTTCTGACAGAACATACTGTGCACCTGTTCACAAAATTCACAACACTGAAACACCTTTGCATAATTATTACGATCTCTCGATCAGGGTGGACACGGCATATCATAAACTGGCGGACAAGCTTGTAATGGTAATCCTGAACAGCAAAGACAAACCATCCTCAGCAGGAGGCAAATATCAAAACGGCTTTCTAAATGCGAGGGTCCGCGAATTCGGGAGGTTTTCGGTAATGGCAGATACTATAGCCCCTGTTATTAAACCGCTGAATATCGCTAACAATAAAAAGATCAGCGCACAGCAAAGTATTCGCGTGAGTATCAGCGATAACCTTTCGGGTATTAAGTCTTACCGGGGAACGCTGAACGGCAAGTGGATACTGATGGACTATGATCCAAAAAACAATTTGCTGAAATACAATTTTGATGAATTATTAAATCAGGGGGTTAACGAATTCTTACTGGAAGTTACTGATGATGCAGGGAACACGGGCCGTTACAGTGCTTTGCTCATGAACTGAGACCGGTTAATCATAAAATCATTATCCCTGGTTCTGAAACCGGAATTCGCTTTTGAAATAATTGCATAACCGCTGATTCCGGAACAAGTCTTCAAAGCATTGGAAACACACAGATCATTTGTATCCCGGGCTGGGTGGTCAAAAGTTACCATGTTTAATTGTTTGGGTAGAATTCTGATTCATTGAAAACGAATCAATGAAAATGTGTCTGAAATAGTAGCAGGAAAGGCATCATACCCTGATCAGAAAATCAGGATTGATGGTCACAAGAATGCCATGACCAATTTCACCGAGCCTCACCAGAACCTTCCGGCTGCCCCTGTATTCAACCATTTCGCCGCGCAACCCGATCAAAGGCCCTGCCTGTACTTCTATCGCCTCGCCAGCTTCAATCTTTCCGGAAACAACTTCGAGTTCCATCCCTTGCCCTAAAAGCAAACGAATTGCATTGATCTGCGATTCGGGTATCGGTACCGCACGACTCTCGAAGGTAATAAAATGAAGCAGACCATCCACCTTCAGCACCTTACTAAAATTTGCAGAGCTGACTTTAACAAAAATATAGCTCTTCAGCAAGGGCTCATCAACCCACTTCATCCTGTCGCTCCACTTTTTGCGGGTTCGTTGCAGTGGAAGATAACTCTCTATCTCTGCTTCCCTCAGGCGCTGCAGGGCTGCTTTCTCAGCCCTGGGTTTTGTATAACAGGCATACCATTGAGCAATGGTTGATTCTACAATTCTTGCAGGTCGGGCCACGCTTTTCATTATAGGATTGTTTGCAGTTGCAAAGATATTGGATTCAGGTGTTAAAAAATATGTAATCAGGCGACGGAATAGAATTTTGATCGATTGCCGGAACTTTCACACAAAGCGTCAGGCGAATAAAATTCTGTATTACAGCTTTAAGAACGTATCATGGAATCAACCGGTGAATCACTTGAAATTACACCATGAATGATCTCGAAGCCTGAATAATGAAAGGGAGGCATCTCCCTTACTTCAAAAGACTCAATAGAACATCCGCCCGGACCGGTCCTGCACCAATCAACAAAAAACCCCAATTGTTCAGAATCCCCTTCGGCTTCGATCAGCAACCCGCTGTCAATATACATCGCCTTACCCTTAATATTGTAAAGCCTCGCCTGCTGAGAGGCCTGATGACGAAATCCGACCCGCTGAACATTCCCTGAAATGTAAATCTGAAAACGCTTCTCCATCCTATTTGATTTGATATTCCTGCTTTATAATGATGCCTTGAGGATGCAATAAAAAAGATGCTGCAGCCCCCAGGCAATTGATCTTACTGCAAAAGGTATTTGTGAAAAATTATCACTAAAAAGGAATCTGATCTGAATTAAGTATTACTAACACTATTGATTAAATATTGTTCAGTTTTTGAGGATGGCCGTAATTGTGAATTCAGCCCTTTCATTCAAAGGCGGGACCGGGTTCAGGGCGATGCGTATCCGACCAGATCGCTGTATACCCTCGTCCAGCCGATCCATCGCTTTTCTTCCGACATGGACTCGTTATGCCACAAGCTGATAAAACAGCCGTTCACCGATTTCACTTCATCCACCAGGGGCCTGATAAAATCCATGGCCTGCTCAGGGCCAACATTCATATAATCCCTTAGGGTACCCTCCATCAATGCAAATGGATGTAAAGTGAGGGAGGTTTCTGTTTCTGCTTCAAGGTTATACCATTTAAAAGGAGAGCAAATACCAGCCCTGAAACCAGGTTTTCCGGCGAAGCCCAGGGAATAATCGTCGGTAATATCGAGATTGATCAGATTCCGGTAGGTCTCAGGAAATGAAATCTTCAGGAAATGCTGTCGGCTTGCAGTTATTTCCCTTCTGAGAACAGCCGAAAGACCGTCAATCTCACTTTTCAATAAAGTAAGTGATCCATTGGAAGCATAGGAAGGGTGTATTCCGACAAACGCGTGGTCGGCAAGTGATTTCAGGAGTCTTCTGAACGGGAGATTGCCGGTAGGTGTATTCTTGTCATTTTGACTGTACGCAGCGAACAAAATAAAAAATATAGGCCTGAGTCCATACTTCTGATGAATGTCATATAAAAAATCAAAAGTATCGAAAGGGTCTTTATCCAGGCCAAGCAGAACCCGGGTTCTTTTTTTGGCTTCTGCAATATTCCCTGAAGAAATATCCTTGAGATAACCTCCTAAAGTCCTGATCAAACCTTTGTGTTTGTATGCCCAGGCGGCATCAATATCGATGGTGGGGACAAACCTGTACCGAGGATAATTGAAAATAAGGGTCGGAAATTTCAATTTCAGAATCTCTCCCAGTTTCAATGCCCACCGGTTTACCAGAGCTACCTGCAGAAATCCCTGCTGAACAGCAATGCCTGCATCTGGAGAAAACCGGCCATGCTCATCTTTTAAATAAGGCAGATATTCTTCATATCGACTCACAAGATAGAATGCTGCCGAAAAAGGATCAAAAGGCATATCGGCTGATTTTGCATAGACCGGAAAAAACGCCTTCGACCCCTCGTAATCAATAAAGCGCAGCTGATGGCTGTTGATGGATTTTTCAGTCAGTAACCCTGCAGGAGCAATGTGTACTTCAAGCTTACCTGTAGGGGAATTGGTATGATAGAATAATTTTGCCCCATCAAAAGCATGGTACTGCTCCACATCGGCTGTAATTTGATAAGCAACACCAAGCAAATCCCTGAATATAAGCCCCATGATGTAATGCACGCGGGGGCTAAGTAATGGCGTATATATCAGCAGGTTTTCACGCATTGGAAAGGAAATGCAGATTACTCATAACGCAGGGAATCTACCGGGTTAAGTTTTGCCGCTTTGGTGGCCGGTATATATCCTGAAACTACGGCGACAGCAAAACATAAAACAACGCCAAGGATTATCCAGGCCCAGGGAATGATAAAACCCGATCCGATCAGCGCCGACAGTACATTTCCGATGCTTATTCCAAAGATAATCCCGACAATACCACCGATCTGACCGATCACAATGGCTTCAGCAAGAAACTGGTTTCTGATGGTAATGCTTGTGGCTCCCATGGCTTTGCGAATGCCTATTTCACGGGTCCGCTCCGTTACGGACACCAGCATAATATTCATCAGGCCTATGGCTGCTCCTATCAGCGTGATAGCCCCGATAATCGTAGCAGCAAGCCGGAGATACTTGAGGTTTTCAAAAAGCATCTCGGCCAGATTGTCGCTCTTCTCAATCTCAAAACTGTTCTCCTGCCCTGACCTTACTTCGCGTATTACACGGAACAATCCGGTTGCTTCCCCTATCGCTGCATCGAGTTGTGTCGGATTCTGAACCATTACATTGATGGTAAAAGTCATTCCGGGCCGCGAAAACTCCTGTCTTACATTTGAAATCGGCACTAAACAAAGGTTGTCGGGGTTAAAGCCCAGACTCGAGCCTTTAGCCTTCATCACACCGACCACCCTGTATTTTCCGGGTCCGATATTAATAACCTTGTCCAGCGGATCATCGCCGGATTTAAACAATTTGCTGACAACGCCCGCGCCCAGTACAACCACATGTGAGCCATAAATTACTTCATTGGCCGACAGGTTTCGTCCCTTTTCCAATTCATTGCCTGAGGTTGCAAGGTAATTTTCATCTGAGCCCACCACCGGTACATTAGGATTGGTCTTTAAAGACCCGTATTTCAGCGTAGCGGTATTGGTTGCGAATGTAAAAACGGATGTCAGCGCAGGAAAATCATACACCTCCTTGAATTCCATGGCTTCCTGCCAGGTTATCGTCCTGTAGTTCCGCGGGAGGGTAGATCTGTTGCCCATTTGCACCCTCATGCTGCGATTCCTGATCGAAAAAGTGTTGGCTCCCATCATCATAAAGTTCTCATTGAGAAAATATTTAATGGAATCAATAGAAGTAAGAATACCAACCAGGGCCATGATACCGAACGCAATGATAAGTACCGTAAGGATGCTTCGAAGCAGGTGACTGCGTATGGAATCAAGTGATATCCTGATGTTTTCTTTCAGCAGATTGGTCATTCACATTTTTTTTACAAACTTACGTTGAAAAAGTATAAATACACCCCGTGGTGTCAATATATCTTACCAAATCCAGACCGGACCCAGCTTTACTGAAATGAGGAAGACAGTTCTCATACCCCTTGAAATTGATTCGTTATTCAATCAATACAGGTAACAACGAGCGCAGAAAACTTCCTTAAACAAAGTACGGAACAACCTTCAGAAACATGGTAAACAACACCACAGGTGCTGTAAAAGATGTCGTATCAGTGAAAAAGTTAAATCTTACTGCCGAAAGCGAGGTCACCGGCGTCGCCGAGCCCGGGTACGATATAAGCCTGAGCAGTAAGCTCATCATCAATGGCACCAACCCATAATGTGACGTTTTCAACAGGAAGGTATCTCTTGATGTAATCCAGGCCCTGTGTACTGGCAATCAAGGTAACGATATGGGTATGGGAAGGCTCCCCCTTAGCCAGTAGTGCTTTGTAGCTGAGTACCAGCGAAGCGCCGGTAGCCAGCATGGGATCAGCGAGAATCAGGACCCTGCCGGTGAGATCGGGGCATGAAACATACTCAACCTGTATCTCAAACCGGCCATCTTTACTATGTTTCCGATAGGCAGACACAAAGGCATTCTCCGAACGGTCGAAAACATTCAGCAATCCCTTATGCAGGGGCAATCCGGCCCGAAGGATGGTTGCAAGCACAGGCGAATGTTTCAATACCGGAACTTCCGCCACACCCAGTGAAGTAACAACCTCGCGATGCTCATATTCTAACTGCCGGCTGATCTCATAGGCAAAAACCATCCCCATTCGTTCCATATTGTATCGAAAACGGAGACTATCCTGTTGTATCACAGCATCCCTGATTTCAGAAACATATTGATTGAAAATGGAATTCTGAGCACCCAGATTTCGAACCATGGCGTAGGATTTGTTGTTTTTATTGTAAGAAACAGACTTTGTGCACAAATATAGGAATTAATATTGCAATGGAGCAGTATAAATATCAGAAACTTAATATGCCTCAGGATAGCAAATGACAGCGATCTTTTGGGATATCCGAATCATGGAAGAACCCGGTTCGCTATTGCTACCCGCCGAATCAGAACAATAATATGATACCGGGAGAACATTTATGATTATCCCCAAAAAAAAACCCTCTTATCAGGAGGGTTCTTTATGTGGGTATTTTAGGCTAATAATTCAGGCGATACGCGATTTACTTTGATTTACTATTTGCTTATTATCAAAATGCCTGTGTCTTTTCTGAATGGAGACAAGAACAAAAGCAACGATTGTAAGAATGGTACCCAGCAAAAACAATAAACCGAACAATCGCATAATTCCGATGGATTGATATTTCCAGGCCAGCAGAACAAACACAATGTTGAACATCATCAGGATATAAGTTGATTGCAGGTGATTAAAGCCCAGCTTGAGCAGGATATGATGCATGTGAGCCCTGTCAGGGGCAAAAGGGGTACATTTGGTGTAGATTCTTACAACAAACAGGCGCAGGGTATCGAAAAGAGGCACCATCAGTATCGCGAACGAGAAAGCCGGGGCTGCTTCCATATTACGGAACGGGCTGCCGGGAACATTCATCTCATTAAATCTGACGGTAAATACAGCCAGGATAAAGCCCAGCAGCATAGAACCTGTATCACCCATAAATATCTTATACTTTGAATCCAGCAGGTTGTACCTCAGGAAGGCAAAAAGCACGCCTATCAGGCTCAGGGCCATTACCACCATGCCAGTTTGCCCGGCCTGATAAAACCATTCGCCAAAAAAAACCGATGCAACAATAGCCAGGCCGGCGGCCAGTCCGTCGATACCATCAACAAGATTGAACGAGTTGATAATTACTATAAAAATAAATAACGTCGTCAGAACACTCCATAAGTATGATACCTGGTAAATCCCGAACAGGCCATGCAGGTTGGTGAACCGTAAATCACCCAATAAAATAATAATTAAGCCGGCAATTATCTGCCCATAGATTTTTTTCAGTGGCGAAAGTTCCAGTACATCATCTTTCAGCCCTAGAAAAAAAATAACCATCGCCCCTGCGATGGTGACCGGGGAGAGCAGGCTATCTGATGAAAGGTTAAACGCCAGCACGGCAATAGAGAATCCTGCAAAAATTGCGATACCGCCAAGTGTAGGCACTTTGCCCTTATGTGAAGTACGATGGTTAGGCTCATCAACGAGGTTTTTCCGTCTGGCTACATCGATAATTACCGGAATAAAACGGTAAGCAACGAAAAAGGATACCACCAGGGCGGCAAGCATTTTGAATCCGGGCAACAATATCCATTCGGCAGGATGCAACATAATCACGGTTTAATTATTCGGTGTTTGCAGACAAGGTCTGATTCAGGTGCCCCTGACAATATCAGGTATTCCTGTGCACCAGGGCTGCTAATAACTGTTAATTGACATTTTTTAAAAAAGTAATCCTGCTCAGGTTAGCATTTAAGTTATTGATATAAACCGGAAATGGCTGAGGGTATTCAGGCAATTTAGTCTGATTCTGATGATATCGGATCGGCCGGAAACCAACCCATGAATTTCTAAATTTTGTGAATATATGCATTGCTCCAGTCGTTCTGATCAATGGCTTTACCTATATCGACAAAATCAAATTCGCTGATCAGCCGTGCCAATTTTCCAAGGCTTCCTTGTAACCCGTAATACGATTTAAACATTCGTAAGGGTGTCAGCCCGGGTAACATTTTCTGGCCGGGATCAAAATCTCTCGGATGAAAGTAAGACATAACATAAGGACTTCTGTCAGTCAGCCTTCTGATCAATTCATAAGGCAATAGCCTGAAATAGCCTCCACCTGAAAAAACAACCCTGCGATTGAAAAACTTTGCCGTATTCAAAGGAAATTCGTAAAGCTGCATCCCACCGGCATCAATAATACACGGCTTATCAACCGGGAATGAAGGGAATCCTCCGTGCGCCCGTGAAGCGGGGAAAATGGAAGCATCTGCAATAATCCCCTGGCGCATCAGCTCCTCCAACGCCCATATGGTATCAGACACAATTGAAAAGCCCGGTGCGCGGTACATCCTGACAGGTTTACCGGATAAACCCGAGACTTCTCCGCATGACCTTTTGAGGTCTTCACGAAACTCCATCCGCGACTGATTTGAAATAAGGGAATGGTCCCATGAATGAACCCCAAGCTCATGGCCGGCCTCTGCTATTCTTCTGATCACTGAAGGCGAATGCCGGGCAATCCAACCCATTACAAAAAAGGTTGCCTTAACGCCCGATTCGTTGAGAAGCGTCAGTATTCTTTCTGTATTGGCTTCCAGACGTGGTTCAAAACCAACCCATTGATCCGGCCTGCTGGTCGATTTAAGTTCAAGGAGATGATACCACTCCTCCATATCAAAAGTTAAAATTCTCAAAAATCAGATAATTATCAAATTGTTATTCAATTATCCATTTTTAACTGATGCCGGCAGTGATCAGCTTACCACCCCTTCTGAACTTTTCAACCCACAAAACCCAGAGAAAGAAGATAATTACATAAAAGAAAGGACGCAACACCCACTCATGCACAAAGTCCCAGTGCTGCGGGATCCACAGCGCCACCAGCGACAGGCAGACTATCCGGAAAACATTGGCCAGAAACATGGTAAAAAAACCAAACGGGATATACCAAAGTTTATGAAACCAGGGGCCCGGAAATAATATAAATAAAACAGCCACCTGATAAAATTGCTTCAAACCGGAACACCCCTCATCAATGGCAACAAACGCGCCATTCGAAAACCACATGGTATTCGGCTCTGAAGTCAATATCTCCAATCCAAGTATACTTCTGTTAATCCACAGTGAAATCAAATATACCTTTCCGGCAAGCCAGTCGGCTGATCCGATGATGAAGTTAAAGGATTCGAGCCAACCGTAGAATGACCACCAAAGTTCATGAAAAACAAAGGTGATAACAGCAAATATTGACACATCGACCAGCGCGTGCAATTTATGCTTTTGAACAAGCCGGTCAGCAGCCAGGTAGATTTTACCAAACATAAACAAAGATTAAGAAAGGTGCCATGTAAAAAATACGGGCGGAGATCATGAACATCATTAAAGCTCCTGGAACCCGATCAGTAAAATTTCCCGGCAACCATCGGCCCCAGCCACCTGATGATAAAACAAGGAGAAATTTTCCAGAGAAAGCTCAGGATTTTCCGGTTGGGCATTGGAATCTTTAAAGGTCCTATTGTATATTGATCGTTGCGAAGCGGGTAGGAAAAACTCCAGTAAAGGGTGGTGTTTTTCACGCCCCATTGCTGTTTATACAGGTGCGGCCCTGAATCTTTCGTACTTCTTCCAAAACTAAAGACCTTGCATCCCCGTTCAATGGAAAGGCGGATACACTCCCACCAAAGAAAATATGAAGTATAAAATGGATTGTAATCTTCAAGGGTTGAAAACCAACATGTTTCGGCAAATTCGCCCTTTTTCAGCAAGATAGCACCACCAATGGCTTTTCCATGATAAAGGGCAATCAGCACACTGGCATCTCTTCCAAAGGCCGTAACCACCCGCGCATAAAAAGACTTCGACATGGCCGGGGCTCCAAGGCGGTGCATGTTGTGAGAAAATACTCCGTAAAACTTTCCTATCAGTTCGGATCCGCCCACCTCAAGTTTAATCTCCCGCGACACAGATTTGTTGATCTTTCGCCGGAGGTTTGAACTGAACCTTAACAGCTGCTTTTCGGCTGTAGTTTCCAGTGGCAACCAGGAAACTACCTTAACAGTATGAAAATGCCCGGATACCGGTTTAAGCATACGTACATGCCATTGGATAGCGGGATCACTGCATTGCAGCTTTCCTTCCTCCAGCGTAAATTCCGGATGCTTCTCAACAAGTTCAGGTTCCTGATCGGAAAAATGGGCGTATGAAAAATAGGGCATTGAAACCAGAATGTCATCCATATTTACCATCATCATGAACCTGTCACCTGTAACAGTTTTTACCCTGTACCAGCCGACCGGTCCCGCATGCTGATAAATCAACGGCCATTTAACGCTCATATTCAAAAGAGGTTTGCTACAAAATTAAGATTTTAATTGATCCTGAATATGCATCATTATCCGGTTTTATCATTCATCAGCATATTGAACGCCATGAACATAGTTACGCGGTAACTGCCAGTGATTATGGTTTTATTCCTCCTTTTTCCCGAAAACAGGTATGGGCGGCAGATCGCGGAACCATCTGAACACCCGGTTATTTTCGGGGAAAATGATCACCGCGGCAGTTAACACGATAATCAACATATCTGTCCTGAATCCCTGATGTTCACGGTACCATTTTTCCAGAGCGCCTTTATAAGGGGCAATATAAAGGCGGTCATACTCGTGGGGATCTATTTCCGTGTTTTCATAGAACTGTTCTTCATCCCTGAAAACAATTGAAGCAATACCGGTCAGTCCGGGCTTGCATTGATAAAACTGATCCTGAATTTCCGGGGAAAACTTCTGAAAATCCACTTCCATCAGCGGCCTGGGGCCTACCACAGACATTTCCCCCAGGAATATATTAATCAACTGCGGTATTTCATTGACCTTTGAGCCCCGTAAATACTTCCCAAGAGGTGTTAAACGCCAATCGTTTTTCAGGGTAATGCTTCCGGTGCCAAGTGAAGGACTGGCTTTGAGCATGGTGGCAAATTTCCATATCCTGAATTTCCTGTTTTTATAACCTCGCCGTTCCTGCAAATAGAAAATATAACCTTCACCCGTCAGCTTCAATGCGATGGCCAGAGGTATAAAAAAAGGCAGAAATAACAGGATGCCCAGCGAGGAAAACAGAATATCGCCGGATCTTTTGATTATTTTATACATATTGCTACATTTTCTGGTCCAGGTTTTTCCCGGTTTCTATATGATGGAAACCCGGCAGGAAAGAGGTCATCACCTTGACTATTTCAGCTTTTGTTAATCCCGGGGTTTGTATCACCCTCTTAAGTTCCCCGACCATATTCCGTATCTCATCCATCGAACGGCGAGGGGCATTTTTGATGATTCCCAGAGAACTGAATGTTGCGAGATCAAGCTCCTCCCCTTCCGTATAGAACTCTTCAAAGGTTTTTTCACCGGAAGTATCCGATTCAAAAAAGTAGACCGGATAGCTTCGTGAATTGGCCTGCATCATGGATGCTTCATAGCGGGCCTCTTCTTCACTTGAACATATCCTGGTTTCAAGCCCCTGCTGTCTCAAAAATTCAATGGTAATGTCTTTAAAATTCATCATCTGCTCTTCGTCCAGCTTCGGAAAGAAGATTTCACCGGTCTTTCCCAGAATACAAGCCATCAGGCAAATCTGGCCAGACTCTTCAGGAGAAACAAAAAATCTCCTGATATCTGAAGGGCAGGAAAGCGGCTGATGTTTCATCATTCGCTCGAGATAACCCGCCAGCAGACTTCCGTTGGAGAAGGCTACATTGGCAAACCTCGCCGTGGAAACCGGGAAACGGCCGGCGTATGCCATAATCACCTCTTCCATGATTTTCTTACTGGCTCCCATGATATTAACCGGATTGGCAGCCTTATCCGTGGAAACGCAGAAGAAATGCTCAGGGGGGGATTCAGCCAGCTTGCCTAAGAGCTGCTCGGCCTTAATAATGTTGTTTTCAAGCAATGCAATCACCGAAAACTGGTCTTTCTCACTCCGGACATGTTTGTGCGCTGCAAAATTGGCTACAATATCGAATGGCCCCGCATCCTGCAGTATCTTATCAAAAACCGGATCGGAAAAGTTTATCGGATAGGTTTTATAATCATCCGGAACCCTCATACCCAAAGTACTTCTGAGATCGCGCGTAAGTTCGGTCAGGTAGTTCTCGCTCAGATCAACCACAAATAGCCTGGCCGGATTGAACTTCAGCAATGCCCGGATAAAAGAGGATCCGATGGTGCCACCACCCCCGATAACCAGCGCCGACTTCCCTTCTATCTGCAATCTGAGCTGGTTTTCATAACGCAACAGATCATCCTGAAAAAAACTCTTCTCCCGGAAGGTAATATGCTTTGAAATAAAAGCTTCAATATTGATCATACAGGCTGAATTTAATGTTTTAGCGAGTGGCGGATGGCGTCAACAACGGCTTTCCGCTCTTCATCCGTAATGTTAGAACTGGAAGGCAGACAAAGTCCGTTCCGGAATAATCGTTCTGATGTACCATCCGTATATGCCGGCACATTGGCAAATACCGGCTGCAGGTGCATGGGCTTCCACAAAGGCCTGGTTTCTATGTCGAGCCGGGCCAGATCTGTGTAGATATCCTCACGGGTAACGCCTCCTGCCTGACCGGGATCAATCAGGATGGTCGTAAGCCAATGATTTGAAAAATAACGCTCATCCGGTTCATCCTGAAAGGAAATTCCGGGAATACCGGCCAGCATCTCACGGTAGAAGAAATAATTTTCCCTTCGTTTGGCGATCCTGTCGGACAGCACTTCCATTTGCCCCCTGCCTATACCTGCGCAGATATTGCTCATTCTGTAATTGTATCCGATATGGGAGTGCTGGTAATGCGGAGCCGCATCACGCGCCTGTGTGGCAAGAAACAGCGCCTTTTTACAATATTCCGGGTTTGCTGAAACCATAGCACCACCACCCGAAGTAGTAATGATTTTATTTCCGTTAAATGAAAACACCCCGATTTCCCCAAAAGTTCCGGTGCTTTTGCCGTCGAAGGCAGATCCGAATGACTCTGCAGCGTCTTCTATCACCGGAATCTGATATGCATTGGCAACAGACATCAGTTTATCCAACTGTGCCGGCATACCGTAAAGATGCACCAGAACAATGGCAGACGGCTTTTTGCCCTTTGACATGCGATCTTTTATCGCAGATTCAAGTAAATCCGGGCTCATATTCCAGGTCATGGATTCTGAGTCTACAAAAACAGGGGTAGCACCCAGATAGGCTATCGGGTTTGCCGAAGCTGAAAAGGTAAAGGATGAGCAAATCACCTCATCCCCCTGCTTAACCCCCAGAAGGATTAATGCCAGGTGAATGGCAGCAGTCCCTGATGAAAGGCAGGTGCAATGGCCCGCCCCGGTCATCCGGACAATATCCTCCTCCAACCCTGTAACATTGGGTCCAAGGGGAAAAACATGATTTCTCCTGAATGCCTCTTCGATGTATTTCATTTCTTTCCCACTCATATGGGGAGAGGAAAGCCAGATTTTTTCTTTCATTTCAGCGTTAGTTAAGGTATTCTTCTTTTAGTTTTTTACCGAGAATGGTAAAGATAATAATCCTGAGATCAAGGCCGAATGACATATGTCTCACATAATTATTATTGATCCGGACCTTTTCCGGATACAGCACTTCATCATTGTACTTTACCGGATCATCCTGCAGGGCAAGTAATTCTTCCTCGTTGGAGAATTTAAGGCTTGCAGCACCGGTAAGGCCCGGCTGATACTAAGCAAAAGCGGTCCTCCCCTTCCAGCTTATCAGCATAACCGGGCACATCAGGCCGGGGACCCACGAAGCTCATATCTCCGATCAGGATATTCCACAACTCAGGCAATTCATCCAGTTTATATTTTCTGAGCACGGCACCCAGCGGTGTAATGCGGCGCTCGCCTTTCACCGAAATTGTGCTGCCGTTGTGGTTGATGGTCATGGTTCGGAATTTGATCATTTTAAACAATACTGCATCTTTGCCGACCCGCATCTGTTGAAAGAATACAGGCCCCGGCATTTTAATTTTTATCAGTATTGCAATAACGATAAATAAAGGCATGAACACTAATAATCCAAATAAAGAAGCAAAAATGTCAAACAGACGTTTCAAAACCATATCTCAGCAGAAAAAATTAATGATTGACAATCAAAAAAAAAATCAGATTTTAAACTGATCAATTAACAAAAAACTCAGTATCTTGACATACTCTGTAAAAACATACTGAATATCTTCCCGACTCTTCCACCATCTGGCAGCATTAAAAGTTGAATTTTCACTTGGACTTGTATAAATTACCGCAGGAACTTCATAATGCTTCAATATTTTACTGAATATCATTGATGCACGTCTGGTATGAGAAGGTGAAGAAACTAAAATCAATGTATCGACAGAAGGGTTGGATTTTATGAAATCTTTGATTATCAGCCTCCTGAATAGTGCTTCGGGCGGAACCTGGTAATATATTAATAAATTCTTCCTTGATGCCTAAATACACCAGGGCATTATAACACTGATCTGTATTACTGACTATCGGAGATCCACGTTTCCTGAGGTCATGAAAGCCCTCCATATTTTCCTCAACAAGCAGAATCTGCCTTCCCAAACCCTGTTTATATAAGCGTTCTGTCTGCAAGACCCTGTCAGGTATGGAGCCCATCAATAAAACGATTGCATCAGCCCGGAACAGTTTATCATTTCTTACCAGAAAGTTACCTGCCTCCAATAAAACATAAACTATGCCTGCCAAAAATAAACTAAAGAACAGGAAATATTTAAGTCTACGCTTAGCCCCAGCCATCTTCATTAATAAATCAGGAGAGAATTTTTCTCAAAAGAACCATTGTTTTGTTAACTGAATACCCTGATTCTTTCAAAGATTCATTTAATTCTGCAACATTCAGGCAACTTGTAACGGCTTCAACATAATTAACTTTCTGATTTATAAGAAACTCCAGAACACCATTTTCCAGCATAACACTGAACTTCTGAAATTCTCTGTTTTCTGCAATATAACTGTAGAAATATAAAACATGGGATTTACTGATGTACTTTCGGTTTTTGAATGCCACCAATTCTGGTGTTATTATTTATAAGACCCAGGACAAACTCCTCAGGAAAACTCATAAAGGATTTTCTGATGTAAAGCTCCAGTCGTTTCTTCGCAAATCCTTCCGGAATATTAGGATCAATTGAAAACCGGTCGTCTCTTTTACATTGATTCAAAATATTCAGTGCATCCTCAATACGTTCCTCTCCATTAATCAATTCAATTTTATAAGGATAATATGATTTGGACGAAACAAAAAGATTCGCAGTCCTCAGATATCTGAAAAGTCTGAATTCCGCAAATCTGAATCCTGAATCCTCATAGCTGTTGATATTCTCCAAGTCATCAGAATTGAGCATGATCTGGATATATACGGGATTGTAATTTTTAATAATTTCATCTTCAGCTCCAGAATAATCGATTGCTGAAATGTTATCCCCGAGGCTGAGCACTTTTCTGTTCAGCAGTTCAGACTCTACTTCCAACTGACAAACTTCTATCATTCAGAATATTTTAATATAAATATGAAACAAGTATAAGTGAACCATTGTCCGCAGTGTATCATTTAAACTTAAATGATTATCATGTCTATTTTGGCACCGCTATTACCTTCTCTTTAAACCGGTAAAATACTACTTCATCGTTGCTGACATTTTTATCGAGAACCATCCCGGCCATTATTTTATTGTTGTTTCCAACCTTAATTCCCGGAATTGTGGCACTGTTTATTCCGAACAGATTTCCATTGCCAATTTCGGTGAATCCTGAAAAGCAAACATTGGGACTTATGAAATTAAATGCCCCGACTTTTGTATCATGCCCTAAACTGCATCTGGAATTCAGCATTGTAAAATCTCCGACTTTTGCATTAGGACCAAGATTTACCATCGGACCAATAACAACTCCTTTCCCAAGGGAGGCACTATCAGAAATATAAGCAGTACGATGAATTAATGAAATAAATGAAGCTCCGGCGGCAGTGTATTGGTCAACGAAAAGTTTCCGGTAAGTAAGATTTGCGATCCCCATCAGGTATTCAACATCTGTTCTTACTATGTGATCCCTGACGCCTCCGATCAGCGGAGCTCCAAATTTATAATTAGCATAGTTCAGGGGATTATCGTCGAGATATCCGATAATCTCGAATTCCTTTACTCCCGTTGTTCGTTCATTAAACTGTATATAGTCATTCAGTTCTGCACCATGCCCGCCTGAACCGACTATGATTATTTTCTTCATTTGTTTTCAGATCTTATACGTAAAAATGATTGAACTTCAAACGGCAACTTGTCGGAAAGCGATGCCTTACCTGGCAGTATAGCCTCCATCTACCACGAGGTTGCTGCCTGTTACCCATCGTGAGGCATCTGACAAAAGATAAACACAGGCATTTGCTATATCATCGGGCATTCCTAGCCCGAGTGGATGCAGGGCTGTTATTTTATTTAAGGACTCTTCATCCTGGCTATAAACAGCATTTTGAGACATCGGTGTTACAACAACGCCTGGCGAGATCGCATTAAACCGGATTTTTTTTGATGCGAATTCCAATGCCATTGATTTAGCAGCCGAAATCAAGGCTCCTTTCGTAAGGCTGTACAAAGTTTTCCCTGTCTCTCCAACAATACCCATTACTGATGAAAACATTATAACACTGCCGCCTTCATTGCTGACAATGGCTTGTTTAGTAAACAATCTCGACATCAGTACGGCTGAATAGACGTTTGTTTTGAAAAATTCATCCAGCTTATCATTTGAAATAAGTTTTAACGGAAGTGTAGTTGAAATACCAGCCGCATTAACCAAACCGTGCAGTTTGCCCATTTTCTCAACTGCTTCTTTAATGGCCGCTTCAATACCTGACAGTTCAGCCAGATCGATAGAATAAACCAGATGGTTTTCAGGCGATTGCATTAATGACAAGGTCTCCTTCAACCTTTCATTATTGCGTGCGATGAGAACCACTCTTGCTCCCATCTGGCTGCAGATCACCGCTGTTTGCCGGCCAATACCTGATGAAGCGCCGGTAACAACAATGTTTTTACCAACAAGGCTGAAAGGATTTTTCATTATTATTGCTAAATTTCAGAAATCTTACCCAACCAGGGATTATCGATCGTTAATATTGCTGTTCCAAGGGATAAACCTACACCAAAACCGGAGATTAATACCTTATTCACTCCTGAAAGTTTTTCAGAAAGTTCAGAAACAATGGTTATTGGAACTGAGACTGAACTGGTATTTCCAAACTTTTGCAAGCTAAAAGGTACTTTATCTGCCTCGAGTTTAAGCTTTCTGTTGAGGTGTTCATTCATAAACTTATTTGCCTGATGGAAAACGAAATAGTCAACTTGTTCTTTCTCAACACCAGCAAACTGAAGAGTCCTTTTAATCGACCGGGGCACCTCGGTTATCACAAATTCAAATACACCGGCACCATCCATATAGCCTTGTTCATCGCTGTATATACGCCCATTTTCACGCTCCCTTTCAATAAATGAATCTGGATTTGAAGGGTATCGGTATCCTCCGGTTTTTATGGAGATGTAATCACTTTTCGCCCCGTCAGAGTCAAGTACAAACCAGGATTGCCCGTACTTTTGATTTTTATCAACCAGGCAGGCTGTACCGGCATCACCGAAAAGAAAACCGGTTTGCCGGTCTTTGAATGAGTAGACCTTAGTTCGGGTTTCACCATTTAGTAGAAGTACTTTCCGGACTGAATCCTGCTGAAGAAGGCTGTAGGCCAGATTTAGTCCAACTACAAAACCCGAACAGCCAAGATTAATATCAAATGCCAGGCAGGATTTAGGCAAATTCAACCGATGCTGAAGAATTATACCAGTAGCTGGCATCCTGAAATCCGGAGTTTGAGAAATAAATATCAGCGCATCGATCTCAGTGCGATCAATATTCATTTCATTCAAGAGTTGTTCCGAAGCTGCAAAGCATAAATCAGAAGCACAGGTAGCTTCATCAGCTACTCTCCGCTCCAGAATCCCGGTTTTTTCTACGATCGCACTGGCATCTTCTGCAGTAAAATTATTATTGTCCGTCAGATTCCGGTAAACGTATTTTGGCACCGCGGCTGATAGGCCTGCAATACCAATGTTGGTATATGTAAAGCTTGCCATAGAAAAATTGTTTATGAATTAGCAGCGATGAAGTCAATGATATCCTTCACCGTTTTCATCTTTCCAAATTCTTCACGGGGAATAACAATACCATATTCTTCATCCACAAATGAGATTACAGACAAATATGCCAGAGAATCCCAGTTCTCGTATTCTCTGAAAATGTCATTTAACTTAACAGGTTGCTCCATTTCAAGGAGTTCTGTGAATTGTTCTAAGAATTTTGTTTCCATGTTACAAGGTTTTTGAGTGTTGATATTATCAATTCTAAAGGACTACTTGTCTTGCTCTTTAATAAAATTCCCCTTGAAAGCTTCAGCTGTAACTTCACCTTCCTGATTGACGCCTTCTCTCAGAATGACCTTCCTCACCGTCAATAGTAATATTTTTATATCAAACAACAGGCTGACATTTTCAACATAAAAGACGTCATGAGCAAATTTTTGATCCCAGGTAAGCTTGTTGCGACCGTTAACCTGCGCCCATCCTGTGATTCCAGGCTTAACCAAATGGCGGCGGGATTGGAATTCATTATAATATGGCAAATACTTTACCAATAATGGCCTGGGGCCAACAATGCTCATTTCTCCATGCAAAATATTGAAAAGCTGAGGGAGTTCATCAAGGGAGCTTGCCCGAATCAACCTGCCGATTCTGAGCAACCGCTGCGCATCAGGCAGCAATTCACCGGACTCACTTTTTTCATCATTCAGGGTTTTGAACTTAATCATTCTGAACACTTTGGCATCCTTGCCCGGCCGTTCCTGGACAAAAAACGGATTTCCCCGATTAGCAATAAACAGGATTATTGTCAACAAGACAAAGAATGGAGAAAAAATTCCTATAGCCAGCAAAGCGATGAAAATGTCCAGGGCTCTTTTAAAGTACTTGCAGTAAATCGAGTTCATTTCTTAGGTTTATTCAATGATTCTGATGATCATGAAAGCTTCAGCAAAATGATAGCCCACTGTTGATCCCCGGAATCTCGAAAGTGCTTCCAGGGCATCAAGTGAACGCGAACTGGGATAATCCCTGAGTTGGCTTTTAAAGCACTTCATGGCTTCAATCTTTGTTTGAAAAAAGTCAGATATGTCCACAAAAAAGTTGGGAATAAAAACATCATTACTAAAAGGATGGGCCCATTCCGTTTCAGAAAGGGTCTCAAAACAATAGATTTCCCTTACTGTATAGTTGTTTATCGGCCGGGCAGCCACCATGGCAGCATTAAAAACAACCTTATGGTCGTTATGAATGTCCCCATTATGAGGCAGAAACAAGATATTTATTTGCAGTTCAATTAAAACTTTCTCGATAGCTCTTGCCATTTCCGCCAGAGAAACAGTATCCAGCTCAGGGGCAGGGAAATCAAGGAAACGTGTTTCCTCTACACTTAAAATTTTTTGCGCTGCTTTTGCTTCACGCCTGACATTTTCAATGCGCTCATGACCATATAATTTAGGGGTACCCCTTGTCATTATCAGAACATATACCTTGTTGCCAGAACTGGCATATTTAGCCATTATTCCACCACAACCAAGAACCTCATCATCCGGATGAGGAGCAATAATTAAAACATTTTTACCAGTTTTCATATTAGAATTTTATAAATCTTACAATCTTAGTTCGTAACGACATTTCAGCAAATGTAGTAAAACTATACCCGGCATTTTTAAAAGCCTTTTGTGCAGCAATATCATCTTCGGTGGTATATGTCCAGATGGTTTCGCTCCGGGAATACAATTCAGGAATCAACTCAAGCACCCTTGAAAAAATACCTTTACCACGATATGATACATGTGTGACACATGGCCCGACCTGCACATCGCCCTTCTTCATAAAAGGAAAACGAAATACTTTCGGTGTAAGATAAGAATAATGTACGACAAGATTATCCTCTATCAGCACTAATATACAGAAATTCCCTTTGCTAAACAAATACCATAGGAAATTAACCTTCCAAGACAAACCATATCTTGTAAAATCCCCAAATCCAGGCTTATACTTCACAAGCTTAAAACCTAAGAAATTATAAGGCCAGTCAACCAGATTATTGGATGAAGAGGGTTTTGAGTATATCAGCAGCTTCCTTTTCATAAAACATTTTATCAGGCCATTCCCTTTCCAAGAATTTTAAACACTGCTTCAAAGACCTTATCCAGCTCACTTGATCCATATCGTTGATCCACAGGCAACGGCACCATGTAGCGCGATAACCAAGCTTCAAATGTATCACCTTTTACTTCATTTAGGACCGAATTCCACCTTCTACCTGTATATATTTGATTTTTAGCCAACTCCTCAACCAATGAATCATTCTCAACTACCAATGGATAAAACATTGGCACACAGGAATCATCATAATTAATTGATACATTAAGTAGATTCACACTTTTGTATTGTTCATGCGCATATTGAAAATTTTTCCGACGGATATCTCGAATACGCTGATAATTGATACCGCCTAGAAGAGCCCTTGTAAGGTAAGACATTCTGAGTATATCCGAATTATCAATTCTTTCTTCATTCCTCATTCTTTCCTGATATGAAGCATTACAGCCAATTTCGTAACGTTGGAATAAAAAACCAGCGGTTGAGGCTGAATAATCTAATAAATATTCATTTGTTAAGTCAATGGCGTTTGGTCCAACAACATAACAACCATCAGGAACGCCGAAAAACTTACGCGCTGAATAAACATTAAAACAACCTTCAATTGGTGGATTGTAAAAAGCAGGTCCATTATCAATTATAACGTTTTGAAATTCCTTTAGAATATTTTTAAAAAACACGTTTGAAAATATCCCAAAATAATTAACTAGTAACACCGCACTTCTTTCTACCTGTCCATCCAGCTGAGGCTCAAATGCTTTATTAAGGAAGTACTTGTGAATTTTCACACCCTTTTTGCTAAGAAAACTGTTTACAGTAGGGCACTGATAATAGGGTATATAAATTTCGTTGCATTGCATTATTTGCAGTGAATGATAAACTCCTGCCCGAGCCGAGTTTAATCTTGCAACATTTTCATTATCAGGAAAATATTCGCCAGTTCTTTCAATATCAAGTTCTAGGAAGCTGCCTATTTCCATTATAATTAGCTTTGATTTGATAAAACTTTCTGCCAGTCGTATCCACAATTCATCAAATAGTCTACTATGGTTACATTTGATTGAAAACCATCCCACAATTGCGGGTAGCTAAAGACTTTAAAACCAGAGTATCTGAGTTCGAGTCCCCTCTCTTTAAAATTTTCTTCATTCTGATACGACTTCGCTCCGGTTCCTGAATAATATACCTTAGCACCAAATGCCAGACAAATGTCAATGATCTTTTGTTCCCTGGCTGACTGAAAGTTCAGTTCAGAAGAATTTATAAATTTAGTGGTAATTCCCAACTTTCTGCAAATGAACTCAATAATTTCCCGATTGAAACAAGCTAAATTCTCATAATCAGCATTATATAAGATCTGTATATCCTGATAGACTTCATCGAAAAAGGGGCTCCTTTTATAATTGGCAATGAGCGTTTTAAAGTGTTTATCTTTCCAGTTAAGGTCATAATTTACCTGAATCTGATTGATATTATCCTTGAACTTTTTTTGCACAGGCACTTTTAGTCTGAAAGGACCTTGGGATGTTTTAATATAATGATAATTATGCATCCCCTGATTTGAGAACTGAACATCGTCTAAAAAAACAAAAATATCAGACTGATGGATTTTATAGAAGTATCCCAACCATGGTATAAAATTGGGCTGATGAATAGATATAGTGTTTCCGATCATAAAAGTTCAGCCACTTTTCCGATAGATATTGTCAGTCCTGAGGAATACCATAAAAGAAGCCAGAAAGAGCTTCAAATCAAATATAAATGAACATTTTTGCACGTATTCCACATCTATTGGAATATTAACATCCCAATCATGTATCTCGCGACAACGAATCTGAGCGAGTCCACTGATTCCCGGTTTCACATTGAAGCGTTGTTTTTCAAATGAATTATATTCTTCATATTTCTTAGGGAAATGCACAACCGGTGGCCGAGGGCCGATAAAACTCATTTCGCCCTTGAGAATGTTAAAAACTTGTGGTAGTTCATCAATACTCGTCTTACGAATAAATGCGCCAACCCGGGTTATCCGGGGATCATTCTCATATAGTTTATTACTCTTATTTAAATCTTGCTGATTCGCAATCATTGAGCGAAATTTAATAATTCTGAATACTTTTCCGTTCTGGCCAAGTCGCGGTTGTATAAAAAATGCAGGACCCGAAGATTCAATTTTGATAGCTATAGCGACTAGAAGGAAAAGCGGCCATAGGACTAAAATTGCAATAGTTGAAAAAAAATAATCGAAGACCGGCTTTATAATTGTAATATACAATTTAAACATGTTTGATTATTTTGTTATATGAAGAACTAACGGTGTAATTTTCCAATAAATAATTATAACCATTAATGCCAAGATCTGAAAGCATGTTTTTACTCTCAAACATTGAATCCATTTTTTCTAAAAAAGCCTGCTTATCTCCTTGCATCACCCAATAACCAAACAAATTCCTGATTATGATTTTCCCAATATCTGTTACACTGTCAGTTGCCGCAAGCACAGGCTTTTTCTGCTCCATATACGAGAGTATCCTTGACGGGAAATTAGGAACCGTAAAGTAGCTGTTAAGAAAAATCAGTCCGACATCACACATAGAAACCACTTTATCAAATTCATCCTTTGGAAGGGTGGGGATAAGTCTGGCATTCCCGATACTGTATTTTTTAATAACCCGGTCAATTCTATTAAATTCCGACCCAGACCCAACCGTAAGAAAAAAAAACCTGGAATCTAAAGCTTTGCTTTTTAAAACTTCAAGATAAAACTCAATACCCTGTGATTTGCCAAGGTTACCCCCATAAATGAAAATGAGTGCTTCTGCAGGTATTCCATTATGAATTCTGAATTCTGTTTTTTGCTCATCTGTAACTTTCAAATCAACCGGTTCAATGCTATTAGGATTGACCTCCACTTTATCAGGACTTAGCTCCGGGTTATGGTTTAAAAGATACGCTACATTCGCCTCCGACATGCATCCGATAAAATCAGAAATTTGATAAAGTTGTTTTTCCAGATTTCGAAAATACTTATATATCAAGCTATTCTGACCAAAAACCTTATCGTCAACCGCTGCCTGAGGATAAATATCTTTTAATAACAGATAGGTTATGGCATTGTTCCGATTTTTAAGATATCTGACAACCTTTAATATATTAATAGGCGGGGTGGAGTACAAAATAAGGTCAAATTGCACCTTGTCAAAATACTTTCTGACCCCCATCAAGAATTGAAAATCAAGCAGCATATATGCTAACCCCTTTTCAACAATGCCTGATTGCTGCAGATTAAGCGTTCTTAACTTAAGTAGAGTGAGTCTTCCCTGAGTTATAAGACTTGTGGGTTTTTTAAACTTCCTTTCCATCGGAGAAACCACATAAACATAATGGCCTTCATTACAGAATTTGCGCACCAGATCAGGATAGATACCCCTGTCAGAAATATCCGTGAATCGGGATAATGTCAAAAAAACAATATTCATTAAATACTATTTACCCCAGACAACTCTGTTAACATAATCGGTATAGGAAAGAATGATTCTTAGCACCTTATCTGATACATTTGGCATGGTGTAATCATTTACTTGCCTGAAATTTCTTGATTCTACGTTTTGGCATTCCAGTTGCGTCAGACCCTGCATAACCCGTTCCGGATTTAGTCCAACCAGCATTACAGCTGCTTCTTCCATGGCTTCAGGCCTTTCATGAGCTTCTCTTATGTTCAGTGCCCTGAAATTAAGTATCGACGACTCCTCACTGATTGTTCCACTGTCAGATAATACAGCTTTTGCATTCATCTGCAAACAGATATAATCTGTAAGTCCAAAAGGCTTCATCAGCTTCACTTGAGGTTCAAACCGCACCCCTTCGTCTTCAATTTTTTTACGGGTACGCGGATGGGTTGTAACAATCACAGGCAAGCTTGTACTTTTCGCCAACTGATTGAGAATTACTACCAGGTCCCTGAATTGATTATCAGAAGAGATATTTTCTTCACGATGCGCTGAAACAACATAATACTGACCTTTCTCAAGACTCAGCGAATCGAGAATTAAGGATTTTTTGATTTTAGGTAAATAATGATGCAACACTTCGAACATCGGACTGCCGGTCTTAATCACCCTGTCGGCCGGCAAACCTTCGCGAAGGAGGTATTCCCTCGCAATATCGCTGTATGTCAGATTTATGTCGCTGATGTGATCAACAATTTTCCTGTTGGTTTCTTCGGGTACGCGCTGGTCGAAACATCTGTTCCCTGCTTCCATATGAAAAATGGGGATTTGCCTCTTTTTGGCAGGAATAGCACAAAGGCAGCTATTGGTATCACCCAGAACCAGAAAAGCATCGGGTTTTTCACTTTCCAATAAAGGATCTATCTTAATCAATATCTGCCCGATTGTCTCTGTTGCATTATTGCCTGCGGCGCCCAGATAAAAATCAGGCTTTCTGAGTTCAAGATCCTTGAAGAAAATCTCATTCAATTCAAAATCGTAGTTCTGCCCTGTATGAACCAGCACATGATCAATTGCCTCGCTCTGATCAAGTTTTTGTAAAACCATCGACAACCTTATTATCTCCGGACGGGTACCAACTACTGTTAAAACTTTTAGCCTTTTCATCATAATCAATTTACTCTTTTTATAAATCACTGATTTTTAAACGCAAAGTGCTCCCGTCTATACTTTTCAATGCGTTGCCATGATAGTACAAAAATTGACTATCGCTCTCCGCGTATTCCGGAAACTTGCACCATCCAAATTGAAAATACCTGTGATTCCACAAATCCTTTTTGTATTGAGCAATGATTTTACACCTCCCGGTTTCATTGTCATACATCCATACATATGAATTCTTATCCTTATTAACTTCCGACGGTTCCACAGTGGTACTAAAAAAACACCTGTCTCCAATTTTAACAGAGTTGATCACAGATCCCTGCAATGAAACCAAATCCGTTACCTTCAGCGTATTGCGGTCAATTTGTTTCAAATAGTTTACCGCTGTTTCAGAATCAGTACCATATACTATCTTATCTCTGAAAAAGAGCAGTTTACAGGTTCTATATTCCTGCCCTCCTTTTAATACTGAATTGAAACTCCTGAATTGATCATTTGTGTAACCGATGATGCATTCACCTTCGAGATCTCCTGTAGCAACCCATATTGAATTTGTATAGTTGTCAAAACACATCTCGTGGATATGCCGGATGGATTTTGCGGGAAAGGTATAAGCTATCTCCCACGAAGCACCATAATCAATTGATTTATAAATATTAACACTATCCCTTTCAGGATTATTGAAATACTCACCAAAGAAAATATTGCCTTTTTCGTCTTCACAAATATTTAACGGGCGGGTCCCCCTGATAATATCAAAACACTTCCCGAACTTCCGGATACTCGCATTGAACCTAAAAATACCTCTTTTCGCAATACAAACAGATTGGCCGTTCTTCAAAGTTTTATAAAAGTGTACATCTGCCCTTAGCAACCTGCTTAGAATACGAATGCGCGATAAAAAACCAAATCTGCGGTCGGTAATCTTCCCAAAGTACTGCCACCTCCCATCACTTTCGTTATACCGGTAAAAACGGTAACCCCTTACCCCGACAACGTAGTCATCCCCAACCTCCACCACCCTGATATTGTTAAATATAGCATCCCCATGAATACCTCTTGAACGGATCCCCTTAACGGACATTGTGTATTATTAAAAATTCAAACTTGTTCAAAATATGTATCCGGATCTTCAGGATTATACCACTCATTAATCCAGAAAACAGTCAACAATTCATCATCGCCGATGTTGGTAATATTATGAGTGACCCATACCGGCATATCAACATATGATGGCTCATTCCCATCCAGTATAAATTCCTGAATCTCATCTGTCCCGATCCGCCTCAGCTGAATCCTGGCCTTTCCTTTGATTACAGCAAAACGCTCTATTTTCCTTGTATGAAAATGATTGCCGCGGGTTATTCCGGGTTTGGTTGTTGAAAACGAAACCTGCCCGCCAACACCGAGCTTCATAGTTTCAACAAAGGTGCCCCGGTCGTCGGTATGCTGAACCAATCTTACGGGGAAATAAGATGAATTTTCAATAAAGCTTCGAAAAGTGTTAAAAAGATTAATTTCGAATTCCGACTCCATCTGAGGAATTATGCCCTTATCCAGATACTGGTTCTTATAACTGTTCAGCAATTCCAGAATCGCTGATACTTTTTTTTCAGATGTATACGGGACGCAGAAGACAGTTTCAATCACCCCGCCTGTAATCACTTTATAAATCTGATCAACCAGTTCGTTGATATAAATCAGCTTGAGCTCACCATCAACATGAATCCGGGGCTCTCCTCCATGCGTAAGCAAATGAGAGAAGGTCGCAACAACAGAATTATAGTATGGTTTACCATAAGGCCCAAAAACATTAGGGATAACCATCGCAGTAAATGTTGCCCCATTGTCCGAAGCCCATTTCTCAAACAACAACCTGCCTTCTCTCTTCGACCTGCCATAATGGTTATCAGATTCTTCCTGAATTGAAGATGAGAAAATTACATGGGGCCTGCTCTTTGATGTTTCTATACCCGAGATCAACTTCCTTACCAGATCAATATTGGTATTATACAATACATTGGGGTCTTCATGACGGTTCATGGCAGCCAGATGGACAATAACATCGCAGTTGCCGGCAAATTCGCTCAATAAAGATTCACTATTAAAATAGTTGTCTTCAAAATGAATCCGCAGAAATCCACTTTTTAATCCCAGATAATTATACAGGTGAGATCCGACAAAACCACTCTGTCCCGTAATTCCTACTCTTATCATTTATATAACCGTTTTACCGACAGTACTATGCAAAAACTATAGCCCTATATCCTGCCTGATCATATCAAGCTTCATCAGCAACCGCTTAGTTCCTTCCACATCAAGCCTTTCCGTGTTGTGTGAATGATAATCTTCCAATACTGACAATTTTTTCTGACCTTCCGAAAAGTAACTCTCGTAATTCAGACTTCGGTTATCAGCACTGACCCGGAAATAATGCCCCATATCAGTCGCTTTGGCCATCTCCTCCCTGTTTACAAGTGTTTCATACAGTTTTTCACCATGCCGGGTGCCAATAATTTTTATTTTACTCTTCGAATTATACAGTTCGATTAATGCCTTCGCAAGATCATGAATGGTCGAAGCGGGCGATTTTTGTATAAAAACATCACCATTTCTGCCATTCTCATAAGCAAATAAAACCAAATCCACAGCATCTTCAAGTGTCATCATAAACCTTGTCATATGAGGATCGGTCACTGTCAG
>JAMLHF010000052.1 GCA_023957275.1 Lentimicrobium sp. | reverse complement strand
AGCTCAGCGAAGCTAATCCTTGAATTCTCAAATCACCATTCTTTAAAAATAAAAAACACCGCCATCACGATAAACCCGAAGCCTACCAGGTAATTCCATTTCACAGGCTCTTTCAGGAAAAGCACCGAGAATGCCCCGAAAACGATCAGGGTGATTACCTCCTGAATTGTTTTCAGCTGGGCGACAGAGAAGGTGCCGTGTCCGTAGCGGTTGGCGGGAACCATCAGCATATATTCAAACAAAGCAATGCCCCAGCTTACCAGGATTACTTTCCATAAGGCGGCTTCCTTGAATTTGAGGTGGCCGTACCAGGCGAAGGTCATAAAAATATTGGATGCAATCAGCAGCAGTATGGTTCTCATTGCCTGAGATTTTTAGCGCCGCGAAATTAGCGAAATTCGTTGTTGCCTGAGAAACAGCTTCCCTGAAAACAATCAGAATAATATTGATTTTGGCTGGTTGCATGAAGCCCGGCCGCAACTGCAGGCAAGCCCTTCCGGAGATAATGATTAACTTTGCGGTTGAACTGAAGTAAAAACACCGCATATGACCAAACAGGAAATCATTGACGCCTTTGACCCGAACGCGCCCGCCGCGGCTGAAGGTGGTTTGTACGGATTGCCCTTCGATGCTGAACAATCGGATATCATCATTATTCCGGTGCCCTGGGAGGTTACGGTGAGTTTCGGCAAAGGTACGGGTGAGGGGCCGGAAGCCATCAAAGAAGCCTCTGCCCAGATCGACCTGTATCACCACGACTTTCCTGAATTGTGGAAACGGGGTATATTCATGGACACCTGCCCTGATGAGCTGATCTCAGCCGGAAGACGGGCAAAGGAACTGGCAGGGGACATCATTGCAGCCCTTGAAGAAGGGGAGGATGTTCCGTCGAATTCCATACTTACCGACAAGCTTGAGCGCGTGAATGAGGCCTGTGCCCGGATGAATGATTGGGTAAAGGAAAGGGCGGCGTTCTGGATAAAGCAGGGAAAGCTGGTAGGCCTGGCCGGCGGCGACCACAGCATTCCGCTGGGATATATTCAGTTGCAGGGAGACCTGCACGAACAGTTCGGCATCCTGCACATCGATGCCCATATGGATCTGCGCGAAGCCTACGAGGGTTTTACCTTTTCGCATGCTTCCATCTTTTACAATGTTATGGAAACGGTGCCGCAGGTCCGCAGTCTGGTTCAGATTGGCATCAGGGATTATTGCCAACAGGAAAACGATTACGTACAGTCAAATCCTGAAAGGATCAGTGTTTATTTCGACCGTGAAGTCAGGAAGCGCATGTTTAAAGGTGAAAACTGGGACAGACTCTGTCAGGAGATTGTGGGTAAATTACCTCAGAAAGTCCATATTTCAGTGGATATTGACGGGTTTGACCCTAAGCTTTGCCCCAACACCGGAACCCCTGTGCCCGGCGGTCTTGAATATGAAGAACTGATGCATCTGTTGAATGTATTGAAATCCGCCGGCAAAGAAATCATTGGCTTCGACCTGTGCGAAGTGTCTGCAAGCGAAGATGGCTGGGACGGCAATGTGGGCGCCAGGGTATTGTTTCACCTTTGCGGGGTGCTGGCCGGCTGAAAGAATTGAGTAGCCAAAGAATATATGGAGGGGCAATCGAAACGGTTGCGCCAGTGGGGTTGTATGTTTTCATCAGCCGGGGGTAATGTGGTTTCTGGCCCTGACGCTGTCGGATCTGACAGCTTATTGAATGCAGGGGATATCCGGCCCCGGAGGGGCCGCTCATTTCATTTATACCTTTTTTTTATTAATATATGACTCCTCCGGAGTCCGGTCTGTTGCCAGGTTTGTATAGATGACCCCCACAGGAGTGTATGTTGTACCCGGATGGTCTCGGCTCTGTGGTTCCCGGATGGTCTCGGCTCCGCTCGACCACCGGGCTCCGCTCGACCACCGGGCTCCGCTCGACCACCGGGCTCGTGAAATGATCGCGGCTTTGCTGTTCCCGGATGGTCTCGGCTCCGCTCGACCACCGGGCTCCGCTCGACCACCGGGCTCTGCTCGACCACGGGGGCTCTGCTGATCACCGGGGCACCGTTGTTCCCGGATGGTCTCGGCTCTGTGTTCCCGGATGGTCTCGGCTCCGCTCGACCACCGGGCTCTTCTCGACCACGGGGGCTGCGCCCGACAATTGAGAGTAATTGTGGTGGTCGAGCGTAGTCGGGACCACCATACCTGCGAGCGTAGTCGGGACCACCATATATCCGAGCGGAGCTGAAACCAACATACTCCCCGGCGAAAACGATAGCTAACGTTACGAGACCACCATACTTCCCGCAGGCACAAAAGTGAGGATAACCATGCCGGTAAATTATGCTTAGCAGAATTCTTTCTTGCGGAGAATCCTTCCGGACTAATTAAAAAATAAACAAATTTTGCCGTTTCAATCATATTTGTACTTTTGTTTCGCCATTCGACGAAATGCGAAATGAAATGACAAAAACGACCATTTACACGGAAGATCAGCAGCAGATTGCCCGGTTTGCGAAAGCGCTGTCGCACCCGGTAAGGGTTTACATCCTGGAATATATTGCCAGTCATACCAAAACCTGCTGCTACAGTGGTGATCTCCACGAAAATCTGGACATCGCCCGCTCCACGCTTTCAGAACACCTGAATGAACTGAAAAAAGCCGGCCTAATTCAGGGTGAGATCAACCCGCCATACATCAAATACTGTATTAACCGCGGGAACTGGGCGATCGCTAAAGCCATGTTTGGAAAATTTTTTGAAGACTGATCTGATCACACGATTCCAGAACAACTAAAATTAAAAAGCAATGGAAATTAAAGTACTGGGCCCGGGTTGCCCCAATTGCAAGATCCTGGAGAAACGCGTACGCGACGTTGCCGGAAAACTGAATCTGGACGCCAATATCATCAAGGTTGAGGATATTATGGAAATCATGACCTACAATGTGATGAAGACGCCTGCCCTGGTGGTTGACGGCCAGGTGGTTGTGAAAGGCCGGCTGCCATCCGAAGCTGAAATTGAGACATTTCTGACAAAATAACATTCAATATGAGAAAGTACATTTTATTCATGACCATTGCCTTGGCAGGGATTTTCATGGTAGCATGCAATTCCCGGCAACCCGTTGAAACAGCGGCGACAGCTGAATTGCCCGAGAGTGAAATTGTAGTTTATTATTTCCATAACGAGCGGCGGTGTGCAACCTGCGAGGCCGTGGAAGCTGAAACCAAAGCGGCACTTGAGAAGTACTATCCGGAAGCGTTGGGCAATGGAAAAATTGCCTTTGTTTCGCTGAACATGGAAGAGGCTTCCGGCGCCCGGATTGCTGATCAGTTTGACATTGCCGCTCAATCCCTGATCGTTGTGCATGGCGAAGAAATCAGGGATATCACCAGTGAAGGATTCCTTTACGCCCGCACTACACCCGGCAAGCTGCACGATGCGGTTAAAAATGCAATCGATCCGATGTTATAACCACGGCTATGGAGTTTCTTCAGACCTGGCTCGAAAACTCGGAATACGGGGTGGTTACCGCCCTGCTGCTCGGACTGATGACCGCCATCAGTCCCTGCCCGCTGGCAACCAATATCTCCGCCATAGGTTTTATCAGCCGTAACCTCGAAAACCGCAACAAGGTATTTATCAACGGACTGATTTATACCCTGGGAAGAACATTTTCATACACCTTATTGGGCGTCATCATCTATTTCGGCGCAAGTCAGCTTTCAATCGCCCGTTTTGTCCAGAACTGGGGCGAGAAACTGCTGGGTCCTGCGCTGATCCTTATCGGGTTGTTTATGCTTGATGTTATCAGGCTGACTATCCCCGGACTGAATATCAGCGAGCGAATGGAAAAGAAATCCGGGAGCAGTTACCTGAGTATGTTTCTGATAGGCGTACTATTTGCCATGGCTTTTTGTCCTTACAGCGGAGTCCTCTACTTCGGCATGCTGATGCCGCTGACGGTTGCAAGCCCTTCAGGATTGTTTTTACCCCTTGTTTTTGCGGTTGCCACCGGATTGCCCGTTATTATTTTTGCCTGGCTGCTGGCCTATGCCGTGGGCAATGTTGCACAGGCATACAACCGGATTAAGATCTTTGAACGCTGGTTCAGGCGGGTGGTCGCCGTTTTGTTTATCGTGGTCGGAATTTATTTTGTGATCATCTTCTTTTTCTGAAAACCGGGCCGGCGTTCACCGGCAATGAAACCCTGTCTGTTATGGAGACCCGATCTGAACTTAAGGTGCTGCTGTGGATGACGGTAATCTTTCTGGGCATCTTTTTCCTGCCCGTCGAAAGCGTGGTCTTTAATACCGCCATAGATGCCACGCTCGACTTATCGAAATGGTATGCCCGCGAACATGTAATCCTCTGCCTGTTACCTGCCTTCCTGATTGCCGGGGTGATTTCGGTGTTTGTCAGTCAGGCGTCGGTAATTAAATATTTCGGAGCGAAAGCGAAGAAGTGGGTGGCCTATACCGTTGCCGCGGTGTCGGGGACCATCCTGGCCGTATGCTCCTGTACCATCCTGCCGTTGTTCTCCAGCATTCACAAGCGGGGTGCCGGACTGGGCCCGGCGGTAGCTTTTCTTTATTCAGGACCGGCCATCAATATCCTGGCTATTATTCTTACCGCCCGTATTCTTGGATTTGAAATGGGCCTTGCCCGTGTCATCGGTGCCGTTTCTTTCAGCATCATTGTTGGTTCGGCCATGGCGCTGATTTACCGAAGGGAGGAAAAAGCGAAACGTGAAGAACAGATGAATTTTCCGGATGTGCCCGAGACCCGTCCTTTGTGGCATACAGCACTCCACTTCTTTACGCTGGTGCTGATCCTGGTGTTTGCCAACTGGGGCAAACCGGCAGCCGGTGACACTTCCGGCGGGTGGTACTACCTCTGGGCGTATAAATGGCACATCACCGGGGCTTTCGGGCTGGTGCTGGTTTACTCCATGATTTACATCCTGAAACTGAAAGCCTGGCAGGTGCTCACCGGCGCGGCCGTTACGGCCCTGAGCGCCCTGCTGTTTGCCAATCCGCTGATCATCATGGTGGTGGGTATTGCATCGGTAAGTACCATTGCCTTGCTCGATCAATCGGAAGATGGTGAAAACCGGGAATGGATATTATCTTCCTGGGGATTTACAAAACAAATTGTTCCTTTGCTTGCCATCGGCGTGGTAATTGCCGGCTTTCTGCTGGGCTCCACCCACGATGATGTTGCAATTGCCGGGGTAATCCCCAACTCCTGGATTGCCTGGCTGGTCGGCGGAAACTCAATCTCCTCAAACTTCTTCGCGAGCATTGTCGGTGCTTTTATGTACTTTGCCACCCTTACGGAGGTTCCCATCCTTCAGGGGCTGATTGCCTCGGGCATGGGCAAAGGCCCGGCCCTGGCGCTGCTGCTGGCGGGACCCTCACTTTCATTGCCCAATATGCTGGTAATCCGGGGCGTGATGGGAACGCAGAAAACCATCGTGTATGTGGTGCTGGTGGTGGTGCTTTCTACAATTGCAGGGCTTATTTATGGAACATTCTGATTAAGTAAGGTTCAATTTATTCGATAATTTTTTTTGCAAAATAGATATGGTGTAACAGGCATATAATTAAGTCATTAGAACAACTATCAGATTATTTTCATAAAAACTTGACAACGGTTGGTAAATTAGTTTATCTTTGTGAGTGAATACTCACTAATAATCTTTTAATAATTTTAGACAGAAAAATAACATGAAAATTACCCGATACCAGGATCAGATAATTAAAGAAACCCCGCACAAAGTGGATGTGAGGGAGATGTACAACAAGGAATCAGCGCAGGCAATGCTTATTGCTTTAAAGCCCGGTGAAAGCCTGAAGCCGCACAAAACGCCGGTGGATGTATTTTTCTTTGTTGTGGAGGGAACGCCTACCATTCATATAGGTGATGAAAGTGAAGTATGTGCGGCCGATTCGCTGATCGAGAGTCCCGCCGGTATCGTTCACTTCCTGAGCAATGCTTCTTTTCTTCAGGCAAGGATTCTTGTGGTAAAGGCACCCCGTCCGGTCAGTTCAACAAAAGTTCTGTAATGCCTGGTATTATCCGGTGATCATAAAAGAGGAGCACATAGCTATGGAAATTACATCACGTCAGCTGGAAATTATTGAAGCTGCAGGTTCATTGCTGACTTCATCAGGTGTCAGTGGTTTGACAATCAAAAATCTGGCAATGGCGATGCGGTTTTCCGAAAGTGCCATTTACCGGCATTTTGCCAGCAAGGAGGAAATCATTGTCGCTCTGCTGTCATACCTTGCTGATGATATAGATCAGCGGTTATCAAACTCAACCAGGTATCCTGACCCTGAGGAGCAGCTTAAGTCGCTTTTCCGGAATCAATTCAGTTTTTTTAAGGCAAACCCTCATTTTGTTGTGGCTGTTTTCTCCGATGGACTGATGGAAGAGAGCAGGCTAATCAATGAACACATTCTTAAACTGATCAATGTGAAGATAAAGCACCTGATTCCTGTAATAACGGAGGGGCAGCAAAAAGGAAAATTTACAAAGGCCGTTGCCACCGAAGAGCTGGTGCATATTATCATGGGCACATTCAAGCTTCAGATGTTCAAATGGAGAATTGCAAATTTTGAATTTGACATTGAAGAAGATGGGAATAAAATGGTGCAGGCTTTACTTACAATTATAAAAGACAAACAGTTATGAAAAGTGTGCTTCCGGTATCATTAGCCGTCTTGCTGACTGCTTTTGGATTGCTGACCCTGTTCCTGAGCAGTTCGGTGATTTTCGATTTATTCGGCATACGGGCAAAAGAGGGAAATTATGTTTTGCTTGTGGTTTGGGCTAATTTTCTGAGCAGCATCCTGTATCTTGTTGCTGCTTATGGTTTTGTAAAAAGCAGGAAATGGACAATTAAGCCATTGGGAATTTCAGCCATCATTTTAGTGCTTGCCTTTGCCGGTTTATTGATTCACATCAACTCCGGGGGTATTTACGAGACAAAGACGGTAGGGGCGATGCTTTTCAGAATTGTAGTTACAGCTGTTTTTGCAGCACTTGCTTATGTTTTGATTTCGAAAAACAACAAGTAGCGATCTCTTTTTTTGCCTTTAAAAGTTAGTGAATGTTTACTAACTCTGGTTGATTCAAAAAATAACAGTGGAGGATCGTTGATGCAATTGGATGACGATCGCCTAGAACAGGGTTGAATGCATAAGTGGTTGAAGCAAGTATTTTAAACTTAATGATTGAACACAAAAAAATCAGACAAATGAATAATCACAGGCAAATACGGAACATGTCGGGATTTTTAGCCGGCATTTTGACAGGTTTACTGTTGCTGATGTATATTCCGGCACACACGCAGACACACTCATTGAGGCAATGCATTGACACCGCATTGCTTCACAACAGAAACATCAGAATAGCCCGCCTGGACGGTTTGATGGCCGGTGAAAAGAACCGCGAGGCAAAAAGTACACTGATGCCCAGACTGAACGGATTCGCTGACTACCGGTATTATACCGATCAGCCCTATCAGATCATGCCCCAGGCTGCTTTTGGAGGCCCGGAAGGCGCGTACAAAGAGATTCAGTTCGGTGTACCTCAGAACCTGAATGCAAACCTGCAGCTTGCCGTGCCGCTCTTCAATCCGGTTGGACTGGGGGCAATAAAAAGCACGGAAATAGCTGTTGAACTTGCTGAAATACAAAAGATTAAAACAGATGAGGATGTGGTGGTGGAGATTTCCGGCGTTTACTACAATGCCCAGGTCCTTTTGAATCAGTTGGCGTTCATGGATAGCAATATTGCTAATACCAATAAACTGGTGCAAACAGCGACTTTACTTTATCAACAGCAGTTAGCCAAAAGTACTGACGTTGACAGGCTGAAACTGCAACTGGAGCAGTTAACAACCCAGCGAAATACGATATCATCCCGGCACAGGCAGGCCCTGAATGCGCTGAAATTCCTGATGGGGAAGCCGGTTACCGATTCCATCCATGTGTCGGTGTACGAAACTTCAGTTGCTGAAGTTGATTTCAGGCCCGGGACAATCACGGATATGCTGTTGATCGAAAAGAAACTGGAATTCAGTCTGTCGGAGGTGAATGCGCTGAAAAATTCACGCCTTCCTTCGCTGAACGCATATGGCGTATATGGTAGTAACGGCTTCGGCACCACAGGATCCGACAGCTTTTTCAATTTCCACCCGATAGGTTATGTTGGTGTGCAGCTTTCAGTGCCGCTGTTCAATGGGATGAATACAAAACGTAAGATTGCCGCGAAAAAGATTGAAGTAGATAAGTCAATGGTTCAGAAGGAAATGGTAGCAGAAAAAGCCCGCCTCGACCTGATTAATGCCGAGATGCAGTACAGCATTGCAAGTACCACCATCGCCACGGTGAGTGCCCAGGTTGATCTTGCTGAAAAGATATACAGCAATACCGTTTTGCAAAACAGTCAGGGAACAGCAAATATTACGGATGTGATTCTGGCAGACAATGCCCTTCGTGAAGCACAGCAAAATTATATTGCGGCATTGATTGATCTGCGCAGGGCCGAACTTGAATACAAGCGCGTAACCGGAAATCTGCTTTCTGAAAACAACTAAAACACATGATTCAAAAATAATCACCATGAAAAAAATAATCTATTTAATCCTGGCAGTGGCAATCGTTGCCATAATGATCCTGAGGCTCAGGGGCAACAAGGAAACCACGATAAACAGAGTTTATCAGTACAACAAGGAAGAGGCCATCAAAGTGCAGGCGATTACGCTGCAGGCAGAAAGCATCGACAGTGACATCTCCTGTCCCGGGACTTTTGAGCCCAATAAGGAAACGAAGATCAGCTCGGAGTTACAGGGCAGGATTAATTCAGTGCTTGTTGATGTGGGAAGCACAGTTAAAAAAGGGCAGCCTCTCATTCAGCTGGACAATGCCCTGTTGAAACTTCAGCTGCAAACTGTTGAAATTCAGATTGAAGGGTTGGAAGACGATCTTCAGCGTTATATGATTCTTGCCAAAGCAGATGCTGTTCAGGGTATACAGTTAGAAAAGACTGACCTGGCTTTGCGATCGGCCCGGGTGCAAAAGGCTACTTTACTTGAACAAATAAAGAAAACAACCATTCATGCGCCTTTTAACGGAATTGTTACAGCCAAACTGACCGAGGAAGGAGCTTTTGCTGCCCCGGGCATTCCCCTGCTGCAGATAACGGATATTTCGCAGCTGAGGTTCACGGCCAACGTGCCTGAAGGCGAATTGAATCAATTTTCAATGAATGAATTGTACACGCTTTCACCGGATGTTTATCCCGGAACTGTTCTCACCGGGAGACTGACCATGACAGGTAGTAAATCCAATATGGGAAATAGTTTTCCGGTTCAGTTTACGGTAAGCAATACGGCCGATCTGAAAATCAAGTCAGGAATGTTCGGCAAAGTACAACGGAAAAATACTGATTCTGAAAAACACCTCATTGTCCCTGCATCTGCAATTGTCGGGTCAAACATTCAACCACAGGTTTACCTGGTGAAAGACGGGCAGGCAGTTCTCCGTGACATCACTGTTTCAAAAAGGGTGGAGAATAAAGTCATTGTTTCGGCAGGCCTGGTGAGCGGCGACATCATTGTTGCCAACGGATTCGTCAATCTTTTTGACGGAGCAAATGTAATTGTCAATTAATAGCTGCAGATCATGAACATTACAAAAATATCAATCAACCGGCCGTCGCTGATCATCGTTCTTTTCAGCGTATTTACCCTTTTGGGGATCATAGGCTTTAAAAATCTGGGCTATGAGCTGTTGCCCGACTTTAACCAACCGGTCATAGTAATAAAAACAATGTATCCCGGGGCAGAGCCGGATGAAGTTGAAACCTCTGTATCCAGAAAGATAGAGGATGCACTGTCAAATCTTGAAGGTGTTGACTACCTGGAAACCAAATCGATGCCCAATGCCTCTGTCATTATCGCCAACCTGAAATATGGCACGGATCTGAGCATTGCCATGCAGGATGCCCAGCGCTACATTGACAATATCCGCAAAGACCTGCCTGCCGATATCTTAAGTCCGGTCATGAGCAAGGTTTCTCCGAACGATCTGCCGATCATTTCGATCAGCGCAACAAGTAACCTGCCGGCAACTGAGTTTTACCAGAAAATGAAAGATGATTACCTGCCTCAGATGCAGCAGCTTAAAGGCGTTGCCGAAATTACGATGCTGGGTGGTGAAGAACGCGAAATTCAGGTAAAGGCAGATCAGGATAAATTGAAACTTTATAAAATCTCACTTTATCAGGTTGTAGAAGCCATCAATCGCTCAGGAATCGATTTGCCTGCCGGTAAGGCGCAAACCGATAAGGAAAGCAATTCTGTAAGGTTGACCGGGAAATTTGCAAGTGTAAAAGATATTATGAATGTTCAGGTGGCTATGCCGATGCCCGGAAGTCCGGTTTATGTTAAAGATGTAGCCAATGTAGTTGACGGTGTGAAGGAGGTAAGTTCCGTAAGCCGTTATAACGGCAAAAACGGGATAGGGCTTTTATTGAAAAAGCAAGGGGATGCCAATGCCGTGGAAGTTTCAAAACTGGTTCGTGAAAAACTACAGCAGATCGAAGCGGCCAATACACAGTATGGAGTGAAGTTTGCGGTTGCCGATGATTCAACCGACCTGACGATTGCAGCGGTAAATTCAGTGGTGTTCGACCTGATACTGGCGGTGATCCTGGTTTCGCTGGTTATGTTCCTGTTCTTGCGCAGCTACCGGAATTCTCTGATCGTACTGGTTGCCATTCCAACCTCTCTGATTACGGCCTTTGCGGTGATGTGGCTGATGGGTTTCACCTTAAATCTGATGACCCTGCTGGCCATGTCGCTGATTATCGGGATTCTGGTGGATGATGCCATTGTGATTCTTGAAAACATTCAGCGTCACATCGACATGGGCAAGGATAAAGGAGTTGCGGCATTGGAAGGACGAATGGAGATTGGTTTTTCGGCTATTTCAATCACCCTGGTCGATGTAGTAGTGTTTCTGCCTATTTTGTTTTTGCAGGTGTTTGTGGCCGATATGCTGAAACAGTTTTCCATTGTGGTAATCACTTCGACCCTTACCAGCTTGCTGGTCGGGTTTACACTGGTCCCCTGGCTGGCCTCGCGAATCGGGAAAAAGGAAGATTTGCAACCGACCAACATAATCAACCGTTTCCTGCTCTGGTTCGAAAGGCAGCTATCATCATTTACCGATTGGTATGGCCATCAGTTGGAATGGGTTCTTTCGCATAAACTGTTCTTTTCAGGAATTGTGATTTTTCTCCTGGTAATGACGGGCGTTATGATGCAGCAGGGTATCATAGGCAAGGAAATGATGTCAACGGGTGATCAGGGAAAATTCCGGCTGAACCTGGAATATGACAAAACTACCACTGTACAGGAGAACAATATCCGTTCCTGGGAGATAGAGAATTTTATACTGCAACAGCCTGAGGTGTCAACACTTTTCAGCAATGTGGCCGGGCCTGGCACAGGGATCGGGAGTTCAGGCGTTGGCTCAGCCAATCTTTCGGAATTCACCATTCAGTTAAAGCCTGAAAAAGAAAGGGATATAAATACAGAAACTTTTATGAAATCGCTTCGCGAAGCATTGAATAAAGAGTTTGCCGGCGTTAATTTTTCCATGGCTGTGTTAGGCTTACTTCCTAAGCAGGCACCCATAAAAATTACCCTGAGCGGCAACGATCCGGCCCTGGTAATGAAAACGGGCAATGAGATGAAAGCCGCGATAGAACAGATTCCGGGTGCCGATAATGTGCAGTTGTCGGTTAAAGAAGGAAGCCCCGAATACAAGGTGATCCCCGATAAGGACAAGATGCAGCGCCTCGGCTTGAATACTGCTTATGTTGGATTAAACTTAAGAACCGCTTTTACAGGAAACGATGATGCTTCTTTAACAGAAAGCGGAACAGAATATCCTATAAGGATATGGCTGGATGACTTTGACCGCAGGAACTTTGAGGATGTGCAGCGCCTTTCTGTGGTAAATCCGATGAATATTCCTGTTGAATTGTCGCAATTTGCAGAAGTGAAACAGGACAACTCGCCATCGTTGCTCGAACGACTTGACAGGCAGCCGTCGGTTACAATTACGTCGGAAGCGTTCGGGAGGCCTTCGGGAACCCTGGCGGATGATGTAATTGACTTTCTGGAGAAGAAACCTTTGCCCGAAGGCGTGAAGCTGACCTGGGGCGCTGATATCAAAACACAGAATGAAAGTTTCGGGGCTTTGGGTTCGGTGCTGCTTATCTCATTTTTATTGATCTACCTGATTATGATTGCCCTTTATGACAGCTACATCTATCCGTTTGTGGCTTTGTTCGCCATCCCGATGGCCGTCATCGGGGCATTCCTGGCGTTAAACCTGTCGTTAAACGATCTTACCCTGTTTGCACAGTTGGGATTGATCATGCTTATGGGTCTGGTAACAAAAAATGCCATCCTGATTGTGGATTTTACAAACCAGTTAAAAGCGCAGGGCAGGCATTTTAAAGAAGCACTCACCATCGCCGGCAAAGAGCGCATGCGGCCGATTTTAATGACGACACTATCCATGGCAATCGGTATGTTGCCGATTGCTCTGGCTAAAGGTACCGCTAGCGAATGGAAAAACGGCCTGGCATGGGTTATTATCGGTGGATTGCTTTCATCCATGATTCTGACGGTGTATCTGGTCCCTATGATGTATTACATCGTAGATACGATAAAGGAAAAGCTGGCGGATAGAAAAGCAAGTCGTAAAGCCTTAAAGGCAGGTCTGATGGTTGAGCATGAATTGTGATTTCCCGGAGGTGAAGCGGCTGATGTGCATGCCGGGAAATATCCGGCCTCTTTCATCAGACCTCGCCACATGCTTTCGAAAAATGACACCCGGTAATCATGAGGTTCATTCTCATCATTAAAAACCCCTGAAATGGACAGAACTTTCAGAATTATCCAACTCATTGTACTCAATTTTCTTTTTGCTTCATTTAGCAATCAGAATCAGGAAACATACGTTTTGGCAATTAACGTAAATGCATTGCGCAATTCAACCGGTTCTGTGGTTTTTGCCCTTTACAACAGGGAAGATGCATTTCCTGATGAGCATTATAAAAAATACTTAAGAAAAATGACCGGTGAAATCGTAAACAGGAGTTCAACCGTAACATTCGAAAATCTTCCGGCAGGGAGATACGCGGTTAATATTCTGCACGATGAAAACCAGGATGGCAGGATTAACAGAGGCCTTTTAATGCCAAAAGAAGGGATTGGATTTTCGAATTTTCAGTCTGTTGGATTTTCAAACAGGCCATCCTTTTTGAAAGCTTCATTTGATTTGCTGGGCGATAAGCATGTTATGGTTAAAATTATTTACATGTAATCTGCATGATGAAAATGCTGGTGGTTTTTATGGCAATTGCTTCGTTGTTCAGCCTGCCGGTAACGGCACAGGTCAGGGATTCTCTCACCCGTACCGGACTTTCGGAAATATCGCAGGTAAACCAGGGAAACAGTTATGTGACTTTTCCGGCGGACATTGGAAATATTGAGCCGTTATGGTTCGAAGCAAATATAATTCCCAATTTCTATATACGCCAAAGCAAAAATTCCAGGCTGATAGGTGTATTGACCCCACAGATCATGTTGCGTATGTATCAGGAGGAGTCTTTCCCGGTTCGGACACCAGGTTATTTACCTCAGCTTACCATGTATTATCTTTTGAAGGAAAAGGAATATGCAGGCCTGCTGAGTATTTTCGGGCGCTTTGCGCACCATTCCAACGGACAGGATGGGAGTTTCTTTAATGATGATGGAAGAATTAACCTGGAATCCGGTAATTTTTCCACAAATTTCCTTGAATTTGGTTTTATCGCCACAAATATTAATACCCGCTTGAATGCGGTTCGGTTTTTTAAGTCATCATTTGAGTTCCATCCGCAAGCATGGAATGTGGAGGAACTCAATGGCTTGTACCACAATTACCGGTGGCATAACGCACTTTCCATTTTCAAGCTTCCGGTCAAAAACAGGGTTTATCCCCGTAAAAACGCTGATATATCCCTCAAAGGGGAAGCAACATGGATGTTTGGAAATTCTGATTCCCGGGAGGGTTATCCTTTTGACCGGCTTAATCTGAGACTAACTTTTTATTATCATCCGGTATTTCTGGAGGACATAGGGCTGTTTGTTCAGTTCTATCATGGTTCAGATTATTATAACATCTATTTTGAAAACAGGCTGGATGTGTTGCGATTCGGACTGATGACAGAAAAGCTGAGGTTTTAGGATATCAGAAATCCATCCTGTTTTGAATGTTGCGGCAGTTTTAACTTACCCGGCAAGGCTTGGATTTGGAATGATGTAAACGTTCGAAAGACCTTTTCCGGCATAATTACAAAAGGATAACGCGGTTTTATCGCTTCTTTTCTTTTATTCTAAAGTATTTATGATGCTTGTCCGGGCAATCACCAGGCAATAACATATTCCGATAAGCTGATTTTATTTGACAATCGATGTTTAATTCCCTATATTTGAAAGGGCTTAAAAGTCTTGTTCAATCAATATAATCTGAGTACAATAAACCCGATTTAACTTTTGACATTGTTTAAACGTCTAAGTGATTGAAATCAGCACAATCAGCATTGCACTGAACAAACACCCATTCAGGAGTACCCTCTGTTGATCAATAGTTCAGCCCTGGCGGGTTTTGCATTGATTAATCCGGGGAAAATATACTGCCTGACAGTAATTGTTGTTTGCCGCCTTCAATTTATTCAGCCGTTTCTTTTCCAATCATCCGGAATGAAACATCTTTACATCGCCTTGATGCTTGCCGGAACCTTTTTGGCTTCCTTCAACACCTTTGTCATTGCGCAGCAACTGGACCAACTCAGCCAACAGGATCCTTTTTCCATTCACGGCAACATTTCAGCCAATGTAATCGCTTATCATGCTTCGGGCATTGAGGATCGTGCCAGGCCATTTGCGCTGATGCTTGCAGCCAATGCCACCATCAGTACCTATGGTTTTGATATCCCGTTTTCCTTCCGGTTCAGCGATAAAAGGGTGGATTACACCCAGCCCTTCAATCAGTTCGGGCTGAGTCCTTCCTACAAATGGCTGACTACCCACTTTGGTTACCGGAATGTCACGTTCTCCGATTACACCCTTGCCGGGCACACTTTCCTTGGTGCCGGAATTGAAATGCACCCCGGAAAATTCAGGTTTGGGGCTGTTTACGGCCGATTCAGAAAAAGCACAGTACCCTATGAGAATGCAATAGACACCACGCGCAACCTTAGCCGGAAGGGTTATGCCATAAAGCTGGGCGTAGGCTCCGAAAAGACATTTGTTGACCTGATTGTGATGAAGGTGAACGACGACAGCGCCACTGCAATCCGCAAGCCCGGGGAAGTATACAGTCCGGCGGAATCAAACCTTGTAACTGGCCTGAATACCCGCATCTCATTCAGCAGGCAAGTGTGGTTTGAAGGGGAAGTTGCCGGCAGCCTGTACACTACGGATGTAGCTGCATTTGGATTTGAGGGGCTGGAAGACGATCCCTGGCTGAGCCGCCTTAATAGAATCACACCGGTTAATCTCTCTTCTGAGCTGCTGACCGCCGTCCGCTCATCGCTGAATTTCAAATCCAGAGATTTCAGCACCAAACTCGAGTACCGGCGCATTGATCCGGGATATCGCTCTATGGGGGCGTACTTCTTCAACAATGACCTTGAAAACCTGGTGATTGCGCCGGCATTTAACCTGTTCAAGCGTAAATTGAATATCAGGGGAAGTCTCGGCCTGCAGCGCGATAACCTGCGAAATACCCGCAAAGCCACCAGCCTGCGTACCATCTCATCGGTCAACCTGAGTTATAACCCAGTGCCTGTTTTCGGTATTGATATCAACTATAACAATTACAGCAGCAATCAACGGGCAGGGAGACTGCCGCTGATCGATTCCCTGAAGTACTTTCAGGCTACCACCAACCTGGGTATTATGCCCCGGTTGATGATCGTGAACGAAAAGCATAGTCACATCCTGATGCTGATGTTCAACAAAATGAAGCTTAATGACAAGAATGCCTCAACCGCGCAGTTTACCGAAAATGATGCAACCATTGCCAATCTGAACTATAATCTGGGGTTTAACAAAAGCGCGCTGACCCTGATGCTGGGGTTTACATACAATAAACTTCAAAACTATGTTTTTGAGCATTCGGCTTCAGGATTTACGGCCGGTGTGAGTAAGTCATGGCTCGGGGGCAAAATACAATCGGGCCTCAGTAACGCACTGATCTGGTCGGGACAACAAGGCGATACCGAAAGAAGTTTGACGCTTAATACTTCGGTTAATGCTGGTTACCAGATCAGCAACCACCATTCACTGCGGCTGAATGTGTTTTTTATCCGTTTCCTGGCAAAGGGAACCACGCAGGAACCAACATTTAATGAACTGAAAGGGGACTTTGGTTATGTATTCACATTTTGAAAACAGCATAGGCTGTTGCATCCGCAAATGCGGGATGGCCGGCCTGTTAATGATCATACCATTTCTGACAATATACTCCGCCCATGCACAGGAATACCCCCTGAGGGTTAACCTGGTGGTGGCTCCTCCTTATTCTCCGAAAATCAGTGAGTACACCAGCAATCCCAATAAAATCCTGGCTACCGTCCAGTATCTTCCGGGGACCGGCAGCCGGGCACTCCAGGTTTACCTGACCGGAGAAATTTCCGGTTCTTCCGGTATCCGGATTTACACCCGGCCCGGACACCGTCCTCCGCAACCCCTGAATCTGATGCCCGGCAGTATTTACCGGCTCAACCTGAATAATATACAGGATATTTTCAGTACCTCACAGCTTGTTTATATGGGCATTACCGAGCAGGAAATTATAAGGGGGAACGGACTTCCGGATGACGACTATACCATTTGCCTCAGGGCTTATGATTACCTGACAAACCAACCGTTATCCGACGAAGATCCTGCCGGTTGCTGTCCGCCCTTTCCGGTGACGAGCATTGAGCCGCCGGTTATCACACAGCCTTTCTGTGGCGAAGAAATTACCGCCACCAGTCCGCAAAACCTGATTATTTCATGGACAAGGCCGGCCGGCGCACCGGTCACGACAAGATATAAACTTCAGGTAATCGAAGTGGTTCCGGGAACCCACAATATTCAGAATGCATTTAACTCGGCCGCGCAACCCATTTTCTTTGAAACCAATACCAACACCACTGCATTTGTATACGGGCCTGCGCAACCAGCCCTGGTGAAAGGGAAAACCTATGCCTTTGCAGTTACCGCGTATGACCCTGCCCGGCATCACAATTTCAGAAATTCCGGACAGAGTGAAGTCTGCAGTTTTATCTGGAAATCAGGTGGAATGATGTTTCCCGGATTCGATCTTCCGGAAATCAGCGATGAGCCTGTTGTACGGCCTGTAAATATCGGGGGGGTAAATATGGAGGTGCCGCTTCCGTTATTGCCGTCTAAGGTTTTCGGGAAGCTTGTTTACAGATATTCCGATCCTGGTGAAAATCAGAAATTTCCGCTTGCCGCTGCAACCATTAAACTGGTGGTTGGGCATGCCAGGGTGTTCAAAGGGCAACCCCTGCTTCCGGGAAATGTGCTGGAACATCTTTTGCAACCTCACAATGGCTGTGATGACCCGGAAGTCGGCCGGGTGCTCGGCGTTGCTACTACCGATTCAGAGGGACGTTTCACTTTCAATATCCTGAACAGCCCCGACTTTGGTAAGCGCTGCGGAGCAGGCACAGGAGAAATGGGCTATGACCACTACCGGGTGGCTTTGATCCTGATTGAGGCCCCGCACCGGAATTTTTATTTCAATCCTGATGTGTTGCTGATGCCTGAAAAAGGAAAGGACCTGAATGCAGGTGATGTGATTGCCAACGTAAGAAGTTGTCAGATTACGGTGACTACCCTGCCTGATAAGAATCTCAGTGCCGATCTGACCAATGCCGTCGGAACCCAGAAACTGAGTACCATCAATGTGTATTTATTGCGGAAAATAGATTTCTCTTATCAGTTGTTTCCGTTAAACGACGGAAAGATAAAAGGGCAGCAGCACCAGGTGGATGAATCCGTGAAGAACAAGTTTCCGGGCTTCTCCGTAGTTGCACATGGAACTACCGGGCCCGACGGAACCCTGACATTTCAGCGGGTGGTTTGGCATCACCAGAGTCAGTTTCAGTATTACCTGATGGCGGATACTCCGCCTGAGGCAGACATGAATTATACCTTTGGAGCCCCGGTTGCCTGGAGTCCGCCGCAAACCGTGCCCGATAAAACAGGCACCGGCACAATTAATCCTTCAATCCTTCAGTTCCCCGGGTTTTATGACTACAACAAGGCCCGGCAGTCAAAAGAGCTGTATTTGTGGCCGCAATGGCCCAAAGTGGCAGGTACTGTGCTTGAAAATGAGGATAGTTCACCCATCGCCGGAGCAAAAATAGATTTGAATGAGCAATTTAACCTGAGCCCGAAAAATAACCTGAAGATCTATTATCCTTACTGGATGTATAATGAAAACCAGCCGGTGGTTACCTGTTTGCAGAATAACTGCGGACAGTATTTCAACAGCCTGATGGCCATTACTGCCGCCGACGGAAAGTTTGTTTTTGACGACCTGACAATGGTTTACAATACGCAGGAGAAAGCGGTTACCGGTCCCGACCGGCACCTGCTGGCTGGCAAGGATGGGTATCAGACGCTCGAAGACCACATCGGAATCATTATTTACGGCCGCCAGGTTGTAAAAAACGAATTAAAGCTCCGCAAAGGTGCCATTTTAAAAGGCTATGTGCGCGATGCCGAATCAAACCAGCCGCTCAATGCACAACTCTGTCTGCCGGATGGCAGGACCTACAACAGCAGCCCGGTAAACGGCAGTTTTGAGATGCCGGTTCCGCTGCTGCCGGGTGTTATACAGAAATTGATTGTGAAGCGCAACGGTTACATCACCGATACCATCGGGTTTGAAGCAGCCCAGGCTGTGAAACATCTTGATGTGAAGCTGTTTACCCTGAAGCGCAGGCTTGAAGTAAGGGTTAAGACTTCCCATAACTTTATCATGATGCCGGTCCCGAATGTGCTGGTAAACATCATGAATGTCAGCACAAACCAACAGGGAAATAACTACCCATTGGGGGGATTTACGGATTCCGACGGCGTCGTTACATTCAGTTTTGTCAACGGAGGCGCCAACAACAATCAGGAGTACCGGATAAGGGTCGGGATGCCTTCGAATACCAGCCGGAATTTTGAAACCCGGTATTTTACCATAAAAATCCCTTACAGTCAGCATGCGGTAATCTTAAATTGCGTGCTGAAACCGGCAGCATGCATCAAAGGGCATGTGTATGCCGGCAGTGGCACCGGATCACCCGTCGGGATTGCCAATGTGCGTTACCAGGGCTCAGCCGACACATTGAGCAGCATTTCAGGGGCCGACGGCTATTACTATATGAACAACTTCCCGGTCAGGAATTACCTGCAACAGGTTACGGCTTCAAAATCGGCGAGCAACTACATAGGTGATGAAAGGAAGATCCTGATCAACAAAGCCTCAAATGAATGCGTGACCATTGATTTCAACCTGACCGTCTATGAGGATATGGACATAACCAGCCTGATGGGATTTCCCATGGAAGTTACCAGCCTTACTGAAAATGATGACAAGACAGTGAGAATCAACGGTAACCTGACGAACATCCGAAGCAATGACCAGTTCAGTGCAGATGCCGGGCTGGTGATACCTTTCTCGGACATTGAAATCAAAGCCGGAAGCAGGAAAAACAGCAAAGGAGTTCCGTTTGCTGAGCCTGCAAGTCTTCCGGTGGTTACTGCAAAGAGTAACCTGCAAAACATCATGGTTCTGAAAACCTTTTCAGGGAACGTTTACAAGCCGGGCGGTATTACCATTGACCGTGAAAGCAGTTCATCGTCATGGGGCACCCTTAGCGGCAGGGTAAGAATTGAACCCACTGAATTCAACAACACCATGACCACTTTTCCGCCCATTGGCCTTGCCATATCGGCAGCTTCGGGTCAGGATAAAATGAACATGCCCGTTTTTGCGGCCAATCCGGCAAGGGTTAAACCTGTACAACTCCCGGCAACCGGCTTTTTTGTATGCGGAATTAACGGAGAAGCCCTCCGGTATTCGCTTCCTGCATTTGAGAACTCAGCCAGTGCGGAGATTGCCAAATCATACCTGAACAACGGGAAACTGCTTCTTACCACCACCCTGCATACCCAATGCACCAACATAACGCCGGCTGACCTTAAAATTCAGCTGGGAGTGGTGGAAATAAGCAAAACCAGCTTTGTTTTCAACGGGAAGGGTCCCATCACATTTAACCTGAATCAGTGGAAACTGACCAGCCAGAAATGGAGTCTCGATAACCTGGGCGTTAAAATAGACCAGGCAACGATCAAGGCTTCGGGGTTGGACATCCCGTTGAAAAACCTGGTGATCACCAGAGATGCCATTGATCACAGCAATACCATTGCTGAATTCAACGGACTGAAAATCCTGGGTACACTTCCGGTGGAGGTAACTACTAAGAATCAGGGGCTGAACTATTATGATACCGGCAATGGCAATATGCAGTGGGTGCTTTATGCGACACCCGACGGCGGGCCACAAACGGCGATAATTTCAGGACTTCCCGGATTGCCCGGGCAAAAACTGCCGCTGAATGGAATACGGCTGATCAGCGACGGAAGCCAGCCCAGGTTTGAACCTCTGGCGCAGAATCTGAAGCTTTTCGACATTGCCGATTTCAGGCCTGCTGCCGGATCCATCCTGAATATCTTCAATTCGGCGTCTCCGCCCTGGTTTAAGGTTCAGGGGACTTATATGCCCGGGATCCCTTATATTGAGGAATTCAATGGCAATATGGCCTGGCAGAAGGTCTCCTCCGGCATGAAGTTTATCGTGGATAATCCCAATCCCATCAACTTTACGCACAACAATATGGCCTTTATCTGGGATCCTGCCAGTTTGAAATTCAGCCCCCAGCTCTTTACCGCCAAAGGCACTGCCACCGAGGAAGGAAAACTAGGCCCTGTGCGCATTGATCTGGTGCACAAGCCGGCATCAACCGAGATTGATATTCCGTTTGATGAAAAGATATACATCACCCAGGATCAGACAAAGTACTTCGAAAATGTTGTCGGTGGAATGGAAGTGAATAAATCACTGCATACCTGGAACAACTTCTGGTTTGAAGGCGAGATGGCAGGGATGAACGGCATCAGCAACAATCCGCAGAAGAGCAGGTTGAAGTTTGTGTGCGAAGGCGACATCAGCGCAAGCGGACAGAGCGTAAGTGTAAGTAAACTCGATGATTTTCCGGGCATGACGCTGACATACGATATCGCAAATTCGCGGTTAACCGGTTCGGTCAACGTTGATAAAAACCTTTCCGGGATGCAGGCGAATGGTACCGCCGATTGTGTTTTTGACCCGAACGGATGGTACATCAATGTTCAGGGCAATCTGTCCATTCCGGGCATCGGGGGATGTGGTCTTTTCGGTTTGTTCGGCGATTACGGAGCCCTCTCTCCGGCTCTCTCCGCGCCATTCGGGGCGCTGAAATGCATCCCTGCAGAATTCCGGGGCAAGGTGAGCGGCTTCCTGCTTCAGGGAGTCATCACCAAACAGCTGATCCCATCCATAGAGTGGGGGGTAACCCTTCCCCTGATTGATCAGTTTGTCGGGGTGCAGGTATATGCCGACCTGTCGATGTATGCCAGAACCTGGATGAGCTTTGATCCGCAGGTAAATACCTATGGCATTTCATTGCTGGCAGATGGAAACATCGGGGGTGGTGTGAGCGGAGGCCTCTATGCATTGAAAGTACATGCCAATGCCCAGATGGGGATAAGTGGCTTGTATTACTCCAACGGCTCATACAATGTGACCGGATGCGGCAGCGTGAATGCCGGCGTTTCAGCGGAAGTGTTTTATGGCCTGGGCTGGACAGGGGTCGACATCACCTCTCCTGATATAGGCCTTAAGATGAAAATAAGCGATAACGGTTGCGATTTCAGCCTGATGCTGGGAAGTTGCGGCGAAAACCTTTGCCCGTGATAAACGGCCGGAACTAATTGTATTTACTGATAAATACCCAGGTTATGAACGTTAGAAAAATGAGTAAATATCTGATGCCGGCAGTCATTGCCCTGTTACTGACGGATGCCTTTGCACAGGTTAAGACCCCGGCAGGGTTCGACAAACCGGTTTTTCTTGTCAGCGAAACTACGCCGGATCTGATATACCTGCAATGGTTCAGCAAAGGCGATCGACCGGCTCCGGATTTTATGCCGCTGCGCTACGAAGGGGACAATCCGGTGGAGGCCAAAGGAGTCAAAGCCATTATGCGAAGCGCAGATACAACCTTCTATTCCTTCTTCGACACCACTGTGCTGAAAACTCCACGTCAGCAAAATCTGCAATACTTTATGGTTCAGCTGGATACAAACCGCATCGCAGGTAACAGCAGCAGCATCACACTGATTTCTCCGATGGGTTCCAGGTTCTGGTTTATTTCCACAAAAGCCGGAAAAGACAGCAAAATGCTGGGCATCAATCTGGAATGGGCGCTCAACGGGAATCAATCGGTTCAAAGGATTGAAATTGAACGCAGCCAACATCCTGACAAAGACTTTTCGCTGCTGGCGACCCTTCCTGCCGATCAAACCCGGTTTACCGATCTGGAGATCAAACCCGATAAAGTTTATTATTACCGGATTCTGGCAATACCGGCAGATAAAAACCAGACTATTGCGAGTAATGTAATCTTCAGTGCAGCGTTCAACCCTCAGGCTCCCGCATCCCCCTGGCTGGTGAGGTCTGAACGGTTAAAAGGAGGCGTATCATTGCAATACAGGGTGAGTGACGCGGAAGCCGCCGGTATCCGCATTTACCGCAACGACGGCATCACCCCGGAGTTGCGCGTGGTGAGCGACCTCCTCAGACCCAACGATTCGCTGTTGATTTCCTGGATCGATACATCAGGAACATTGTCGGGAGGCACTACCTATATTTTTGCCGCCAAAACCGAAAGCAGCAGTTTCGTGGAAAGCACATTTTCTGAGCTTACCTATCTCAGGCCTAAACTCAGCCTCCCACCTGAAGCGCCTTCAGATTTCACAGTCTATGAAGAAGACCGGAAGGTGGTGATGCACTGGAAAAATCAGGGAAACCAAAATAATATAATCGCCGGTTACTGGTTGCAGCGACAGTCAGAAGGGGAGGCATTCGGATCATTACTTCCTGAGAATGAAATTCTGAAAATAAACAGTTTTACGGATGATACTGCAGAGCCCGGAAAACTGTACATCTACAGGTTGTTTTCGGTTGATATTGACGGCAACCGGAGTGCTGCAGCCGCCATCGCCACCCTGCGCACCGGACAAAGTCTGCCTGTTCCTCCCTTTGCCCTTCAGGCCGTTTCTGCCGGAGCCGGCATTCAGCTTGAATGGGGTGAGGTAAGCTACGATGGTTTATCTTCAATCAATATTTACCGTTACGAAAGGGGAAAAGCACCGGTGAAACTGACAAGTATCCCGGGTGAAAGCACAGAATATACTGATGCGGATACACTGGCTGGCGTACGCTATTTCTATTACCTCACCACAACCCACGAAAACGGAATGGAGAGCGGGGCCTCGGAAGAGTGCAGCTGCACGAGGTAGGGCAGGGGCCGGCCGGAATATTTAATAATTGAGTGTCTGTCCGCATCAGTTCCGGGCGAAAGTGTATCTTTGCCCTCAGGCTATGGGGTTAGCCTTTAACCGCCTTCAACAAGCTGATAACTCCTGGATGATTTACCATTGGCAACCGGCTGCGATCTTCCGGTATCAGGATCATCGCGCGGATTGCCCGTTAAACCCGCAATCATTTAAAGGCCTATGTTGAAGATTCTCCTGTTTATCGGCTCCGGCAGCTTTCTGGGCGGCATCGCCCGTTACCTGCTGTCGAAGAGCATTCAGCAAACCGTTATCACTTCCTTTCCGCTGGGCACATTCTGGGTAAATATTACCGGTTGTTTTCTGATCGGGCTGATTTACGGCCTTTCCGACAGGGGCGCTCCCATAAGCAATGAACTGCGCCTGTTCCTGGCCGTGGGCTTCTGCGGCGGCTTTACCACCTTTTCCACCTTCTCGCACGAGAACCTGGCCCTGCTGCGCGACGGCAGCTTTCTTTACTTCAGCCTGTATGCCGGGCTCAGCGTATTCCTCGGCCTGCTGGCCACCTTTGGCGGACACGCGCTTACCAAAATCATAGTACCATGAAAAGCAATTCCGAAGCCACACGCTTGCGCTTCTACATCAGCAATACCGATAAATTCAGGCATACCCTGCTGAGCGAAACCCTGGTGTTTGCCGCCAAACGCTACGGACTGGCCGGCGCTACGGTTACTAAAGGCTGCATGGGATACGGATCGGGCAGCGTGATACACTCCGCCAAATTCTGGGAAATCACGGAAAAACTGCCCGTAATTGTAGAAATGGTGGATGAACCCACGAAAATTGAACAGTTTGTAAATATCATCCTGCCCTGGTTCGATAAAATTCCCACCGGCTGCCTGATAACCAGGGAAAATGTCGGGATCGCGTTCGTAAAAAAAGGAAAGAAGGCTTTCTTTTAGCCGCAATCCGGTTTTTTTCGGTTTATTAATTGCCAATCAGACGGATACTGCCACATCGAAAGAATGCTGAAGTCGGTGATACAGAAAGGCGCAGCAGTGAAAAGCTGCGGCGGATGCTCCGAAGCCCGCGGCATTGATAAACTGCCGCTGATCGAAGGTGTGCAGATCAGCAATATGAAAGAATTTGCACAGTGGACGGTGGAATGTGACAAGGTACTGACTTTCTGACGGCGAAAGCCTGCCCCGTCTGCCGCAAGCGCCTTCAGGCTGCCGCTTTCAGCCGCAGTTGCTACCTGATCACAAACCTGCCGGTGGTAATCCGTCCCTGCCGGTCGCCGATGGTAAAGAGATACAGTCCGCCGGGCCGGTCTGACAGATCCAGCGTAAGCGTGCCGCTACTGATCCCTTCCCTGCTTTCAATCAGGCAGCCCGCCGCGTTATAAATCTTAACGTTGTTTATTTGTCCCGGTGCAGCGGGGAAGGCAATCGTAAGCCTGCCCGCGGAGGGATTGGGAAACACCATTGCCTGCCCTGACTGAAGGTGATGGCTGCTGACGGTGGTGGTGTCCCTGCTGATGTCGAGCACCACGCCCTCCACCACCGTGAGGTTGTAAGGGATCTCCTCCGGAAGCAGGTACCAGCCGTTGTACATGCCGCCCCAGCCGAAGTTGAGGTGGTAGTAGTCGTCAGAGTTGTAGCCGTCCACTACCACATTGTGGCCGGTGGTCCAGCTTTCATCCACCACCGCGAGGTGGGCGGGGAGGGTGTCCATCATATTCTGCCGCAGGCGCTCATACAGGTCCGCGTCGTTCTCATCCAGCAGGGCCACCGTGCCGAAACCGAAGCGAAGGTAAGCCTCCAGCGCCTGATCCACCCCGAAGGTGCCCGAGGCTTCCGAGGTAAACACCTGGGTGCAGGCCACGCCGCAGGCAAACACCAGGGCGGCCTTGTCGGTATTGCTCAGGTTGACATCCCGCTCATAATGCGCCTGCAGGGTGTCGAGGTAAATATTGAGCTGCGGAAAAGAGGGGAATCCGTTTTGCGCGTGGTCGTCGTCAATCTGGTAGTTGCGGCCGGCATAGCTGTGGTAGTAGTCGTCGCCATCGTCAAAACGCGTATTGTTCAGGTTTTCATGGAAGTTCAGGATCTGGGCCATAGCCACGGCCGGGCAGCCGGCGTAGCTCCGCGAAGCGGTTACGGGGTCCATGGGGCAGAGGTTATTATAAGGCGCGTTCTGCGTCCAGTTGGTCTTCAGCCAGCCGTCGCCGGTAGCCGGCCACTGCTCCGGACGGTCGCGCCGCGGGAATGTTTCGCCGGCCGCCGCCTGACCGCTTTCTGCCGCATAGTCGAGCCTGGATTTCAGGTCGGCCCTGAGCAGTGCCAGCAGCGGATTGCCGCTTTCCGGCCTGCCGCAACCGGCGGTAAAGGAATAGGCAATGATGCGGGGCAGCAGGGGAGAAGCCGCCACCACCACATAGCCCGAAGGTTCCAGCGGAAACACCCGGGCCAGCAGGTCGCGGCCCGCAGCTTCCTCTCCGGCCAGACCGGCACGGACCAAAGCAGTTGCCGCGCTGCCATCCGCGTAAAGCAGCAGGTAAGTATCCCCGGGGCTGACCCTCTTTTCGGGATAGCGGGAAAGGTGCCCGCGCACGGTTTGCAGCGCATCGGCAAAACGGATCGTTGCTGGTTGTGCTGACAGCAAAAGTGGAAAAAGAATGGTCAGCAGAAGGAGGCGCCTGGTCTTCATATCAGGTTGGTTTATGTCTGACAAAGATATAATAAAACTAATTGCGTATAATATGAAAAACCAGGCGGCTTATGGAATACTGATCCTTGATTTCAGGTTAAAATTTAGAGCCACGAATGCACGAATTTATGGATGCACGAATGCATGAATTTAATTGCCACGGATGCACGAATTTAATAGCCACAAAAGCACGGAAGCATAGAAACCCACAGAATACTTTCTTAAATATTTGAATCTTTGAATCCTTGAATTTTTGAATCCTTGAATTTATTAGCCACGAATGCACGAATGATTGAATTAAATTGCCACTAAAGCGCGGAAACACGGAAACCCACAGAATACTTTCTTAAATCCTTGAATCTTTGAATATTTGAATCCTTGAATTTTTTAGCCACGAATGCACGAATGATTGAATTAAATTGCCACTAAAGCACGAAAACACAGAAACCCACAGAATACTTTCTTAAATATTTGAATCTTTGAATCTTTGAATCTTTGAATCCTTGAATCTTTGAATCCTTGAATTTTTGAATCCTTGAATTTTTGAATCCTTGAATTAAATTGCCATCAGAATTGTGCTTCCGTGGCAAAAAAGCGACTTCAGGCAATCCGGCCAATCAGAGTTCATTTTAACGATGGAGTAACAGCAAGTAATTAATTCTTAAAAATCGTTTGGTGTTTTTTTTGTGTTTTTGTGTTTCCGTGGCTTAAAAAAATCAGCATATCCGGTAAAAAACATCCTGAAGTTCCAACAAACGTTTCAACGTTTCCCGTCCCTTTGGTTTGTTAAGGAAAACAGCTACTTTTGACTGCCGGCAACAAGTCTTCCGGCCGTTGGCATCCATTCTATGAAAAAGCTGATACTGATACTTCTGAGCCTGCTGCTGATGCAGGGACTGAACGCGCAAAACGACACCTGCAAAGTGCTGAACGAAAAACTGGCCGGCGCCTACAGCGGCGACTGCGAGAACGGCCTGGCCAGCGGCAAGGGCAAAGCCACGGGGGTGGACACCTATACCGGCGGCTTCCTCAACGGGCTGCCCCACGGCAAGGGAACCTATACCTTTAAAAACGGCGATGAGTTTAAGGGGCGCTGGGTAAACGGACAGAAAAACGGCAAGGGGACCTTTAAATATACGCAAAACGGGAAGAAACACACCCTCTCCGGCTACTGGAAGGACGATGTATATGCCGGCGCCACCGACCCGGCCCTCAGCTACCGGGTGGGACAAAGCACCGGCATCCCGGTGCACAGGGTAACGGAAGAGGCCGTGCCCGACGCCGCCGACAGCCGGGTGGTCTTCGCCATTCAGCTGGCCCAGGCCGACTTTGCACCCGCCGACCTGAAGATAGAACACTCCTCCGGACAGCTTTCGCAGCTGGGCCGCCGCTTTTCGGTAAGCCGCTGCGCCCTGCCCCTGCGCTGCGAACTCAGTTATACCATTAAGGCCGGACTCACCCGCATGCAGTGCCGCTTTATCATCGATATCCTGAAACCCGGCGCCTACACCGTAACCCTCGACCATAACTAAGCCCGCCCTAAAAGGTATTGTTCAGGTAAAACCCCGCCGAAAGGTGGTGGATCACCGTTGCCCTTTTGCCGGTATTCAGATCGTAACGGCAGAGGGTGCGGAGGGTTAGCCGGAAATGTTTGAGGAAAATATAGTGAATGGCGTTGTTGATGTCGAACTTGTAATATTTGATGCAGTCCAGATCAGCCTTGTTCACGTTTAATTGGCTGAAATTTTCAAAAAACAGATTTTTGGAAATCTTATTGGGTGGAATGGTCAGCACCAGGTTAAAACCTGATTCTGATTTCTTCTTTGTGCCTTTCTCCAATCCATACAACTTGTTTGTATTTCTGCTTTCGAAAATTTTCTGATTTTTCATTAGGGTAGTCTTTCCATTTACCAGACCGAATTCTATGGAAACCTTTTCTGAAATGTCGTATCTGATTCCACAGGAAAAATTGCGGTAGCCTGGTGATTGATAAGCGGTGAAAAGGGTTCTTGTTATGTTTCCGGCAGTGTCAGTCCCGTATTCATAGTGACGGAAATACTGACTTTTTGAATTGGTGCCCAGGCTGAAGGAAAATTTTGACTCAAGAAACTGGCAGGCGACGGCATTTTTAATAATGAACTGATCATCCGAAATTACGGTTATACTATCCTGATAATCCCTGATCCCCAGATCGGTGTAATAATAATTGGTAATAGCCAGTTTCCCGGCCTTTATTTTATTGTTTAAAGTAAAATTGTAGTAGAAATTCAGATTATTCTTTTCACTTGTTGTATATCCATTCAGATAGCGGACACCGGTGAAAGTAGTGAAAAAGTCAATGACCGTCACGGCTGTTAATTGTCTGGAAGGCTTTGTTTTATTCTGATTGCACGTGTCCTGACTGTAAAGCGGGTAATTGGAAATGACAAACGCCGAAACAAGGATACCGACCAGAAGCATGCCCCTTTGAATTGATCCCAAAGGGGTTATAATTGATGAAAACCTGATGGCAATCAATTTGTAAACCATAGGTAATGTTGTGTATCATATCCGGTCAGGATTATTTCCGATACTCTTCTTTACAGGAGTAGCTTTAGCTGGAATTGTCTGCCCGCGGTATACCGACATAGCAATGAGTTTTTATAGTGCGATGACAATTCAGAACCTGATAGAAGTAATACAGGGAAGCGTATTGTGATTCCCTGGTAAAAACAGCACCGGGGAGTCAGTTTTTCAGAAGAATGGCTCCCCGGGTACTTTAAAGGAGGAGTTCAATGTAATATTTGCCGTTTTTATAGGTAAGGCTGTATTCGCCTTTCCTTATCACGATAGGATTTCTGACTTTTGCAGCGATGTTGATTTCATTAGGGAAAGAATAATCTTCAGCGAAAACGACTGTGCTTTTGTTGTCAAAGTAGTTCGCTTTATCGGGTTGCACTTTTTCAATATCTTTTTTGTCGACACAGATAGTCATGCTTCCACTTTCCTCGTCTACAGTTATGATGCCGTTGATGGCTCCTTCGGTATACGAAGAACTACTGGAGATTGAACAGATTCCGAATCCGGAGCAGTTATTGCTCTTCCTGCCAATTGTCAGTGTGGTCTTGATCACAATGCCGGAAAGCGCCGGCTGAATGAAAGACAGTGTGGTAAATACTGTCAGTAATAATGCTCTTTTCATGATACTGACTTTTGAGGTTAAATATTCTTCTTGCTCAGCAGCAAGGCTTTGGTCCACTTTCGCAGGTATCCAATTCACGATCAGGCGCAGGGCTGGATTTCCGGCGCAGAAAACACTTTGCATAGCAAGGCGGAATTCCGGGATTTGATCTTTATGTGTGGCGCTTTGGGTTTGGTTTTTACTTGGTTAATTCGCGTTGGGATTAAGTTTTTATTACAGCGCATAAAATGCTCTATATGCTGTTTTATATGGCTAAATAATGATTTTCATTATTTTGCCCTGTCTTTTTATAGTAATCTGATTGTTATTTTTATGAGCATCAATTGAATCAAAAATTTCAACAACTCTGCACTTGTCTTCTTGCTGACTGGAAATTTCATTTATTGAAATGATTTCATCTCCAATTTGGAGTCCGGCAGATTCAGATTTCGAATTGGAAGTTATGTTTACAATTTTAATCTTATTTTCATTAGTTAGTTTTGCACGAAATCCCTTAGAATGAAAAAATGAAGGAGGTGAGGGCTTGTAAGATAGGTTCGGTTGTAAATAGAGCTTTCGATGCTGATAATCAACAAGTACATTAAAGCGTTTAATTACCCCCATGCCTAGGGCGCTTACTACAACAGATTGTGTAGTGAACAATGATATTGAATCTTGTTTAAGATTTTGAGTTAATTCAAGTAAACAATGTTTAGAATAAGCAGTATCTTGTATTGTACCCGAGAGACTACTGGAAATTTGGCCATATATTTTACGCTCATCGAAACTATTAGTATATTTATCATTTACTTTCTTATATATTACAGATGTTAGCATTATATCTCCACTAAATCCTGTATCGAAGAATAGATATTCAGGAATGCCGTTTATTTTTACTTTAACTTTTATTTGAGAAAGTGGTGTAAACTTTACATCTAACTCCACCCATTTACTAATTTCAGGCAAGGAATCAAGTATAGTAAGCATTGAATCTCGCATGTTAATAAGTAAGATCTTATTTTTTTTTCCCTTGAAATTTGGTGCGAAAATTTCCGCTCCCCAAATACCATCTATTTTATTGCATAAATATTTATCATCTCTCGTAATGTGTGAAATAAAGCTATTGTCAACGGAAAATAGGCATGTGCTTATCTTACCCCAATTTAGATACTCTCTTTTCATTTTATTTCCATCGGCTGATTTTGTATTTTTAAGCATTAGACTTTCTTCACTCAGAGTGTGATTTTTGAATATTGAATCATCAAAAACTACATTTATTGGGGATCCAAGATCCAGAATAAAGTTTCGGGTCTGATAATCTTCGAATTGCGTTTCTACAAAAATATAGTTATCCTTTATGTTTACTTTACAATGCTCTATATTGTATGTTAAAGTCTCTTTTCTTGCCTCATTTAAGAAAGTGAACATTTTGCAACCTGAAACCATTGTTCCAAGGATTAATGCGATGTATTTGAATTTCATAATATAATGATTTAAGGTTTTAAACTGCCCTTCTTTTTGTGTTTCGAAGGGCAGTTTAATTTGATTTTTTATTTAGAAGAAAATAGCAATAATGATTGGGAGTATTTCAGAGATAGCTTGAAGTATCTTTCCCCATGGCCATTTTGATCCATCAGCCAATAATCCGGGATTATTTGTATTCCAGGTCGAAAGCTCAGTAATAAGCTCTGCTGTTTCAACTCCGGTGATCGAACTTTGTACTTGTTTTTCGGATAAATTCCGAGCATGGAAATTGTAA